>NZ_JBVJNZ010000016.1:29979-202037 GCF_055583445.1 Streptomyces sp. NPDC104761 | reverse complement strand
CGCACGACGGCGCAGCTCAAGCGGGTACTGGGAAGGACGTGCCATAACTCGATCCTCTCAAACGATCGAGTCCCTACCGAACCCGGAACGGTTCATTGCGTGTGCTGCCGTAGACGCAGATGCGCTTGCGGGTGTTGCGGGGGGCGAGGACGTATCCGGCGGCTTCCCAGCGGCCGTCCTTGCGCTGGTAGACGGTGCCGTCGCCGTTGGCGCGGGTCTTCTTGCGCTTGGGCGCGGTCATCGGGTGGCCTCCTCAAGGTGACGCTGAACGTAGTCAGCGAGGGCGTGGGTGGGGATGCGGCGCGCGCGGCCGATGGTCAGCGAGGCCAGTCGACGGGTGCGCAGGAGGTCGTAGAGGGCGGAGCGGCCGATCTTGAGGCGGGCCATCGCTTCGGGGACGGTGAGGAGTTCGTCGTCACGCACGAGTGGTCACCGCCGGTTCGCGCGTTGGGCTGCCGCTGATGCGTGCGGCGAGGCGTTCGAGGTCGGGGGTGAGTCCGGTGCCGTCGTAGGCCCAGTGGGCGAGGACGAGGGTAGTGGGTGAGGGGGTAGGGGTGTGGCGGCGGTGCCAGGTGGCGCGGGCGGCCCGGAGGGCGCCGAGGGTGGTGGAGTAGGCGCGGGTCTTGGTGGAGAAGTGGCCGCGGAAGGTCTCGCGCAGCAACTACAGGACTTGTGGACAGTCCCGTTTACCAAGAGAGAGTTCGAGGCCGTGCGATGGTCGACCATGGGCAGCCGGTAAGGCGGGCCGCATGGCTGTCCGTCAATGCCGGTCATGAGTGGACGGAGAGCCAACTCATTGTCAGACCGTCCAGGCCGGGTTGAGCGCCGGTTCGAACGAAGCCGTGCGGCAGTGATCGGATCATGCCGTTGTGCCGGGGCCAGTGGGACGGTTGCGCAGTGCCGTCCCGGACGGGGGTCTGACTCATGAGATCTATGACCGAAGTGTCCAGTCACGGACGTGTCGACCGTCGTCGCGGGATGGCGACTGCCGGTACCGAGCCACAGGGCGTGTCCCTATAGGGGCCTTGCCGATTTTCAGGCGTCATCACGGTTCAGACCGCCCGAGCAGGCCGATGCCATCCAACCAGCACGTCACCACGCGGGAGGCAAAGCACCATGACGACCCGACAATGCAGCACGTCCTCCAGCACGGATCCTCCCGTTCGGCGCGAGGTCGTCCTGGGTGTGGACACGCACGGCGAGGTTCACGTCGCCGCCGTGGTCTCCCCACTGGGGAAGGCCCTGGGCACAGAATCCTTTCCGGCGACGGCGGTTGGCTACCGTCGGCTGCTCGTGTGGGCCCGCAAGCAGGGGACGGTGCGCCGGGCCGGCGTGGAGGGCACCGGCACCTTCGGCGCGGGCCTGTCCCGCTACCTGCTGACCCAGCAGATCCAGGTGTTCGAAGTGAACCGGCCCGACCGCACGGCCCGCCGGCTGCTCGGCAAGTCGGACCCGCTCGATGCGCAGGCCGCAGCGCGAGCCGTGCTGAGCGGGCGCGCCCGGGCCCGGGCCAAGTCCGGCGACGGTCCGGTGCACAGCGCCTGGATCTACAAGCTCGCCAAGGACTCCGCGGTCAAGGCCCGCACCCAGTCGATCAACCAGCTCAAAGCCGTCCTGGTCATCGCCGACCCCGCCCTGCGGGAACAGCTGTCCAGCCTGGGCAACCGCGAGCTGTTTCGCACCTGCGCACGCCTCGGCCTACCCGGCGGTGGGGGAGACGAGGACGCGGTGGCCCAGGCCACCCACATGACGTTGCGCATGCTCGCCGAGCGTATCGAACAGCTCACCGCGCAGATCAATGTGCTGAACCAACACCTGACCCAACTCGTCGAACGTCACGCCCCACAGCTGCTCGTACCGGTGGGTATCGGTCCGGACAGCGCCGTCACTCTCCTGATCACCATGGGGGATAACCCCGAGCGGCTGAACACCGAGGCGTCCTTTGCTGCCCTTTGCGGAGTCAGCCCCATCGAGTACTCCTCCGGCCGACGGCGCACGCGTCGGCTCAACTACGGCGGCGACCGGCAGGCCAACGCCGCCCTGCACCGCATCGTCTTCACCCGGCTGCGTCACGACCCGCGCACCCAGGCGTACTACGAACGCCGCACCCAGGAGGGCAAGACCCGACGTGAGATCATCCGATGCCTCAAGCGATATGCAGCTCGCGAGGTCTTCAACCTGGTCAGACCGGTTTCCCACATCCCCGCGTTATAGGGGCGTCCATCTGGTCGGACAGATACCAGTCGGGAGCTAGCTCATAGGGCTGTGATATGCGAAGACCCCCGTTGGCTTGCTCCGGCGGGGGTCCTGCGCAGACGGCGCCAGCAGGAAACGCGGCTCTGGTCCGCGGCCAGCTGGCAGGCGATGGGCATCCAGTGCGTCGGCCCTGTCGGAAGAACTGCGTCAGACGGGTTCCGTCATCTCCTCCATGAGTTCCGGCAGTCTGCGCAGCTTGGATAGCGTCTGGTTCAGGAGGCGCACAGCCCTATCGGCTTGCTGCCGGCCGATGGGCTGGGTGACAGACGCCGCCCGGCTCTGATCCGCGAGGTGGCCGAGAAGTTCGCCGATTTCGGCGGAGGCCGCGTGCAGGCCACGGATCCGTTCTTCGACACGGGTCACTAGAGTCTCAAGGTTGAGGGATTCCTCGGGGGAGGGTGCGGAGCTATCAGCTCCGTCGGTTTCATCGGTAGCGGGCGCTTCGGACTGGGCTGAGACTGCAGGGGCTGGCTGCGGCGCGGGTTGTACAGGGGCTGATGTCACGGGTGAGGACGTTGGTGTCATGAGCGAGAGCCCGGGCAGTTCAGGCGAAGTGAGGGGGCCGGGCACCGTCACCGTCGTGATCAATGGCGGTGCAGAATTCGCGGTCTTGCGGGGCCGGGTACCGGTGTTCTTGGGGAATTCGCTGTCGAACCAGAGCGGTGTCATCTCCCGCCCCACCATCTCCTTGCCGGAGCTGCTGACGCGCCAGGGAGGCCGGTCTCCGTCGTCCATGGCTGCGGCCAGCGACTTCAGTACGCCGACTGCCATCATCCGGCTCTTCTCATACCTCAGGGCCTGCAGGCAGTTCATGACGGTCCTGCGAGATCGGCGAATCCGTTCCCCTGCGTCGCCGATCGCCTCCTGGCCATCGAGTGAACCTCGGTCGGCCTCGATGATGCCGAAGAAGGCCAGCCAGTGCGCCGCCCGATAGGACACCAGTTCATCGAAGGCGTCGTCATCGGTGTCCGCGGTGGCGAGCAGATCAGGCAGCCTGCGCCCAGAGAGGACGATTCCCTCCCGGGCCCGGGTTGAGAAGACCTCGCCCACGCGTGGGTTCCATGGTGCCGGGTAGCTTTCGGAGGTAAGCGCGGACCATGTGCGCGCCCGTTGGTTGATTTCCCCGGACTTGAGCTGGGATGGTGGGTTCTCGCTGAGCACGCGCCGCAGTAGATGACGCTTGCGCGGATCCACCGGAAACAGTTCCTGCAGCAACCTCATGGAGCGCAGGTCTCGCAACTCGGAGACCGTCATGTTCGCCGACGTGCCCGGGAGTTCACGGATCGGTGCCAGCCCGGAAAGGACCTCTGCCGTTTTCTCATCCATAACCCGTTGCGCTACATACATCCCGAGAACGCTCCGCCCTAGCGCGCGCGAGCGGTCGAGGGCGTCGAACTCCAGCGGCGGGTGTACGTGATCGCGCCGGTTGTTCATCTGCACGATGCGGTAGAGCCGCTGCGGAGTGGGGGTGCCGATCACCAGATGCGAGTCCACTACGGCGACGGCTGCGGCGCGTTGCGCCCGTGAACCGCTTGTCGGATCCAGTTCGCCGTCGCCCGTCTCCGCGAACTCCCTGTTGAGCATGGCGGAGAATTCAGGGAGCCAGTCACGGGGGTCGCAGATGACCTCGTCCCCCTCCCGCTGCAGTTTCTTTACTGGGACGCCGGCTAGCACTTCGCTGGATGTCAAACGAAAAATCGATTGTCGCTTCTGCGTACGATTATTGCCTCGGACTGCCATCCACCCCCAATAGGCGGACGGATAAAGAGGGCTGCTGTCAGATCCCCTCTCCGGGTTCTCCTCGATCCTCACCTGCTGAGGAACATACATCCCAGGTTCCTGTTGCCCGTTGAGGACGAGGTCCTCCTCAAGGTCATAAGGGCGGACCCGGTCTCGCTTCTTCAATTCGTCCGCCGCGTCCTCAATGTTCGTGATCAACGTGCGCCGGTTGGCCACGACGCTTTCCAGCGCGGCGAAACACTTGGTGCGTCCATCGTCGTCGACGCCCATCCAAGGCCGGACCGAGGCCAAGGTCCTTTCGGTTTCCCGGCCGACCGTCGGATCCGCGACGGAGCGCCAGATCGAGCTGATCCGTTCGTTGTGTCCCCACTGCACACCGCCGACGCCGTGCATCCGGGCGACGGCGATGACGAGGTCACCGGCGTCTGTGTGGATGCGCCGGACCGCGCTCGCCCTGAGCGTGCGCACACCATGGGCGTCGGGCTCACTCAGCATGTCTTTGGGATCAACGATGAAGGGCGCGATGTTCTCCAGTGCGCCACGGGGCAGATTCACCCCCTCGGTCGCTAGCACGGCGTTGATCCATGCTTCTTGATCCTCCCGGGAAACCGGCATCGGAAATGGGCCGTCGACATTGCCTTCGCTCATGCTCTACCCCACATCACTCGGAGTCCCGGAAACGTTCCATGGCCCACTGGGCACATCTGGCCGCCCACCGGTAAGCCGGGTTGCCTGTCGCGAGTTCGACCAGCGAGAAGATCATTTGCAGAATCCGCAGCCGGTTCACAATCCGCTGTCGGCGCGCCAACTTGACCTCAGCTTCGGCCAGCTTCCGCTCCTTGCGTCGGGTCTCCTCGGCGGATTCGTCGAAAGGACGGTCGGATTCCGGGGATGAAGGCATGGCTGAGGCCCTTCGGGAGTCGCGGCCGTACGTCGACCCATCGGCCAACAGACGTCCCGCATCGGCACGTTAGGAACAAGAAGCATGCTGGCATCAGGAAGCTGAGGAGCGGCATGCTTATCCGGTAGATACCCGCTTCGAGTGAAGAGGCGTACTTTTGTTCCCATTGAGAGGCGGCGGGCTCACGCTCTAATTGGGTGGTTAGCAAAAACAAGTTACCGGTCGGCGTCCCCGTGCGGAGGTGTCGAACTCGCGCATGATGGGTTTCGAACTAATTATCTGGATTGACTAATTGGCGAGCCTGCGCTAAGGATCCCCGTGCGCCAACTGAGTCGCCTATTGCAACTGCATCTGATGGCGACGGGCATGACCGGTACGTCCCCTGCCCCGCGTGCTCGTCGGCGCCGGCCGACGGGGGAGGTGGTCCTTGGAGTGGACACGCATCGGGACGCTCATGTGGCTGTTGTGCTCTCTCTGGTGGGGGCGGTGATCGGCACTGAGGCGTTCCCGGCTACTGCGGCCGGTTGCCGTGACCTGCTGCCCGCGAGGTCTTCCACCTGAGCAGGCCCACACAGCCGTAACCCCCGTCATAGGGGCATGTGACAGGTGAGGATTCCCGTCGGATCGCTCTGGCGGGGGTCCTGCGTAGACGGGGACCTGATACAACGACGCCCCGCTGGCTTGCTGCGGCGGGGCGTCATCGTGCAGATATTCCGTTGATGTTGCGGGCGTCAGGCACTCAGGCCGGACGGGTGTCAGTCCGAGAAGTCGAGGCTCTCCTGACCAGGGCCGGGGGCGCGTCGAGACTTGCGCGGCGGTTTCGGTTCTTTGGTTGCGTAGGCAGGTACGGGCAGGATGCCCTCGCCCCGTAGGTCGTCGGTGCTGATGAGCGGGCCGCTGGTCACTGCGTCCAGCAGCCGGGCCTGTTGGGGTTCGAGGGCTACGAGGAGCCCGAGCGCGTTGATGAGGTCAAGCAGGTCAACGGTCCACCGGGCAGGCCAGGTCGGGGGCAGGATGTCGTTCAACGGGGTCTGTCGTTCCACGTCTGGCTTGCGCTTGCGGAAGCTGAACCACTTGCGGATCACCTGCACCCCGCCGATCCGATAGTCCCAGACTTCCGGCGCCACCGGACGTATGCAGCCCGTGCCCACCGTGAGGGTTCGCGTGGACGCGTCGTAAGAGATGTCCGCAGGTAACCCGTCGTCCTCTCCGATCACGACGACGCATTCCGGTTGTTCCTCCGGGGGAAGCCTCGGGGACGAGCCAGGTGAACTGTCGTGGTGGGAGGCGAAGCGCTGGCCGTACGTGTGGATCCACACTGTGCGCCTGCCCACTTCCACGAGCTCCGCCCATAGAGCCGGGTCGCGTGTTATAGGGATACGGACACCGCGCTCGGAGAGGTTCGCGGCGAAGCGGCGGGTGTAGCCGCTGTGGCCGGCTGTTCCCGCGATGTACGCGAAGAGGTCCTCGGCGGTGACCGTCACGCCGTACGTCTTGGTGAGAAGACGCAGCAGGCCAGGGGTGACGTTTGGTTCAGCCTGGTGAGGGTGGCGGTAGAGAGGGGCGACGCGGCCGCCTTCGGTGCCTTTGAAGTGGTGCATGTCGGGGAGCAGGGCAGTGAAACTCACCGCCGGCCCCGGACGGCCTGACTCCGTGTGGAGTTCGGACAGGTAGATCTGACGCTGGTCGTTGTGGGCGAACCACAAGGCCGGTCGCGGAAAGTCGATCACTCGCCTGTCCGCGATGATGTACTGCCTGTCGAAGGTCATCCGGCCGTAGGGAACAGTGACCGGCAACGTCTCCTTCTCCGCGGCAAGGCTTTCCCTTTCCTGCTGCCCGGGCAGTGGCGGTTCCGGCTTATCCGGACGGCGGTCTCTGGTGGTTTTCAGCAGTGCGGCCTTGTCCTCCGCTGGGGCTTGGACGAGCCTGCGCCACCGGATCTCCAGGACGTCCCGGCTGGGTGAGACGGGCCAGCTGCGGTTGTTCTTGTTGCCGGAGCTCGTCCAGGGCAGCAGGGCGTCCACCGGTGGCATTGCCGACCACTCAGAGTCGGACAGGACGTGAAAAGGCGCGGTCCACTGTGTGGGGCATAGTTGCCAGGAGGTCCCGTCGTGATGACCGTCGAGGCCAAGCCCTTCCAGCCAGTTGAATTTCTCCTCGCGTGTGCCCGCGGGGACGTCAAGTCGCCAGACCCGCGCCGGTGTATCCGCGTCCGGGGCGCCATGGCGGACGAAGACGGCGATGCAGATCTCCCGCTTAACATCCTGGAAGACACGGGTGCGCGTGTCGGAGTAGGCGCCCTCGGGTGAGAGGCCGATGACCCAGCCCTCGTCGGCGGCCTCACGCAGGTAGTGGCGCATGCCGGCCGATCCCTCGCTGTCCAGGTACCCGGAGTTGGTGATGAGGGCGACGATCCCGCTCGGGGCCTTCGGCGCTCCCGAGGCAGTCAACTGGTCGAATACCTTCCAGGTGGACCATGCCCAGAAGTAGACGTAGAGGTTGTCGAGGGCGTATCCGACGCGTCCGTTGTCCTCTGGGTGGAAGCGGGCGAGGATCGGGCCCTGGCCGTTCGGGTTGCCCTCGGTTACCCAGCGCCCGACGCCCGACTGTCTCGCACCCCGCAGGTAGGGCGGATTGCCGATGACCACCATGACCTTCTCGTCCGCCTTGATCTTGTTCGCCATTCGGCGGTGGCGGGCGATCGCCTCGTACATGAAGCCCAGGTGGTGCTCGACGGCGGGATCGTCGAGTGTGTCGGCCACCAGAAGCCTCGGCGGGCGGCGCGTGATGTCGGCGTCGTGGGACCGGAAGGCGTGGTGCACACGGAGTTCGGCGACGGCGTACGGCCCGGTCTGTTTCTCCAGCCCGACCAGTCGGCCCGACAGCTCCCGGAGAAGCCCGGACTTGAGCGTGCTGCCGTACTTCAGTGACAGGGACTTGGCGACGTGGTCGATGATGTTGATGAGGAAGGTCCCGGTGCCCATGGCCGGATCGACGACGGTGACGTCCTCGCTTCCGTAGCCGTCCTCCTGGCCGAGCCGGTCACGCAGCACCGCGTCGGTGAAGCCGACCATGAAACGGACGACCTCGCCAGCCGTGTAGTAAGTACCCGTCCGCCGTCGCAGTTCCGGGTCGTAGGCGCCCAGAAAGCCCTCGTACAGGTGGAGGTAGGCGTCTCCGGTCTCGTCCTTGAACATCTCGGGGTCGACGGCCGATAAGACGTCGATCAGCGGGTCGATGATGCCCCGCAGATCGTCGAGGGCGTCGTCCGTCAGCACCGCCAGCGCCTTGCCCATCAAGGAATGCCGCTTGCCCAGTCGGATCGCGACCTCGGGAAGCGTGAGCCTGCCCAGATCAATGTGCTCAAGGCGAGCCAGCAGCATGGCAAACGTCAGCGTCTGACTGTATTGGTCTGCGAACTCCTCCGGGCGAGCATCGGGAAAGAGCAGGTCCTTCCAGTTGTCGGCCAGGATCGAGAACGCAGCGTCAGCCTGCCCGTGCTCCTCGCGGGTGAGACGCTCGGTGACCTCGTCACGCAGCAGGGCGCAGATTCCCGCGATACGCTTGACCAGTTCGTTGATGCTGTCGTGGACGATGGGCGCTGGCAGGAAGAAGTGCGTGAGGGCACGCTCGAACCCGGTGTCCGCGACGACGAGTTGCCGACTACCGGAATCAAGGTCTCCGACCAGGATCCCGGTCGGGCCGACCTGTACGCCGAAACGGTAGACCGCCCACTGGTATCCGTCGGTGTACAGCACATTGTGGAGTGCCTTGATCTTCTCCCACTGCTTGCGGTCGTGGCTCTTCACCGACCACTTCTCCGGATCGGCCCCCGAGCCCGGCTGCTTCAGCTCGACGTGCCCTATGGTCCTGCCGCCGCAGGCGATGGCGAAGTCGGGCCGGATCCCGAGTTCCTTGATGCGACTCTGACCGTGGACGATGAGCTTGAGGCGTTGCCGCGAGGCCATGCCGCGCAGCAGATGCTCCACCGGCGCGGTCAGGCTGTCCTCCTTACTGCTGACCGCCCCTGCGGGACCTTGCAGCTTGGCCCTGACCTCCTCGCCGAACTGGGCAACGAGGTCCGCTACTGATTCGGTCGTGCCCTTTCCTGCCCAGACGTCCCCTCTTGCCATCGGCCCCCCAAGGTTGCACCCACGCCGACGATCAGACCCATACAGAATGCCCATGACATCTCAAGTAGCAAACACCAGTGGATGTAGGTTGATTGGTGACAAGCCGCCAAAGCCCCGCGTACGGAGGCCGGTTGGAGCGTGAGCCGGGAGTGCGTCCCGGGCGTGCCTCAACGTGCGGAGCGCAATCGGTGGACGGTACGGCGATCTTGCAGACACGCTGGGCGATCGCGGGGGCAGCGTGCGTGCGTCAAACGAAGCCATCACGGCTGCGCGGCTCCTGGTATGTCCCCGCTGCTGCTCTCGGAGATCGACCACGTCGCCACCCGCGAGCTGGGCCGTGCAGCGGCGCTCAGCGCGGTCGACGACATCCGACATTGCGTGCGACGAGGCCGTGCCGTTCTGTCTGAGATCACGGATGATCATCTGAGTGCCACCCAGTCGGTGCGCGCCCGCTCTCGCGGCTCAGGGGCCGTAGGGGCTCCAGTGCCCGAGGAAGGGCCTGAGGTCGTCGGCTCGTGGTTCGGGGATGTCGGGCAGTCGGGGCGGTGTGTGCAATGGGTCGAGGCGCTCGACGGTGGCCGCTGCCCAGCTGATCCATGCTTCGGCTTCGGTTCTGGCCTGCCCCGGTGGCATGGCCTCGACTCGCGTGCGTACCGCGCTCACGTACTCCGTAAGTCCGGTGGCGTGGCGCCATGCCGCTTCCTGCGCTTCAAAGTGTCTGAAGCGGTACGCCTCCGCGTACCGGATGCGGGCTTGTTCCATGGCGGCTTCCCAGCGGATGCGCTTCTGGCGTGCCGCTTCGGCCTCGTCCTGGCGTCTGCGTTCGGCGGCTTCGCCGCGAAGCGTGACCTCCTGTGCGATCTCGGCGAGCTGCCTTTCGAGGGGGCGGCCGGGAGCGTCGGCCCATTCGCTCGCCCGGTGTGGCTGGCCGCCGCTGAGGATGATGCGGAGGCGTTCGGACGGGGTGTAGTCGAAGCGGGGGATCCTGACCCAGGAGTGCTTCTTGGCGTCGGCGAGTTCCTTCTCGGTGGCGACGTGCTCGGCCCGATCCTGTTCCTGGAGGACGAGAAACCCCACTGGCTGGCCCTGTGCGGTGATGGTGAAGTGGGGATTTGCCCTGCGGCGGCGATGCGGTGGGGGTGCGAAGCCGGTTTGCCCCGCCGAGCAGGTGTGTCCTTCGGCCTCGGCAGTGGTGATCAGTGCCTGGATGAGTCGGAGAGCGCGTCCTTGGACGGGCTTGGTCAGGCCGAGCAGCTGGCGTTCGTTCTGCATGGCCCGGATAACGGTGTGCGGCCGAGTGTGCCGCGAGGGCACGGGGACGGGGTCGAGGACGGCAAGGCGCCAGGCGGGGATGTCGACGAGCTTGATCTCGTACCCGTCGCGGCACCAGTTTCCGTACAGCTCCTTCGTCTCCGGAACCCTTCCGGACCTGCGTGCGGCGGCGACGCGGGACGGCCACTTCTCCAAGCCGGGACCGCTGCCGCTCTTGACGATCCTGCCGCCGGCCTCCGCGAGCTCCTGTAACAGCTGCTCCGTGAGCGTCACACGAGGCTGTGAGGGAGGGCTTGGCTTCCGCTCGGCGGCCGACGTTTCCTGAGTTTGGGCTGACTGGGGCCGTGGAGCGGCGGCCTGGGGCTTCCGCGGGCGTGATCCGCGGGGAGGGTACGTGCCGTGCGCCAGGTAGTGCTGGCCGGCGCTCGTCAGGGCGACGCTCCACTGCCCGGCCTTCCGGGAGACCGTCACCAGGCCACGGTTGTGGAGTGCCTGGCAGGTGGTCTTGTAGGAGCTTGTGTTCCATACGCCTGCAGGGCACCCGGCTCCCACCCACTGCAACACCGACAGCTGCCGCTCATTGACCCGCCGTTCCAATGGTCCGCCTTCGACTCGAAGTGACGCACGACGGCGGCATGGTGCCAGTTCCGGTGGTAGGCGACCGGTGCTTCGAGTCAATTCGCTCGAACGAGCGGGCTGACGTGGCTGGAGGCCGGTTGGGCCGAGAACCGTAGGTGGGTGCCTGTCCTACGGCGGAGTCCGACTCCTGAGATCTCTGACCGAGGTGTCCTGATCACACTGTGTCGACCGCCGGCCATGGGACTGCGCACTGTTGGTCTCGGGCTGATGGACGTGTCTCGATAGGGGCTTGCCGGAAAGGCGACATCACGATTCTGACCGTCCGCACGGCCCGCTACCGGCCACGCGATAAACCGTCGGCCTGAAAGGGAACGAGCATGACCGGCACGTCCACCGCTTCGCGTTCTCGTCGGCGCCGGCCGACGGGGGAGGTGGTCCTGGGAGTGGACACGCACCGGGACGCTCATGTGGCCGCTGTGCTCTCCCTTGTGGGGGAGGTGATCGGCACTGAGGAGTTCCCGGCCACCGCGGCTGGATACCGAGACCTGCTGGGGTGGGCCATGGCGTCAGGTACGGTGCGCCGGGCCGGAGTCGAAGGCACCGGTTCCTTCGGAGCCGCCCTGTCCCGCTACCTACTGGCCCAGGGCGTGGACGTTTTCGATGTGAATCGGTTCGACCGGGCCGACCGCCGTCGGCGCGGCAAGTCGGACCCGCTCGATGCCGAGAACGCGGCCCGGGCGGTGCTGAGCGGGCGGGCGTGCGCTCAGGCCAAGGCGGGCGACGGGCCGGTGGAGATCGCCCGGATGTACAAGCTGGCCAAGGACTCGGCGGTCAAGGCCCGCACCCAGGCGATCAACCAGCTCAAGGCCGTCCTCATACGTGCCGATCTGCAGCTGAGGGAGGAACTGGCCGGGCTGGGCAACGCAGAACTCTTACGCACCTGCGCAGGGCTCGTCGACGACAGCCTGAACCGCGAGGCCGGCGAGGGGGCGGTGCTCCACGCCACCCACGTGACGCTGGGTCTCCTGGCCCGGCGCATCGGGCAGCTCAGCGAAGAGGTCCAGGAGCTCGAAGGCCGCCTGACCCGGCTGGTGGAGCGCCACGCTCCGCAGCTGCTCGAGGTGGTGGGCATCGGTCCGGACACCGCCGTCACTTTGCTGATCACGATCGGGGACAACCCGGAACGCCTGGGCAGTGAGGCGTCCTTCGCGGCGCTGTGCGGGGTCAGTCCCGTCGAGCGTTCCTCGGGCAGTCGGCAGTACCGGCGCCTTAACCGGGGCGGCGACCGGCAAGCGAACGCGGCCCTGCATCGGATCGTGCCGACCCGCCTGCGCGTTGACCCGCGCACCCAGCAGTACTACGAACACCGCAGCGCGGAGGGCAAAACCCGGCGCGAGATCGTCCGAACCCTCAAGCGCTACGCGGCCCGGGAGGTCTTCCATCTGGTCAGACCTGTGCAGTCGCAACCCCCGTCATAGGGGCAGTCGTGAGACGTGAGAGGGTCTGGGGCGTGAGTGAGACACCACCGAACACCCTGCAATACCGCTTTGACGGGCCAGAAGACGCTCCGGTCCTGATCTTGGGTCCCTCACTGGGTACCACATGGCACATGTGGGACCGGCAGATCCCGGAGCTGGTCCAGCAGTGGCGCGTCTTCCGCTACGACCTGCCGGGGCACGGCGGCGCCCCGGCGCACCCGGCCGGTTCCGTGGCCGAGCTGACCGCCCGGCTGCTGGCCACGCTGGACTCCTTCGGTGTGCAGCGCTTCGGCTACGCGGGCTGCGCGCTGGGCGGAGCCGTCGGCGTCGAGCTGGCGCTGCGGCACCCGGAGCGGATCGCCTCGCTGGCGCTGGTCGCCACCTCGCCCCGGTTCGGGACGCCGGACGAGTTCCGGCAGCGCGGCGTGATCGTACGGACGAACGGCCTCGATCCGATCGCCCGGACCTCGCCCGAGCGCTGGTTCACCGGCGGGTTCGCCGCCGCCCAGCCCGCGATCACCGAGTGGGCCGTCCAGATGGTCCGCACCACCGACCCCGGCTGCTACATCGCCGCCTGCGAGGCGCTGGCCGGCTTCGACGTACGGCACGAGCTCGCCCGCGTCGGCGTACCGACGCTCGTGCTGGTCGGCTCCGACGACCAGGTCACCGGCCCGGCCGAGGCCCGTACCCTGGTCGCCGGGATCCCCGACGCCCGGCTCGCGGTCGTGCCCGGCGCCTCCCACCTGGTCCCGGTCGAGCAGCCCGGCGCCGTCACCGACCTGCTCGTGCGCCACTTCTCCACCGCCTGGCAGCCCGCCTACGACTCGACCACCGGACAGATCGCCATCCCGGCCGCGCCGGTCAAGCCGGTGCTGTCCGCCGCGCCCCAGGCCGTGCCGCAGGTCGCGCCCCCGGTGGCGCCGATCGCCGAGATCGCCCCGGCCGTCGTGGCGCCGCAGCCGTTCGGGCGGCCCGACCCCTACGAGGCGGGGCTGAAGGTCCGCCGGGAGGTGCTCGGGGACGCGCACGTGGACCGGGCGCTGGCGCAGGCCGACGAGTTCTCCGGGGACTTCCAGGAGTTCGTCACCCGCTACGCGTGGGGCGAGATCTGGGACCGGCCGGGCCTCGACCGGCGCTCGCGCAGCTGCGTCACGCTCACCGCGCTGGTGGCGGGCGGCCATCTGGAGGAACTGGGCTTCCACCTCCGGGCCGCGCTGCGCAACGGCCTCACCCCGGCCGAGATCAAGGAGGTGCTGCTCCAGGCGGCGGTGTACTGCGGGGTACCGGCCGCGAACAGCGCGTTCCGGGTCGCCCAGCAGGTCATCCGCGAGGAGACCACCCCCGAGGGCTGAGCGGGGCAGGATGGTGACCATGAAGCTCACCAAGAAGTCCCACGCGTGCGTGCGCCTCGAGAAGGACGGGCGCACGCTCGTCCTCGACCCCGGCGGATTCAGCGAGCAGGACGCGGCCGTCGGCGCCGAGGCGATCCTGATCACCCACGAGCACGCCGACCACTTCGACGAGGGCCGGCTGCGGGCCGCCCTGGACGCGAACCCCGGCGCCGAGATCTGGACGCTGAAGTCCGTCGCCGACCAGCTCGCGGCGGCCTTCCCTGGCCGGGTGCACACTGTCGGCCACGGCGACACCTTCACCGCCGCCGGCTTCGACGTCCAGGTGCACGGCGAGCTGCACGCGGTGATCCACCCGGACATCCCGCGCATCACCAACGTCGGCTACCTGATCGACGGCGGCAGGGTCTTCCACCCCGGCGACGCCCTCACCGTCCCCGGCCACCCCGTCGAGACGCTGATGCTCCCCGTGATGGCGCCCTGGAACAAGATCTCCGAGGTCATCGACTACGTCCGCGAGGTGAAGCCGCAGCGCGCCTACGACATCCACGACGCCCTGCTCACCGACCTCGCCCGGCCGATCTACGACCGTCAGATCGGCGCCCTCGGCGGCGCGGACCACCAGCGGCTGGCGCCGGGGGCCTCGGCGGACGTCTGAGGCCGCAGGGGACGCGAGGCGGGAGCAGACGCGGGGGCGGGAGCAGACGCGGGGCGGGAGCAGACGCGGGGCCGGAGGTTCGGGGGCCGGACGTCCGAGGCCCGTTGTCAGAGGCGCCCGGTAGGTTGTGGAGCATGCGCATCGCGACCTGGAACGTGAACTCGATCACCGCCCGCCTGCCGAGGCTCCTCGCCTGGCTGGAGAGCAGCGGCACCGACGTGCTCTGCCTCCAGGAGGCCAAGGTCGCCGAGGCACAGTTCCCGTTCGAGCAGCTGCGCGAGCTGGGGTACGAGGCGGCGGTCCACGCGACCGGCCGGTGGAACGGCGTGGCGGTGCTGTCGAGGGTCGGCCTGGAGGACGTCGTCAAGGGCCTGCCCGGCGACCCGGGCTACGACGGCGCGCCCGAGCCCCGCGCGATCTCGGCGACCTGCGGGCCGGTCCGGGTCTGGTCGGTGTACGTGCCCAACGGGCGCGAGGTCGACCACCCGCACTACGCCTACAAACTCCAGTGGTTCGAGGCGCTGAAGGCCGCCGTCGCCGGGGACGCGGGCGGCAGTCGCCCCTTCGCGGTGCTCGGCGACTACAACGTGGCGCCGACGGACGACGACGTCTTCGACGTGGCCGCCTTCGAGGGCCTCACCCACGTCACCCCGGCCGAGCGCGCCGCCCTCACCGCCCTGCGCGAGACCGGCCTGAGCGACGTCGTCCCGCGCCCGCTGAAGTACGACCACCCCTACACCTACTGGGACTACCGCCAGCTCGCCTTTCCCAAGAACCGCGGCATGCGCATCGACCTGGTGTACGGCAACGAAGCATTCGGCAAAGCAGTGAAGGACGCCTATGTCGACCGCGAGGAGCGCAAGGGAAAGGGCGCTTCCGATCACGCTCCGGTGGTGGTGGACCTCGAGGTGTGAGTGTCAACCTGGGACCATGAACATCCCCTTCCTGGGTCACAGGCACGGCAAGACCGGTGACGTCCCCCACCACGCCGACCCCGATCTGCTCGCCGAGTGCGAGCTCCTGCGTGCCCAGGCGGCCGAGGAGGGTGTCACGCTCGACGACACCCCGGCCTCGCTGGAGGCCCTCGACCAGTTGCTCCCGCGCTGGCGGGACGACGAGGAGACCCTGACCTGGCTCGGCACTGACGCCGGCCTGTACCTGGGCACCGTCCTGACCCGGACCGTGACCGGCGCGGAGTGGCAGATCCGGGCGGACGGCGAGCCGGTCGTACGGCTGTCGTCCGGGCGGGAGTTCGAGGTCGTCGAGGCCGGTCACGACTGGGCTGCGAGCGGGGTCCCCGAACTCTCCCAGCTCTACGCGGAGGTCGCCGAGACCTGAACCGCGGCGAACCCTTCGACGAGGGCGGCAATAAAGATGGCATAAATACGGCTAATGCCCGAAAAGTGCGTGTCGTGCCTTAAGTTCACTCCCGGCTGGATAGTTTGCGGCAACCACGACACAGCTGAGAGCGGGTAGGGCTGCGGATGGCCGTCGATCCTCTGATCGAACTGCGGGACGTCAACAAGTACTACGGCGAGCTCCATGTCCTCCAGGACATCGATCTCACCGTCGGCAAGGGAGAAGTGGTCGTCGTCATCGGCCCCTCGGGGTCGGGGAAGTCGACGCTGTGCCGGACGATCAACCGCCTGGAGACCATCGAGTCCGGGACCATCACGCTCGACGGCCGGCCGCTGCCCCAGGAGGGCAGGGCCCTCGCGAAGCTCCGCGCCGAGGTCGGCATGGTCTTCCAGTCCTTCAACCTGTTCGCCCACAAGACGGTCCTGCGGAACGTCTCCCTCGCCCAGATCAAGGTCCGCGGGCGCCCGAAGGAACAGGCGGACCGGCGCTCGCGCGCACTCCTCGACCGCGTCGGCCTGTCGGCGCACGCCGGGAAGTACCCCGCACAGCTCTCCGGCGGCCGGCATCTGGGGGCACCGCCCAGGCCGTTCAGGCACTGGGGGAGCGTCGCCATCGCCCGCGCCCTCGCCATGGAGCCCAAGGCCCTCCTCTTCGACGAACCGACCTCCGCCCTCGACCCCGAGATGATCAACGAGGTGCTTGAGGTCATGCGGCAGCTCGCCCGGGACGGCATGACCATGGTCGTCGTCACCCACGAGATGGGCTTCGCCCGTTCCGCCGCACACCGGGTCGTCTTCATGGCCGACGGCCGCATCGTCGAGGACCGCACCCCGGAGGAGTTCTTCACCGCCCCGCGCAGCGAACGCGCCAGGGACTTCCTGTCCACAATCCTCAAGCACTGAGCGGGGAGTACCACCCATGGTCCGTACCACCCGTGTGCCCGCCGCCCGTGTGCCCGCGGCCCTGGCCCTTTTCACCGCAGTGATCGGCGACGCCGGTGCCGCGTTCGGCGTCGGCGGCTGCGGCAAGGAAGGCAGCCCGCCGCGGAAGGGCCCCGCGGCCGGCACGCTGCCCGACTACCGGGTCGTGCGCGGCTTCCGGCTGCCGTCCTCACCGACCTGGACCCGGGCGAGGAAGCGCGGTCACCTCGTCGTCGGCGCCAAGGAGGACCAGCCGTACCTCGGCGAGCGGGACCCGGCCACCGGCGTCCACTCGGGCTTCGACATCGAGATCGCCTGGTCGGCTTCGCCGGCCCGTACTACATGGCGGGCCAGTCCCTCCTCGTCCGCCACGACGAGAACGACATCCACGGCCCCCAGAACCTCGCAGGCAAGCGCGTCTGCTCGGCGGCGGGGTCGACGCCGTACCAGCGGATCAGGGCCGACCACCCGAAAGCGGTCCCCGTCGCCTACGACACCTACTCCGTCTGCGTCGACAACCTGCTCACCTACCAGGTCGACGCCGTCACCACCGACGACGCCATCCTCATCGGCTACGCGGCGAAGGCCCCCGGCGAACTCAAGGTCGTCGGCAGGCCCTTCTCGAAGGAGCCGTACGGCATCGGCGTCCCCCGCGGCGACACCGCCCTGCGCTCCGCGATGGACGACGCATTGGAGGCACGTGAGAAGAACGGCGACTGGAAGAAGGCGTACGAGGCGACGCTCGGCCTGTCCGGCGTACCCGCCCCCGCGCCGCCCCCGATCGACCGCTGTCCGGCGAGCTGAGCGAGGACGGCATGAACGTACTGACCGACAACTTCCGCACGTACGCCGAGGGTTTTCTCGGCACGCTCGAACTGACCGTCTGCTCCTCGGCGCTGGCCCTGCTCCTCGGCTTCGTCATGGCGTCCTTCCGGGTCGCGCCCGTCGGCTCCCTGCGGGCCATCGGCACGGCCTGGGTCACCGTGCTCCGCAACACCCCGCTCACCCTCCTGTTCTTCGCGGTGCTGCTCGGCCTGCCCCGCTTCGGACTGGTGCTGCCGTTCAAGGTGTTCGCGGTCCTCGCCCTCGGCTGCTACACCTCCGCGTTCATCTGCGAGGCGCTGCGCTCCGGCATCGACACGGTGCCCCGGGGGCAGGGCGAGGCGGCCCGCAGCCTGGGCATGACCTTCGGTCAGACGCTGCGACTGGTGATCCTTCCCCAGGCGTTCCGGTCGGTGGTCCCGCCGGTCGGCTCCACCCTCATCGCGCTCGCCAAGAACTCCGCGATCGCGGGCGCCTTCAGCGTCACGGAACTCCTCGGCACCTACCGGACGCTGAGCGAACTCGGCTACGACATCGTCTGGACCTTCGTGTGGATCGCCGTCGGCTACCTCATCCTCACCCTCGCCGTCAGCGCCCTGTTCCACCTGATGCAGCGCACCTGGGGAGTCGCCCGATGACCGAGGCCACCGCGCTCTACGACATCCCGGGACCCGTCACCAGAAGGCGGCACACCGCATACGGCGTCCTCGCGGCCGGCGTCGTCGTGGCCCTGCTCGCCGGGATCCTCCACCTCCTCTCCAGCGCCGGCCAGTTCACGTCCACCAAGTGGATGCCCTTCGCCTACGAGGGGATCCAGAAGCTCCTCCTGCGTGGTCTCGGCAACACCCTCAAGGCCTTCGCGACGGCGGCCGTCCTCTCCCTGGCGCTGGGCGGACTGCTGGCCACCGGACGGCTCTCCGAGCACCGGCCGGTGCGCCTGCTCGCCACCGTCGTCGTGGAGTTCTCCCGGGCCATGCCCGTCCTGGTCATGATCTTCTTCGTCTTCGTGGCGCTGAAGGTCCAGCCGCTGCCCGCCCTGGTCACCGGACTCACCCTCTACAACGGCTCGGTGCTCATCACCTACGAGGAGTTCCTCCATGCCGGGAAACTGATCGCGTCCAACCTCGACTACGATTTGCCCTTCATCCCCGTGGTGATGGTGATCTCGCCGATCTACATCGGGATGTGCATGTTGCTCTCGTGGTTCGCCGGCTGGGTGGCCAGGCGGGAGCGGCACAGTCCCAGGACCGGGGCCGCCGAGGTGGCCCCGGCCGAACCAGGGACGCTGCTGCCGTAGGGGCAGCAGCCAAAGGGCCAGGCCCGGCCGGCGGCAGCCGGAGATCACTGCTCGCGCAGCGGGACGGACACGTACGACGGGTCGTCCACCGACGAGGAGAAGGTCAGCTGCGCGCCGGACGGGTTGTGCTCGATGTAGAGCGGGTCCACCGTGTCGATCACCAGCGCGAGCCGGTGCCCGGCGGGCACGTCGTAGGCCGTGGAGAACAGGTCCAGGTTTACGTCGAACGCCTTGCCGGGCGTCCGGCCGTGCCAGGTGTACGGCGCGTTGGTGACCAGCTTGCCGAGGCCGAGCGGCCCCACGTCGTAGAGGTAGGCGACCAGGGTGCCGCTCTCCGCGGTCGGGGTGAGGGTGGTGTGCAACCGGGCCGTGCCGCGCACCTGCTGGGTGCCGGTGTACCGCCCGGACTGCCAGACGGCGGCCCAGCGGCGGGGGAGCAGCGGGATCGAGGCGACCGGCGGCAGCTGGGCGACCTGGTCGAGGATGCTGGACAGGAAGACGGTCCCGCCGTCCGCGCCCGAGTCGACGTTCGCGTGCACGGTGGCCGAGCCCGCGAGGTCGATCTTCCGCCCGGTGGCGCCGACCGACTTCCAGTCCGGATAGCCCTCGTAGCCGCCGGTGGAACGGGACTTGAGCTCAACCGGCTGCTCGCGGTCGATGCCGTTGTCCGCGCCCTTGAGGTAGTGGTCGAACCAGCGCTCGGTGTCCGTCCACACGTCGTTGGGCAGCCCGAACAGTCCGGTCAGCTCGGCGGTCGCGTGGTCGCCGGGGCGCAGTTCGAGCCGCTTGGGGCCGGTCAGCCGGCCGTAGAAGTCGGCGATCTGGTTGGGCGGGAAGACCGTGTCGCCCCAGGCGTTGGCGAGCATGATTGCCGCGCCGTTCTTGTTGATCCGGTCGACGTAGGTCGCGGCGGAACGTTCCCTGCCCCAGTCGATCAGTTCCTGTTCCTTGGACAGGTCGGAGGCGAAGAAGTCCTTGAAGACCTGGCTGGTCTGCGCGCTCGGGCGACCGGTGACCTGGCCGACGCCGTCGAGGAGGGCGGTCGCCTCGGAGTGCTCGGTGCGGCCCGAGTAGATCGAGTCGATCAGGTCGGCCCAGCCGCTCAGCGAGGCGACCGCCTTGATCCGGTCGTCGTGCGCGGCCGCCAGCAGGCTGATGCCGGCGCCGTACGACACGCCCGCCATGCCGATGTGCCCCGCGTCGGACGGGGTGTTGGCGAGCGCCCAGTCGATCACCTTCGACGCGTCGGCCACGTCGGGCGGCCCCGCCACTTCTATCCCGCCGCCGGACTGCCAGAACCCCCGGACGTTGTAGGCCACCACCACATAGCCGGAGTCGGCGAGCTTCTGGGCCTGGGCCAGGTACTGGACCTGCGGGAAGCCCCAGCTCGTGGGCATGACGAGCAGCGGGTAGCGGTGCGAGCCGTCGGCGCCCGCGGGCGTGACGACGTTCGCCTTGAGCGTCGTGCCGCCGTCCCCGGTGATGTCGACGAACCGGACGCCGTTCCCGGCGGCCTGGGCGGCGGGCGTGAACCCGAGGACACCGCCGGCGATCAGGGTCGCGGAGACCACCCCCACGGCGGTCGTGCGCAGGGCCTTGCGATGGGTTCCCACAGGTCACTCCCCGTCTGTGTCAGAGCAAAGTGACCCGACGGTAACCGCGACTCCCTACTGCAAGTAACCCGTCGGTAAGTTACGTACCAGTAAAGACTGTTGAGCCGGGCGGGCGGTCAGGAGGCGCGGTGCGAGGCGCGGGGCGTCTCGGTGGCGTCGGGCGGCAGCGGGGCCTGGGCGGCACGGGTGACGTCCTCGACGAGTTCGACCACGTCGGGGCCGTACGCCTGCGAGTTGACGACCTTGAGGAGCAGCACGAAGGAGTTGTTGCCGTGCTTGCGGGCGAGCCGCTGGTGGTTGCGGGCGAGGTAGCGGGTGGCCGCCTGGTTGGTGATCGCGCGCTGCCCGCAGAAGAGGAACACCGGGCGGGCGTCGGGGCGTTGGCCGGCGGTGAGGCGGGCCAGCAGCACGTACTCCGTGATGCCCGGATCGAGGCGGTAGCGCTCGGCACCGATCTGGAAGGCGCCGCGGTCCGGGCCCGGTTCCGGGTCAATGTTGACGCGGACGCCGGGCAGCATCGCGGACATGTGAGCGAGCATGCGGCGATTCGACCCGGGGCCTCCGACGCAGAACTCGGTCCGCTCGCCGAAGCCCTGCTGGACGTTGTCCTGGGTAACCATCTGCAGGTTCGCGCCGCAGTCCTTGATGAGCGCGGCCAGCTCCAGGAGCGCGAACACGTCGAAACGGTGGACGGCCGGTTCCGAGGTGGCCGGATCGCGGTTGACGACCAGCAGCGACTCCGAGTTCTCCGGCAGCCCGAAAAAGGCCTGCTTGCGGCGTAGGCTCCGGCGCCACAGCGAGGTGCGGGCCAGCCAGCCGAGCGCCGCGCTGATGCCGGCCGCCACGACGCCGAGGATAATGTTGCGCAGGTCGTCATTCATGGGCGCGCATGCTAGCGGTCACAGGTGGCCGGAACGTACCCGTGTTCGAAGTGTGGCGGTCATATGACAGTGCCCTGAATGTGGCTGTCGGGGCCCCGGCCCCGTCGGTACGCTGCGCGGACGTTCCGGAACTGGAGGTGCGGATGCGTCGCCCTGTCGCGCGGAAACTGACGGTCCTGGCGGTCTCGGCCGCCGTGGTGTCGGGGGGGGGGGGGGGGGGGGCCCCCCCCCCCCCCCCCCCCCCCCCCCCCCCCCCCCCCACCGCGAAGACCCCGGTGGCCGTCGGCTACGGCGGTGCGGTCTCCAGCGTCGACGCCGACGCGACCGCCGCCGGTATCGAGGTGCTCCGCAAGGGCGGCAACGCGGTCGACGCGGCCGTCGCCACCGCCGCCGCGCTCGGCGTCACCGAGCCCTACTCCGCCGGCATCGGAGGCGGCGGCTACTTCGTCTACTACGACGCCAAGTCCCGTACGGTGCACACGATCGACGGCCGTGAGACCGCGCCGCTGACCGCCGACTCGAACCTGTTCGTGGAGAACGGCAAGCCGCTCGCCTTCGCCGACGCCGTCAGCAGCGGGCTGAGCGTCGGCACCCCGGGGACGCCGGCGACCTGGCAGACGGCGCTCGGCCAGTGGGGGACGGAGCGGCTCGGCTCGGTGCTGAAACCGGCCGAGCGGATCGCCCGCAAGGGGTTCGTCGTCGACGACACCTTCCAGTCGCAGACCGCCGCGAACGAGACCCGGTTCCGGTACTTCCCGGACACGGCCAAGCTGTTCCTGCCGGGCGGGAAGCTGCCGGTGGTGGGCTCCACCTTCAAGAACCCCGAACTGGCCCGGACCTACGAGGAACTGGGGAAGAAGGGGATCGGGGCCGTCTACGACGGCGACCTCGGCAAGGACATCGTGTCGACGGTCGACAACCCGCCCGTGGACCCGGCTTCGGGGTGGAAGGCGCGGGCGGGCAAGCTGTCCGTGCAGGATCTGGCCTCCTACCGGGCCAAGCTGCAGGCCCCGACCGAGACCGGGTACCGCGGGCTGAAGGTGTACTCGATCGCACCGTCGTCGTCCGGCGGGACCACGGTCGGGGAGGCCCTCAACATCCTGGAGAACACCGACCTCTCCAAGGCCAGTGAGGTGCAGTACCTGCACCACTTCATCGAGTCGAGCCGGATCTCCTTCGCCGACCGGGGGCGCTGGGTCGGCGACCCCGCGTTCGAGGACGTGCCGACGAAGGGGCTGCTGTCGCAGCGGTACGCCGACGAGCGGGCGAAGCTGATCAGCGACGACGCGGTACTGACCAGCCCGGTCGCACCGGGCGACCCGAACAACCCCGGGTCGACCGGCACGGCGGCGCCGACCACGTACGAGGGCGAGAACACGACGCATCTCACGGTCGCCGACAAGTGGGGGAACGTCGTCTCCTACACGCTGACCATCGAGCAGACCGGTGGCAGCGCGATGACCGTTCCGGGGCGGGGGTTCCTGCTCAACAACGAGCTGACCGACTTCTCGTTCACCCCGGCGAACCCCGCGGTGCACGACCCGAACCTGCCGGGGCCCGGGAAGCGGCCGCGGTCGTCCATTTCGCCGACGATCGTGCTCGACAAGGCGAACCGTCCGGTGGTCGCGGTGGGCTCGCCCGGTGGGGCGACCATCATCACGACGGTGCTGCAGGTGCTGACCGAGTTCCTCGACCGGCATCTGCCGCTGGTGGACGCGATCGCCGCGCCTCGGGCGTCGCAGCGGAACGCGGCGAAGACCGAGTTGGAGCCGGCGCTGTACAACGACTCTGTGCTGAGGGGGAAGTTGGAGGCCATCGGGCACTCGTTCAGCCTGAATCCGGAGATCGGTGCGGCTACTGGTGTGCAGCGGCTGCCGGGTGGGAAGTGGCTGGCGGCGGCGGAGACCGTGCGGAGGGGTGGGGGATCGGCCCAGGTGGTGGATCCTTCGTCCTAGACGCCGGGTGCGGGTGCGTGGGGGCTGGTCGCGCAGTTCCCCGCGCCCCTAAAGGGGCGCGTTCTCCGGGCGGAACTCCAAGTGGCCGTCCGTGACGTCCACTGTCACGCTGCTGCCCTCCGCGATCGTGCCGTCCAGGAGCAGGCGTGAGAGCTGGTTGTCGACTTCCCGCTGGATGGTGCGGCGCAGGGGGCGGGCGCCGTACTCCGGCTGGTAGCCGTGTTCCGCGAGCCAGTTGACCGCCGCGTCCGTGAAGTGGGCGGTGATGCCCTGGGCGTGCAGCATGCGGCGGGTGTGCTCCAGCAGGAGTTCGGTGATCTGGCGCAGCTGCTCGCTCGTGAGCTGGCGGAAGACGACGATCTCGTCGATGCGGTTGAGGAACTCCGGGCGGAAGTGGTCCCGCAGCGGGCGCAGGACCCGCTCGCGGCGGGCCTCCTCCGTCGCCTCCTCGCCGCCGGGGCCGAAGCCGATGCCGGCACCGCGCCGCGTGATCACGTCGGAGCCCAGGTTGCTCGTCATCACGATGACCGTGTTGGTGAAGTCCACCGTGCGGCCCTGCGAGTCGGTCAGGCGGCCGTCGTCCAGGACCTGGAGCAGGATGTTGAAGACGTCCGGGTGCGCCTTCTCCACCTCGTCGAGGAGGAGCAGGGAGTACGGGTGGCGGCGGACGACCTCGGTGAGCTGGCCCGCCTCCTCGTGGCCCACGTAGCCGGGCGGGGCTCCCACCAGGCGGGAGACGGTGTGGCGCTCCTGGTACTCGCTCATGTCCAGGCGGACCATCCGGTCCTCGCTGCCGAACAGCACCTCGGCGAGCGCGCGGGCCAGTTCGGTCTTGCCGACGCCGGTCGGGCCGAGGAAGAGGAAGCTGCCGATCGGGCGGTTCGGGCTCGCAAGTCCGGCGCGGGAGCGCATGACCGCCTCGGAGACGGCGGCGACCGCCTCGTTCTGGCCGATGACCCGCTGGTGCAGGTGGGCCTCCAGGCCGAGCAGCCGTTCCTTCTCCTCCTGGGTGAGGCTGCTGACCGGGATGCCGGTCTGGCGTGACACCACCTCGGCGATCGCCTCGGCCGTCACCTCCAGGTTCAGCCCCTCGTCCGCCTCGTCCTCACCGGAGAGTTCGGCGATGCGGGTCTTCAGCTCGCCGATGCGGTCCCGGACCTGGGTGGCGCGCTCGTACTGCTCGTCGGCGACCGCCTGGTCCTTGTCCCGGGTGAGCTGCTCGATCTCCCGCTCCATGGCGCGGACGTCGGTGCCCTTGGTACGGGCGCCGAGGCGGACCCGCGCGCCTGCCTGGTCGATCAGGTCGATCGCCTTGTCCGGCAGCCTGCGGTCGGTCAGGTAGCGGTCGGAGAGCTCGACGGCGGCGACCAGGGCCTCGTCGGTGTAGCGGACCTGGTGGTGCGCCTCGTAGCGGTCGCGCAGGCCGCGCAGGATCTCGATGGTGTCGGGGACCGTCGGCTCGGGCACCAGGATCGGCTGGAAGCGGCGGGCCAGCGCCGCGTCCTTCTCGATCTTGCGGAACTCCTCGAGCGTGGTCGCGCCCACGATGTGCAGCTCGCCCCGGGCCAGCGCGGGCTTGAGGATGTTGGCCGCGTCCATCGCGCCGCCCTCGCCGCCGCCCCCGGCGCCGACCACGGTGTGCAGCTCGTCGATGAAGACGATCAGCTGGTCGGAGTGTGAGCGGATCTCGCCCACGATGTTGTTGAGCCGCTCCTCGAAGTCGCCCCGGAACCGGGTACCGGCGACCACGCCGGACAGGTCGAGGGCGACCACCCGGCGTCCGGCGAGCCCGTCCGGCACGTCCCCGTCGGCGATCCGCTGGGCCAGGCCCTCGACGATCGCCGTCTTGCCGACTCCGGCGTCACCGATCAGCACGGGGTTGTTCTTGCCGCGCCGGGAGAGCACCTCGATGGTCTGCTCGATCTCGTCGTCGCGGCCGATCACCGGGTCGATCCGGCCCTCCCCGGCCAGCTCGGTCAGATCCCTGCCGTACTTGTCGAGGTTCGGCGTGCCGCTCGCACGTCGCCGGGTGTCCGGACCGGCGAGCGTGCGGTCGGTCTCGGCGGCGTCCGGCGGCAGGCCTGCGGCGGCGAACCGGGCCGCGTTCAGGATGTGCCCGGCGGCGGAGTCCGGGTTGGCGGCCAGCGCGCCCAGCACGTGCTCGGGGCCGATGTATCCGGCCCCACCGGCCCGGGCCAGGTCGTGCGCGTCCAGCAGGGCTCGTTTGACGGCCGGGGTGAGAGAGAGCGAGGTCGGCGGGGGAGCCTCGCCCGGCGGGTGCTGGACCGGTCCCGCGCGGCCGTCGATCTCCGTCGCCAGCGAGTCGGGGTCGGCGCCGGACCTGCTCAGCAGGGATCGGGTGGGCTCCGCGGCGAGCGCCGCGCGCAGCAGGTGCTCGGTGTCGAGGTCCCGGCTGCCGTGCTCGGCGGCGTACTGGGCGGCGCCCTTGACCAGCTCCCTCGCCGGCTGGCTCAGCAGCCTGCCGATGTCGATCTGCCGGGGGCCCTGGCGGGCTCCGCCGCCGCCGAAGAAGCGTGCGAGGAACTCTCCGAAAGGGTCCTGTCCGAAGTTGTCCGGTCCGGGGTAACCGCTGGTCATGAGCGTTCGTTCCGTTCCGGCGTCCCGGCGCCTGGTGGGACGCGCTCGCTGGTCGACGTGCCGGTCCACGCGGGTGCCCCTGCAGGGGCCCGGTCACACCACCTTCGCACGCCCGCCGGAGGGGGGCACGTCCAGCAGTTCGGGCGACGGGCCGGGCCGTGCCTGGCAGGCGCCGCGCCGTCGCACCGGCCGCTCCCGGAACCCGGCCGGTGCGTCGGCGCGCGTGCTGTCACGTGACCGGCGGCCGGGGCGGGCCGCCGGCAGTTCTCCGGGTTCAGCTCTCCGGGTTCCTGGCCGTGAGAACGCGTGGCCCCGCCTCCGTGATCGCCACCGTGTGCTCCGCGTGGGCCGCCCGGGAACCGTCGTTCGTCCGCAGGGTCCAGCCGTCCTCGGCCGCGTGGTAGCCGTCCCGGCCGCCGCCGATCAGCATGGGCTCGATCGCGAGGACCATGCCGTGCCGGAGCGGGAGACCGCGGCCGGGACGGCCCTCGTTCGGCACCCCGGGGTCCTCGTGCATACGGCGGCCGATGCCGTGTCCGCCGAAGTCCTGCGGGATGCCGTAGCCGGCGTCCCGGCACACCCGGCCGACCGCGTGCGCGATGTCGCCGATGCGGTTGCCGACGACCGCCGCCGCGATGCCCGCCGCGAGCGCCCGCTCGGCCGTCTCGACGAGCCGTACGTCCGCCGGGCGGGGCCTGCCGACCGTGAAACTGATCGCCGAGTCGCCCGCCCAGCCGTCCAGCACCGCGCCGCAGTCGATGGAGACCAGGTCTCCGTCGCGCAGCCGGTAGCCGGTCGGGATGCCGTGCACGATCGCGTCGTTCACGGACGCGCAGATGACGGCGGGGAAGGGGGTGGGCGCGAACGAGGGCCGGTAGCCGAGGAAGGGGGAGGAGGCCCCGGCCGCGCGCAGCACCTCCCGCGCCACCTCGTCCAGTTCGAGCAGGGAGACGCCGATGCCGGCGGCCTCGCGTACGGCCGTCAGGGCCCGCCCGACGACCTGGCCCGACGCGTACATGGCGTCGATCGATGTGTCTGTCTTCAGTTCCACCATGCCAATTAATATACCGGCTTTCTCGACCGGATTGGAATCACGGCTTAGAATGACGGCATGGTGCGCACCCCTCTCACTCCGGAAGAGCGCGAACGCGGCGAGCGGCTCGGGCGGTTGCTGCGCGAGGCGCGCGGCGGGCGGAGCATGACGGAGGTGGCGGCCGCGGCGGGCATCTCGGCCGAGACCCTCCGCAAGATCGAGACCGGGCGGGCGCCGACCCCCGCCTTCTTCACCGTTGCCGCGCTGGCCCGCGCGCTCGGCCTCTCGATGGACGACCTGGTGGAGCGCTGCGCCCTGGTCGTCGTGTGACACGGGGCGGTGCGTGACGCGCGTCGGCGGGTGCCGCGCAGCGGTCAAGATCGGGCAATGAGGGCTCCGCGTCCCCGCTGAAAACTCCCCGTAGCAACTCCGTAACACAACTGGTGTTGCCTACGGAACCGGAGTGTTCCGGTCTGGCGGGAGTCGAGCGATGACTGTGGATCAACTCCCGGGCCGAGTACGGGAGTTCGCGAGCTACCTGAACGGCCTGCTGGCGCGCCTCGACCAGGGCGGCGGCTGGTGCGCCGTCTTCTGGCAGCGCGATCCCGACGGTATGCAGGCCTGCCTCGGCGGACGCGAGGTGCCGCCCTGGGACGTCGTGGAGGCGCTGCTCCAGGACCTGGCGACCGTCCGCGGCACCGAGGCCGCCGCGCGTGAGGCCGAGCAGGCCCGCCGGCTGCACGCGGACGCGCTCGCCGCGTTCGACAACCGGCCGGGCGCCCGCCAGGACCTCAGTGACCGCCTCGACGTCACCCTCCGCGAACAGCGGTACGCCGCGGAACGGCTGGCCCAGCTCGGTCGCGCCCTCGACTCCGCGCACTCCCGCGAGCAGGCCGAGGCCCTGCACATCGACCTCGCCTGGGCCCGCGACGACCACGAGCGGGCCTCGGCCCGGTGCGCCGAGCTCCGGGCCCGGATGGGAAGGCTGGAACACCGGGCCGAGCCCGCCGGGCGACCGCCGGCCGAGGCCCTCACCGTGACTCCCGAGCCCGCCGGGCGACCGCCGGCCGAGACCCTCAGCGTGACTCCCGAGCCCGCCCCGGCGCCTGCCCCCGCCAAGCAGCGCAAGCGCCGGCGGGGCAGTGCCCGGTTCGCCGGCCTGGCCGAGGACGAGGCCGCGCCCGGCGCCGTGCCGCAGGTCGCACCGCAGGCGCCGGACGCGTCGGTGCCCGAGGCCGCCACCGGCCGCCGCACCCCGCGCGGCGCCCGCTTCGCCGGGGCCGT
Source organism: Streptomyces sp. NPDC104761 (assembly GCF_055583445.1). NCBI lineage: Bacteria > Bacillati > Actinomycetota > Actinomycetes > Kitasatosporales > Streptomycetaceae > Streptomyces > Streptomyces sp. NPDC104761. The sequence goes on along the minus strand of NZ_JBVJNZ010000016.1, from coordinate 173,909 downwards.
CGAGGCACCGGCGCGGCCGGAGCCGGTGCCGGCGGAGCCCGACGAGGAGTCGGGGCGGGCCGTGGCCGCGGCCGTCGAGATGCTCGAACGGCTCCGGGCGGAGGGCCGCACCGGGGAGGCGCACGCGCTCCTCGCCGAGGTCGCGCTCTGGCCCGCGGCCCGGTTCCCGTTGCTCGCGGACGCCCTCCAGCGGACCGGGCTCGGCGCCGACTGGGCCACGCTGCTGTGGGAGGCGGCCTCGCTGCCGCCCGCCCGGCTCGTCGCGGCCGCCGACGCCCTGACCGCCGCCGGCCGGACCGACGACGGCCGGCAGATCCTGCGCCAGGGCGTCGCCCGCCCCGCCCCGGAGATCGGCGAGGCCGTCCTCGCCCTGGACACGGAGGGCCGCCACCGCGAGGCCCGGGCCCTCCTGGACACGTACGTCCAGGTCCGTCCCCCGGAGGAGACGGCCCACAGCGCGGAACCGGATCCCCAGCGCCTGGTGCCCCTGCTGCTCCGCTCGGCCCAGCAGATCTCCGACCAGCGCCACTGGGACCTGCTGCACGCCCTGCGGGTGGCGGGCCTCGCCTCCTGAGGGGTTCCACCGAGGCGCACCCCCTGGGGGCGCTGGGGGTGCCCCCGGCCGAAGGCTGAGGGAGGAACTGCGCGACCGGCCCCCACGCACCCGCAGTCGAAAACGGCGCCCGGCTGAGTCGGCGCGCTTCCCTGACGGCCCCGCATCCGCCAGCCAGGTAAGAAACGCGATCGACTCGGCGGCTTAACGACGATGGTCTTGGCAAGGACTCCGAGGAGGCCTACTTTCGACCCTCTACGGGCGTAGAAGGAGCAGCTCATGGCCAACGTCGTACGCGCCGCTCTGGTCCAGGCCACCTGGACGGGCGACACCGAGTCCATGGTGGCGAAACACGAGGAACACGCCCGCGAGGCGGCCCGCCGCGGCGCGAAGATCATCGGATTTCAGGAAGTCTTCAACGCCCCCTACTTCTGCCAGGTCCAGGAACCCGGGCACTACCGCTGGGCCGAGCCGGTCCCGGACGGACCCACCACGCGCCGTATGCAGGAACTCGCGCGCGAGACCGGCATGGTGATCGTCGTCCCGGTCTTCGAGGTCGAGCAGTCCGGCTTCTACTACAACACCGCCGCCGTGATCGACGCCGACGGCACCGTCCTCGGCAAGTACCGCAAGCACCACATCCCGCAGGTCAAGGGCTTCTGGGAGAAGTACTACTTCAAGCCCGGGAACGCCGGCTGGCCGGTCTTCGACACCGCCGTCGGCAAGGTCGGCGTGTACATCTGCTACGACCGCCACTTCCCCGAGGGCTGGCGGCAACTCGGCCTCAACGGCGCCCAGTTGGTCTACAACCCGTCGGCCACCTCGCGCGGCCTCTCGGCCTACCTCTGGCAGCTTGAGCAGCCGGCCGCCGCCGTCGCCAACGAGTACTTCGTCGCCGCCATCAACCGGGTGGGCCAGGAGGAGTACGGCGACAACGATTTCTACGGGACGAGCTATTTCGTCGATCCACGGGGGCAGTTCGTGGGGGAGGTCGCGAGCGACAAGGGCGAGGAACTCGTCGTCCGCGACCTCGACTTCGACCTGATCGACGAGGTGCGGCAGCAGTGGGCCTTCTACCGCGACCGCCGTCCCGACGCCTACGAAGGGCTGGTACAGCCGTGAACGACCTCTTCGCCCGCCACCGCCAGGTCCTGCCCGACTGGCTGGCTCTCTACTACGACGAGCCCCTGGAGATCACCCACGGCGAGGGCCGGCACGTCTGGGACGCGGCCGGCAACCGGTACCTCGACTTCTTCGGCGGCATCCTCACCACGATGACCGCCCACGCGCTGCCCGAGGTGACGAAGGCGGTGAGCGAGCAGGCCGGCCGGATCATCCACTCCTCCACCCTCTACCTCAACCGCCCGATGGTCGAACTGGCCGAGCGCATCGCCCAGCTGAGCGGCATCCCGGACGCCCGGGTCTTCTTCACCACCTCCGGCACCGAGGCCAACGACACGGCCCTGCTGCTCGCGACCACGTACCGCCGGACCAACACCGTCCTGGCGATGCGCAACAGCTACCACGGCCGCTCCTTCAGCGCGGTCGGCATCACCGGCAACAAGGGCTGGTCCCCGACCTCCCTCTCCCCGCTGCAGACGCTGTACGTCCACGGCGGTGTCCGCACCCGCGGTCCGTTCGCCGAGCTGAACGACCGCGACTTCATCGCGGCCTGCGTCGACGACCTGCGCGACCTGCTCGGCCACACCCGGCCGCCGGCCGCGCTGATCGCCGAGCCCATCCAGGGCGTCGGCGGCTTCACCTCCCCGCCCGACGGGCTGTACGCGGCCTTCCGCAAGGTTCTCCAGGAGCAGGGCATCCTCTGGATCGCCGACGAGGTGCAGACCGGCTGGGGCCGTACCGGCGAGCACTTCTGGGGCTGGCAGGCACACGGCCAGAGCGGCCCGCCGGACATCCTCACCTTCGCCAAGGGCATCGGCAACGGCAGCTCCATCGGCGGCGTGGTGGCCCGCTCGGAGATCATGAACTGCCTCGACTCCAACAGCATCTCGACGTTCGGCGGCACCCAGATCACCATGGCCGCGGGCCTCGCCAACCTGTCGTACCTGCTGGAACACGACCTCCAGGGCAACGCCCGCCGCGTCGGCGGCCTCCTCATCGAACGCCTCCGCGCGGTCGCCGCCCAGCTGCCCGGCGTACGCGAGGTCCGCGGCCGCGGCCTGATGATCGGCGTCGAACTGGTCAAGCCCGGCACCGACGAGGCCGACCCCAAGTCCGCCTCGGCCGTCCTGGAGGCGGCCCGCGAAGGCGGCCTCCTGATCGGCAAGGGCGGCGGCCACAACACGAGTGCGCTGCGCATCGCCCCGCCGTTGTCCCTGACGGTGGCGGAGGCGGAGGAGGGCGCGGCGATCCTCGAACAGGCGCTGCGGAGTGCCTACTAGGGGACCCGCCGTGTGCCGGCTGCGGCGCCGTCGTGGCCGATCGCGCAGTTCCCCGCGCCCCTGAAGGGGCGCCCTGCAGCCCCCTGCTTTTAGGGGCGCGGGGAACTGCGCGACCAGCCCCCACCGGCCCGCAGCCGCCGAACGCACCACACCCGACCAAGGGACACGCAAGATGACCGCCACCTGGGATCCCCCGAACACCACAGACCCCATACTGTCGGTCCGCCAGATCCTCGCCCTGGAACGGGTCCTGGCCGGAGACCCCGAGGTGGTGGCCGGAGCCACCCACCTCGACCGCCCCGTCCGCTGGGTGCACGTCGCCGAGGCTCCCGACGTCGGCGTCATGCTCACCGGCGGCGAGATGGTCCTCACCACCGGCGTCCTGCTCGCCGGTGACGAGCACAAACAGGCCGACTACATCCAGTCCCTGCACCGGGCCGAGGCGGCGGCCGTCGTCCTCGGCCTCGGCCGCGCGTTCCCCGCCCCACCGGACGCCATGCGCCGCGCAGCGGACCGCTGCGGCCTCCCCCTGGTGGTCCTGCACCGCCCCTTCCCCTTCGCCGAGCTGACGGAGGAGGTCCAGTCCCGCCTGGTCCGGCGGAAGTTCGCCGCCGTCAGCCTCTCGGAGTCCGTCCGCACCGCCCTCACCGGCCTCATCACGGCCGCCGCCCCTCTCCAGCGGCTCCTCGACGAAGTCGCCGTGCACAGCGCCTGCCCGGTCGTCGTCACCAACCTCGCGCACCGGGTCCTCGCCACCGCGGGAGAGCGGTCGGCCGTGGACGACGTGCTGCGGGACTGGGAACGCATCGCCCGGCAGGCCGGCGGCGGCGCGGCCGACGGCTGGATCCGCGCCGAACTGGGCGGCCGGGGCGAGCGCTGGGGCCAGATCATGCTCTGCGGCTACCGCGGCGACACCGCCACCGGCCGGCTCCTTGCCGAGCGGGGCGCCGAGGCCCTCGTCCTGCACCGCATGCTCGGCGGCGGCTCCGCCCACACCTGGGAGGAGCAGTCCGCGCAGAGCCTGCTGACCGACCTGGTCTCCGGGGTCGTACCGGCCCGCCAGCTGCTGCCCAGGGCCCGGGCGGCCGGCCTCCCGGTCAACCGGCGGACCTTCGTCCCGCTCGTCGTACGGGACGCGGAACCGGCCCAACTGGAGCGGATCCTGCGGCTGCTGGGCCTGCCCGGACTCGTCGCCGAACTCACCGAGCGCACCACCGCCGTCCTCCTCAGCCTCGCCCGCGACCAGGACGCCGTCGCCCTCGCCGCGCACTTCGCCGCCCGGCTGCACGGCGAGTCCGCGGGGCCCCGGGCGGTGGTGGCGGCCGCGGGCGCCCGTACCGTCTGGGACGACGTGCCCGTCGGCCTGCGCGAGGCCCAGCACGTCGCGGACGCCGTCGCCGACACCACCGACGCCCTCGGCCTCCCGGCCGTCGTACGGCTCAGGGACGTCCACCTGCGCGGCCTGATCCGGCTGCTGCGGGACGACCCGCATGTCCAGTCCTTCGCCGAGCGCGAGCTGGACGGCCTGCTGTGCGGGAACGGCGCCGACCAGGACCTGCTCGGCGTGCTGCGGACCTACCTCGCCACCGGCCGCAACAAGTCCCGCACCGCCCAGCTCCACCACGTCTCCCGCCCCGCGCTGTACCGCCGCCTCGAGGCGATACAGACCCGGCTCGGCGTCGACCTCGACGACTTCGAGCAGGCGGCCTCGGTGCACATCGCACTCCTCGCGCACGACGCGCAACAGCAGTGAAACATGCGACGACCTGGGAAAACGGCGGTGAAACATGAGCCGACGGCAGCGTGACACGGTGCCACGCCGGGCGCCCGCAGACGTGACACGATGCAACTCAAACAGGGCTTCCGGGCTTTCTAGCCTTCTCGCACACCGAGCGACCGGAGGTCCCGATGAGCCGAGTGATTCGTGCCGCCCTCTTCCAGACCGCCTGGACCGGCGACAAGGAGTCGATGATCCAGGTCCACGAGCAGGCGGCCCGCGACGCGGCCGCACAGGGCGCGCAGGTCCTGTGCTTCCAGGAGCTGTTCTACGGACCCTACTTCTGCCAGGTCCAGGACAAGGCCTTCTACGAGTACGCCGAGCAGGTCCCGGACGGCCCGGTCGTCCAGCGCTTCCAGGCCCTCGCCCGCGAACTGGGCCTCGTCCTGATCCTGCCGGTGTACGAGGAGGAGCAGCCCGGCGTCCTCTACAACACCGCCGCCGTGATCGACGCCGACGGCTCGTACCTCGGCAAGTACCGCAAGCACCACATCCCGCAGGTCCCCGGCTTCTGGGAGAAGTTCTACTTCCGGCCGGGGAACGCGGGCTGGCCGGTCTTCGAGACGGCCGTCGGGAAGATCGGCGTCTACATCTGCTACGACCGCCACTTCCCCGAGGGCTGGCGGGCGCTGGGCCTCGCGGGCGCCGAGATCGTCTTCAACCCGTCCGCGACCTCGCGCGGTCTCTCCCGGTACCTCTGGCAGCTGGAGCAGCCGGCCGCTGCCGTGGCCAACGAGTACTTCGTCGGCGCGATCAACCGGGTCGGCGTGGAGGACCTGGGCGACAACGACTTCTACGGCACCTCCTACTTCGTGGACCCGGAGGGCCAGTTCGCCGGCGAGGTGGCCTCCGACAAGGAGACCGAACTCGTCGTCCGCGACCTGGACCTGGCCAAGCTCCGCGAGGTCCGCGACCGCTGGCAGTTCTTCCGCGACCGTCGCCCGGACGCGTACGGCCCCCTGACGGCTCCCTGATCGCGCCCCGCTGAAAGCGCCCCGCAAGGGGCGCTGGGGGTACCCCCGGCCGAAGGCTGGGGGAGGAACTGCGCGACCAGCCACAGACGACCGGCACTTTCCCGACAACCGAACGGAGCGTGAACCCATGGTCGGCCGCACTCTCATCCGTGGCGGACTCGTCATCACCGCGTCCGACGAGATCCACGCCGACGTCCTGATCGAGGACGGCCGCATCGCCGCCCTCGCGGCGACCGGCACCCCCGCCGCCGAGGCCTTCACCGCCGAGCGGACGATCGACGCCACCGGCAAGTACGTCATCCCGGGCGGCGTCGACGCCCACACGCACATGGAGCTGCCGTTCGGCGGCACCTTCGCCTCCGACACCTTCGAGACCGGCACCCGGGCCGCCGCCTGGGGCGGGACCACCACCATCGTCGACTTCGCCGTACAGAGCGTCGGGCACAGCCTGCGCGAAGGCCTGGACGCCTGGCACGCCAAGGCCGAGGGCAACTGCGCCGTCGACTACGGCTTCCACATGATCGTCTCCGACGTGAACCAGGAGACGCTGAAGGAGATGGACCTCCTCGTCGAGGAAGGCGTCACCTCCTTCAAGCAGTTCATGGCCTACCCCGGCGTCTTCTACTCCGACGACGGCCAGATCCTGCGCGCCATGCAGCGCTCCGCCGAGAACGGCGGCCTGATCATGATGCACGCCGAGAACGGCATCGCCATCGACGTGCTCGTGGAACAGGCGCTGGCGCGCGGCGAGACCGACCCCCGCTACCACGGCGAGGTCCGCAAGGCCCTCCTGGAGGCCGAGGCCACCCACCGCGCCATCAAGCTGGCCCAGGTCGCCGGCGCCCCCCTCTACGTCGTGCACGTCTCCGCGATGGAGGCGGTCGCCGAACTCGCCCGTGCGCGCGACGAAGGGCTCCCGGTCTTCGGCGAGACCTGCCCGCAGTACCTCTTCCTGTCCACCGACAACCTCGCCGAGCCCGACTTCGAGGGCGCGAAGTACGTGTGCAGCACGCCTCTTCGCCCCAGGGAGCACCAGGCCAAGCTGTGGCAGGGACTCAGGACCAACGACCTCCAGGTCGTCTCCACCGACCACTGCCCCTTCTGCTTCGTCGGCCAGAAGGAACTCGGCCGCGGCGACTTCTCGAAGATCCCCAACGGCCTGCCCGGCGTCGAGAACCGCATGGACCTGCTCCACCAGGCCGTCGTCGACGGGCACATCACCCGGCGCCGCTGGATCGAGATCGCCTGCGCCACCCCGGCCCGGATGTTCGGCATGTACCCGAAGAAGGGCACCATCACCCCGGGTGCCGACGCCGACGTCGTCATCTACGACCCCCATGCGGAGCAGGTCGTCTCCGCCGAGACCCACCACATGAACGTCGACTACTCGGCGTACGAGGGCAAGCGCCTCACCGGCCGCGTCGAGACGGTCCTCTCGCGCGGCGTACCCGTCATCACCGAGCGCGAGTACACCGGACACGCCGGGCACGGCGTCTACACCCCGCGCTCCACCTGTCAGTACCTCAACTAGGAGAGGCGCCCATGGACTTCGGACTCGTCCTGCAGACCGACCCGCCGGCCTCCCGGGTCGTCAGCCTGATGAAACGGGCCGAGCGCAACGGCTTCCGCTACGGCTGGACCTTCGACTCCGCCGTGCTCTGGCAGGAACCGTTCGTGATCTACAGTCAGATCCTGGCCAACACCAGCAAGCTGACGGTCGGCCCGATGGTCACCAACCCGGGAACCCGCACCTGGGAGGTCACCGCCTCCACCTTCGCCACCCTCAACGACATGTTCGGCAACCGCACGGTCTGCGGCATCGGCCGCGGCGACTCCGCGATGCGGGTGGCCGGCCGCAAGCCCAACACCCTCGCCCGGATCAGCGAGGCCATGAAGGTCATCCGCGCCCTCGGCAGCGGCGGCGAGGCCGACCTCGGCGGGACCGTCATCAGGTTCCCGTGGGTCAAGCCGGGCGCCGAACTCCCGGTCTGGATGGCCGCGTACGGACCGAAGGCCCTGAAGATGACCGGGGAGGAGGCCGACGGTTTCATCCTGCAGCTCTCCGACCTCTACCTCACCGAGTACATGGTCAAGGCGGTGAAGGACGCGGCCGTGGCCGCCGGACGCGACCCGTCCGAGGTCAGGATCTGTGTCGCCGCTCCCGCCTACGTCACCGAGGACGACTCACCCGAGGCCCTCGCCCACGCCCGCGACCAGTGCCGCTGGTTCGGCGGCATGGTCGGCAACCACGTCGCCGACCTGGTCGCCAAGTACGGCGAGCACTCGGCCGCCGTACCCGAGGAACTCACCGACTACATCAAGGCCCGCCAGGGCTACGACTACTCGCACCACGGACGCAGCGGCAACCCCGACACCGAGTTCGTGCCCGACGAGATCGTCGACCGCTTCTGCGTCATCGGCCCGGCCGAGAAGCACATCGAGAAGCTGACCGCCCTGCGCGAGCTGGGCGTCGACCAGTTCGCCGTCTACGACATGCACGACGCGCAGGAGGCCACCATCGACGCGTACGGGACGAAGGTCATCCCGGCCGTCAACGGCTAGCACCCGCCTGGAAGTTGGTCTCCCCCTTCCCGCCGTCCCGGGAAGGGGGTCAGGGCGCACCCCACCGCGTACCCCCCGACCCGCCCGCACGGCCTTTCCCGTCCCCTCTCACCCCGATTGGCCTGCCCATGACCGACACCGCTCCCTCCGCCATACCCCTGTCCGGTCAAGTCGCCCTTCCCGACGGGCGCGTGGAGCTCACCCCGGACTCCCCGCCGCCGAGCGGTCCGTACGCCAACGAGGACCTGCTGCCGGTCCCCGTCGTCAAGCGCACCTGGACCACGTACAACTTCTCCGCCCTCTGGGTCGGCATGGCCCACAACACGGCGTCCTGGACCCTCGCCTCCGGGCTCATCGCGGTCGGCATGGACTGGAAACAGGCCGTGTTCACCATCGCCCTCGCCAACCTGATCGTCCTCGTGCCGATGCTGCTCACCGGGCACGCGGGACCGAAGTACGGCATCCCCTTCCCGGTCTTCGCCCGCGCCTCCTTCGGCGTACGCGGCGCCAACCTCCCCGCCGTCGTACGGGCGTTGGTGGCCTGCGGTTGGTTCGGCATCCAGACCTGGATCGGCGGCGAGGCCATCTACTTCCTGGCCGGCAAACTGATCGGCGACAGCTGGGCGAACGCCTCGCACATCGGCGGCTACGCCTGGACCATGTGGCTGTCGTTCGCGCTCTTCTGGGTCCTCCAGGTCGCGATCATCTACCGGGGCATGGAGACCATCCGCCGCTTCGAGAACTGGGCCGCGCCCTTCGTCATCGTCGGCGCCGTCGTGATGCTGATCTGGATGAGCAACAAGGCCGGCGGCCTCGGCCCGCTCTTCGACCAGCCCTCCAGGCTCGGCTGGGGCGGCGGCTTCTGGAAGATCTTCTGGCCGTCCCTGATGGGCATGATCGGCTTCTGGTCGACGCTGTCGCTGAACATCCCCGACTTCACCCGGTACGGAAAGAGCCAGAAGGCACAGACCTGGGGCCAGGCGCTCGGCCTGCCCACCACCATGACCCTCTTCGCCTTCCTCTCCGTCCTGGTGACCTCCGGTTCACAGGCCGTCTACGGGCAGCCGATCTGGGACCCGGTCCAGCTGGCCGCCAAGACGGACAACGTGGTCGGCCTGCTCTACGCCCTGGTCACCGTCCTCGTCGCGACCCTCTCCGTGAACATCGCGGCCAACCTGGTCTCGCCCGCCTTCGACTTCTCCAACATCGCACCCCGGAAGATCAGTTTCCGTACCGGCGCGCTGATCACCTCGGTCCTCGCGGTACTGATCTTCCCGTGGAAGCTGTACTCCGACCCACAGGGCTACATCTTCACGTGGCTCGGCCTGGTCGGCGGTCTGCTCGGCACGGTCGCCGGCATCCTCGTCGCCGACTACTGGATCCTGCGCCGCACCCGCCTCGACCTGACCGACCTGTACCGCACCGGCGGCCGCTACTGGTACGACGGCGGCTGGAACTGGCGGGCGGTCGTCGCCTTCCTCGTCGGCGGCATCCTCGCGATCGGCGGCGCCAGCTTCAAACCGCTGATCGACGGCAGGCCCATCCCGGCCCTGTCCTCACTGGCCGACTACGGCTGGGCGGTCGGCCTCGGCACGTCCCTGGTGCTGTACCTGGGGCTGACGACACTGGTACGGCCCAAGGAGGCGTGAGCAGCAGGCGCGGTGAGCGAACGAAGGGCAGCCGGTGCGGCTACTGGCTGCCCTTCAGCGCGGTCACCGCGGCCTTCGCCGCCTGGATGGCACCCTTGTTGATCACGTCCGTGCTGGGCGCCTTCTTGTTCTCGAAGTCGCTGCCGTTGTAGGTGACGACCACCAGCGCGTTGGAGACCTGGGCCATCACCACGCCCTCGCGGGTCTGCTGCTTGTCCTCGGTGGTGAGGTTCACGACCGAGTATCCGCTGTCGCCGAGCCCCGGCACGGCCCCGCCGCCGCTCTTCTCGGCGACCCGGTCCTTGTACTCCTTCGCGGCCGCCGCGTTCGTGTCCATGATCTCGAAGGAGACGTCGAGCCAGCGGTAGTCGTAGCCCTTGAGCGCGTTCCACGAGCAGGTGCGGCGCAGCTTGGTGTCGGTGGAGGGGATCTCCTTGCCGGCCGTCTTCGCGCCGGGCACCAGCGACTTGATGGTGCCCACCGGGATGCTGCCGCAGGGGGCGGGGGCGGCGGAGAACGCCTTGGTGGCGGCCGTGGAGGCGGCGGACGTCGACGGGGAGTCGCCCGCCGACTGGCCGGACGCCTGCTGGGCCGAGGTGTCACCCGAGGTGCTCGTGGACGTGGTCGTGTCCGGGCCCGACGCCATCACCCAGCCAGCACAGGCGAGCACGGCGACCGGCGTCAGGCGCGCGGTGAGGGCGAGCGGCAGGGGAAGAGAACGCAAGTCGCACTTCTCGCTGGGGGACGGTGTGCGGAGGGGCCCGCACTGCGGACGGGACGCCAGTTTCACACGAGTCCCTGTGGGGCGGAAGTGGAATCCGTGCCTTGCCTGTGGGCCGGCCACGGCGCGCTGTTGACAGCGGCCGTGGGCCGTCCCCCTACATCCGGAATGTCGCGCCTCCCCGGTCCGCGTACATCCGGAATGTCGTGACTGCATCGGCCCTCGAGGGTGACCGGCGTCACCGTCGGGATCGTCCGGCACTCAGTTGCGCGAGTTGCCGAACAGCAGCCGGTAGCCGATGAGCAGGACCAGGGAGCCGGCGATCGCGGCGCCCCACGTGTAGAGGTCGAAGAAGTGCTTCTCCACCGGGCGGTCGAGGAAGCGGGAGGAGAGCCAGCCGCCCACGAAGGCGCCCGCGATGCCGATGAGGGTGGTGCCGATCAGGCCACCCGGGTCGCGGCCGGGCAGCAGGATCTTGGCGATGGCTCCGGCGAGGAGACCCAGGACGATCCAGCCGATGATGCCCACGTTCGTTGTCCTCCAGTACGGGTGCTGCTTGACGGACGCCGCCGCTCCGCGGGTTGCCGCCCCGCTCGGTTGCGTTGTTGCGCAAGCCTAGGAACGGGAGCGGCCGCCGGAATACACCTGACGTCGAGCCGTCGATGATCTGTCACGCGCCCATGACAATGCGAAGAACACGTGGCGGACATGGCGGGGAGTCCCTGCGGGGTGCGGTGACCGTACGCCTACACTGAGTGGGCGTCTGTGCCGAGGCTGTGAGGGGAGGGGATCGGGCCGTGGGGGAGAGCAGAGACGGCTACCCGGACCCCTCCGACGGGGTGCTGACGGAGGCGGCCGCGGTGTTCGGGCTGCTCGCCTCGCCGGCCCGGCTGCACATCATGTGGGCGCTGTCCCAGGGCGAGAGCGACGTGACGCGCCTCGCCGACCGGGTCGGCGGCGCCCTGCCGGCGGTCAGCCAGCACCTGGCCAAACTCCGGCTGGCCGGCCTCGTGCGGTCCCGCCGGGAGGGCCGCAGGCAGGTCTACTACGTGGACGATCCGGACATCGTGACCGTGGTGCGGGTGACCGTCGGGCAGCTGACCGCACGCTCGCACCAGGCCCCCGTGCCGGTGCGGCGGTTCCACGAGGCGGGCGTCTGACCGAGCGGACCCGGGCCGGTGCGCGGGGGCGGACGGCGGGTGTGTCCTGGAGGTTTCATGAGATGCCTCACCTGTGAATTCGGGTGGGGCTTGTGCTGTCGGGGCTATGGGTTTGTTAGATTGCGCAATCACGCAACCCAAATGGGCCCACCTCGCGGCTGCCCTTGACCCGCCGCGGACGCCCGACCTGCCCGACCGTACCCGCAGACGGACCCGACCGTTCATGGGAGTGGAAGATGACCGACCCGTGGGACGGCCCGGGAGGCCAGGCCACGCGCAGCCGCACCGACCGGGTGCCCGGACAGCGTGGGGCCCTGCCGGACGGGACGCGGCCGGCCGGCGGCCGGGCCGCCGCCCGGCAGGCGGCGAAGACCCGCGGTGGCAGAGGGGGCTCCCGGCGGGCGAAGCCGCCGGGGCGCGGCAGGCGGGTCCTGAAGATCCTGGGCCTGTGCACGGCGGTCCTGGTCCTGGTCACGGCCGGCGCGGGCTGGTGGTTCTACGAGCACCTCAACGGCAACATCAACAGCGTCTCCCTCGACGGCAAGGGCGGCACCGAGAAGGCCGACGCGTTCGGCCGCACCCCGATCAACATCCTGGTGATCGGCTCGGACGGCCGGACCAGCTCGGCCGACTGCAAGCTCGGTGGCGGCTGCAGGCAGACCGGTGTCCAGACCGGCAACGGCAACGCGGACGTGGAGATGGTCGTCCACATATCCGCCGACCGCTCCAACGCCACCGTCATGAGCATCCCGCGTGACACCATGGTCGACGTCCCCGCCTGCAAGGACAGTTCGAGCGGCCAGTCCACCTCCGGCTACTACGGCCAGGTCAACAGCGCCCTCCAGTACGGCGCGGCCTGCCAGGTCGCCACCGTCCACCAGCTCACCGGTGTCCCCATCGACCACTTCGTCAAGCTGGACTTCTCCGGCGTGGTCAAGATGTCCGACGCGGTCGGCGGAGTCTCCGTCTGCGTCAACAACAACGTGTACGACACCTACTCGCACCTGAAGCTGTCCAAGGGCACCCACACCCTCAAGGGCGAGGCCGCGCTGGAGTTCGTCCGCTCCCGGCACGGCTTCGGCGACGGCAGCGACCTCGGCCGTACCGTCTCCCAGCACATCTTCCTCAGCGCGATGATCCGCAAGTTCAAGAGCGCGGGCACCCTCACCGACCCCACCGCGGTCTACAGCCTCGCCGACGCGGCCACCAAGGCGCTGACCGTCGACGACGACCTCGACAGCGTCAAGAAGCTGATCTCGCTCGCGGCCGACGTGAACAAGGTCCCCACCAAGCGGATGACGTTCACCACCATGCAGACCGCGCCCGACCCGAACAACAGCAACCGGGTGGTGGTCGGCGCGGGCGCCAAGGACCTGTTCGCCACCATGGCCAACGACCAGTCGCTGACCACCAGTTCGGGCAAGAAGTCGTCGGCGGCCTCGGCGACCGCGAGCGCGAGGCCGACGCCCACCGCGACCGTGCCCGCCGCCCAGATCGCCGTGACCGTCGAGAACGGCACCGACATCACGGGCCGCGCCTCCGCCATCGCGAACTCCCTGATCTCCCAGGGCTTCAGCACCGGCACCAGCACGGCCAACGCCCCGAACTCCGCGAGCTCGACCACCCTGACCTACGGCAGCGGCGACAAGGCCGAGGCCCAGACCGTGGCCAAGGCCCTGGACATCCCGAGCTCACACATCAAGTCGGGCAGCGGCACCGGCGTCACCCTGGTGATCGGCAGCGACTGGAGCAGCGGCACCTCCTACCCGGCCAGCTCCGGCGACACCAAGGCGGCCGTCTCCAACGCCAACGCCTCGACCGCCGACGACACCAAGACCTGCGCCAAGGTCAGCCAGTACAAGACGGTCAGCCTCAACGGGATCGCGATGACCCCGTCCCAGGCGTACGCGGCGGCGAGGAACAAGCCCGACTCCGACAAGTGACGGGAGAGGCGAGCCCCCGGAGGGGGTTCGCCTCGCCACGGCCGTGAAAGCATGTAACCGCCAGACACCTGGCCCGGCCGTGCGCACAGCGAGGTGACAGATGCAGTTCACCACCCGTCCCACCCTCCAGGGCACCTTCGGCATGGTCTCCTCCACGCACTGGCTGGCCTCCCAGTCGGCGATGGCGGTCCTGGAGAGCGGCGGCAACGCGTACGACGCGGCCGTCGCCGGCGCCTTCGTCCTGCACGTGGTCGAGCCGCACCTGAACGGGCCGGCCGGCGAGGTGCCGATCCTGCTCGCCCCGGCCGGCGGCGAGGTGCGGGTGCTGTGCGGGCAGGGCGTGGCACCGGCGGGCGCGGACGCCGCCCACTACCGGAGCCTCGGCCTGGACCTCGTCCCCGGTACCGGACCGCTGGCCGCGGCCGTACCCGGCGCCTTCGACGCCTGGCTGCTCCTGCTGCGCGACCACGGCAGCAAGCCGCTGGACGAGGTCCTGAAGTACGCCATCGGCTATGCGGAGCACGGGCATCCGGCCGTGGAGAACGTCGGCGCCACGGTGGAGAGCGTCCGCAGGCTGTTCGAGACCGAGTGGACGTCGTCGGCGGAGCTCTACCTGCCCGGCGGCCGGGCCCCCCGCCCCGGCGAGCTGCTGCGCAACCCCGCCCTCGCCGCCACCTGGCGGCGGCTGCTCACCGAGACCGCGGGCGCCGGGGACCGCGAGGCCCGCATCGACGCGGCCCGCGAGGTGTGGCGCACCGGCTTCATCGCCGAGGCGCTGGTACGGCAGGCCGCCCGCCCCACCATGGACACCAGCGGCACCCGGCACACCGGCACCCTCACCGCCGCCGACCTGGCCGGCTGGTCCGCGGGCTACGAGAGCCCGGTGTCGTACGACTGGAACGGCTGGACCGTGTGCAAGGCCGGCCCCTGGAGCCAGGGGCCGGCCCTGCTCCAGCAGCTCGCCCTGCTGCCGCCCGAACTGCCCGCCTACGGCTCGGCCGACTACGTCCACCTCCTGATCGAGGGCTGCAAGCTCGCCATGGCCGACCGCGAGGCCTGGTACGGGGACGCGGCCGAGGTACCGCTGGCCGAGCTGCTCTCGGACGCCTACAACGCCGGACGGCGCGAGCTGATCGGTGCCAAGGCCTCCGAGGAGCTGCGGCCGGGCAGCCCCGGCGGGCGCGCGCCCCGGCTGCCCGGGTACGCGCGCGTGGAGGCCGGGCGGAGCACCGCCTTCGACCCGCTCGGTGCCGGTGAGCCGACGGTCGCGCGGGTCGCCGCCGACGGCACCACCCGGGGCGACACCTGCCACCTGGACGTCGTCGACCGCTGGGGCAACATGGTCGCGGCCACGCCGAGCGGCGGCTGGCTCCAGTCCAACCCGGTCGTCCCCGAACTGGGCTTCCCGCTCGGCACCAGGCTCCAGATGGCCTGGCTGGAGGAGGGACTGCCCAACTCCCTCACGCCCGGCAGGCGCCCCCGCACCACCCTCACCCCGTCGCTCGCCCTGCGCGACGGCGTCCCGGTGCTGGCCTTCGGCACGCCCGGCGGCGACCAGCAGGACCAGTGGCAGCTGCACTTCCTCCTCGCCGTCGCGCTGCGCGGCGAGGTCCGCGGCGGCCTCGACCTGCAGGGCGCGATCGACGCCCCGAACTGGCACAACGACAGCTTCCCCAGCTCCTTCTACCCGCGCGGCCGGCGCCCCGGGAGCGTGACCGTCGAGTCCCGCACGGACGACGAGGTCGTGGCGGAGCTGCGGCGGCGCGGCCACGACGTGACGGTCGGGCCGGGCTGGTCGGAGGGCCGCCTGTGCGCGGTGGCCCGGGACCCGGAGACCGGGGTGCTGTCGGCGGCGGCCAACCCGCGCGGGATGCAGGGCTACGCGGTCGGACGCTGACGCGGACCCGCCGACCCGGCACGCCCGCAACCGGCCCGCCGGCCGTCGGCACCGCCTGTTCGTCCGTATTCCATGTGCCGTACACCCGACGCGTGGGGATTGTTGTCAGTGGCGCGTGCTCTCATGGAGGCATGATCGAAGCAACGGAGACCATCGACGAGTTTCTCCTCCAGCACGCCGGTGACGTCGAGGACGCCATCCGCAAGGCCGCCCGGACCGAGATCCTGCCCCGCTGGCGCCGGCTCGCCGACCACGAGGTCGACCAGAAGAGCGGCCCGCACGACCTGGTGACCGACGCCGACCGGCTCGCCGAGCGGTATCTCACCGCGGAGCTCGGCGCCCTCCTGCCCGGCTCCGTCGTGGTCGGCGAGGAGGCGGTGCACGCCGACCCGGAGACCTACGGCGCCCTCCAGGGCAACGCGCCGGTGTGGATCGTCGACCCGGTCGACGGCACCCGCCAGTTCGTGCGCGGCGAGGACGGCTTCTGCACCCTGGTCGCGCTCGCCCACCGGGGCGTCCTGCTCGCCTCCTGGACCTACGCCGCGGCCCGTGAGCAACTCGCCACCGCGGTACGGGGGAAGGGCGCGTTCCTCGACGGCGCGCGGCTGCTCTCCGGCGCGCCCGCGGCGGGCCGGGACCTGCGGATCGCCACCTCCCACCCGGACTACACGACCGACGCGCAGAAGCGCGCGCTCTTCCCGCTGTGGACCGACGGCTTCGCCCCGCGTGCCTGCGGGTCCGCGGGCCTGGAGTACCTCGCCGTCGCCCGGGGCGAGTTGGACGGCGTCGCGTTCAGCTGGGAGGCCGCCTGGGACCATGCCGCCGGGCTGCTGCTGGTCGAGGAGGCGGGCGGCGCCCACCTCACGGTCGCCGGCGAGCCGTTCCGGATCACCGGTGACAACGCCCTGCCGTTCACCGCGGCCCGCGACACCGCCACCGCCCACCGGATCGTGGACGTGCTGCTGAACCCGCACTGGTGACCCGAGCGAGGGGAGTGTCAGTCCCCCGGCATATCCTGAAGCCGAGTGGCCATCGGCTGACGAAGGGGTCCGAAGGTGCCGTCGATGCTCGATGCGGTCGTGGTGGGGGCGGGGCCTAACGGCCTGACGGCCGCCGTGGAGCTGGCCCGGCGCGGCTTCTCCGTGGCGCTCTTCGAGGCGCGGGACACCGTGGGCGGAGGCGCCCGCACCGAGGAGCTCACCCTCCCCGGCTTCCGGCACGACCCGTGTTCGGCGGCCCACCCGCTCGGCATCAACTCGCCCGCGTTCCGCGCCCTGCCCCTGGAGCGCTACGGCCTTCAGTGGCTGCACGCGGACCTGCCGATGGCGCACCCCTTTCCCGACGGGAGCGCGGCCGTCCTGGCCCGCTCCGTCGCCGAGACCGCGGCCTCCTTCGGGCCCCGTGACGCCGGCACCTACCGCAGGCTGGTCCAGCCGTTCCTGCCCAGGTGGGACACCCTGGCCCGGGACTTCATGTCCCTGCCGCTGACCGCGCTGCCCCGCGACCCGCTCACCCTCGCCCGGTTCGGCCTCGCCGGGCTGCCGCCCGCCGCCCTGGTGATGCGCCGCTTCCGCGACGAGCGGGCCCGCACCCTGTTCGCCGGTCTCGTCGCCCACGTCATGGCCCCGCTCAGCGGCTTCGCCACCGGCGCCGTCGGCCTGGTCTTCGCGCTCGCCGCGCACGCCCGCGGCTGGCCGGTGGCCGCCGGCGGCTCCCAGGCCATCTCCGACGCCCTCGCCGGCTACCTGACGGACCTCGGCGGCGCGGTCCACACCGACTACGAGGTCAAGCGACTCGACGACCTGCCGCCCGCCCGGTCGTACGTCTTCGACACCTCGCCCACCGCCCTGGCCCGCATCGCGGGCCTCGGCAACTACTACCGGGACTACCGGTACGGCCCGGGCGTCTTCAAGATCGACTACGCGCTGGACGGCCCGGTCCCGTGGACGGCACCGGAGGCCCGCCGCGCCGGGACCGTGCAGATCGGCGCGGACAGCACCGAGATCGGCACCGCCCTGCGCGCCGCCTCCCGCGAAGGCCGCGCCCCCGACCGGCCGTTCATGATCACCGTGCAGCCGAGTGTGGTGGACCCGACCCGCGCCCCCGCGGGCCGGCACGTCTTCTGGGCGTACGCCCACGTGCCGAACGGCTGGAGCGGCGACCTCACCGACGTGATGGAGCGTCAACTGGAGCGCTTCGCACCGGGGTTCCGCGACCGCGTGCTGGCCCGCGCCACCGCGGGCCCCGCCGAACTCGCCGCCCGCAACGCCAACTACGTCGGCGGCGACATCGGCACCGGCGCGGTCTCCGGCCTGCAGATCATGCTCCGCCCCAAGCTCTCCCTGTTCCCGTACGGCACCCCGCATCCCGCCGTCTTCATCTGCTCGTCGGCCACCCCGCCGGGACCGGGCGTGCACGGCATGTCGGGGCACAACGCGGCGAAGGCCGTGTGGAGGAGGTTGCGACAGTCATGACCCGTATCACCCTCGTCCAGGGCGACATCACCCGGCAGAGCGTCGACGCCATCGTCAACGCGGCCAACTCCTCCCTGCTCGGCGGCGGCGGCGTCGACGGAGCCATCCACCGCCGCGGCGGCCCCGCCATCCTCGAGGACTGCCGCAGGCTGCGCGCCTCCCACTACGGCAAGGGCCTGCCCACCGGCCAGGCCGTCGCCACCACGGCCGGCGACCTCGACGCCCAGTGGGTCATCCACACCGTCGGCCCGGTCCACTCCACCGGCGAGGACCGTTCCGGGCTGCTGGCCTCCTGCTACCGCGAGTCCCTCAGACGCGCCGACGAACTCGGCGCCCGCACGGTCGCGTTCCCCGCCGTCTCCACCGGGATCTACGGCTGGCCGCTGGACGACGGCGCCCGGATCGCCGTCGCGACCGTCCAGGAGGCGGACACGGCGGTCGAGGAGGTCCGGTTCGTGCTCTTCGACGAGCGCGCCTACGACGCGTTCGCCCGGCAGCTGCCCTGACGGCACGGCACGGGGTGCCGTCGCACCGCCCGCCCCGCACCCTGGACGGCAGGGAGGCAGCAGGGAGAGGAGCAGGCGATGCCGGCCAGCGTTCGGAGGCCGCACGGCGGGTCCGGAACCAGCCGGTCCGCCGTGTCCCGGTGGCGCGCGCGGACCGCACGCCTGGCCGCCGCCGCGAAGGCCGCGCACCGGCGGGCGGAGACCCGCTTCCCAGTCCTCACGCACCTCGCCGAACGGCTGGTGTCCGTGAACATCTTCGACACCGCCACTCGCCTGGCCGCCCAGTGCTTCCTGACCGCCGTCCCGCTGCTCTTCGTCTTCGCCGCCTACGCCCCAGCGGTCGTCCGGGACCAGCTGCTGCACTCCCTGCGCTCGGCCTTCGGGCTGTCCGGCCCGGTCGACACCGGAGTCCAGCAGCTGATGCAGCCGCCGAACGAGGACCTGCGGCAGACCACCGGCGTGATCGGCGCCCTCATGGCGCTGATCTCCGCCACGGCCGTCAGCCGGGCCGTGCAACGGCTGTGCAAACGCGCCTGGCAGATCCCCCGCGGCGGCCCCCGGATCGCCCCGTGGCGCTGGCTGGCCTGGCTCGTCCTGTGGATCGGCGCCCTGCTCCTGGAAGGCGCCCTGCACAACGGCTTCGGCCTGGGCGTCTGGCTGGGCGTCCCGGTCACCCTCGTCTGCCAGACCGTCCTGTGGTGGTGGACCCAGCACCTGCTGCTCGGTGGCCGGATCGGCTGGCGGCCCCTGTTGCCCGGCGCCCTGATCACGGCGGCGGCCCTCACCGCCCTGAGCGCGGCCGCCCAGCTGTACCTGCCGCGCGCCCTCGACCGCACCGTCGCCGAGTACGGCTCCCTGGGCTCGGTGTTCGTGCTGCTGTCCTGGCTGATCGTGGTCTGCCTGACCGCCACCGTCAGCGTCAGCACCGGCGCGGTCCTCGCCCAGGAGCCGTTCCTCGCCGGCCGCCTCGGCAGCCCGGCGCCCCGCCGGGACCCGGAGGCGCCGCCGTCCTGACACCCTGCGGACCGGCCGCAACACTGGGATCCTGATCGTGCGGAGCGCCGACCACGGCCGACCGGACACGGGAGGTGATCTCTGTGGCCGCGAGGGACGACAGCGCACGGGGACCGGCCCCCGGGTACGCGGACCCGCTGGGGGAGCCGTTCCTGCGCACCCGGTTCGCCGTGCCGGCCAGACCCGCCACCTTCGTCCGCAGACCCAGGCTCACGGCACATCTCGACCAGGCCCTCGACACCCCGCTGACCATGGTCAACGGCGCGGCCGGCGCCGGCAAGACGCTCCTCGTCGCCGACTGGGCGGCCCGGCTCGGCCGACCGGTGGCCTGGCTCACCGACGAGGCCGGCGACCAGGGCTCCGGCATGTTCTGGGCCCATGTCCTGCACGCCCTGCACGGCGCCGGGACACCGCTTCCCGTGGGGACCTTCGGCTCTCCCGGGGGCCCGTGCACGGTGGACCACCGGATGCTGGCCCGCCTCGCCGACGAGCTGAGCGGACGCGACCGGCCCGCGGTCCTCGTCCTCGACGAGTTCGACCGGCAGACCGCCCCGGAGACCGCCGAGCAACTGGAGTTCGTCCTGCACCACGCGGGACCGGGCCTGCGGCTGATCCTCGTCACCCGCACCGAACCCCTGCTGCCCCTGCACCGCTACCGCGCGGCGGCGGCCATGACCGAGATCAGGAACCAGGAGCTGGCCTTCACCCCCGAGGAGGCGGCCGACCTGCTGGCCCGGCACGGGCTGCGGCTGCCCGCCGGTGCCGCCCGCGCCCTGGTGGAGCGCACCCGGGGCTGGGCGGCCGGACTGCGGCTGAGCGCCCTGGCCGCCCAGCAGAGCGCGGACCCGGAGACGTACCTCAAGGAGTTCGAGGCCGGCCACGGCACCATCGCCGACTTCCTCCTCGCCGAGGTGGTCGGACGGCAGCCGCCCGCGACGCAGGACCTGCTGCTGCGGGTCAGCGTCCTGGACCGGTTCGGACCCGAGCTGGCGCAGGCGCTGACCGGCCGCCCCGACGCCGGTCCGCTGCTGGCCGGGCTCTGCCGGCAGAACGCCTTCGTCGAGGACCTCGGACACTCCTGGTACCGGCTGCATCCGCTGTTCGGGGAGATCCTCCGGGTCCATCTGCGGGCCCGCTCCCCGGGGCTCGAACCCGAACTGCACCAACGCGCCGCGTGGTGGCTGCGGGCCCACGGCGCCGTACCCGAGGCGCTCGCCCACGGCGCGGCGGCGGGCGACTGGGAGTGCGCCGCCGGCACCCTCGTCGACGACCTGGCGATCGGCCGGCTCCTGACCGGCCCGCGCGCGGACGGCCTCACCGAGCTGTTCTCCGCGCTGGACCCGGAGGCCACCGGGGCGGCCGTGGAGCTGGTACGCGCGGCCCGCGGGCTGGCCGAGTACGACCTCGACCACGCGCCGGCCCACCTCGACCACGCCCTGGCCCAGCTCGGCCGCGCGGCGGAGAGCCCCGCCACCGGTGCGGGCGCCGCCGCGGCCCGGCTGAGCCTCGCGCTCCTGGAGGCCCTGGCGGCGAGGCTGACCGGCTCGCCGGACAGGGCCGAGCAGGCGGTGGCCGCGGCCGCCCGGCTGCGCCACGAGGTGCCCGCCCGCCTCCTCGCCAGGCATCCCGAACTCACCGCCCTCCTCCACACCCACCTGGGCTCGGCCCGGGTCTGGGCCGGGCACTTCGACGCGGCGCGGGCCGCCCTGACCGAGGTGGCCGAGCTGCCCGGTGACGCCCTGACCGAACTGCCCCGCGAGGACTGCCTCGGCCACCTGGCGCTGATCGACTACCTCGACGGCCGGCTCGACCGCGCGGAGCGCCGGGCGCTGGCCGCCGCCGACGCGACCCGCAGCTGTGGCGGACGGCCGTTCCCCGGCGCCGGCCTCGGCCAGCTGGTGCTGGCCGCCGTCGCCGTCGACCGCGACGAGCTGGAGCGGGCCCGGTCCCTGCTGGACGAGGCCGCCGAGTCAGGCCCCGGTCCCGGCGCACCCGACCCCGTGACCGAGGCCTGCCGCGCCCTCGCCGGCGGCCGGCTGCGGCTCGCCCTCGGCGACCCGGCCGCCGCCGCGCACGCGGCCGACCCCGCCGTACGGACGCACGTGAGCTCGCCCTGGGCACGGGCGAACACGGCCCTGGCCGCCGCGGCCGTCCTGCTCGCCGAGGGCCGGACCGGCGCCGCCGCCGAGGTGCTGGACGGGACCGAGGGCCTGCCCGCGCCCCTGTGCGCCGCGGAGGCCGCGTGGGTGCGACTCGCCGCCGGCCACCGCGCGGAAGCCCTGGAGACGGCCGACCGGCTCTGCGCGGACGCCCGGACCGGCCCCGGCGTCACCGTCCGGGCCACCCTGGTGCGCGCCCGCGCGGCGGCCGAGGCGGGGGACCCCGGCACCGCCCGCAAGCTGCTCGCCCGGGCACTCCTGGAGGCACGCGGGGACCGGCTGCGCCGCCCGTTCCTCGACGCCGGGCCGGGGATCCGCCGCCTCCTGGACGCCCCGCCGCTGCACGGCCTCGCCGCCGGCTGGCTCTACGGCGACGGCCCCGGCGCCGGCGCCGGGGCCCCGCCGCTGCTCGTCGAGGAGCTGAGCGGCCGCGAGCGCGAGGTCCTCGGACGGCTGGCGCAGATGATGTCCACGCAGGAGATCGCCGCCGACCTGTACGTCTCCGTGAACACCGTGAAGACGCATCTCAAGAGCATCTACCGGAAACTGGGCGTCGGCCGGCGCGGCGACGCGGTGCGCCGGGCCCGCGAGCGCGGACTGCTCTGACCGTCGCCCGCCCCGGCCCGGTTCACCTGTGCCGGGTGAGGCCGGCCGGTGGCCGCGGGGGCAGGATCACGGAACGGACAGACCGCAGCCGACCCGCGGCGGGAGACGGCTCATGCGCTACGAGATCCGCGTCGAAGGGATTATGTCGGAGACGCTCACCAGGGCCTTTCCTGAGATGGAACACGTGACGATGTCCGGCGAGACGGTCCTGTTCGGTCCCGTCGTCGACGAGGCGCATCTGTACGGCCTGCTGAACCGCTGCCTGTCGCTGGGGCTGCGGGTCGTCGAGATGCGGCGCCTGCCGGAGTGACGGGGCCGAGGTCCCGCCAGCCGCGCACGATCACCCGCACCGGGTGAGGAACCCCGGCCCCCGTCGTGTGCACGCTGGGACGGCAGGGCCCGGCCGACCGGCCGGCGCCGTGGACGGAGGACGTACATGAGCGCGCAGACCTACCTCGCATACGACTATCCGCTGCTGAGCGCCTTCTGGACGATGTTGTGGCTCTTCCTGTGGATCATGTGGCTCGTCCTGCTGTTCCGGGTCATCGTGGACATCTTCCGCGACGACTCGATGGGCGGCTGGGCCAAGGCCGGCTGGCTGGCCCTCTGCATCGTCGTCCCCTTCCTGGGTGTCCTCGTCTACGTGATCGCCCGCGGCAAGGGGATGGGGCAGCGCGAGATCGCCCAGGCCCGCGACCAGCAGAAGGCGTTCGAGTCGTACATGCAGACCGCGAAGAGCGGCCCCGGCGGGACCAGCAGCGTCGACGAACTGGCCAGGCTCTCCGAGATGAAGTCCCGCGGTGACATCTCGGACGAGGAGTTCCGCAGGGCCAAGGCACTGGTCCTGAGCGACTACGGGCCGGCCGAGCGCTCCGGCTCCGGTTCGGTGCCCACCGCCCACGGGCGCTGAGCACCCCCTCCGAGAACGAATCGAGGCAGCCCCATGACCGCCACACATCCCGCGCACCACCCCCGTCAGCACACCGCCAGGATGGCGTGGGCCGGCGGACTGACCGCCTTCGCCGCCGTCATGCTCATGATCGCCGGACTGCTCGCGGTGTTCCGGGGCATCATGGCGATCGCCCAGGACGACGTCTTCGTCACGACCCCCAACTACGTGTTCAAGTTCGACCTCACCAGCTGGGGCTGGATCCACCTGGTCCTGGGCGTGATCGCCGTGGTCGTCGGCGTCGGCCTCCTCCAGCCGGCCGCGTGGGCACGCGGCGCCGGGGTGGCGATCGCCGCGCTGGTGATCATCGCCAACTTCCTGTCCCTGCCGTACTACCCGGTCTGGTCCGTCGTGATGATCGCGCTGTCCGGGTTCATCATCTGGGCGCTGTGCGTGGCGCGCGGCGACGAGTCCGCGGACACGGGCCCGGCCACGGGCGCGGACCTGCGCTGACGGTCCGGTGCGTGCCGCCCTTCTCGTGCGGGACTCCGCTCAGGCCGAGTCCCGCACGAAGGCGGCGACCGCCGCGGTGGCCGCCCGCCGCCGGTCGGCGTGATCCCTCCCGGATCCGCTCATCGGCCGGCCCCGGTCCCCGTCCTGGCACGCGGCCGCCCGGCCCCGGCGGTGCCGGGCGGGACCAGATGAGCCTCGGCCGCACGGCGGAACGCCGGGAGGAGGGGATGCCGGTCCCCGGCCCGGACGGCGAGGACCACCTGGAGCGGGACCGCGTCCTCGATCGGGACGACGACGATGTCCGGCCGCAGGTTGCCGCTGAACCCGGCCGGCGCCAGCGACACCACCTCACCGCTCGCCACCAGTTCCAGCTTGTCCTCCAGCGTCTCCACCAGGGCGCCCAGGTTGGTGTGGCCGGGGGGATTCGCGCCGATCCGGTCGGCGCCGGTGAAACGGGGGAGCGGCTCGTCGGCGAAGTCGGCCAGGGTGACCGACTCCCGGCCGGCCAGCCGGTGGCCGAGCGGCACCAGGAGGACGCGCGGCTCGTCGTACAGGACCGTGATGTCCAGGCCGTCGGCGGAGAACAGGAACCGGGTCACCACCACGTCGACCCGGTGGTCGAGGAGCGCGGCGCGCGGTTCGTTCCAGTCCACGTGCAGGGTGCGGACGTCGGCCTCCGGGTGGCGGTGGCGCAGTTCGCGCACGGCCGGGGTGACGATCTGGTGGGTGGTGTAGCCGACGGTGAAGGGGCCGTGCCCGGCGGCCGAGCGGGCGCTGGCGGCGGCCCGGGCGGCGATCCGCAGCAGCTCCCTGGCCTGCGGCAGAAAGGTCTCCCCGGCCTCGGTGAGCCGGGTGCCGCGCGGGGTGCGGTCGAGCAGCCGGACACCCAACTCCCGCTCCAGCCGCCGGATCTGACGGCTCAGCGACGGCTGCGCGAGATGCAGTGCGTCGGCCGCGCGGCCGAAGTGCAGCTCCTCGGCGACCACGGTGAAGTAGCGCACCAGGCGCAGCTCCAGGTCCATCGGCGGTACGAAGGAATGGGGCACCCCTCGACTCTACTCCCGGCGTCCGTGCTCCCGCCGCGGTGAGCTGCGGTCATGACCGCACGGGCATCACCGGGTACGGAACAGGTCTTGGACCCGGCAGCGGGGCCGGACGCAGGCTGAGGTCGTTCCAGCACATCCACTCTCCACGAGGTGATCTGTCATGCGTGTGTTCGTCACCGGTGCCACCGGGTTCATCGGCAGCGCGGTGGTCCGCGAACTGCTCGGCGCCGGCCACCAGGTGCTCGGCCTCGCCCGCTCGGACGCGGCCGAGGCGGCCCTGAAGGAGGCGGGAGCGGAGGCGCATCGCGGCGACCTGAACGACGTCGACGGGCTGCGGGCGGCCGCGGGAGCGGTGGACGGGGTGATCCACACGGGGTACAACCACGACTTCTCCGACATGCCCGGCGCCCTCCGTACCGAACTCGACGCGCTGCGAGCCCTCGGCGAGGCGCTCGCCGATTCCGGCCGGCCCCTGGTCGTCACCTCGGTGACCGGCCTCCTCGCCCCCGGGCGCCTCGGCACCGAGGAGGACGCGCCCGACCCCACGGGCCCCGGCGCCCACCGGGCCGAGGCGGAACGCGCCGCCCTGGCCCTGGCCGACCGCGGGGTGCGGGTGTCGGCGATCCGGCTCCCGCAGGTGCACGGAGCGGGCGACCACGCCTTCGTCCCGTTCCTGATCGGCATCGCCCGCGACAAGGGTGTCGCCGCCTACCTGGGGGACGGCACCAACCGCTGGTCGGCCGTGCACCGCCTGGACGCCGCCACCCTCTACCGCAAGGCCCTGGAGACGGCCCCGGCCGGGGCCGTGCTGCACGCGGTCGCCGACGAGGGGGTCCCGCTCCGCGGCATCACCGAGGTCATCGGCCGCCGGCTCGACGTGCCGGTCGTGTCCCTCGCGCGGGAGGAGGCGGCCGGCCACTTCGGCTGGATGGCGGCCTTCGTCGGCAACGACAACCCCACGTCCGGCGCCGCCACCCGCGAGCGGTACGACTGGCGGCCCGCCCAGCCGGGTCTGCTGGCCGACCTCGACCAGGACCACTACTTCGCCTGACGGCCGCAGGAACCCCGGTCGTCGGGGCCCCGGAGGTCAGCGCACCTACGTGTCGGATTCCCGCCAGCATCGGTCACCCCGGTGGCCGATGCTGGAGCCATGCAGAAAGGGATGCACCTCGACCGCGAGCACTGTGTACGGGCCGTGCAGTCGAAGGACGCGCGGTTCGACGGCTGGTTCTTCACGGCCGTCCTGACCACCCGCATCTACTGCCGGCCCAGCTGCCCGGTGGTACCGCCCAAACCCGGGAACATGACGTTCTACCCGAGCGCCGCCGCCTGCCAGCAGGCCGGGTTCCGGGCCTGCAAGCGCTGCCGCCCCGACACCAGCCCCGGCTCCCCGGAGTGGAACCAGCGCGCCGACCTGGTCGCCCGCGCCATGCGGCTGATCGCCGACGGGGTCGTGGACCGCGAGGGCGTCCCCGGCCTCGCCACCCGCCTCGGCTACAGCCCCCGGCAGGTGGAACGTCAGCTGCTCGCCGAACTCGGCGCCGGCCCGCTGGCCCTGGCCCGCGCCCAACGCGCCCAGACCGCCCGGCTGCTGATCGAGACCACCGCGCTGCCGATGGCGGAGGTCGCCTTCGCGGCCGGCTTCTCCTCGATCCGCACCTTCAACGACACCGTCCGCGAGGTCTTCGCGCTCTCGCCGACCGACCTGCGCAACCGCCGCCCCAGGACGGCGCATCGGACGCCGGGCGCCCTCGCCCTCCGGCTGCCCTTCCGCGCCCCCCTCAACCCCGACAACCTCTTCGGCCACCTCGCGGCCACCGCCGTACCCGGCGTCGAGGAGTGGCGGGACGGCGCCTACCGGCGGACCCTGCGGCTGCCGTACGGCCACGGCATCGCCGCCCTCACCCCGAAGCCCGACCACATCGCCTGCCGTCTCACCCTCAGCGACTTGCGGGACCTGCCCGTCGCCATCAGCCGCTGCCGGCGCATGCTCGACCTGGACGCCGACCCGGTCGCCGTCGACGACCAGCTGCGCACGGACCCCTTCCTCGCCCCGCTGGTCGACAAGGCGCCGGGGCGGCGGGTGCCCCGCACGGTCGACGAGGCGGAGTTCGCCGTCCGGGCCGTGCTCGGCCAGCAGGTCTCCACGGCCGCCGCCCGCACCCACGCCGCCCGCCTGGTGACCGCCCACGGCACCCCGGTGGACGACCCCGAGGGCGGCCTCACCCACCTCTTCCCGTCCCCCGAGGCGCTCGCGGACGTGCCGCCCGACTCCCTGGCGATGCCCCGCACCCGCCGCACCACCTTCACCACCCTGGTCGGCCAACTCGCCGACGGCACGCTCCACCTGGGCGTGGAGAGCGACTGGACCGAGGCCCGCGCCAAGCTCCTCGCCCTCCCCGGGTTCGGACCCTGGACCGTCGACGTCATCGCCATGCGCGCCCTCGGCGACCCGGACGCCTTCCTCCCCACCGACCTCGGAATCCGGCGCGCCGCCCAGGAGCTGGGCCTGCCCGGCACCCCGGCCGCCCTCACCGCCCGCGCGGCGGCCTGGCGCCCCTGGCGGGCCTACGCCGTCCAGTACCTGTGGGCGACCGACAGCCACCCCATCAACTTCCTGCCCGTATGAAGGAGTTCAAGGACACCGCCGTGAAGAACCACACCGTGACCGACAGCCCCTACGGCCCCCTCACCCTGGTGGCCGAGGACGGCATCCTCTGCGGCCTCTACATGGAGAACCAGCGCCACCGCCCGCCCGAGGAGACCTTCGGCGCCCGCGACGACGACCTCTTCATCGAGACCCAGGAACAGCTGGCCGCCTATTTCGCGGGTGAGCTCAAGGAGTTCACCGTAGAACTGCGCCTGAACGGAACCCCGTTCCAGCGCGGCGTCTGGGAACAGCTGTGCCTGATCCCCTACGGCGAGACCCGCTCCTACGGCGAACTCGCCGAAGCCCTGGGCAACCCCCAAGCCTCCCGCGCGGTCGGCCTCGCCAACGGCCGCAACCCCGTCGGCATCATCGTCCCCTGCCACCGGGTGATCGGCGCGAGCGGCGGCCTCACCGGCTACGGCGGCGGCCTGCCCCGCAAGCAGCGCCTGCTCGACTTCGAACGGGGAGCAGGCCTCTTCTGACCGGCCTCGACCCGGGCGATCGCGTCCGCCGTCCGCCGTCGCCCTCGCGCCCGGCGCTCCGTGCACACCACGCTGCGGTCGCTGCCGCGCAGTTCGAGCGCCGCCCTGCTGTCACCACCCGTTCGAGCCACGGCAGTCGGAGATGCCGGAGTCGCAACTTCTGACGGTCAGCGGCGATTGACTGAGCACGCGCGCCGCAAATAAATCGATGGGCACCACCGCGCTTGCTAGCATCGGGCAGCTGATCCACCTGGGGCGGCTCTGGAGAAGGTGGCGAACGGTGCGTTCACGAAGAGGCGGACCCCGAATATTCCGGGCGGTCGTGGGTCTTCTGGCAGCGGTTGTGCTGGGCGCGGTCCCGGTGGGGCCGGCGCAGGCCGCGGGAGACGAGGGAGGACTGGAGCTCAGTGCTCTCTCGTTCAGCCCGCTGGCCGTTGACGCCACGGCCGGGGACGCGACCGCGACGCTCAGTTGGACGGTGAAGGACGGCAACGCGAGCGCCGCCACCGTCTCGGGCGACGTCTACGTCCGGCAGATCTCCGCAGCAGGCAGCACCGTGGGGCCCGCCTTCGACATCAGCTACTCGCTGCAGCCGAACGGCTCTGCGATGACCAGCTCCGTGTCCGGGAATGCTCAGTCGTCCACCTACAGCTACGACTTCAACGTGCCGCAGTACGCGGCGCAGGACAGTGCCGACTGGGCAGTCGTCAGAGTCACCGGTTCGGACGACCAGGGGAACACCCTGACAGTCGGCAAAGACCGGCTCTCGGAGTTCGCGAGCATCGTCACGGCCAAGGAGTCGGTCGACTCCACCGGGCCGGGTTATGAAGACGTCTCCCTGCCGCCCGACGCGCCGCGATATCTCTACAACGCGGCGAAGGCCGTCACCGTGGCGTACTACATCGACGTCACCGATCCCGAGTCCGGCGTCTACAAGGGCGTGGTCACCGTCGCCGGACCGGGCGGTCAGACGGCGTCGGGCAAGCTCAAGGTGCTGACAGCCGGCGACGGCAACACCTCCTGTGGTCCCGGCACGGGGGGCTGGGGCAGCAACGAGATCATCTGCAGCGTCTCGGTCACCATCCCGGCCGGCGCCGCGGCCGGTAGGTGGGCCGTCTCACGAATCAGGCTGACCGACAACGCCGGCAACACCTCCGTCCACCGAAGCCTGAACCTCGCACCCGTTCAGATCACGCAGAACGCGACTCTGCGGGCCGACGACTTCGCCATCACCCCGACGACCGTGAACAACTGGTCCGCATCGCAGAAGCTCTCGATCACGATGAAACCGGACGGCGTGAGACAAGGACTCACCTCGGCCACCGTGTGGACGGGCACGGGCTGTGGCGGATCGGTCACCCAGGCGCCCGCGACCAGCGCTGACGGCACGATCACGCTCAACGCCACGATGTTCCAGACATACAGCAAGCAGTGCACCATCACGGGCATCGCGCTCGAGGACGGCGCCGGTGACGTTGCGGCGTACGGTTCATACTTCGGCGGCCCGGACCTGAACCTGGTGGTCACACAGATTCCGGATACCACGCCCCCCGTGGCGACCTCGGCGTCGCTGAGTTTCACGACGATCGCTGCGAGCGCGCTGCCCCGGAATGTCGTGCTGACCGCTGACGTGACCTCCTTCGCGGGAGTCAACGGATTCAGCGTAACCGTCTACGACTCCGCCGGCCGTCCTGTCAGCGGGGGCTACGGCGGCCTTTCCGCGGTCACCGCAGGGACCCTGCAGATAGGGGTCGATCTGCCGCAAGGATTGACGCCCGGCGTCTACACCGTTGGGTTCGAGTTGACCGACGAGGGCGGACTTTACGCTCAGTACGGCTACGCCAACGTGGGTTCCCCGGCCCCCGGCGGGCCGTTGCAGGTCACGGTGACCGACTCCTGAACTCCCAAGCCTCTCGAAGTGCTGATCGGGGACGGCCAGTCGATCATCCTTGCTACCGGGTCGACCATCTGTCGGTTGGCTCGCCGGTCGCACGGGGGCATTGAACTGATGTCGCTCGGCGGCATGCTCATACGGGCCATCGCGCATGCCGGACGGCTTCCTGGCGGAGGGCAACCTTCGTCCGGCGCACGCCGCTAGTGACGGCGGTGGAGGAGGTGTGGGTCCGCCCAGGACGTCGTCGTTCAGCCGAGGTTGCTGGTGGCGGTCTTGTAGTCCGCAGCCTCCTTCGGGGTCAGATAGTGCGACAGCCGGACGAGGACCGCGCCGTGCACGTAGTCGTATTCGGACAGCATGGGCAGCGACTTGGTGACGGACTGGATGTACTTCGCGCGGGCCTGCGCGTCGGCTGGGCTGCCGAACACCTCGATGGCGCCGCCACGGTCGACGTCCCCTTTGTCGGTGCCGCTGACGTCGTCGGCCGAGATCCGCGTGTCATCAAAGGTGATCTTCGACGTGTACTGATTCGGGCGGCCCAGCAGGTGGTTCGGGTCGTTGTCCGAGGTGACCGTCCCGGACAGCTTCGCCGTGTTCGCGAGGGTGGAGATCTTCGCGAACGCGGTCTGCGCGGTGAGGGGCTTGGCCTGTGCTGCTGTGGTCCTGCGAGGGGCGGCGTTGGCGGGTGCGGAGTCGCTGCTGTGCGAGTTGTCACTGGTGCAGCCCGCAAGCCCGGCTGTGATGACGATGGAAGACGCAGCGATGGCGAGGGTCCTTTTCATTCGACGATCATGAACGCTGAC
Organism: Streptomyces sp. NPDC104761; assembly: GCF_055583445.1. Lineage (NCBI taxonomy): Bacteria > Bacillati > Actinomycetota > Actinomycetes > Kitasatosporales > Streptomycetaceae > Streptomyces > Streptomyces sp. NPDC104761. Next base: position 143,235 of record NZ_JBVJNZ010000016.1, on the reverse strand, counting down.
CGGATCATGTGTAAGAGATGTGGCTGATCTGTGATGCTGCGTTCGGATGGCACGGGCCGAAGGTAGGCGACGCGGTCGGTGAAGCGAACCAGTGCGCGGCTGATTCCGTCGCCCAGCAAGGAGGTCACACCGGGAGGGGACAGGGCCATGAAGTCTGGGATCCTGCTCCGTCCCCGGGATCCGCCCACCGCCGAGGACATCGAGCCGCGCTGGCTGGAGGTCCTCGCGGCAGCGCGTGGCCGAGGAGTCCGGGTTCGACGGGCGCGTCCTCGGGCGATGCAGGCGCCCCCGCGTGGCCGTCCCCCGATTCGTGGCCTCGCCGGACAGGCTCACTGAGGCGAATCGCTCTCGGTCCCCAACGTGCCCAGCAGCTTCGGCAGCGCAGTCCCGATGGGCTCGCGGATCACCTCGGCGGCGAGTTCGTCGTACGGCGTCGGCTCCGCGTTGACGATGACCAGCCGGGCGCCGTGGTCGGCGGCGACGCCGGCGAGCCCGGCGGCCGGCTGGACCTGCAGGCTGCTGCCGACGGCGACGAAGACCTGGCAGGCTTTGCTGATGGCAAGGGCGTCCCCGAGGACGACCGGGTCGAGCCGTTCGCCGAACATCACGGTCGCCGACTTGAGGATGCCCCCGCACTCCAGGCACGGCGGGTCCTCCTCGCCGGCCTCCACCCGGGCGAGCGCGTCCGCCATCGGCCCCCGCGCACGGCACTTCGTGCACACCACGCTGCGTGCGGAGCCGTGCAGTTCGAGCACCTTGCGGGCGGGCATCCCGGCGAGCTGGTGCAGCCCGTCCACGTTCTGCGTGATCACCCGCACCGGCGTCCCCGACCGCTCCAGCTCCGCGACCGCCCGGTGCGCCGCGTTCGGCTCGGCCATGAGCGTGCGGTTCTGCCGTCGCATCTGCCACGACCGGCGCCGGATCTCCGGGTCGCCCATGTAGTACTCGTACGTCACGAGCTTCTCGGCCTCGGGATCCTTCCGCCACAACCCGTTCGGACCGCGGTAATCAGGGATGCCGGAATCAGTGGAGATCCCTGCTCCGCTGAGGATGGCGACGAGTGGCCTGTTCATGGGCCGAGAGTAGGACGCCCGCCCGCCCGGAGCGAACGGATATCCAAGGCGCCGCACGGCCCTTCGACTGCGCGGCCGGCGGACGCGCTCACCGACGTGAGTGAGGCGTAACGCGCTCGGCGCTCAGGGCGCCTCCGCTGGCTGCGGCGACCGAGGTGGCTCACCGATGCAGAAGGTCTGGCGATGGGGCAAAGTGGACGGAGAGCCGAATAGCCGGGACAGCGCCTCCTCGGGGCGCGCGCTCCACGGTGCACGTGGAAAAACCACTGGTCACCGGGCCGGAATGCGCTCCGGAAGGGCGCCCGCTGTACCAATGCCCATCAGGCCAGTGGCCTGTTCATCGCATGAGGAGCGGGCAAGTGGAATTCAATAAGACAGACACGGCGGTTGTGTTCATTGATCCACAGAACGACGTGCTGAGCGAGGACGGAGCGAACTGGGACGTGGTGGGGGAAAGCGTCACAGAAAACAGGACCGTCGAGAATATGCAGAGAATCTTCGAGATGGCGAAGACGGCCGGACACGAGGTCTTCATCTCGCCGCACTACTTCTACCCGACCGACAGCGGTTGGCGAATGAACGGCCCGCTGGAGACAAACGAACTGGAGACACACACCTTCGCACGGGCGGGGCAACTCGATCTGGCGGGATTCCGGAACTCCGGGGCAGACTGGCTGGAGCGCTTCAAACCCTATATTGAGGACGGCAGGACGGTGGTCGCAAGCCCGCACAAGGTATTCGGGCCGGAAACCAACGACCTGGTACTGCAACTGCGCAAGCGAAGAATTCAAGGAATTATTCTGGGCGGGATGTTGGCGAACATGTGCGTTGAGTCTCATATGCGTCACCTCATCGAGGAGGGATTTGAAGTCGCCGTGGTCAGGGACGCAACAGCTGGACCACGACACCCGGTCTGGGGCGACGGTTATCAGGCGGCCATGATCAACTACCGCTTCTTCGCCCATGCTCTGCTGTCGACGGACGAACTGGTGGACCTGATGCACTGAGGGAGCGCCGCCGATAAAACAGTCAGCGGCCCTTTCCTTTCGAGCTAGAGATCACCGGGCAGTGGCCTTGGCAAAGGCCAGTGACCGAAGCTGATGACGGACCTGACGCCGCATGGCGTCGGCCTCCCCTCTCGGTGTGTGCGCACCCCCCTTCCCGAGCGGATGCGAGTGCCCGCTGCCCGCCACCCCGGAGAGCGTCGACGTCCCCCTCGTCGGCCGGATCGCCGCCGGCGCACGATCCTCGCCGAGCCATGTGTCGATGACGTCCTGTCCCTGCTTCGCCGCCTCGTTGGCGACGGCCGGCTGTTCCCGCTGAAAGCGGACGACGGCCACACCTGGCTGATGCCGCACACCTCGCCGTCCTGCAACCTCTGGATCCGCCAGTGGTTTTTGATGAAGCTTCTGGTGACAGGTTGTCACCCGATCGTGAGGCAGACCCGAGTTCTCGGTCGGGGGATAAGCGATCGAACTCAAGGCTACCTTCGGGCATGCGCGTGCATGCGATCACTACACCACGTACAAGTCGTCCGTCGCCTCGGCGGTCCTACGGTGTAACGGTTGGCGGATGAACGTCAGCGCACCTTCAGACGTAAAGGGCCGTGACCGGACATGATTTCCACCCGCGCTTTCTGGCTTGCCGGCCGTCCGGCCAGCAGTGAGACGACCTTGGCTGTTACCTCCCCCTGGACCGGTCAGCTCATCGGAGAGGTCAGTGTGCCCACCGATGAGCAGGTGGAGGAGGCGGTGGCGGCGGCGTATGCCGTTCGCGATGAGTTCGCGGCTACTCCCGCATATGTTCGTGCCGCCGCACTCGACCACGTGAGCAAGCGTCTTATGGACCGAAGCGAGGAAATCGCGCAACTCATCTCCGCGGAGAACGGAAAGCCGATCAAGTGGGCTCGCGTAGAGGTGGGCCGTGCGGTGTCGGTGTTCCGGTTCGCCGCGGAGGAAGCCCGCCGCTTCAACAGCGGTGAGGCCCAGCGGCTCGACACTGACGCCGGCGGCCAGGGCCGGCTGGCGCTCACCCGCCGCTTCCCGAAGGGCGTTGTGCTGGGGATCACGCCGTTCAACTTCCCGCTGAACCAGTGTGCCCACAAAGTCGCCCCGGCTGTCGCAGCCGGCGCCCCGATCATTCTGAAGCCGGCGCCCAATACTCCGCTCTCGGGTCTGATCATCGGTGACCTCCTTGCCGAGACCGAACTGCCGGCCGGTTCATGGAGCATCCTGCCGGTCGCCAATGACCGGATGCCGGGGCTGGTGGAGGACGAGCGCCTGCCCGTCATCTCGTTCACAGGTTCCGAGAGGGTCGGGTACGCCATCATGGACTCCGTTCCCAGAAAGCACTGCACGTTGGAGCTCGGCGGGAACGGTGCTGCCGTGGTGCTGGCCGACTTCACGAGCGACGAGGATCTTGACCGGGCCGCCGCGCGCATCGCTACGTTCTCCAACTACCAGGGCGGACAGTCCTGCATCTCTGTGCAGCGTGTGATAGCTGACGCCGCGGTGTACGACCGGCTGTTGCCGCGTATCGTCGCGGCCGTCGAATCCCAGGTCACCGGGGACCCTTCGGATGACAGAACTGATGTGGGTCCGCTTGTCAGTGAGGACGCGGCGTGCCGCGTCGAGTCATGGGTCGACGAAGCCGTCGGTTCCGGGGCCACGCTGTATACGGGCGGCAAGCGGGAGGGCGCCTCGTACGCGCCTACGGTCCTCGCGGATGTTCCAGCAGACACGACCCTGGCCTGCGAGGAGGTCTTCGGCCCGGTTCTGACGGTCCTCAAGGTGTCCAGCGAGGCCGAGGCTTTCGCGGCCGTGAACGACTCCAAGTACGGTCTGCAGACAGGGGTGTTCACACGCAGCCTGCAGGCCGCCTTCCGGGCACACCGGGCTCTGGAAGTCGGCGGAGTCGTGATCGGCGACGTGCCTTCCTACCGCGCCGACCAGATGCCCTACGGCGGGGTCAAGCAGTCTGGTGTCGGCCGCGAAGGAGTGAAGTTCGCCATGGCGGACTACACCTATGAGCGTGTGCTGGTCCTCACCGGTCTTGCGTTGTAGTAGGCGCCCACGGCCTTCCACCGGGCAGGCCCACGCCGAGCGGCGGGCCGATGAGAAGCGGGCCGTGAGCGAGATCCGCGCCATCCACGCCGAACACCGTGGGCGTACGGGGCTCCCGCGCGCCCATGCTGAACTGCGTGCGAGGGAACGGAAGATCGGCCGCAAGCGCGTCACCGGCCGACGATGCGGATCAACCACATCGTCGGCCGGCACCTATGCAAGAAGAAGCGGACGAGGATCGAGGACAGGACCGCGCCGGCCCGCGCCGGACCCGGGCATGCGCGACTTCACCGCGGACACGCTGAACACCAGGTGGTGCGGTGACATCACTTACACAGCCGTCGGGTCGCGGCGTCGTTTTCCACACACGGGCGGGGCTGCCCCCGCCCGTTGGGTTCGGTGTGGCAAACCGGCGTGATCGCGACGCGGACAGAGCGACTGTCGCCCTCGCCGCGACAGGCGCAGCGCATCCTCTTGCGGCGATCAGATCTGGTTGAGCCCGCCATCCACGAAAAGCTCGGATCCGGTGACGAAGCTGCTCTCCTTGCTGGCGAGGAACAGTGCGGCGGCAGCGGCCTCGTCCGGCTGCCCCATGCGACCCAGCGGAATCTGGCTGACGAAGGCGTCCCTCATCTGTGCGGCCTGGTCGGCGTCGGCGGCCAAGCCGGTGATGCCCGGGGTGACGATCGGGCCGGGGACCAGGGTGTTCACCCGGATCGAGCGGCCGCTCAGTTCGTTGGCCCAGGTGCGCGAGAAGGAACGGACCGCAGCCTTGGACGCGGCGTACACGCCGAATGCGGCGCCGCCTGAGGTGGCAGCAGTCGATCCGGTCAGGATCACCGAGGCGCCGTCGTTGAGCAGCGGAATGGCCTTCTGCACAGTGAAGAGCATTCCCCGTACGTTGATGTCGAAGGTGGCGTCGAAGTGCTCCTCGGTGACCTGCTCAAGAGCAGCGAACTCACCGCCGCCCGCGTTGGCGAACAGTACGTCGATGGGGCGGCCTCGCTCGGCGACAGCCGCGTAGAGGCGGTCGATGTCCGCGAGAACCGCGACGTCGCCCCTGACAGCGGTGGCTTCGCCGCCGATCTCGGCCAGCGCGGCGTCGAGGGCCTCCTGCCGGCGGCCGGTGATGAACACGTGGGCGCCTTCACGTGCGAATCGCTTGGCGGTGGCCAGTCCGATTCCGCTGTTGCCTCCGGTGATGACTGCCGTCTTCCCGTCAAGCTGTCCCATGATCTTTTACCCCTGTCCGGCGCGAACGCCAGAAGTCGTACACCAAGTGTCAATGCGGTCTTACGGCCCGAACCGGACGGTCCCGAGCCCAGTTATGGACTATACGGTAAAGAACCTGGTTGTGGACCGCGCGGACAAAAACGTGACCGTGTGCACGCTGTCGAGGCGCGACAGGGCGGCCGGCGCGGGCCTGTCTGTGCTGCGTGCCCGACAATCTGGACCGATAGGTCAAGAAGAAGGTAGGATCCAGGCATGGGGCGACCGCGGAATTTCGATGACAACCAGGTGCTGGAGTCTGCGCGCGAGCAGTTCTGGAATCAGGGGTACGCGGCTACGTCACTGCAGAACCTGACGGACGCCACCGGCCTGGGCAAGGGAAGTCTGTACGGCGCCTTCGGCGACAAGCGGCAGCTGTTCCTGCACGTCCTGGACGGCTACCGCGAGGAACAGCTGAACGGCGTCCGGGCGGTCCTCACCGGGCCCGGGACGCCCTTCGAACGCCTGACCCTGCTCATTGAGGGGGTGGCCAAAGGGTTCACGGAGGACCCGCGGCGCCGCGGCTGTCTCCTGGTCAACAGCACGTCCGAGCTGCACAGCAACGATCCGGATGTGGTCTCCCGGGCCCGGACCACCTATCAGGCGGTCGAAGATCTTCTGATCGCCTGCGTGAAGGAAGCCCAGGACGACGGCACGGTTGAGCCGGGCGCGGACGCCCAGGAGCTCGGGCGCCTGCTCCTCGCCGTCATGCAGGGCATCGAGTTTCTCGCCAAGACCGACATGGACGGCTCGGCTCTGCTGCAGATAGGCCAGGCCGCCCTCAAGCAGCTCTCCCGCCACTGAACATCCTGCGGGTCGGCATCGTCCACAGGTGACCCGCCGACAGGCAACGATCAGGGCCGGCCCGCCTGGGACCGGCGCGCGAGCGTCCAGCGGACCTGCCCTTCGAACGTTCCCGCGAGTGGCCCGGCCGCCCCGCCCCGGCACAGTTTGCGGCCCACCTCTTTCGTCATGCCCTTGAGCGGGGCCTCTTCGGCACCTTGTGAGCGGCTCCCTTTCGCATGCCGACGGCGCGGTGAGCGCTCACGCAGTGCACTGATCCACTGACTTCGCACCGCATGTGAAGGAAGCCTTCGTTCTTGACTGAATGGTCCATAAGTTCTACCTTCGAAGTGCGACTCGTGGATTCGCTCCTGCAAGGGGACTTCGGGTCGGCGGTAGACAGGTACAGACTGTTCCGCTGCATGGCAGGGAAACCGCCGGGCGGGACTGCGCGAGGTCTCGCGTGCCGCTCCGCAAACGACTGCACACGCCAACGAAAAGTGATCACCATGGCCACCCCTCCCCAGCCGCCCTTCACCTACAGCCTCCACAATGTGACGATCTCCGTCAGTGACCTCGACGCGTCGATCCAGTGGTGGAACCGGGTGTTCGGCCTCACCCTGCTGGCGAAGTCCCGCTTCGACGCCATCGGAGCGGACGTTGCCTTCCTGGAGGGTCCCGGTTTTCGGCTGGAGCTCCTTCAGCCCGCAGACGGTGTGCGGATCCCTGAACTGACGGCAGAGCCCCCCGCCCACATCCGCCCGATCGGCAACAAGGCCCTGGTCTTCCGTGTCGAGGACCTCGACAGCGTGACCCGCACCTTCCGTGATCTCGGGGTGACGACCGTCTGGGAGCAGATGGACCTCGGCGACGGCAGTATCTCGACCGCGATCCGTGACAACGACGGAAATCTCATCAACGTCTTCCAGCAGGGCGCGAGCCCGGTCGGCTGACACGGCGAACCGGTCAACCTGGCCGCCGAGCCAGATTCAGCCGCTCCGGACGCAGGCGATGAGCCGGCCCTCTCGTGCGGCCGATTCGCAGCGCCGGCTCCCCGCAGTTCCAGCGGCAGTGCTGCCGTTCACCGGCGTGCGAGCCGTCGCCAACTCCGCGCCGTCGCTAACTCCGCGCGAACTCAAGCAGGTCCCTGTTGAAGATCTCGGCGTACTTGGGCACCATCGCAAGGCCATGAGGCGCGCCCTCGTAGACCTTGTACTGCGCGCCCTTGACGATCTTGGATGATTTGGCGCCCGCGGAGACGATGGGCACGATCTGGTCGTCGTCGCCATGCACGATCAGTGTCGGCACGTCGACCTTCTTCAAATCCTCGGTCGTGTCCGTCTCGGAGAACGCCTTGATGCAGTCGTAGGCGCCCTTGATGCCGACTGTCATGCTCCAGAGCCAGAACTCGTCACGCGTTCCCTGGGAGACGGTCGAGCCCTCACGGTTGGCACCGTAGAACGGGGCACTGAGGTCCTTGTAGTACTGCGAGCGGTCCGTGAGCACACCCTGGCGGATCTCGTCGAACACCTCGATCGGCAGGCCCTCGGGGTTGGCTTCCGTCTTCAGCATCAGCGGCGGGATCGCGCCGAGCAGGACCAGCTTGGCGACCCGTGCCGTGCCGTGCCGGCCGATGTAGCGGGTGACTTCGCCGCCGCCGGTGGAGTGCCCGACCAGAATGACGTCGTGCAGGTCTTCGGCTTCGATGACCGCGGCCAGGTCGTCGGCGTACGTGTCGAGGTTGTTGCCGTCCCAGGGCTGACCGGAGCGGCCGCCACCGCGCCGGTCGTGAGCGATGGCGCGGAATCCGTTGTCCACCATGAGCTTCATCTGGGGGTCCCAGGCGTCGGCGGTGAGCGGCCAGCCGTGGGAGAAGACCACGGGCTGGCCCGAGCCCCAGTCCTTGTAGAAGATCTGCGTGCCGTCCTCGGCGGTGGCGAAGGGCATGGATGCGCTCCTCTCGATGTCCGCTCGCGGGCCCCTGACGTCACGCCCTACGGGGATGACGCGAAAGCGGCGCCGCATGAGGTCAACGTTAAGTGCGGGGCAGTGATTCAGCGCGTCCGGAACCACCGCTTCGGTACGGGTGGGACGGTCTCTGCCTGACAGGCGAGGAAGTGGTCTCTCTCGTACGGTGGTCCTTGCGGTCAGGAGATTTCGCCGGTTACGCCACCCGAGTGAACTCCGGGCACAGTCACCCACCCGCCCTGGACATCACCACCGCTGGCGGGTGGCAGCCAGGTGGTCACGGGTCGTTACTGCTCGTTCTGTGACACGTGGAGGGCAGGACATGGGATCCGACGTTGACGTGCTGGTCGTCGGTGCTGGTCCAGCGGGGTTGCTGCTCGCAGGTGACCTGGCCGAGGCCGGAGTGCGCTGCACCGTGGTGGAACGGCGAGAAGGGGAATCCCAGCTGACCCGCGCATTCGCCGTTCACGCCCGAACGATGGAGCAACTGGACGCCCGCGGCCTGGCCGATGACCTGCTTCTGACCGGCCTCCGCAACCCGATCCTGCAATTTCTGCGGATCGATCTGTCGCACCTGCCGACCCGTTACCCCCACGTGCTCGTGACGCCCCAGTACAACACCGAGCGACTCCTCCTGTCCCGCGCCCTGACACAGGGCGTGAACATCATGCGGGCCCACGAAGTGACCGGCATTCAGCAAGACCCGAGCGGTGTCGACGTCACTGTGAAGACACCGGCCGGCACTGAACACAGCCTGCGCGCGGACTTCGTCGTCGGCGCAGACGGACGAAACAGCTGCGTGCGCCAGTCCCTCGGCCTCCCGTTCCCGGGCCGCTCCGCCGTTCGCTCCATGATGCTCGCAGACGTCCGGATGGCTGATCCGCCGAAGAAGCCGCCCACCGTGGCAGCGACCGGAGACGCCTTCGCCATTGTCGTCCCGTTCGGCGACGGCTGGTTCAGGATCATGGCCTGGAATCGTCACCACCCCATGCCCGACGACGCATCGGTTGATCTGGACGAAATCAAAGACGTCGCCCGCCAGGCGCTCGGCAGCGACTTCGGCATGCACGACCCTCGCTGGCTCTCCAGATTCCACAGCGACGAACGCCAGTCACCCCGCTACCGAGTAGGCCGAGTATTCCTCGTCGGCGACGCCGCCCACGTCCATTCCCCGGCCGGCGGCATGGGCCTCAACACCAGCATCCAGGACTCCGCAAACCTGAGCTGGAAACTCGCAGCCGTTCAGCGTGGCCGCGCACCGGACACCCTGCTCGACAGTTATCAGAACGAACGGCACCCGGTGGGACACCGGGTCCTGCGGATGAGCGGGGCACTGCTCCGCGGCGTCCTCACCACACCACGGGCACTGTGCGGCCTCCGTGATCTCTCAGCGCGCACGGTGCTGCAAACCCCACCAGTGGCCCAGCGACTGGCCAAGGCAATCTCAGGAATCGACATTTCCTACGCCGCCCCGGCCGGCGCACACCCCCTCGTCGGCAAGCGGGCACCTGACGTCCCCCTCAGCGACGGCCGCAGACTCTACGAAGCCCTCCGTAAGCGACGGTTCGTCCTTGTCACACCGTCAGACACGGACCGCTTCCCCTCACTGATCACGGAGTGGGCCGGCGAGGTGGAGATCGTCTCCCCGAAGGGCGCTACCAAAAAAAGTGTTCTGGTCAGACCAGACGCTTATATCGCATGGGCCACCTCGGACGAGTCACCTGAACATCGCATCGACGCGGCCCGCAAGGCATTGACCGTATGGTGCGGCCCACAAGGCTCCGGCTCTGCAGCCCCTTCACCCGACTAGGGTCTGACGTCAAATGATCTCGAGCGGTGGATCAGAGCCGGGTGACACGTCGCCGTGAACTGTTCCCTGCCGAACGGCAGTTCGTCCGGCCGTTGCTGCCCGTGTCGTCGCGTGGGCGCAAGCGGCTGGACGACCGCGGGGTCCTCAACGGGATCGTGTGGCCGTTCCGTACGGGCCCGGCCTGGCGGGACGTGCCCGAGCGGTACGGGCCGTGGTCCACGCCCACACCGCACACCCGTTTTCTCCGGCGGGCGGCAGACGGCACGAGCGAGCGGCTCCTCCGCGCCCACCAGCATGCCCCCGCGCTCGAAAAGGGGGGCTCCGCAACCCGGCGCTCGGACGCTCCCGAGGCGGCCTGACCGGCAGGATTCGCCTGGCCTGCGAGTCGCACTGGAGAGGCGGCTCCTGCCCGCCGGGCGATGAACGTAGCGACTTCTGCCCCGCTGCGCTGTACCACCAGCAGTATCTTTGGAGCAGCAAAAACGGGGAGTCCTCGCGCTGGTCCACGGCTCCGGTTCTACGTCGTGGACTTTCACTTCTGCCTCGACGCGACTTTCGTCAGGCTCCGCATGCTCGTCCGACGCTCGACGAGCCGCTGCCGCTGGGGGTGGCCGCCCCACCATCCGGCGCCTCAAGTGATCCATCTGCCGGTCGGCCTCAGTCCCAGTCCTGCAGCTGCTGGAGCAGGCCGGCGTCGCCCTCGATCCGCAGTGAGCCGGCCGGGATGCGCATGTACATGAGCAGGGCCATCTCGCTTGCCGTGCCGTAGATGGCGGCGGTGGGCTTGCTCTCGGCGGCCTCCGCCGCGGTGAGGCGGGTGAAGCGGGAACCGGCGGCGTCCACTGTCTGGCGCCAGGAGCCGGCCTCGGCTGCGTGGTAGTCCATGGTGGCGGGCTCGCCCGGCCACGGGACCGTGACGGTGCAGACGGTGGCGAGGAACTCCTCGATGGCATCGACCGCCTCGGTCATCGGCAGCTCCTGCGGGGTACCGGAGGCCAGCTGGGCGTCGTAGGTGTGGATCAGCGATTCCGGGACGCGGCGGCGGGCAACGGCGGCCACCGTGTGCGGCGAGGCCAGCGGCTCCCACCAGGCCCAGCAGCCCCGGTCCGGGCCGGCCTCGCGCAGAGCAGTGAGCAGTTGCTCCGTCGAGTCGGCCAGCCAGGTTATGAGGGCCTCGCGCTCCCTGGGCGCCGCCAGCCCGTCCTTGCTCGGCCGCTCGTCGCCCGGCGCGGTGTTCCGCACGATGTAGGCCCAGAAGCGGTCCCCCTCACTGAGGTGGTTCGCCAGGTCGTACAGCGTCCAGCCCGGGCAGGACGGGACGTCGGCGTCGAGGCTGGGGGCCGCGTCGACGGCGGCGCGGAACGCGGCGGAACGCTCGTCAATCCTCCGCAGCAGGGTGGGGAAGTCCAGATGACCAGTCACGCGGACCTTGTATCACCCGGACCGTGACTCTCGCACTCGATTAAGACCGACCAGCCCATGGATCACTTGGGCGCCGGGTGGTGGGGTAGAAACGATCAGTAAGTGACCCCTTCGGGGCGGACTGGGGGGCGTCCCGCCCGACGGGTATCGCTCCGGCACCGGAGGCAACGGACCAGCAGGCGGCGGCTACTCAAGAGCCGTGGCACCGGCAATCCGCACGGTGGCGCTGCCGACGTTCTCCGTCGCGGTGAACGGCAGTCGAAAATCGGTGGCCGCCTGAACCGGCCGACCCCACGCTGTACGGCATGGAACAACCGTAACGCGGGATCCGTACGGCCTATACGGATTCCACGATTACCGTCTACCAGGCGCACTTCCCGGAAATCGGCCTGTCCGCCGTTCTCGAGGGCCGCTTTCCCGCCGTGTGGAAGCGCGACAGGATGACATGGGTCTTCAAGCCGCGTTCACAGACCTCAAGGCATACGGCTGAAAACCTGCTCGCCGCAGGTCGAACCTGCCGCGGGCCGCATTTGCAGCAGGCGCGTCCGAGCCTGGTCCAGCTGGACAATGTCCAGGTTGGCGGAGCTGGAGTAGCGGTGGGAGGCAGGGTTGAGTGTCCCGGGCGTGTGGGTCGTCGGCGCGGTGCCCGACGAGAGGGTTCGGGACTTGCTGAGCGCTGCGGTTCAGGAATCGTCGTCGACACCAGTGACGGTGCGCTGACATGCCCGCGGGGCTGACCTGGTGGCGTGGCAAGGCGCAGGAATCCCTGTTCAGTGCGTCGACGACCTCGCCCGTCAACTGGAGCGCTGACGATGACGCCCTTCGGCTGAGCGCCTTCATCGACTCCTGCTACGACGACTCCGAGCACGCGGAGTCTCTGCGCGACGCCGTCATGAACCAGTTTCCGCCCGATGCCGAGCAGGGTCTGTTCGCGGCTGTGGCCCGCAAGGCCAGCCCCTTTTCGGCTTTGGCCTGCGCTCTCGGTCCGGACGCAGTAATGCGGCTACCGGGCTGGTTCGGCGACTTCCTTCTCGACGCCGAGCAAGTGCGCACCCAGCTACCTGCGGCTGAGGAAACCCTTGCCCTGACCGGGGCTAGGAGGCGCGACGTGGTCGGGCGAATCCACGCGTGGATGACCGGCTTGGGCGACGATCCCGACCACGACGCCGACGAGTTGCTCGACGGTCCCCCACGCGTTCTTCACCACGCCATCAGCACGGACCAGGGCGCGGCCGGCCAGGTCCGCTGGTACTGACCGAGTGAGCAGCCCAGAGCCGGCCGGCAACGCAACACACTCCTGCGCACAGGCCGGCGCCACCCGGCCGAAGAAGTGTGTGAGCACTTCTTCGGGCACCACAGCGCACCAGTGTTTCGGGGCTCCACTGACGTAGCAGGCTGATCTGGCGCCACCGGTATGACAAGACAGTTCAGGCCAGGGTCAGGAGGGCCTGCGCATCGCATCGGGCCACGTCAGAGGAGCTGGAGCACCTCGGCCAGTGCGCCGGGACGCCGGTCAACGGGCAAGGGATCGACCAGGTGGACCCGGCACCCCAGCGTGGCAGCGCCGACGTCCGCAGCAGGTTCGTCTCCCACCATGAGTGCATCGCCGGGCGCCACTCCGAGCTCGTTGCACGCCATCTGGAAGATCCGGGGATCGGGTTTCTTCACCCCGCGCTCGAAGGAAAGGAAGTAGGCGTCCACGAGGGCATCGACGCCGTGGTCGCGGAAGACAGGGCGCATGTCCCAGCCGATGTTGCTGACGACAGCGACCGGGATGCCTCGCTCACGCAGCGCGCGGAGGGTTTCCTCGGTGTCGGGATAAGGCAGCCATGCCCCGGACACCTGGGAACGTTCATAAAGAGCCTCGGCCAGGCCGGCCGCAGGCAGCTTCGCTTCCCGGGCAAGGGCCGTGAAGGCAGCCCGGTGTCGTTCGGCGGTCAGATCGCGCTCCCGCCACAGTGCCTCCAGATGGGGCGGCACTGTGCGCGAAGGCACCCCTCCGGGCTGAGCCCCGAACTCTTCCAGGCGGCTGACGCAGGCGTCGAGTTCACCCTCGGGCACGTCCAGACCGGCCTTCGTTGCCACCGCGCGCAGCCACTGCGCGGCTGATTCGATCCGGAAGAGGGTCCCGGAGAAGTCGAACATCACACCCTTGATCATGCAGCCGATCCTGGCGGGGCCGACAAGTCGGCCGCAAGGCCACGACGATCACCGGACGCACCATGGCCTGTTCTCGTCCGGTCGCCGCGGTCACCGGGCGGTCCGCGACCGGAGTCGAGCCGGGTCGGCAGCCCTCCACGCCACATGTCGCGCCGTCAGGCGGTCGGCCCATGCCACGTGGTCGACACCCATGGAACCCGGCCGGAAAGGTCTGCGAGCACTGCTTGACATGGGTCATCAAGCCGCCTTCATAGACCCTTCCGCGGCAGCGGTGACGCGGACGGGAACACTCGCTGGGTTGCTGGGAGGCTCTGTGCAGTCAGTCGAACGCCACGACCAAGCGGACTCCGTCGTCACCGAATCGGCCAAGGTCATCAGCCCTTGATCATCGAGCTGCCCTCTCGCGTTGCTCAAGCCACTCGAGGTACCGACTACGGAAGGTGTGACGGTTTCCGTCTGCATCGACATACGGCTCGAAGGGCGGATTGACTGCGCAGTCCCGGTCGCGGAGTTCCCCGCGGTGCGGGCCGACGACGACGAGCCAGCTGGTCATCCCGCATCCGTTGTCGCTGATGGGGATCGCGCCCCGCCCGCGTTCCAGGAACCAGACATCGTCGCCGGCGTCGCCGAAGACCTTGCGGTAGTCGTCCAGATAGCCGTCGTCCTCGTCACGGGTCGTGGGTTCGTACCCGGCGGCGCGCAGGGTCGCCATCTGTTGGTCGGCCCAGTCGTCCGTCTCGACGAACGGCCCACTGGGGTCCAGCACCCAGGGATGGTCCTCGTCGTTCTCCCAGACCCATCCCCACTTCCCGTCGATGGGACGCAACGACGTGAGATCGAACGCCGGTCCGGGGCCGCCGGCTCCGACCTCGGCCAGGAACGTGCGGTACTCGTCAGGGAGCGCGACACCGAACTGTGCTTCGACCTCGGCAATCTCGGCGGGAGTCAGGACGGGTTCGAACGTCGGGTATGGAGACGGCCCTTCGCCACGGGCTCGACGCTCGGCCTCCTCCACTGCGATGACGCGTTCCCGAACTCCCGACCAGTGCATGTGCGTGTTCACGGCTCTCCTGTCGACGGCGAGCACGGACATTAGTCCCTGCCACCGGCATCCGAACCTCTGTCTGAGCTGTGGTCGCGGCAGATCCTCGATCCACCCCGCTACGACACCGCCCTCGACAACGGGTAGCCAATCGCCACCGGCGCGATCGAGGGCGCCCGGCGCTACCTGATCAGCGACCGCCTCGACATCACCGGAGCCCGCTGGGATCGGCCCGGAACCGAAGCCATTCTGCGACTGCGCACTCTCGTCTGCAACGGCGACTTCGACGCCTACCGACGGTTCCATCTCGCCCACGAGCACGAAGGCCTCTATCCCGCTCCCATGCAGCGGACTTGCACCCTCAGCACTCGACCGTGACCTTCGCTCGAAACGAACCGCACCCACTGAAGGTCAGCAACAGAGCCGGTCCGTGTCCCGCTTGATGCGTAGCCCCCGGCCCTCATGTCGGTACCCGTCAAAGGTCTGTGAACAAGGCTTGGCACGGGTCATCAAGCAGCGTTCACAGCCTTGTGCCGCCATGTGCCCCATGGGTGATGCCGACCGTTGTGCCCGGGCTGCCGGTCAAGGACGCAGGTGGGCCAGTAGTTCTTCACCCGCGGGGTACCCCTGCTCCTGGGGAAGCAATCGGGTTGCTGAGTCCAGCTCGCCGTCCCTGACGAGTGCGTGGATGTCGTTGGCGAGCGGAGTCACGTCGCTGATGGACACGATCCACTCGTCCGCGTAGCGCGACGATGCCTCACCCGAGAGCCCCAGTTGCAGCGACCGGTACGGCAGGGGACGCAGGTGCAGATCGCGTTCGGGATCCCACTGGACACGGGCCGGTGCGCGCCTGAGGTCACGCTGCCAGGTGCCGCGATCGGGATGCAGCCCGCGGACGTAACTCGCCAGGCAGGCATGGCGCAGCGCCCACTCGAAGCCGTCGCGAGTGATCTCGACGGCGAGGACGGTTTCCTGCCCCTCCTTCGTGCCCCAGCCAGAGCGATACATCATCCACATGAAACTGGGTTTGATCCACGTCATGCGGCCAGGCTTCCACGCGACGGGGAAGCGGCCGTCGCGAATGGCGGGCAGTCCGATCTCAGGGGAGTACGCCTGGTAGACGGTGATGGTGGATGCCGTGTGGAGCGCGCGGATCCTGCGGTGCGGTTCTTCCATGGCGTATAGCGTGGGCTCGGCCGACTCAGGTGACCACCGGTTTTCGACTGTTGCGCAACGCGACGGAGCACGCCGGCCGCAAGCGGCAGGCCGTCGCCCGTGCGGGCTAAGTAGCGTCCGGAGTCAGAACGGAGGTTCCTCCGTGCAGCCGCCGGTCCAGACGTCACGGACATGTCGAACGCGTGCGGCACTGTCAGTGGGACTCTCCAGGGCAGCGATGTCGTGGCCCCAGTTCTTGAGTGCGTCCAGACAGCGGTTGCGGTTGTAGCGGTCGGTACTGGTAGCGAGGAGGCTATGGACGCGGCGTCCGAGTTCGTCTCTGCGACACATAAGGGCGGGATGCTCGATCAAGGGGATGGCGGCAACGACCGCGGCTTCACGAACAGCAGTGTCCTCGTGGCCCAGGAAAGCTGAAACGGCACGATAGAACGTGGGGCGGTGGTCCAGGAAGACGCGCATTTGTGGAGATTCGTCGAGGTCGTCACCATCGAATTGGCGCTCGGCGTTGGCAAGGCACTCGTCGTCGGGGTCGTGGGCGAGTGATCCCAAGCCAGTCCAGCAGGGCCGCCCTCACCGGACAGTCTTTTTCCGAGCCAGCCCGACGGCCGGGTCCGACGGTCGCCGTCGCGGGGTGGGCGAGGATCGCGGCCACATACAGCGCCACGGGCTCTGTGAACACGGCTTGACGTGGGTCTTCAAGCCGCGTTCACAGACTACAGCGGCCTGGGTGACCTCTGGCCTGTGCCCATCCTGGCGTCTCGTACCGATGGGCATCGTCCCGGCTTCCTGCGTCGATCGACGGCAGGCAGGTACTCGGACGTCAGTCCACCGGCTCGCTGCGCGGTTCCGGTGGGCGGATGCGCTGGCCCGGATCGGGGGGCCGGGTGGACTTGGCCGTTCGCCACAGCAATAGACAACACAGGACCGTCACTGTCAGACCGAGCAGCCATACGAGCACCAGGCCGACCGTCGCACCGAGTGACCGGTGACCATGGTCCGTCGTGAACGCTGTGGGAGCTGCCGCCCCGAGAGCCAGCAGCGCTACCCCTGGATAGGTAACGAAATACGCATAGATCCACAGCAACCACGGAATGTCGAACCTGGCAGGGTTCCGGGCGACCCAGGATTCCCAGCCGAGGCCTCCCTGTACGCGTGGACTCAGACGTTCGCGGATGTAACGGCCCAGCTGTCCGATACCGATATGGTCCTCGACGAAACGCGAGCACAGCATGTACGTCGTGATCGGGAGGATCAGCAGGAATCCGCTCCTGGACGTACCGGTTAGGCCGAAGCTGAACACCGCACCGGAGATGGTCAGTTGCAACGCGAGGATGTTGTGCTGAGTGGTCTGCCGTTGAAGGATCTCCTGCCTCAGGGCCACGAATTCGGCCAGTGGCCCTTCGGAATCGTGATCCGATGATGTGCTCACCCGCACCCCCGGTTGTCCAGCCGACAGCTCACTCCGATCGCGCACGGGTCAGCATCACCGGGCAGGGGGAGCCCCCGCAAGACCGTCCGGCACCTTCCGAACGGAACACGCTGTGGCGTCGGAGTACGCCGAGCCGCAACGACGATTGTGTCGTGCACCAACAACGTCGATAGGCAGTGCGTCTCTCAGGGGCGAAGGCTGCGGCAGGAAGCGGCAGTTCACGGGGAGCGGTGAGGATCACTCGAAGCCCAGCGGTGCCATTCCAGGTCCGGGAGATCTGCCAGCGGGAGGCGAGGGCGGACGCGGTCCAGGTCGGGCCTGCTCAACCGCCGGGGGGATCCCGTGGTCATGTCTGACCGAGGAAAGGGCTGTGAGCGAGGTCTGACATGGGTCATCAAGCCGCGCTGACAGGCTCTTGTCCATCCCTTGTCCATCACCGATGTCGAAGAGCGCGGACCGGAGGGCGCGGGGACGGGCCCTGTCATACGGCCTGGTAGCTGTCTCCGATCGTGCGTTAGCCTCTCCCTCCATGTCTGACCTGCCCGACCACTCCAGCGCGATCATCGATGCGATAGTCGATCATGTCGGCCGTTCGACGCTTCCCTTCCAGCGAGCTCACTGGGACGAACAACACGCGACGGCCTTCTGGTTCAACGAACTGGTGGAGACGACCTCCGAAGGTGAGGTCATCCGGCAGTTCCTCGTGACCGCCAGTGAGCCGACGCGAGTCGAGCTGGCTGAGTTCACCCTGCGCCCCGCGCTGTGCGCACCCGTGATGAGTGCTGAGAAGCTGATGATGCTCGACTTCGCGGAGGAGTGGACCCATGTCGGCGACCTGGGGGTGGCGGTCATGCCCTCCACCGGGCTGCACGCGCACGCCGCCCGCAAGGGCTGGCACTGGACAACCGACGAGATCACCGACGGCATCGCAGCCACGGAACAGGACATCGCCGGACTCGGTGAGTCGCCCGTCGCGGCCTATCTGCTGGGTCACGTCGATGACGGGGACGGTTCCCGAGAGCAGGCTGTCGTGATCGGCCGGCTCCTCCGCTCTGACGACGGCGGCATCCGGTGGATCGGAGACGTGCCACAAGGGTGTTTGGGCGCACCGGTGTTCATCGGCGCACCCCTCGGTGAGGACCGTTTCAAGCTGGTGTGCGTCGGAGTGGCGCTTCCCGCCGCCGACCACCACAGCATCGCCCGCTTCGACCGCATCCGTGCCGCCTTGAAGGACTTCCCGCCGTACAGCGCGTCAGACCCTGACGGAGCCGGAACCGGTACGCGGGAAGGCGAGCAGAAGCGGCGCTGGTGGCAGCGGCGCAGCTGACGCGGCACGGAACCGCCGGGCCACGAACGGCCTGAGCACCGCCGGAGGGGAAGATTGTGAACACGGCTTGACGTGGATCAAGCCCCCCGTGACCGCTGCAATGGGGTCACGCAGACGTACCGAGAGGTGGGATCAAGCTGACTGGGTCTTCTCGAGGAGCGCCGTTTCCCTGGTACGGGCCCAGCGAGCGTGGGGCGGCGTCCCGCAGGAAGCCGACAGCTTGATCCATGTAAGCAACGCTCAACAATGCGCCCGCTGTCCTAAGTCATCGGTCACGCCGAGAGGTTACGTCCGTCGATGCTCTACGCGGTCGAGATGCCGGCGCCGCTGAGGACGGCGACGCGGGGCTTGGTCATGTGTTCGAGGGTAGGGCGGGTCCAGGGCGGGCGGCGAGCGGATATCGGCGGGCCCGTCAGCCCGCCCGGTGGCCGTTCTCCAGCTCGGCGGTGCCCGCGCCCTCGGTCAGGACGTCCAGTGCGGTCAGGACGCGGCGGCCCAGCGAGCCCGGCAGACGGTCGGCCAGTTCCTCCCGCGGGACCAGCCGCCAGGACAGCAGCTCCGCCTCCTGCAGGCGGATCGCCCCGAGGTCGGCGTCCGTGACGACCCCGCCGTCGTACACGTAGGCGACGATCGGCGGGCGGCCGGTGCCGTGCACCCAGTCCACCGCCAGCAGCCGGCCCATCTCGCGGTCCAGGCCGATCTCCTCCAGGGTCTCCCGGCGGGCGCCCTGGCGCGGGGTCTCCCCGTCGTCGGACTCGACGGTCCCGCCCGGCAGTGCCCAGCCCTCCCGGTAGTTGGGCTCGACGAGCAGCACCCGTCCCTCGGCGTCCCGGATGAGCGCGGCGGCCCCGGCGAGAACGCG
This sequence comes from Streptomyces sp. NPDC104761, assembly GCF_055583445.1. Taxonomy (NCBI): domain Bacteria; kingdom Bacillati; phylum Actinomycetota; class Actinomycetes; order Kitasatosporales; family Streptomycetaceae; genus Streptomyces; species Streptomyces sp. NPDC104761. The sequence continues at coordinate 123,852 of NZ_JBVJNZ010000016.1, read as the reverse complement.
GGGGAGGCTCGCGATGTACGCGGCGTAGGCGTCGGTCGTGGTCACCCGGAAAGCGTAGCCAGTGCGGACTCGGCGCCGGTCCCGGCGAGGCGTACGGTGCGTGCCGCCAGGTCGCTGATGCGGGCCCCGTCGAAGCCGAGGACCGCGCTGCGGACCGTGTCCTGCAGGGGGTCCCGCCACTGGGCAGGTACGGCCGCCGCGCCGGTCAGCACCCCCGCCACCGAGCCCGCCGTCGCCCCGTTGGAGTCGGTGTCCAGGCCGCCGCGGACGGTGAGCGCGATGGTCCGGGTGAAGTCTCCTTCGCCGTACAACAGGCCCGCGGTGAGCACGGCCGCGTTGGGGACGGTGTGGATCCAGCCGAGGCCGGCGGTCTCGGCGGCGACGGTGGTGAGGGTGTCCTCCCAGCTCATCCGGGTCTCGTACAGGGAGACCACCCGGCGCACGGTCCGGGCGAGGCGGCAGCTCGCCGGTACGACGGTGAGCGCGGTGCCGATCGCCTGCCGTACGGTCGGCGCGGTGAACGCCGCGGAGATCAGCGCGGCGGCCCACATCGCGCCGTACACCCCGTTCCCGGAGTGCGAGAGGACCGCGTCCCGGCGGGCCAGGGCGGCGGCCCGGTGCGGGGCGTCCGGGCAGGTCCAGCCGAACACGTCGGCGCGGATCAGGGCGCCGATCCACTCCTGGCAGGGGTTGTCGTAGGTGGCGGTGAGGGGCGGTTTGAGCCCGTTGACGAGGTTGCGGTAGGCGGCCCGCTCCGCCGTGAAGGTCTGCAGGTACGGCAGGCGTTGCAGCCACAGCTCGCCGACCTGCTCGGTGCCGAAGCCGAAGCCGTGGGTCTCCAGGAGGTGCAGGCCGAGGATCGCGTAGTCGACGTCGTCGTCGCGGCAGCTGCCGTGGATCCGGCCGCGCACGCAACTCCGCCACTCGGGGCGCAGGGCGAGCGCGTCGCTCTCGTCGGTGGGCTCGGGCAGGTAGTCGGTGAGCGGGAGGGCGCCGGCCCGCCGCAGGTAGCCGTCGATGCGCTCCCGGGTCCACAGGTCGCCCCGCTCCACCGGTTTGCCGAGCATGTTGCCCGCGATCCGGCCGAGCCAGCCGCCCAGCACGCGGTCGGCGAAGTCGGGCTCCAGACTGGTCATGGCTGTGGTCTACCCGTTTTCGCAGGCCGTTCTCAGCCCCTTCCCAGGCTTCGGGCGGGGCATGACGGGGAGGGTGTCCTCCGGTTAAGGTCACAGCGGCGCGACTGGCCTTGACGTGCGCGAGGCCCGGAGAGCAAGGGGATACAGGTGACACAGCGCGTGCTCATCGCCGCGGACAAGTTCAAGGGCTCGCTGACGGCCGTGGAGGTCGCCGAGCGGGTCACGGCGGGGCTCAGGCGGATCGTGCCCGGCCTCGACGTCGAGGCGCTGCCCGTCGCGGACGGCGGGGACGGCACGGTGGCGGCGGCGGTCGCGGCCGGGTTCGAACGCCACGAGCGGAAGGTCGCCGGGCCACTGGGGCAGGAGGTCACCGCCGCGTTCGCGCTGCGCGGCGGCACCGCGGTCGTGGAGATGGCCGAGGCGAGCGGTCTGCAGCGGCTGCCCCGTGGTGTCTTCGCACCCCTGACGGCCTCCACGTACGGCTCCGGGGAGCTGCTGCGGGCCGCGCTGGACGCGGGTGCGCGCACGATCGTCTTCGGCGTCGGCGGCAGTGCCACGACCGACGGCGGGGCCGGCATGCTCTCGGCGCTCGGCGCCCGCTTCCTCGACGCGGACGGCGAACCGGTCTCGCCGGGCGGCAGCGGCCTCGCCGATCTGGCCCGCGCGGACCTGTCGGGCCTCGACCCGCGGCTGTCCGCCGTCGACCTGGTCCTCGCCAGCGACGTCGACAACCCGCTCACCGGGCCGAAGGGCGCGCCGGCCGTCTACGGCCCGCAGAAGGGGGCCTCGCCGGACGACGTGGACCTCCTGGACGCCGCGCTGGCCAACCTGGCGAAGGTCCTGGAGGCCGAGGTCGGTCCGCGCGCCGCCGAGTACGCGGTGGCGCCGGGTGCGGGCGCCGCCGGGGGCATCGGGTACGGCGCCCTGCTGCTCGGCGCCCGTTTCCGGCCCGGTATCGAGGTCATGCTCGACGTCCTGGGCTTCGCGCCCGCGCTGGAGCGGGCGGCGCTGGTGATCACGGGGGAGGGCTCGCTGGACGAGCAGACCCTGCACGGGAAGGCACCGGCCGGGGTCGCGGCCGCGGCGCGCGCCGCCGGCAAGGAGGTCGTCGCGGTGTGCGGCCGCCTCGCCCTCCCGCCGGAGGCGCTCGGCCGGGCGGGGATCCGCCGTGCCTACCCGCTCACCGAGATCGAACCGGACGTGGTGAAGTGCATCGCGGAGGCCGGGCCGATCCTGGAGCGGGTCGCCGAGCAGATCGCGCGGGACTTTCTGAGCTGAGGGCGGCCTAGACCGGCGTCAGGACACCCGTCGAGTCACGGTAGTAGCTGCCACTCGTGAGGCCCCACACCTTGTGCTTGTTGTGGAGCCACTGGAAGGCGATGTCGTGCACGATCTCCGCGGGGCGCTCCCAGACCACGGAGTGTCCCGCGCCCTCCAGCTCGAACATCAGCTTTTCGGGCCCGCCGATGGCCTTGTAGAGGGCCGGCACGGAGAAGCGCAGCGGCGGGGGGACGGGGACGTTCGGCGCCGTGTTGGCCGTCTTGTCCAGCTCGCCGTAGACGATGGCGACGGGGACCCGGTCACCGAGGATGTAGTTGCCCAGCGCGTCCTGGTAGGGCACCGTCTCGTTGGTCCAGCCCCAGAAGTAGGAGTTCCGGAACCGGTGGATGCCCTCGTACACGCCGGGTGACAGCTCCTTGCCCCAGGTGCTGCCGAGGGGGTCGTTCGCCATCATGGCGGCCCACGCCGTGTCCTCCATGCCGGGCGCGCGCTGCGGCGGGGTGCCCTGCTCGTTGTTCCACGAGTTCACGAAGCCGTTCTTGTCGCTGACGAACATCGGGAAGCCGTACAGGGTGGGCGGGTCGGAGACCGGCAGCGAGGTGCCCCCCGGAAGGGCGAAGGGATCCGCGGGATCGCCCGACCACCGCCCCGCGGGCGGGAAGACGGGGGCGAGCAGGAAGAGGCTCTTGACGTCCTCGGGGTGCTGCATGGTGTACGGACCCATGGACTGTGCCGCGGCGGACCAGCCGATGAAGTCCATTGGCTTGTCCCTGCCAGGCAGCGACCTGATGAAGTGGACCACGGTGGCCAGCTCCGCACATTCGCTCTCGGTGTTGCCCAGCTGGTGCGGGTACAGGGGCGGGCCGGTGTACGGGGGGTTCAGCGGGTTGGGCGACAGGACGCTGCGCTGTGCGGGGCTGGCGTTGCGGGGTTCGTCCATCTTCGGGCGGGGCGACCGTCCGTTGCCCTGCAGATCCATCAGGAAGACGTCGTAGTGGTGCTTGGCCAGGTCCTGCGCCCAGTTGTAGTCGATGGTGGACCCGGGAACGGTGAGGTCGTACCCGGCGAGAACTGGCACGCTCCGGCCGTGGAGCATCAGCACCACCTCGTGCGGTTGGTTGCCCTGGGTGCCGTCGTACTCCCGGACGAAGAGGTGCACGGTGTCGCCCTCGTTCGCCGGAAGCTTCGAGACGTGCGGGACCGAGTAGTCCTTGTGAGTGAGTGCAGCCATGGCTGACCTCCGATCGGTAAGAGGCGAGTAATCCCCATCCCCGAACTGGAACAAATCCCCGTAAAATGCACCCCAATTCCCACCGTCCTACTCCGTCTCTCCCTCTGCAACTCGGCGCCCGGCAGGGCTGGTTGACCTGTCAAAGGGCAACGCCGTACGCCCTTGAACGCGAAACGGGTGTGGGGGGGGGGGGGGGGGGGGGGGGGGGAGCCCCCCGCGGGGGGGGGGGGGGGTGGGGTGCTTGTCCGCCCCCCCCCCCCCCCCCCCCCCCCCCCCCCCCCCCCCCCCCCCCCCCCCACTCCCCCCCCCCCCCCCCCCCCCCCCCCCCCCACACCCGTCGGCGGTGTGTGGAACGTCAGGGCAGCTGCGCCGCCCGCGCCTCGCGCCGGTTGTCGCGGAAGTTGTTCACCCGGCGGGCCGTGGCGAACAGCGGGATCACCGCGCCCATCACCAGCTGCAGCGCGCAGCCGGTCTGGAGGAGGAGCTGGCCGCTGGGTGCGTCGAACGCCCAGGAGACCAGGAGCCCCATCGAGAGGACGATCCAGCCCAGCATCGCGACCGCGAGGCGGCCGCGGGGCTTCGGGTACTCCACCCGGCTCACCATCAGCCAGGCCGTGCCCAGGATGGCGAGGAGCGTCGCCACGAAGGGGAGCTCCAGAAGGACGATGGAGACGACCGTCAGCGCACCGAACGGGCTCGGCATCCCCTGGAACATGCCGTTCGGCGGCGTCACGCAGCTGAAGCGCGCCAGCCGCAGCACCACCGCCAGCAGCACCACCACCGCTCCGACCGCGGCCACCTTCTGGTACGCGTCGTCGGCCACCATCCCGTAGACGAGCACGAAGTACGCCGGCGCGAGGCCGAAGCTGATCAGGTCGGAGAGGTTGTCCAGCTCCGCGCCCATGGGGGAGGAGCGCAGCTTGCGCGCCACCAGGCCGTCGAACAGGTCGAAGACCGCCGCGCAGAGCATGAGGATGACCGCGGTGGCGGCGCTGTGGCGCGCCATGCCGGCCGACTGGTCGTCCCCGGTGAGGTGCGGGATCAGGATGCCGGTGGTGGTGAAGTACACCGCCATGAAGCCGCACGTGGCGTTGCCGAGCGTGAGGGTGTCCGCTATCGAGAGGCGGAGAGAGAGCGGCATCTCCTCCTCGTCGTCGCCGAGCTCGTCTGCCTCGGGCACCCAGCCCGCCTGGGTCTCAGGATCAATCACGGTCAATGCGAGTCACCCCAGCCACGGTCTTCTGGCCGACCTCGACCGCGACGTCCACGCCCTCCGGGAGGTAGATGTCCACACGCGAGCCGAAGCGGATCAGACCGATGCGGTCGCCCTGCTCGACCTTCGTGCCCTGCGGGACGTAGGGGACGATACGGCGGGCCACCGCGCCGGCGATCTGGATCATCTCGATGTCGCCGAGTTCGGTGTCGAAATGCCAGACTACGCGCTCGTTGTTCTCGCTCTCCTTGTTGAAGGCGGGAACGAAGCCACCGGGGATGTGCTCCACCGACGTCACCTCGCCCGCGAGGGGCGCGCGGTTGACGTGGACGTTGAGCGGGCTCATGAAGATCGCGACCCGGGTGCGTCCGTCCTTCCACGGCATGATGCTCTGCACCACACCGTCGGCGGGGGAGATGACGCGGCCCTGGGCGATCTCACGCTCGGGGTCGCGGAAGAACCACAGCATGCCCGCCGCGAGCGCGGTGGCGGGTACGGCGACGGCCTTGGCGGCGCCGGAGCGACGGGCGCGCAGGAGGCTGACGGCTGCGGTGGCGACGGTCGGGAGAAGCCACGGCGATGCTCCGCGCGCGAGGCGTACGCCGGCCAGGCTGTCTCGATGTGCAGAGGTTTGGCTGTGGGGCATGGATGACCTTCGTAGCGGATGATGCCGCGCAGGGATTGGGGACGGCGGCTTTCCGGGATCGTACCGGTCGGGGGCCGCAACTGGGCAAGCCAGGAAGCCGAGTCGGCGGCCGAAGACCGTTGACGGGGTGTGATCTTCTTCTCGAAGAAAACACCCCGTACCGGGACAATCAGCCCTGGAATCGATACTCTTCGAGCAACCTTCGCCCGATGATCATTTTCTGGATCTCGGCGGTACCTTCGCCGATCAGCAACATCGGCGCCTCACGGTAGAGACGTTCGATCTCGTACTCCTTGGAGAAGCCGTAGCCGCCGTGGATCCGGAAGGCATCCTCCACGACCTCCTTGCAGTACTCGGAGGCGAGGTACTTCGCCATCCCGGCCTCAAGGTCGTTCCGTTCCCCGGAGTCCTTTTTGCGTGCCGCGTTGACCATCATGGCATGCGCGGCCTCGACCTTGGTGGCCATCTCCGCCAGCTTGAACTGGATGGCCTGGTGCTGGGCGATCGCCTTGCCGAAAGTGTGACGCTGCTGGGCGTACCGGACACCCAGCTCGAACGCACGCTGCGCGACACCGCAGCCACGCGCCGCCACGTTGACGCGGCCGACCTCGACGCCGTCCATCATTTGGTAAAAACCTCGGCCGGTGACCCCGCCGAGCACCCGATCGGCGGGGATCCGCAGCCCGTCCATGATCAGCTCGGTGGTGTCGACGCCCTTGTAGCCCATCTTGTCGATCTTGCCCGGGATGGTGAGCCCGGGGCGGACCTCGCCGAAGCCGGGCTCCTTCTCCACCAGGAAGGTCGTCATCGACTTGTGGGGCGCGGTGCCCTCGGGGTGGCCTTCGTCACTGCGGACCAGGACGGCCACGAGGGAGGACGTACCGCCGTTGGTCAGCCACATCTTCTGGCCGTTCAGGACGTAGTCGTCGCCGTCCTTCACCGCCTTCGAGGTGATCGCCGACACGTCCGAGCCGAGCCCCGGCTCCGACATCGAGAACGCGCCCCGGACGTCGCCGGCCGCCATCCGCGGCAGGAAGTGCTCCTTCTGCTCCTGCGTGCCGTGCTGCTTGAGCATGTACGCCACGATGAAGTGCGTGTTGATGATCCCGGAGACGGACATCCACCCGCGGGCGATCTCCTCGACGCACAGCGCGTACGTCAGGAGGGACTCGCCCAGGCCGCCGTACTCCTCGGGGATCATCAGGCCGAACAGGCCGAGCTCCTTGAGACCGTCGACGATCTGCTGCGGGTACTCGTCGCGGTGCTCCAGCTCGGTGGCGACCGGGATGATCTCCTTGTCCACGAAGTCGCGGACGGTGGAGAGGATCTCCTGCTGGACGTCGGTCAGACCGGCGGTCTGGGCGAGACGGGCCATCGCTTACTTCCCCTGTTCCTTCAGCTCGGGGCGGCCCGGCTGCTCGCCGCCGCGCTCCTTGATGTACGTCTCGGTCGGCACCATCACCTTGCGGCGGAAGATGCACACCAGCGTGCCGTCCTGCTTGTAGCCCTTGGTCTCGACGTAGACGATCCCGCGGTCGTCCTTCGACTTGGAGGGCCACTTGTCGAGCACGGTCGTCTGGCCGTAGATCGTGTCGCCGTGGAAGGTAGGCGCCACGTGCTTGAGCGACTCGATCTCCAGGTTGGCGATCGCCTTGCCCGAGATGTCGGGAACGGACATGCCGAGCAGCAGCGAGTAGATGTAGTTCCCCACCACCACGTTCTTGCCGAAGTCCGTCGTCTTCTCGGCGTAGTTGGTGTCCATGTGGAGCGGGTGGTGGTTCATGGTGAGGAGACAGAACAGGTGGTCGTCGTACTCCGTGACCGTCTTTCCGGGCCAGTGCTTGTACGTCGCCCCGACCTCGAACTCCTCGTACGTTCGTCCGAACTGCATCGCGCTCAGGCCTCCGGGATCTCGAACTTCGAGGTGCGCTGCATGCCGGCGGCCCGGCCCTTGCCGGAGATGACCAGGGCCATCTTGCGGCTGGCCTCGTCGATCATCTCGTCGCCGAGCATCGCGGAGCCCTTCTTGCCGCCCGCCTCGGACGTGTAGTAGTCGTACGCGTCCAGGATCAGCTCGGCGTGGTCGTAGTCCTCCTGCGACGGCGAGAAGATCTCGTTGGACGCCTCGACCTGGCCCGGGTGCAGCACCCACTTGCCGTCGAAGCCGAGCGCGGCGGCCCGCTGGGCGACCTCGCGGTAGCCGTCGATGTTGCGGATCTGCAGGTAGGGGCCGTCGATCGCCTGGAGGTTGTTGGCGCGGGCCGCCATCAGGATCTTCATCAGGATGTAGTGGTAGGCGTCCGCCGGGTAGCCGGGCGGCTGCTCGCCCACGACCAGCGACTTCATGTTGATGGACGCCATGAAGTCGGCCGGGCCGAAGATGATCGTCTCGACGCGCTGGGACGCGGTGGCGATCTCGTTGACGTTGTTGAGGCCCTGCGCGTTCTCGATCTGCGCCTCGATGCCGATCTTGCCGACCTCGAAGCCCATGGTCTTCTCGATCTGGGTCAGCAGCAGGTCCAGCGCGACGACCTGCTGGGCCGTCTGCACCTTCGGAAGCATGATGCAGTCGAGGTTCTGCCCGGCGCCCTCGACCACGGTCACGACGTCACGGTACGTCCACTCGGTGGTCCAGTCGTTGACCCGCACCACGCGCGTCTTGCCGGTCCAGTCGCCCTCGTTGAGGAACTTGACGATGGTGTGCCGCGCCTCGGGCTTGGCGAGCGGGGCGCACGCGTCCTCCAGGTCGAGGAAGACCTGGTCCGCCGGGAGACCCTGGGCCTTCTCCAGGAAGCGGGGGTTCGAGCCGGGCACGGCCAGGCAGGAGCGCCGCGGGCGGAGCCGGTTGACGGGCGTGGTCATGCGGGGACCTCCAGGGGGTCGAGCTTGTTCGCTTTCCGGATCTCGTCGACGATGCGGCCGATGATTCCGGTGATGTCGAAGTCCTTCGGGGTGAAGACCGCGGCCACTCCGGCTTCCCTGAGCTGCTCGGCATCTCCGTTCGGGATGATGCCACCGGCGATCACGGGTATATCTGTGGCACCGGCCACACGGAGTCGTTCCAGGACGTCCGGGACCAGCTGGGCGTGCGACCCGGAGAGGATCGACAGGCCCACCGCGTGCACGTCCTCGGCCAGGGCCGCGTCCACGATCTGCTCGGGGGTGAGCCGGATGCCCTGGTAGACCACCTCGAAGCCGGCGTCCCGGGCGCGCACCGCGATCTGCTCGGCGCCGTTGGAGTGGCCGTCGAGACCAGGCTTGCCGACCAGGAAACGGAGCTTGCCGCTGCCCAGGTCGCGGGCGGTGGCGTCCACCTTGGCCCGCACCTCGGCGAGCGCCGAGCCGGCCTCCACGGGGACGGCGACGGGCGCGGAGGAGACCCCGGTGGGTGCCCGGAACTCGCCGAACACCTCGCGCAGGGCCCCGGCCCACTCACCGGTTGTCACGCCCGCGCGGGCGCACTCCAGGGTGGCCTCCATGAGGTTGTCGGTGCCCTTGGCGGCCTCCTTCAGCCGCTCCAGGGCCTTGCAGGGCCGCGGGTGGTTGAACGGCGGCTGGTAGCGGGTGTCGCGCCAGCGCCCGATCGCCTCCACGACCCGGGCCTCGACCGCCGGGTCGACCGTCTGGATCGCGGTGTCCAGGTCGGCCGTGAGCGGGTTCGGCTCGGTGGTCTCGAAGATGTTGACGCCGACGATCTTCTCCTGGCCGGACTCGATCCGGCCCCGCCGCTCGGCGTGCGACGCCACCAGCTGCGACTTCAGGTAGCCCGACTCGACGGCCGCCATCGCGCCGCCCATCTCCTGGATCCGCTCCATCTCCGCGAGCGAGTCCTCGACCAGCTGGGCGACCTTCGCCTCGATGACGTGCGAGCCCTCGAAGATGTCGTCGTACTCCAGCAGGTCGCTCTCGTGGGCGAGCACCTGCTGGATGCGCAGCGACCACTGCTGGTCCCAGGGCCGGGGGAGGCCCAGGGCCTCGTTCCAGGCGGGGAGCTGCACGGCACGCGCGCGTGCGTCCTTCGAGAGCGTCACGGCGAGCATCTCCAGGACGATCCGCTGGACGTTGTTCTCCGGCTGCGCCTCGGTCAGCCCGAGGGAGTTGACCTGGACGCCGTACCGGAAGCGGCGCTGCTTGGGGTCCTGGATGCCGTACCGCTCGCGGGTGACCTGGTCCCAGATGCGGCCGAACGCCCGCATCTTGCACATCTCCTCGACGAACCGGACGCCGGCGTTCACGAAGAAGGAGATGCGGGCGACGACGTCACCCATGCGCTCCTGCGGCACCTGGCCGCTGTCGCGCACCGCGTCGAGGACGGCGATCGCGGTGGACATCGCGTACGCGATCTCCTGGACCGGCGTGGCGCCCGCCTCCTGCAGGTGGTAGCTGCAGATGTTGATCGGGTTCCACTTCGGGAGGTGGGAGACCGTGTACGCGATCATGTCCGTCGTCAGGCGGAGACTCGGCCCCGGCGGGAAGACGTGCGTCCCGCGGGACAGGTACTCCTTGACGATGTCGTTCTGGGTCGTGCCCTGGAGCCTGGTGATGTCCGCGCCCTGCTCCTCCGCGACGACCTGGTAGAGCGCCAGCAGCCACATGGCGGTGGCGTTGATCGTCATCGAGGTGTTCATCTGCTCCAGGGGGATGTCCTGGAACAGCCGGCGCATGTCACCGAGGTGCGAGACGGGCACGCCCACCCGGCCGACCTCGCCGCGGGCGAGGATGTGGTCGGGGTCGTAGCCGGTCTGTGTCGGCAGGTCGAACGCCACCGACAGACCCGTCTGGCCCTTGGCGAGGTTGCGCCGGTACAGCTCGTTGGACGCCTCGGCCGTGGAGTGCCCGGCGTACGTGCGCATGAGCCACGGCCGGTCCTTCTCCCGTCGCCCGTCGGCGATCTGACGCTCAGTCATCTATGACCTCGGGTGTCTCAGATGTTGCGGAAGCGGTTGATGGCGTCGAGGTGCTTGGCGCGCATCTCCTTGTCGCGCACGCCGAGGCCCTCCTCGGGGGCGAGGCAGAGGACGCCGACCTTGCCCTGGTGCAGGTTGCGGTGCACGTCGTAGGCGGCCTGGCCGGTCTCCTCGAGGGAGTACGTCTTCGACAGGGTGGGGTGGATCTTGCCCTTCGCGATCAGCCGGTTGGCCTCCCAGGCCTCGCGGTAGTTGGCGAAGTGCGAGCCGATGATCCGCTTCAGGGACATCCACAGGTAGCGGTTGTCGTACTCGTGCATGTAGCCCGAGGTGGAGGCGCAGGTGGTGATGGTGCCGCCCTTGCGGGTGACGAAGACGGAGGCGCCGAAGGTCTCGCGGCCGGGGTGCTCGAAGACGATGTCGATGTCCTCGCCGCCGGTGAGTTCGCGGATGCGCTTGCCGAAGCGCTTCCACTCGCGCGGGTCCTGCTCCTGCTCGTTCTTCCAGAACTTGTAGTCCTCGGCGTTGCGGTCGATGATCGCCTCGGCGCCCATGGCCCGGCAGATGTCGGCCTTCTGCGGCGAGGACACGACACAGATGGGGTTGGCGCCGCCGGCCAGCGCGAACTGCGTGGCGTACGAGCCGAGTCCGCCGCTCGCGCCCCAGATGAGCACGTTGTCGCCCTGCTTCATGCCGGCGCCGTTGCGGGAGACCAGCTGGCGGTAGGCGGTGGAGTTGACCAGGCCCGGGGCCGCGGCCTCCTCCCAGCTGAGGTGGTTCGGCTTCGGCATCAGCTGGTTGGACTTGACCAGCGCGATCTCGGCGAGACCGCCGAAGTTGGTCTCGAAGCCCCAGATGCGCTGCTCGGGGTCGAGCATGGTGTCGTTGTGGCCGTCGCTGGACTCCAGCTCCACGCTCAGGCAGTGCGCGACGACCTCGTCACCGGGCTTCCAGGCGTTGACGCCGGGGCCGGTGCGCAGGACGACGCCCGCGAGGTCGGAGCCGATGATGTGGTACGGCAGGTCGTGCCGCTTGGTGAGCTCGCTGAGGCGGCCGTAGCGCTCCAGGAAGCCGAAGGTCGACAGCGGCTCGAAGATCGAGGTCCACACCGAGTTGTAGTTGACACTCGACGCCATGACGGCGACCAGGGCCTCGCCCGGGCCCAGCTCGGGCAGGGGGACCTCGTCGAGGTGGATCGACTTGCGCGGGTCCTTGTCGCGGGTCTCCAGGCCCGCGAACATGTCCGTCTCGTCCTTGTGCACGGTGATCGCGCGGTACGACTCGGGAAGCGGCAGGGCGGCGAAGTCGGCCGGCGTCGATTCCGGCGACTGGATCGCGTCCAGAATGGCCTGAGTGGTCACGTGTTGCCTCCGGCGGTGTGCGCCCCCGAGGGAAGGGGCGCTGAGGGTTACGGCGGTGCTGCTGAGGGTTTTGAGAAAGGTGCCGTCGGTTCGGCGGGGGTGGTGCTTCGGCAGCGCTTTGTGGCGCGGGAGGTTGCCTGTGACGCAGGCGTCCGACGGGTGGGCCGATGGGCTCACCGGGACAGGCCGGACACCTCGAAGGTATGACACCGCGTGTCAGGTGGCAAGGCACTGAGTGCCAGGAATCGCTCTCAGATGAAATCTTTACGTAACAAATGAGCGATGATCGATCAAACCTACTGGCGAGTAGGGGAAAATGGCCCGTCTTGCGGGAGACGTCCGTACGGCGGGGACGGGCCGCGAGGCGTCGATCACACCAGCGGTGTGGCGCACGCGTCAGTGCACGCCGATACCGATGTCGGGTGTCGGCGGCGGGGCGGCTGGTCGCTGGGAACGGGTGAGGCCGATGGCGTTCTGGCGGCGCTTTTCGGTCCGGGCCGCGGTCACCGACTCAGCCCGTCCGGCGATTGAGGACGAGCGGCGGAGCCGCGGTTCTGTGACCGCGACCCACCACTACCGTCGCTTTACGACCGCTCCTTCAGCGCCTGCTCGATCGTGCGCATGACCTCGTCGAGCGGTGCGTCGGTCCTGGCAACCGTCACCAGCACCTCCCCCTGCGAGGAGACCGAGGCCGGCGCGGCCGGGCGGGGCGCAGCCTCCCTGCCCGCCCCGATCCCGTTCCCGAACGTCTTCCGGACGATCGCGAAGGCGTGGTCCAGCTGCAGTTCGACGTCCCCCTGCCCGCCCGCCCGCAGCCAGCGCCGCAGCACGTGGTTGTGGGCGGTGACCACCGCCGACGCCGCGACCTCGGCCAGCAGCGGGTCGTCGTTCGCGTCGTCCGCGTGGGCGTGCTCGTCGAAGTGGCCGAGGAGGTAGCGGGTGAAGAGACGCTCGTAGCGGGCCACCGACGCGATCTCGGCCTCGCGGAGGGTGGGCACCTCGCGGGTGAGCTTGTAGCGGGCGACCGAGATGTCCGGCCGGGCCGCGTACATCCTCATGACTTCCTTGATGCCCCGGCACACCGTGTCGAGCGGGTGCTCGTGGGCCGGGGCCGCGTTCAGCACGGCCTCGGCGCGGATCAGGGTGTCGTCGTGGTCCGGGAAGATCGCCTCTTCCTTGGAGCGGAAGTGGCGGAAGAAGGTGCGGCGGGCCACCCCGGCCGCGGCCGCGATCTCGTCGACGGTGGTCGCCTCGTACCCCTTCGTCGCGAAGAGCTCCATCGCGGCGGCCGCCAGCTCCCGGCGCATCTTGAGCCGCTGGGCCGCCGCGCGGCTGCCCGCGGCGCTCTCCGGCGCGTCGGGCGTGGCGGGGGTACGTGAGGACTTGGCGGGCTGGGACATGACCCGAACGTACTGCATGTGCGCAGCTTGATGCGCAGGTCCGGGGTTTCCCCCGCCCGCGAAGGGCGGGGGACCGTCCGCGGGGTCGAGCAGCCCGCCCCAGTCCTTCTCGTCCCGGAACCAGTCGCCGACGCCGTCAGCGGCGGGCATATTCGCGGAAGCCACGGCCGGTCTTGCGGCCGAGGCAGCCCGCGGCCACCAGGTGCTCCAGGAGCGGCGCGGGCGCGAGGCCCGGGTCGCGGAACTCCCGGTGCAGCACCTTCTCGATGGCGAGCGAGACGTCCAGGCCGACCACGTCCAGGAGCTCGAAGGGCCCCATCGGGTAACCGCCGCCGAGCTTCATCGCCGCGTCGATGTCGTCGAGGGAGGCGTAGTGCTCCTCGACCATCTTGATCGCGTTGTTCAGGTACGGGAACAGCAGGGCGTTGACGATGAACCCGGCCCGGTCGCCGCAGTCGACGGCGTGCTTGCGGATGCGGCCGCAGACCTCGCGGACCGTGGCGTGGACGTCCTCGGCGGTGAGCACGGTGCGGACGACCTCGACCAGCTTCATGGCCGGCGCCGGGTTGAAGAAGTGCATGCCGATCACGTCCTGCGGCCGCGAGGTGGCGCGGGCGCAGGCGACGACCGGCAGCGAGGAGGTGGTGGTGGCGAGCACCGCGCCCGGCTTGCAGACCTTGTCGAAGGCCGCGAACAGCTGCCGCTTGACCTCCAGGTCCTCGGCGACCGCCTCGACGGCCAGGTCGACGTCCGCGAAGGCGTCGTACGAACCGGCCGGGGTGATCAGGTCCAGGGTCTGCGCGGCCGCCTCGGCGGTCATCCGGCCCTTGCCGACGGAGCGGTCGAGGGACTTGCCGATGCGGGCCTTGGCGGCCTGCGCCTTCTCCTCGCTGCGGGCGGCGAGGACGACCTCGTACCCGGCCTTGGCGAAGACCTCGGCGATCCCGGAGGCCATGGTGCCGGAGCCGGCGACGCCGACCGAGCGGACCGTACGGCCCGGGGTGACGGCGGCGCCGTCCAGCGGGGTGAGCGCGTCCCGGACGACGGTGGCGCTGCCCGGGGCCTCGTAGGTGTAGAAGCCGCGGCCCGACTTGCGGCCGGTCAGGCCCGCCTCGCTGAGCTGCTTGAGGATGGGCGCCGGGGCGTGCAGGCGGTCGCGGGACTCGGCGTACATGGCCTCCAGGACCGTACGGGCCGTGTCGATGCCGATCAGGTCCAGCAGGGCGAGGGGGCCCATCGGCAGGCCGCAGCCGAGCCGCATGGCCGCGTCGATGTCCTCGCGGGAGGCGTACTTCGCCTCGTACATCGCGGCGGCCTGGTTGAGGTAGCCGAACAGCAGCCCGTCCGCGACGAACCCGGGACGGTCGCCGACCGCGACCGGTTCCTTGCCCAGCTCGATCGCCAGGTCGGTGACGGCGGCGACGGCGCCCGGCGCGGTGAGCACCGAGGAGACCACCTCGACCAGCTTCATCGCCGGGGCCGGGTTGAAGAAGTGCAGGCCGAGGACGCGCTCGGGGCGGGCCGAGTCGGCGGCCAGCCGGGTCACGGACAGTGCGTTCGTGCCGGTGGCGAGGATCGTCTCGGGCCGGACGATGCCGTCCAGCTCCCGCAGGACCTGGTGCTTGATGTCGTACGACTCCGGGACCACCTCGATGACGAGGTCGGCGTCGGCGGCGGCCGTCAGGTCGGTGCCGGTGCGGACCCGGGCGAGGGTGTCGGAGCGCTCCTGCTCGGTCAGCCTGCCGCGCACCACGGCACGCGCGGTGGCGGCCTCCAGGGCGGCGAGGGACCGGGCGGCCTGCGCCTCGCTGATGTCGATGCCGATCACCTCGCGGCTGGCCTTCGCGAGGACCTCGGTGATACCGGTGCCCATGGTGCCGAGGCCGACGACGGCGATCGTCTTGAGCGGGGACAGGGAGGGGTCGGACTGGGGAGTGGCCATCGCGGGACTCCAGGAATGAGGGTGACGACTGGAAACGCGCCCGGGTGCGCCGAGGGGCGCACCGGGTGCGGAGAGAGCTGCGTGAATGCGGGTGGTGCCGGGCTGCGAGCGCACACGCCCGGTGCTGCCGCCACGGGCGCGCACACGCCCGGGAGCGGCGGATTCCGACCGGCCCTGTCCCGGAGCCGGGTCGTCCTGCGGTACGAGGTACCGAACCGACCTGCGTGCTCACGGCGGCTGCGTCACCAAACCGGCGTGAGCGTGAATGCGAGTGGGTGACTCGCTCGATTGAGCTTAACCGGCGGGTAACGAGCGCGCCAGCCCCCCGAGTTTGTGATGTACGTCCCTCGCCTGCCGCAACCCCTCTACGCTGGGCTTCGTGGACGAAGAGTTGCGATCACTCACGGAGCGTTTGCGTCAGGAGTCGCAGGGGACGGCCGCCTTCGGCCGGCTCCTGGCCACCGAGGACCACGACGAACTGGCGGAGGTGCTCACCGCGGCCGGACAGCCCCTGTGGGCCAGGGAGCTGGCCGCGTTCCGGCTGGGGACGGCCGGCGATCCGCGGGCCTTCGAGACCCTGGTCCTCCTCCTCAACCACCGCGACCCACCCCGCTGCGTCTCGGCCGCCCACGCCCTCGCCCGCCTCCGGGACCCACGCACCGCCCGCGCGGCCGCCGCCCTCGCCACCAACGAACTCCGCGTCGCCTACGCCCTGCAGCCCGTCCGGCTCCTGGTCGAACTCCGCGCCCCGGAGTCCGTCCCCGCCCTGATCACCACCCTGGAACGCCGGCTGCGCCCGCACGACCCCTACCGCAGGGTCGCCCTGGCCTGCGTGGACGGCCTCGGCTCTCTCGGCGACACCCGTGCCCGCCGCGTCCTGACCGAGGCCCTGGCCCACCCCACCCTCGCCGAGGCGGCGGTCCAGGCCCTCGCCCGCATCCCTAGGCAGAGATGACGCCCGGCTCCCTGACGTACCGCACCTCGGGCACCGGCACCCCGTCGACCTCGTACGGCTCCTCGGCCCCGTCGGCCGCGAAGCCCGCGATCTCGTAGAACCGCCGGGCGCGCGCGTTCTCCTTCAGCACCCACAGGTACACGTGCGGGTGCCCGGCGCACTGCTCCAGGACCGTCGCGAGCAGCGCCCGTCCGACGCCGGTGCCGAGGTGCGCGGCGTCCACGTAGAGGGCGTACAACTCGGCGTCACCGGTGCGCAGGTCACCGTCCCGGTACGGCCCGTGCGCCGCCCATCCCACGAGGGTGCCGCCCCGCTCGGCGACCAGTTCCGTCACCCCGTCCCCGCCGTCCAGGAAACGGGCCCTGCGCCGCTCGGCGTCCCGCTCGACGCTGAGCCCGTCCAGGAACGGCTGCGGCATGAGGCCCCGGTAGGCGTACTGCCAGCCCCGGACGCGTATCGCGGAGACCCGGTCGCAGTCGGCGAGGGCCATCGGGCGGATGCGGAGGACGGGGCAGGGACGGCGGGGCCGTGGGGCGAGTCCTCGTTCATGCCGGCACCCTAGGGAATCGCCGCGCCTCGGGGAGCGGACGGTCCCGCCCGCCCGGGATTCGGCGTCAGCCGGCCACCACCGCCAGCGCCTCGATCTCCATCAGGAACTGCGGGCCGACGAGCGCGGCCACCTGGACGGCGGAGGCGGCCGGGAGCCGGTCGTCGGGTATGTGGGCGGCACGGGCCGCGCGGACG
The DNA here is from genome assembly GCF_055583445.1 of Streptomyces sp. NPDC104761. NCBI lineage: Bacteria > Bacillati > Actinomycetota > Actinomycetes > Kitasatosporales > Streptomycetaceae > Streptomyces > Streptomyces sp. NPDC104761. Next base: position 107,036 of record NZ_JBVJNZ010000016.1, on the reverse strand, counting down.
GCCGGCAGGTGGGCCATGTCCGTGACGAAGTAGGTGAGTTTGACGACGTCGTCGAAGCTCGCTCCGGCCGCCGCCAGGCAGCGGCGCAGGTTCTCGAAGACCTGGCGGGCCTGGGCCGCCGGATCGCCCTCGCCCACCAGCTTGCCGTCCTCGTCCAGCGGCAGCTGGCCGGAGACGGCGACGAGCCGGCCGGTCGCCGCCACCACGTGCGTGTACTGGGCGGCGGGGGCGACACCGTCGGGGGCGGAAATACGGGTCAGATCACTCATGCGTCCATGGTGGACCACGGGTCTGACAACGCCCCCGACGGGACGTCAGGACCGGCTCAGCCGCGGAAGCCCAGCAGACCGTGCAGGGTCGAGCCGCGGGACGACGTCGAGGCCGCCTTGGTGGTGAGGGGCTTCGGGTCGGGGGTCTTCCGGCAGACCGCGTCGACGGAACCGGCGCCGTGCGGGACCGTGCCGTCGGCCAGGTAGGCGGCGAGGTGGCCGTCCAGGCAGGTGTTGCCGCTGAGCGTGATGCCGTGGTTGCCGCCGCCCTGCTCCACCACCAGGCGGGAGCCGGCCAAGAGACGGTGGACGGCGACGCCGCCCTGGTAGGGCGTGGCCGCGTCGTCCGTCGCCTGGAAGAGGAGGGCCGGCGGGAGCTTGGTACTGGTGATGTCCGTCGGCCGCAGCGCCGTCGTCGGCCAGTACGCGCAGGACGCGTTGTACCAGGCGTTGTTCCACACCATGAACGGCGCCTTCGCGTACGCCGCCCAGTTGTCCTTGCGCCACTGGTTCCAGTCCCGCGGCCAGGAGGAGTCCCGGCACTGGACGGCCGCGTACACGCTGTAACCGTTGTCGCCGGACGCGTCGACGGCGGCGAAGTTCTGGTACGCCTCGACCAGGGCGGCCGTCTTCCTGCCGTTGACGTAGGCGGAGAACGCGTCGGCCAGGTAGGGCCAGTAGCCGTTGTAGTAGCCGCCGGGGATGAAGGTGTCCTCCAGCTCCGAGGCGCCCACCTTGCCGCCGGCCGGCTTCTTCGCCAGTGCGGCCCGCATGGCGTACCACTTGGCCTCGACCTTCTCCGGGTCGGTGCCGAGCTTGTACGTCGAGTCGTACTTCGCGATCCACGCCATCAGGGCGCGCTGGCGGTCGTTGAACGCGTAGTCCTGGCTCAGGTTGTCGTCGTACCAGACACCCGTGGGGTCGACGATCGAGTCCAGGACCAGGCGGTGGATCCGGTCCGGGTGCAGCTTGGCGTAGACCGCGCCCAGGTAGGTGCCGTACGAGTAGCCGAAGTAGCTGACCTGCCGGGCGCCGAGGGCCTGGCGGATCGAGTCGAGGTCCTGCGCGGCGTCGAACGTGTCGAGGTGGGGCAGCAGCTTTGCGTACTTCTTGCCGCAGGCCGCCGCGAAGGACTGCACCCGCTCGAGGTTCGCCTGTTCGAGGGCGGGGGTGGCCGGGACCGAGTCGGGGCGCACCGGTTCGAAGTAGCCGGGGGAGCAGTCGATCGCCGGGGTGCTCTTCCCGACGCCGCGCGGGTCGAAGCCGATGACGTCGTACTGGGCGGCCACCTTCTTCGGCAGCGTGGACGCCACGAAACCGGCGAGGGTCAGCCCGCTGCCGCCGGGGCCGCCGGGGTTGACCAGCAGCGGACCCTGAGAGGCCGGCGCGGTGTGCGGGACGCGGGAGAGGGCGAGCGTGATCTGCCGCCCGCGCGGGTTGCGGTGGTCGAGGGGCACCCTGACCGAGCCGCACTGCAGCGTCGGGTAGTCGGTGGTGCCGCACTTCTTCCAGGTCACCGGGGATGCCTGGACGGGGGCTCGGGTGGCGGCGGTCGCGGGCGGGACGGTGAACGGACCGGCCACGACGGCGGCGACGGCGCACAGCACGGCTGCGCGTGTTCGCATGGGTCCTCCCAGGACGGAGGGGAGCGGACCGCACGTGCCACGGTCCTCGCCGCATCGTCCCGGAAAAAGGGCCCGGAAGAACGCATTCTGATGATGAATGACCCAATTGGTCCGAGGGTTGCGCCCGAACGCCCCCGGGCCCGCGGCTCGGTCAGAGCAAGGTGAGCTGGGTCGGCTCCGGCAGCGCGGGCTCCTCCTCCGCCGGAGGTGCCGGTATCCGGCGGGCGGCGCCCGCGCGGTTCGGTCCGATGCCGTACTCCTCGGCCAGCTCGTGCACCTGACGGGTGATCCGGCGCTGGTACCACTTGGGTGCGTAGGCGCCCTCCGCGTACAGCCGCTCGTAGCGCCGTACCAGGTGCGGGTGGTGGGCCGCGAGCCAGCTCATGAACCACTCGCGGGCGCCCGGGCGCAGATGCAGCACGAGGGGTGTCACCGAGGTGGCCCCGGCCGCCGCGATCGCCCGTACGGTGGCCCGGAGCTGGGCCGGGTGGTCGCCGAGGAACGGGATGACCGGCGCCATCAGGACCCCGCAGCCGATGCCGGCCTCGGCGAGGGCGCGTACGACGTCCAGCCGGCGCTCGGGGGCCGGCGTGCCCGGCTCCACGGTCCGCCACAGCTCGGGGTCGACGAAGCCGACCGAGACCGAGATGCCGACGTCCGTGACGTCCGCCGCCCGCCGCAGCAGGTCCAGGTCGCGCAGGATCAGGGTGCCCTTGGTCAGGATCGAGAACGGGTTGGCGTGCTCGGTGAGGGCGGAGATGATCCCCGGCATCAGCCGGTAGCGGCCCTCGGCGCGCTGGTAGCAGTCGACGTTGGTGCCCATCGCGATGTGGTCGCCGAGCCAGCGGCGCGAGCCGAGCTGGCGGCGGAGCAGCTCCGGCGCGTTGACCTTGACCACGATCTGGGTGTCGAAGCCGATCCCGGTGTCCAGGTCCAGGTAGCTGTGGGTCTTGCGGGCGAAGCAGTACACGCACGCGTGCGAGCAGCCCCGGTACGGGTTCACCGTCCACTCGAACGGCATCCGCGAGGCGCCCGGCACCCGGTTGATGATCGACCGCGCCCGCACCTCGTGGAACGTGATCCCCCTGAACTCAGGGGTGTCGAACGTGCGCGTCGTGACCGCGTCCGCGCCGAACAGCGCGGTGCCGGCCCGGCCGTGATCGGCCTCCTCGGTGAGGTTCTCCCAGCGCATGACGCCTCCTCGGTAGCACTGCCCACAGAATAGAACATCTGTTCCCATGATCGTGCGAACGATCTGTGGAGACCGCGCGGACGCCGGTTCCGATCACGTTTCCGATCGCTTGGGCACCCCGATTTGGGCGGCCGGGTGCCGGGGTGGTTGGCTTGGAGCAACCCCGAGAACTCAGGTGCTGGAGGAAAGCGATGGCGCAGGTCGAGGCCACTACGGAGCGGGTCGTCGGCGCGGACGCGGAGACGGTGTTCGACGCGATCGCCGACTACAGCGGCACGCGCGCGAAGCTGCTCCCCGAGCACTTCAGCGAGTACGAGGTGCGCGAGGGCGGCGACGGCGAGGGCACCCTCGTCCACTGGAAGCTGCAGGCCACCAGCAAGCGGGTCCGGGACTGCCTCCTGGAGGTCAGCGAGCCCACCGACGGCGAGCTGGTCGAGAAGGACCGCAACTCCTCCATGGTCACCACCTGGCGGGTCACCCCGGCAGGCGAGGGGAAGTCCCGGGTCGTCGTGCACACCACCTGGCAGGGTGCAGGCGGCATCGGCGGTTTCTTCGAGAAGACCTTCGCGCCCAAGGGGCTCGGCCGGATCTACGACCAGGTGCTCGACAGGCTCGCCACCGAGGTCGAGAAGTAGTACCGCAGCACCCGCCGGTTCGTCCGGAGGTGAGCAACCTCCCGACGAGCAGCGGGTGTTGGCTCCCTCACCGATTCGGGTGGATCTCCGGATCGACCGGTCTCGTGCCGTAACTCGTCGTGCTTGCTCGCAGTTGTCGCCCTACGGGAAATAAGGCGGCAATTGTGCGCAGGCGCGACGAGGGGAGCGGTACGTGGGCGGAACGACGCTGGTGCAGTACGAGGAGCCGGCCGTGGTGCCCGCGGACGTCCCCGTGCCGGAACCCGCCCCGGTCCCCGGACTCGGGCCGCGCCGTACCCGGCTGGTCTTCTGCGGGCTGATGCTCGCCCTGCTCCTCGCCGCGCTGGACCAGATGATCGTCGCCACCGCGCTGCCGAAGATCGTCGGAGAACTGCACGGCCTCGACCGGATGTCCTGGGCGATCACCGCCTACCTGCTCACCTCCACCGTCGGCCTCCCCGTCTACGGCAAGCTCGGCGACCTCATCGGCCGCAAGGGCGTCTTCCAGTTCGCGATCCTCGTCTTCGCCGTCGGCTCGGCGCTCGCCGGACGGGCGCAGAACATGGACCAGCTGATCGCCTTCCGCGCCCTCCAGGGCGTCGGCGCGGGCGGGTTGATGATCGGCGTGCAGGCGATCATCGCCGACATCGTGCCGCCCCGGCAGCGCGGCCGTTTCATGGGCCTGATCGGCGCCGCCTTCGGCCTCGCCTCGGTCGCCGGGCCGCTGCTCGGCGGCTACTTCACCGACCACCTCTCCTGGCGCTGGTGCTTCTACGTCAACGTGCCCTTCGGGCTGGTCACGCTCGCCGTCGTCACCCTCGTGCTCAAGCTGCCGAAGCCGCAGGTCCGGGGCCGGTTCGACGTGCTGGGCACCCTGCTGCTCGCCGCCGCCTCCATCTGCCTGGTGCTGCTCACCAGTTGGGGCGGGACGGAGTACGACTGGGGTTCGCGCGTCATCCTCGGACTGGGCGCGGGCGCGCTGGTCGCCGGGGCGCTGTTCGCCGTCGCCGAGCACCACGCGGCCGAACCCCTCATCCCGCTGCGGCTGTTCCGGGACTCCGTCTTCAACGTCACCGGCCTGGTCGGACTCGTCGTCGGAGTCGCCCTGTTCGGCGCCGCCAGCTATCTGCCGACGTTCCTGCAGATGGTCGACGGCGCCTCGGCGACCGGGTCCGGGCTGCTGATGCTGCCCATGATGGGCGGGATCGTCGGCGCCTCGATCGTCGCGGGACAGCTCATCAGCCTCACCGGCCGCTACCGGATCTACCCGGTGCTCGGCGGCGCCGTCTCCGTCGCGGGCATGTGGCTGCTGTCCCGCCTCGAAGTCGGCACCCCGCGCTGGCAGTACAGCATCTGGATGGCCGTCCTCGGCGCCGGGATCGGCATGGTGATGCCGGTGCTCGTCCTCGCCGTGCAGAACTCCGTACGGCCCGCCGACCTCGGCACCGCCACCAGCGCCAACAACTACTTCCGGCAGATCGGCGGCAGCGTCGGTGCCGCCGTCTTCGGCACCCTCTTCGCCGACCGGCTCACCGACGCCCTGCACAGGCGTCTCCCCGCCCGGGCCGGCGCCCGCCTGCCCGACCCCGAGTCCCTCACCCCGCAGCTCGTCCACGCGCTGCCCCCGGCGCTGCGCGACGCCTACATCCGCGCCTACGCCGACGCGATGCCCAGGATCTTCCTCTACCTGGTCCCGGTGCTCGTCCTCGGCCTGCTCGTCGCCTGCTTCCTCAAGGAGAGACCACTGGTGTCCCATCCCACCGCCGACACGGAACCGACCTCCGTCACCGCCCCGATCCCGCAGGCCCGGTCGTCCCACGCGGGCGCCGGGATCCCCGTCTGCGGCACGGTGCAGCACCCGGACGGGACCGTGGTGCCGCGCGCCGCGCTCACCCTCATCGACGCCGTCGGCCGGCAGATCGGCCGCGGCGCCAGCGCCGAGGACGGCCGGTACGCGCTGGCCACGCCCGGCTCCGGGTCGTACGTCCTGATCGCCGCCGCCGGCGGCCACCAGCCGCAGGCCGTCACCGTGACGGTCGGCGAGCGGCCCGTCGAGCTGGACGTCGTCCTCGGCGGCGCCGGGCGGCTCGCGGGCAGCGTGCTCACCGCCGACGGCACCCCGGTGCGGGACGCCACGGTCACCCTCACCAACGTGCACGGCGAGGTCGTCGCCAGCGTCCGCAGCGGCCGCGAGGGCGGCTATGTGATCACCGAGCTGGTGGCCGGCGAGTACACCCTCGCCGGCAGCGCCCCGGCCTTCCGCCCGGCCGCCCTCCCGGTCACCGTCCAGGCCTCCCGGGAGACCCGGCAGAACGTCGAACTCGCCGGCGGGGCCGTGCTGAAGGGCACCGTCCGGGCCGGCGGCGGACGGCCCGTGGAGGACGCCCGGGTGACGCTGCTCGACGCCGCCGGGAACGTCGTCGACACCCTCACCACCGGCGCCGACGGAACGTTCCGGTTCGTGGACCTGTCCTCCGGCGAGTACACCGTCATCGCCGCCGGCTACCCGCCGGTCGCCACCGTCCTCCAGGTCGCGGGCGGCGGCCGCACCGAACGCGACCTCCAGCTCGGCCACGAGGACTGAGCGCGAGGAGCGGCCGGGGCAGGTGGACGCGGTTCGCGCACCGTACGGGGGCGCGGACCTGCCCGCCGGTGCGGTCCGGTGAAACCAATTCCAGGATTGCCACACATCGCAACCGGCGCCCACCGTACGGTAGTGACGGGCGGCACAGATCTTTTGCGGAGCCGTGGGGAGAGAGGGCCTGGGCCATGGACCAAGGCAGCGAGCGGGACACGCCTCCCGGCCTCGGTGCTGGGGACGGTGTGTCGGGCCGCATCCCCCTGGCCGTGGTCGTCGTCGACCGCGACGGCCACGTCTCGCACTGGAGCACCGGCGCCCGGCGGCTCTTCGGCGCCGCCAGGGAGGAGGCCATAGGCCGCTCCGTCCTCGACCTGCTGCCCGTCTCCGGTGCCCTCCCCGAGGACGACGAGATCACCCCGTACGGCGGCTACGCGGCGTACGACGGACTCGGCCCCGACCTGGAGTCCTCCCTCGACGGACGGCTCAACTTCCCGGCGGCCGGCCGGGCCCGGCTCACCGTCTCCGACCGTGACCGTGCCGACGTGCTCTGGTGGGCGTACCCGCTGGTCGGCCCGGGCAACGAGCGGCTGCTCGTGCTCGCCGCCGACGCCGAGCGGCTGGGCCGGGCCGAGGGCAACGAGGGGATCGCCTTCGAGCGCATCGCGCCCGGCTTCGCCCTGCACACCGACTTCCCCGGCGCGGAGGAACTCGCCCGCAGGCTGCCCGAGATCCTGCCCAGCATGAGCGTCGACGAAAGCGCCCGGATCGTCGCGCAGGTCCTCGAACTCGGCTACCCGATCCTGGAGTTCAGCCAGAACGACCGGGTTCCCGTCACCCCCGACTGGGGCGTGGCCCGGCGCACCGAGCGGATGGCCCGCCGCGAGCGTGCGGCGCATGCCGCCGCGCAGGGCCTGCCGGTGCCCGCCGAACTCGCCGACGACGAGGGCGAGGACCTGGAGTACGCGGCCGTCCGCGAGCGCCTCGAGTTCCTCACCGAGGTCAGCGGGAGGATCGGCACCTCGCTCGACCTGTCCCGCACCATCGTCGAGGTCAGCAGAGCCGTCGTCCCCCGCTTCACCGACGTGGCCGGCACCTACCTGCGCGAACAGGTCGTCGCCGGCGAGGGGTTCCCGGACGGCGTGCCCGACACCACCACCATGTGGCACCGGGTCGCCCTGGAGCACACCGACGAACCCGGCCGCTGGGACGACGTCGTCCCCGTCGGCGAGGCCATGCCCTTTCCGGCGCACACCCCGTTCTTCCAGTGCATGACCACCGGCGAACCGGTCCTGGTGCCGCGGATCAGCGTGGAGATGGGCCACGCCATCGCCTCCCAGTTCGAGAAGCGCGACATCCGGCCGCTGATCACCGGCCGCTCGATGCTGGTCGTACCGCTGAAGGCGCGCAACGTCGTGCTCGGCTTCATGATCCTGCTGCGCCACCCCGAGCGCGAGATGTTCAACGACATGGACCGCGTCACCGGGGCCGAACTCGCCGCCCGCGCCGGGCTCGTGCTCGACAACGCGCGCATGTACACCTACCAGGAGAGCGTCGCCGAGACCCTCCAGGACAGCATGCTGCCGCACATCCCGCCGCGCATGTCGGGCTGCGACATCGCCACCCGGTACCTTCCGGGCACCCTGCTCGGCCGGGTCGGCGGCGACTGGTTCGACTCCGTGAAACTCCCCGGCGCCCGCACCGCCCTGGTGGTGGGCGACGTGATGGGCCACGGCCTCAACTCGGCCGCGATGATGGGCCAGTTGCGGACCGCCGTGCAGACCATGGCGGCCCTGGACCTGCCGCCCGCCCAACTCCTGCGCAACCTCGACGACCTGGCCCAGCGGCTCGGCGACGGCTACCTCGCCACCTGCCTCTACGCCGTCTACGACCCGATCGAGAGCGAACTGCACCTCGCCAACGCGGGTCACATCCCTCCCGTCCTGGTCCGCGCGGTCGACGGGCGCAGCGAACTGCTCGACCTGCCCACCGGGGCGCCCATCGGCGTCGGCGGGGTCGCCTTCGAGTCGCTGCGGGTGCGCGTCGAGCCCGGTGACCGGCTGGTCATGTGCACCGACGGACTGGTCGAGATGCGCGGCGAGGACATCGGCGTCGGCCTCGCCACCCTCTGCGAGTCCGCCGCCCACCCGGCCGCGTCCATGGACGACGCCTGCGACACCATCATCCGCGCCCTCAACACCCGCGGCGGCCGCAAGGACGACGTCGCCCTGCTGATGGCCCGGCTCAACGGGATCGAGCCCGAGGACGTCGCCGAATGGCGGCTCGCCCTCGACCCGGCCGAGGTCCGCCGGGCCCGTGCCGTCGTCCGCGAGCAACTGCACGACTGGGGCCTCGCCCGGCTCGCCGATCCGGCCGAACTCATGGTCAGCGAACTCGTCACCAACGCCGTACGGCACTCGCACAGCCGCCCGGTGCAGCTCCGGCTGATCCGTGGCGAGACCCTGCTGTGCGAGGTCGACGACGACGATCACACCCTGCCGACCCTCCTCGGCGTCGACACCGCCGCCGAGACCGGCCGCGGACTGCGGGTGGTCTCCACGCTGGCCCGGGAGTGGGGCACCAGCCGTACGGCCGCCGGGAAGACCGTCTGGTTCGAACTCACCGCACCACGCCGCTGACCCGAGCACCGCGGACCAGGGGGGGCGCACGTACGTCGAACGAGGAGTGAAGGAACGCGCCAAGTGCTTGTGGCCGAAACCCGCGCAGGGTAGACCGTACTGGCCCGTCACTTACGACGGGTCATATGCGGCTTCATCCTGGGGAGTTGGGCCATGAGCGTGACGAGTCGGTACCGCAGTGCCTGGCAGGGTTTCTGGCGCGAGGCGTCCGAAGAACCGGGGGCGGTGTTCTGGGACGCCGAACCGGCCGTGACCGCCGCCGTCCATGTCGCCCTCTTCGAGCCGCACCTCACCGACCCCGGTCTGCCCCTGGTCGACCTGGGCTGCGGCAACGGCACCCAGACCCGCTTCCTCGCCGACCGCTTCCCGCGCGTCCTCGGCGCCGACATCTCCGAGGCCGCCCTGGACCACGCCCGGCACGCCGACCCGGGCGGACAGGCCGGCTACCGGCTGCTCGACGCGGCCGAGAAGAGCGAGGCCCAGGCCCTGCACGCGGAGCTCGGCGACGCCAACGTGTACATGCGGGGCGTCCTGCACCAGTGCGAACCCGACGACCGGCAGCCGGTGATCGACACCATCGCCACCCTTGTCGGCAGCCGCGGCCGGGCCTTCCTCGTCGAGCTCGCCGAGGCCGCCGGTCCCGTCCTCCGCGGCCTCGCCCAGAGCCCGTCGGGACCGCCGCCCAAGCTCGCCCCGGTCTTCCGGCACGGCATCGCCCCCGGCGAGGTCGCCGACGCCGCGGTCCCGGAGTACCTGCGCAACGCCGGCCTCACCGTCCTCGCGAGCGGCGAACTCCCACTGACCACCACCGAGACCACGCCGGACGGCGAGCGGATCGTGCTGCCGTCGAAGTGGGTGCTGGCGGGGCGGGAGAACTGAGGGACGGGACGCGGCCGCCGCGCCGGGCCACCGGTCGGCGGCCAACCCGCCGGGCACACCGTGGCCCGGCCCCTTCCGGTGCGGCACCACAGCGGAGAATCCGGCATGATCCTGTTGCGGAGTTGCTAATTTTCGCAATTGACCAGATGCTATGTTCACTATGTTCGCTGTGCTCGCAAGCCTTCGTGGGAGCGGGCCTTCGCGTCCGCCCCGGAGCCGGGCCCTGTGGGAGAAGCCGAGGAGTCGTGACCCTTTTCAGTCAGGTGCGCGCCCGGTTCGCGCGGCTGCTGCCCGGTCGAGCAGACCTCGCCGAGGTCAGGCGAAGCCCGCGCCGGGACCTGCTGGCCGGCCTCACCGTGGCGATCGTCGCGCTGCCGCTCGCGCTCGGCTTCGGCGTCTCCTCCGGGCTCGGTGCCAAGGCGGGCCTGGCGACCGCCGTCGTCGCAGGCGCGCTCGCCGCGGTGTTCGGCGGGTCCAACCTCCAGGTCTCCGGTCCGACCGGTGCGATGACGGTCGTCCTGGTGCCGATCGTGGGCCGGTACGGGCCCGGCGGGGTGCTCACCGTCGGGCTGATGGCGGGCGTCATGCTCGTCGGCCTGGCGGTAGTGCGGGCCGGCAAGTACATGCAGTACGTGCCCGCGCCGGTCGTCGAGGGCTTCACTCTCGGCATCGCCTGCGTGATCGGCCTGCAGCAGATCCCGAACGCGCTCGGTGTCCCGAAGCCGGAAGGCGACCGGGTGCTGGTGGTGACCTGGCGGGCGGTCGAGGAGTTCGCCGGCAGCCCGAACTGGACGTCGTTCGGCCTCGCGGCCGTGGTGGCCGGGTGCATGATGATCGGCGCCAGGCGGTGGCCGGCCGTACCCTTCTCGATCGTCGCCGTGATCGCGGCGACGGTCGTGGCACAGCTGGCCGACCTGGACGCGGCGAAGCCGATCGGCACCCTGCCGGCCGGGCTGCCCGCGCCGTCTCTGTCCTTCGTCGACCTCGGCTCGCTGGGAACCCTGCTCGCTCCTGCCGTGGCGGTCGCGGCGCTCGCCGCGCTGGAGTCCCTGCTGTCGGCCTCGGTCGCCGACGGTATGACCGTGGGCCAGAGACACGACCCGGACCGGGAGCTGTTCGGCCAAGGGCTCGCGAACATCGCCGCCCCGTTGTTCGGCGGGGTACCGGCGACCGGCGCGATCGCGCGCACCGCCGTCAATGTCCGTACGGGGGCCGGCTCCCGCCTCGCCGCCCTCACCCACGCCGCCGTGCTCGCCGCGATCGTCTTCGCGGCGGCGCCCCTCGTCTCGAAGATCCCGCTGGCCGCTCTCGCCGGCGTCCTGCTGGCCACCGCGATCCGTATGGTCGAGGTCGGTTCACTGAAGGCCATGGTGCGGGCCACCCGCTCCGACGCCCTCATCCTCGTCCTGACCGCGGCGGCGACCCTGGCTCTCGACCTCGTGTACGCGGTGATCATCGGGCTCGCCGTCGCGGGCGCCCTCGCGCTGCGCGCCGTCGCCAAGCAGGCCCGTTTCGACCAGGTACCGCTCGACATGGGCGATCACAGCGCGGAGGAACACGCTCTGCTGGCCGAGCACATCGTCGCGTACCGCATCGACGGCCCGCTGTTCTTCGCCGCTGCCCACCGCTTCCTGCTGGAGCTCACCGAGGTCGCCGACGTACGCATGGTGATCCTTCGGCTGTCCCGGGTGTCGACCATGGACGCGACCGGCGCCCTCGTCCTCAAGGACGCGGTGGAGAGGCTGCGGCGCCGTGGCATCGCCGTCCTCGCCTCGGGGATACGCCCCGGCCAGCGTCAGGTCCTGGACTCCGTCGGCGCGCTGGACCTGCTGTGCCACGAGGGCCGTGAGTACGCCACCACCCCCGAGGCCATCCGGGCCGCCCGCGATCACCTGGAGACGGCCGGAGTCCTGTCGGCCCTTCCCGCCCAGAAGCCCCGGAACTCCGGTGAGGCAGCCCGGCCATGAGCACCCCCGCCCCCCTTCGCACGGTCGAGTCCTCCGGTGCGGAGGCCCTCTGGCCGCTGGTAGGCGGCATGCCGGGCCGGTCGGCGTACGCGCAGCCGGGCCCGACCGTGGTCCGTCCCTTCCGGCATGTGCGGGCGTACCGCTGCCCGGTCGCCCCCGCCTGGAACCGGCCGTGACTCGCGCCGGCGGGTCTCTCGGCGGAGCACGGGACCCGGTGGCCTTCTCGGCGCGGTTTCGGTCTGGTCGGTGCCGCGCGCGAGGATGGGCCACATGTTCTTGACGAGTGGGTGGATGCGATGCGCCGGGATCCGCCCGGTGGGGCTGTGCCGTTGCACAGGGGAAAGGAGGGTCAGGTGAGCACGCCGCTGTACCAGCTGAAGGCCGAGTTCTTCAAAACCCTCGGGCATCCGGCCCGCATCCGCGTCCTGGAACTGCTGAGCGAGCGCGAGCACGCGGTGGCGGAGATGCTGCCCGAGGTGGGCATCGAGGCAGCACACCTTTCGCAGCAGCTGGCCGTGCTGCGGCGGGCGAACCTGGTGCGGACCCGCAAGGAGGGGTCGAGCGTGTACTACTCGCTCGCCAGCCCGGAGCTGGCGGAACTGCTGCGGGTGGCGCGCTCGATCCTGTCGGGCGTGCTGGCCGGGCAGGCGGAGCTGCTCGCCGACCTGCAGGCGGCCCGGTCGGAGGCGAAGCCGCCGTCGTAGCGACCGTCGGCGGACCGCGGTCGCCGACCCGCACCACCGGGCGGGGTGGTCATGCCCTCTGCCCCTCCGCCGCGACATGGCCGGCTCCCTCGGGCCACACGACCTCGACTTCGATGCCGCTGCTGCGGGCGTAGGCCACGAGATGGGCCGTAGCGTCCCGGGAGTTGGACGGGGAGCCGTCCCAGACGGCCAGCAGCTGGGCACAAGAGCGCAGCAGGGTCTCGTCCGCTCCCACGCAGGCCCCGCGGTCGGCCGGGTCGTACTCCAGCAGCCGCACCTGTTGCGAGAGCAGGAGCAGTTCGCCGGCCGCGGTGCGATCACCCGGCTCCAGTACGTCGGGGACGCCGTTCCGGGAGGGCAGGACCGTCACCAGCGCCAGTCCCGCGGCGCGCGCCGCCCTGCCGAAGGCGACCGGCAGTCCCTGCCCGGCACGCACCAGCCCCGCCTTGCCCGCCCGCGCGAACTCGGCCAGGCGTCGCCGCAGTTCCTCCTCCACCACGGCGAGCATGGGCGTGGTGAGGTCGGGGTGTCCCACGACAGTGATCACTTCAGGCACCTCTCTCCGCACCGCCCGCAGGCCGGTAATAACACCGGGTAGCGTCATTCGACGAAGACGAGGACGCGCTGCCGCCCGCCCGGTCAGCCGATCTTCTCCGGCCGGAAGAACCCGGGCCATGGATCGACCGGACCCGCATCAGAGCTGATCGGTCCTTGTCACAGGTGCGCCGGCCCTGACGCCGGTCACGTGCGCGCCTGGCGGCCCTTTCGGCGAGACCGCCGGACACCGGTGCCGCGGGTTTCCTTCTTCCAGCCTCGTGGGAAGTTCCCCCGCCGGCGCGTAACGTGAGGCACCATGAAGATCCTCATCAGCGCCGACATGGAGGGCGCCACCGGGGTGACCTGGCCCGGCGACGTGCTGCCCGGCGCGCCGCAGTGGGAGCGGTGCCGGCCGATGTTCACCTCCGACGTCAACGCCGCCGTCCTCGGGTTCTTCGACGGCGGCGCCGACGAGGTCCTCATCAACGAGGCCCACTGGAGCATGCGCAACCTGCTCCTGGAGCAGCTCGACGAACGCGCCCAGATGATCACCGGCCGCCACAAGACGCTGTCCATGGTCGAGGGCGTCCAGCACGGTGACGTCGACGGCATCGCCTTCATCGGCTACCACGCGGGCGCCGGCATGGAGGGCGTCCTCGCCCACACCTACCTGCCCAACTCCGTCACCGGGGTCTGGCTGAACGACGTCCGCGCCAGCGAGGGCCTGCTCAACGCGCACGTCGTCGCCGAGTACGGCGTCCCGGTCATCCTGGTCACCGGCGACGACCTGGCCTGCGAGGACGCCCTCGGCTACGCGCCCGAGGCCCGCAAGGTCGCCGTCAAGGACCACGTGTCGAGGTACGCGGCCGTGTGCCGCACGCCCGCCCGGACCGCCGCCGACATCCGGGCCGCCGCCAAGGAAGCGGCCGCGCTCGCGGTGCGCCACGAACCCGTGACCGGTGGACCCTTCACCATCGCCCTGGAGTTCGACGCCGAGCACCTCGCCCTCGCCGCCACCGTCGTCCCCGGCGTGGACCAGGTCGGCGAGCGGAAGGTGGCGTACACCGAGGGAACCATGTACGACGGCATCCGCACCTTCAAGGCGGTCACCACGATCGTCTCGGCCGCGGTGGAGGAGCAGTATGGCTGACCAGCAGGCACTCGACGAGGTCGTCCGGTTCACCTCCGAACTGATCCGGATCGACACCAGCAACTTCGGCGGCGGCGACTGCCGCGAGCGGCCCGCCGCCGAGTACGCGGCCGAGCGGCTCGCGGAAGCCGGCCTGGAGCCGATCCTCCTCGAGCGGACCGCGGGGCGCACCAACGTCGTCACCCGCATCGAGGGCACCGACCCGGCCGCCGACGCGCTGCTTGTCCACGGCCACCTCGACGTCGTACCCGCGCAGGCCGCCGACTGGCGCGTCGACCCCTTCTCCGGGGAGATCCGCGACGGGGTCGTGTGGGGGCGGGGCGCCGTCGACATGAAGAACATGGACGCGATGATCCTGGCCGTGGTCCGGGCCTGGGCGCGGGAAGGGGTGCGGCCGCGGCGGGACATCGTCGTCGCGTTCACCGCCGACGAGGAGGCCAGCGCCGAGGACGGCTCCGGGTTCCTCGCCGACCACCACCCCGAACTGTTCGAGGGCTGCACCGAGGGTGTCAGCGAGTCGGGCGCCTTCACCTTCCACGACGGCACCGGCCGCCGGCTCTACCCCATCGCCGCCGGGGAACGCGGCACGGCCTGGCTCAAGCTCACCGCGCGCGGGCGGGCCGGACACGGCTCCAAGGTCAACACGGAGAACGCGGTCACCCGCCTCGCCGCCGCCGTCACCCGCATCGGCGAGCACCGCTGGCCGCTGCGGCTCACCCCGACGGTCTCCGCCGCCCTCACCGAACTCGCCGTCCTCTACGGCGTCGAACCCGACCTCACGCAGGTCGACCTGCTCCTCGACAAGCTCGGCCCGGCCGCCCTGCTGGTCGAATCCACCGTCCGCAACAGCGCCAACCCGACCATGCTGAACGCCGGTTACAAGGTCAACGTCATCCCCGGCGAGGCCGTCGCCTTCGTCGACGGACGTTACCTGTACGGCACCGAGGACGAGTTCCGCGCCACCCTCGACCGCCTCACCGGCCCCGACGTCGACTGGGAGTTCCACCACCGCGAGGTCGCCCTCCAGGCACCGCTGGACTCGCCGACGTACGCCCGGATGCGGGCCGCCGTGGAGGAGTTCGCCCCCGACGGGCACGTGGTGCCGTACTGCATGTCGGGCGGCACCGACGCGAAGCAGTTCTCCCGGCTGGGCATCACCGGCTACGGTTTCGCCCCGCTCGAGCTCCCCGAGGACCTGGACTACCAGGCCCTGTTCCACGGCGTCGACGAACGCGTCCCCGTCGAGGCCCTGCACTTCGGCGTCCGGGTCCTGGACCGCTTCCTGCGCACGGCATAGCACGGCTCAGTCGAGGAGGAGTGAACGTGGAGACGAAGGCGTACGGCTCGTGGCCCTCGCCCATCGATGCGGCCCTGGCGGCGGCGCACGACGGCTTCGCCGAGTGGGTGGGCTTCGTCGGCGACGAGCCCTGGTGGACCGAGCCCCGGCCGGCCGAGGGCGGCCGCCGGACCCTGGTCCGCGGCGCCACCGGCGAGTCCGTGCTGCCCGCGCCGTGGAACGTGCGCAGCCGGGTCATCGAGTACGGCGGACGGCCCTGGGCCGGTGCCGTACCCGAGGACGACGGTGAACCGCTGCTGGTCTTCGTCCACTTCGACGACCAGCGGCTGTACCTGTACCGGCCCGGCGGGACACCCCGGCCGCTGACCCCGCCCGGACCCCGCTGGGCCGACCCGCAGTTGCTGCTCGACCGGGGCGAGGTCTGGTGCGTTCTGGAGGAGTTCACCGGAGCCGCCCCCACCGACGTGCGCCGGGTGCTCGCCGCCGTACCGCTGGACGGCTCGGCAGCCGGCGACCGGGCCGCGGTCCGTGAACTGACCGACGAACGGCACCGGTTCGTCACCGGGCCGCGCCTCTCGCACGACCGACGCCGGGCCGCCTGGCTCGCCTGGGACCATCCGCGGATGCCGTGGGACGGCACGGAACTGCTGGTCGGCGAGGTCGGCGCCGACGGAACCCTGCACTCGGTCCGCACCGCGGCCGGCGGTCCCACCGAGGCCGTCGCCCAGGTGGAGTGGTCCGTGGACGACCGGCTGCTGTACACGAGCGACCGCAGCGGCTGGTGGAACCTGTACCGTGACGACCAGCCGCTGTGCCCGCGCGAGGAGGAGTTCGCGGGGCCGCTGTGGCGGCTCGGCCAGAACTGGTTCGCGCCGCTGGACAACGGGATGATCGCCGTCCTGCACGGCCGCGGGGCGATGACCCTCGGGATACTCGATCCGGAGACCGGTGAGATCGCCGACGCGGCCGGGCCGTGGACCGAGTTCTCCGCCACCCTCGCCGTGCACGGCACCCGCGTGCTCGCGGTCGGCGCCGGCCCGCGCACCGCCCACGAGGTCGTCGGACTCGACACCGCCTCCGGGCGCGCCCGGGTCGTCGGCACCCCGCACCGGGACGCCGTCGACCCCGCCTACTACCCCGACCCGCAGGTCCGCACCTTCACCGGCCCCGGCGGCCGCGAGGTGCACGCCCACATCCACCCGCCCCACCACCCCGGCCACACCGCCCCCGAGGGCGAGCTGCCGCCCTTCGTCGTCTGGGCGCACGGCGGCCCCACCAGCAGGACACCGCTCGTCCTCGACCTCGCGATCGCCTACTTCACCTCCCGGGGCATCGGGGTCGCCGAGGTCAACTACGGCGGGTCCACCGGGTACGGGAGGGCCTACCGGGAGCGGCTGCGCGAGCAGTGGGGCGTCGTCGACGTCGAGGACTGCGCGGCCGTCGCGCTCGCCCTCGCCGAGGAGGGCAGCGCCGACCGCTCCCGGCTCGCGATCCGCGGCGGCAGCGCCGGCGGCTGGACCGCCGCCGCCTCCCTGACCGGCACCGACGTCTACGCCTGCGGCACCATCTCCTACCCCGTCCTCGACCTCACCAGCTGGGGCGCGGGGGAGACCCACGACTTCGAGTCCCAGTACCTGGAATCCCTGATCGGCCCGCTCGCCGAGGTGCCCGGGCGGTACGTCGAACGGTCGCCCAGCGAGCACGCCGACCGGCTCACCGCGCCCTTCCTGCTGCTCCAGGGGCTGGACGACGTGATCTGCCCGCCCGCGCAGTGCGAACGCTTCCTCGCCCGGCTCGACGGCCGCCCGGTGCCGCACGCGTACCTCACCTTCGCGGGCGAGGGCCACGGCTTCCGGCGGGCGGAGACCCTGGTCCGTGCACTGGAGGCGGAGCTCGCCCTCTACGCTCAGGTGTTCGGGCTGGACGTGCCCGGCATCCCCGAGCTGGAGCTGGCGAAGTGACCGGAGTGACCGGAGAGTGACCGAAGTGACCGAAGTGGCCGGAGTGGCCGAGTTGAGGAGGCCCGCCAGGCTCTCCGCCGGGGCCCGCGTCGCCGTCGTGGCGCCGAGCGGGCCGGTGCTGGAGGACCGGCTCCAGGCCGGTCTCGACATCCTGCGCGGCTGGGACCTCGACCCGGTGGCGGCACCCCACGTGCTCGCCACGGACGGCCAGCTGGGATACCTCGCGGGCTCCGACGCCGAGCGCGCGGCCGACCTCCAGCAGGCCTGGTGCGACCCGTCCGTCTCCGCCGTCCTCTGCGCGCGCGGCGGCTTCGGCGCCCAGCGGCTCGTCGACCTGCTCGACTGGGAGGCGATGCGCGCGGCCGGCCCGAAGGTCTTCGTCGGCTTCAGCGACGCGACCGTGCTGCACGAGGCGTTCGCGACCCGGCTCGGCCTCGCCACCCTGTACGGGCCGGTGGCCGCAGGCGCCGACTTCGTCAAGAGCACCGAGGCACAGGAACACCTGCGGGCCACGCTCTTCGCGCCGGAGACCGTCCGCACCATCCCCTCCCGGGGCGCCGCGCTGGTGGGCGGCCGGGCCACGGGCGTCACCGTCGGCGGCTGCCTGCGGCTGCTCGCCACGGGCGTCGGCACCCCGCACACCCACACCGGTCTGCGCGGCGGCCTGCTCCTGCTGGAGGACGTCGGCGAGGCGCCGTACAGCCTCGACCGCAGCATCACACAGCTGCTGCGGTCCGGCCTGCTCGGCGGCGTCGCCGGGATCCTGCTCGGCTCCTGGGACCGGTGCGGACCCTACGAGCGGCTACGGCCGATGCTCCTCGACCGGCTCGGCGGCCTGGGCGTGCCGGTGCTGGAGGAGTTCGGGTTCGGGCACTGCGAGTCGGCCCTGACCATGCCGCTCGGAGTCGCCGCCGAGCTGGACGCCGACGCGGGCACGCTGACCCTGCTGGAGCCGGCGCTGCGCTGAGAGCCCACCCGCGCCCCCGGCGGCTCCGCGTAGGGTGTCGGGATGCCGCACACCGCTTCCCGCTATCTCGCCGAGGGCCCCCGCGTGGGCATCCGCCACTTCACCTACGAGGACGGCGCCGAGTTCATCGCCCGGGCCCGGGAGAGCAAGGACCTCCATCAGCCCTGGCTGTTCCCGCCCACCACCGACGCGGCCTACGCCGGCTACGCGGGGCGGCTGATCGAGGACCGCAGCAAGGCAGGGTTCCTGGTCTGCGAGAAGGACGCCGACGGCGCCATCGCCGGGTTCATCAACATCAACAACATCGTCGAGGGCGGCTTCCAGTGCGGTGCGCTCGGCTACGGCGTGTTCGCGCACGCGGCCGGGCGCGGCCTGATGAGGGAGGCGATGGGCCTGGTCGTGGACTACGCCTTCGGGCCGATGCGGCTGCACCGGCTGGAGATCAACGCGCAGCCCGGCAACGCCGCGTCCATCGCGCTCGCCCGCGGTGCCGGGTTCCGGCTGGAGGGCTTCTCGCCGAACATGATCTACATCGACGGGGCCTGGCGGGACCACGAACGCTGGGCGATCACGGCGGAGATGCGGACCGCGCGCTGACCTTTGCGCAATCCTGACCGGCAGCTCCCCTGGCCAGCTCACCCGGCGCCCGGTTCCATGGTGATCGTGACGAGGATCCGACGTGAGGTACTGACCCTGCCCGCGGCGGAGTTGGGCCCGGACAACCCGCTGCCGCCGCTCCGCCTCCAGGACGAGATCCACCGCGTCGACGAGCGTGACCGGGAGGACCTGCCGCGGGACATGGCCCGCCGGCTCGGTCATGAACCGCTGCGCAGCCTCCTGCCGGTACGGCTCCGCGACGGCTACGGCAGAACCCGCACACCTCGCGAGTTCGACGCCCTGGTGATCGAGAACGACCGCCTCCGCGCCACCGTCCTGCCCGGCCTCGGCGGCCGCGTCGTCTCCCTCGTCCACCTGGCAGCCGGCCGCGAACTCCTGTACCGCAACCCGGTGTTCCAGCCCGCGAACCTCGCCCTCAACGGCGCCTGGTACGCCGGTGGCATCGAGTGGAACATCGGCGCCACCGGCCACACCACCCTCTCCTGCGCCCCGCTCCACGCGGCCCGCGTCCCCGCCCCCGACGGCGGCGAGATGCTCCGGCTGTGGGAGTGGGAACGCCTGCGCGACCTGCCTTTCCAGGTCGACCTGTGGCTGCCGGACGGCTCCGACTTCCTGTACGCCGGTGTCCGCGTCCGCAACCCGCACGAACACCCGGTGCCCGGCTACTGGTGGTCCAACACGGCCGTACCGGAGGACCGCAGGATCGTCGCCCCGGCCGAGCACGCCTTGGAGTTCGGGCCCGAGCGCCGACTGCACCGGGTGCCCGTTCCGGATCACGGCGCCCAACCCCCGTACCCGGCCGACTGGTTCTACGACATCCCGGACGGCCGGCGCCGCTGGATCGCCGCGCTGGACGCCGACGGCCACGGCCTGGTGCAGACCTCCACCGACGAACTGCTCGGCCGGAAGCAGTTCGTGTGGGGGTCGGGGCCCGGAGGCCGGCGCTGGCAGGAGTGGCTCTGCGGACCCGGCACCGGCGGCTACCGCGAGATCCAGGCCGGACTGACCCGCACCCAGCTGGAGCACGTCCGCCTCGACGCGGAGAGCGAGGTGTCCTGGCTGGAGGCGTACGGCCCCCTGTCGGCGGCATCGCCGGAGAACGTCGAGGAGCGGCTCGAACTCGCCCTGCCGCGAGGCGAGCTGGACGCCGCCCACGCCGCATGGAGGCCGTACGCCGACACCGAACCCGGTGAACCCCTCGCCACCGGCTCCGGCTGGGGCGCCCTCGAAGTGCTGCGCGCCGGCTGGAAGCTGCCCGGCACGCCGTTCCCCGAGCCCACGCTCACCGAGGAACAGGCGCCCTGGCGGGAACTGCTGCGCACCGGCACGCTGCCCGAGCCCCGCCGGGTGCGGCCGCCAGGACCGACCCTGGTCGCCCCGCACTGGCGGGACATGCTGGAGACCGCCCCCGCCACCCCGCACACCGAGTACCACCTGGGCGTCGCCCAGTGGCACGCCGGCGACCGCGCCCAGGCCGTCCGCAGCTGGGAGCGGGCCCTTCCGCTCGCCCCGTCGCTCTGGCCGCTGCTGCGCTGCCTCGCCGTCGCAGACCAGGAGCACGGTCAGCACGAGCGGGCCGCGGAACGCTACGCCGACGCCTTCGACGACCTGTGCCGGGAGCGCCGCGACGACGGCGAGACCTGGACGGCGGCCTGCGCGGCACTCGGCCGCGAGGCCGTCGAGGCGCTGCTGCGGGTACGGCGGACCGCGGACGCCCGTGCCGTGTGGGAGGCGCTGCTGCCCGCGATCCGGGAGCGCGGCCGGTTCCGGCTCCTGGAGGCGGAGCTGCTGCTCGCGGAGGGACGGCCGGCCGCGGCCCGGGCCGTCTTCGACGCCGGGTTCGAGGTGGCCGACCTGCGGGAGGGGTCGGACGCGCTCGGCCGGCTGTGGGCGCGGCTCGGGGACGAGCCGCTGCCCGCCCGGTACGACTTCCGGATGCGGCCGCAGGGCCTGTGACCGGCCCCGCTGCGGTCCCGGTTCAGCCCCGGTGCTGGTCCACGTACTCGAACAGCGAGCCGTCCGGGTGCATCGCGAGCAGGTTGCGGCCGGCGGGCGTGGCCACCGGGCCCGCGAGGATGCGGGCGCCGAGGTCGTCCAGCAGCCGGTGGGCCGCGTCGACGTCCTGCACCGCGATCGTCGCGGCCACCTTGCGCAGCACCTCCAGCTCCGCCTCCGGCCCGCTCATCAGGAGGAACGAGCCCACCGCGGCGACCTGGACGCCGCCGCGTTCGAATCGCTGCGCTCTGCCGCCGGAGAGGCGTTCGTAGAACGGGATCGCGGTATCGAGGTCGTCGACGCAGATGCGCAGAGAGGCGCCCAGAATCTCCATGGGCACGAGCCTAGTTGCCGCGGGCCGGGATGGTGTCACCCCCGGTGATCTCCTGTTACGGCAATTCCCCTCCGGGTACCCGCACTCCATGGAACACCTGGATCATCTCGAACATCTGGACAAGGATCTCGTCGACGAGCTGGCACAGGTCGCGCGCGAGACCGTACGGGACGAACTGCGCGAGCAGGGCCGCAAGCGGCGGCGGGCCGCCATGCTGTACGGCGCGTCCGGCGCGGTCGCCCTGTACGCCGGGGCCGCCGTGGCGCTGGCCGTGGGGCTGGCGTGGGCGATCCTGCTGCCGGCGTGGGCCGCGGCGCTGGTCACCGCGGTGATCCTGGGCGGGGTGGCCTACGCGCTGCGCGAGGCGGGACGGCCGAAGAGGCCGCACGCACCGCACCGGGTGATCGGAGGGACGGCGCCCGGGGCACCGCCCAGTGGGATGGGGATGCCGTACCCGCCGATTCCGGCGGAGCCGCCGAATGTCCCGGGCATGCCGGGTGCGGATCCGGAGTCGCCGCATCACCGGGGCTGACGAGGAGCGCCGCATGCGTCTCGGTAGTGGTCCGGTGCGGCCCGGCGGGGGCTGCTCGCGCAGTTCCCCGCGCCCCTGACGGGGCGCTTTCAGCAGGCGGCGTTTCAGAGTCTTGCCTACGGTTACGTGGGTGGCCCTGGACCCCGTCGTATCCCCGGAGGCGCACCGTGAGTCGTCGACCCCGGATCGTGATCGTCGGCGCCGGGTTCGCCGGGTATCGCGCGGCCCGCACGCTCGCACGCTCGGCCAGGGGGCGCGCCGAGATCACCCTGCTGAACCCCACCGACTACTTCCTGTACCTGCCCCTGCTGCCCCAGGTCGCTGCCGGGATCCTCGATCCCCGGCGGATCGCTGTCCCGCTGTCCGGTGCCCTCCACGGGGTGCGGACCGTGCTGGGGGAGGCCGGCCGGATCGACCTCGACGGGCAGACCGTGCACTACACCGACCCCGAGGGCGCCGTCGGCAGCCTCGGCTACGAGCGGCTGCTGCTGACCGTGGGCAGCGTCAACAAGCTGTTGCCCATCCCCGGCGTGGCCGAGCACGCGCACGGCTTCAGGGGGCTGCCGGAGGCGCTCTATCTCCGGGACCACGTGATCCGGCAGATCGAGCTGGCCGCCGTCGCCCCGGACGCCGCTCTCGCCGCCGCGCGGTGCACCTTCGTCGTGGTCGGTGCCGGGTACACCGGGACCGAGGTCGCCGCCCAGATGCGCATGCTCACCGTCGACCTGGCCCGCCGCAACCGCCTGCCGCACGGCGTGCGGCCGCGCTGGCTGCTGCTGGACGTGGCACCCCGGGTACTGCCCGGGATGGACGAGAAGCTGTCCCGCACCGCCGACCGGGTGCTGCGCCGGCGCGGGGTCGAGGTGCGCATGGGCACCTCCGTGAAGGAGGCCACCCGGGACGGGGTGCTGCTCTCCGACGGGGAGTTCGTCGCGTCCCGGACCCTCGTGTGGTGCGTCGGCGTACGGCCCGACCCGCTCGTGGAGGGCACCGGGCAGCCCCTGGAGAAGGGGCGGCTGATCGTCGATCCGTACCTCCAGGTGCCCGGCTGCGCCGACGTGTTCGCCTGCGGGGATGCCGCCGCGGTGCCCGACCTCGCCAACCCCGGCGCGTTCACGCCGATGACCGCGCAGCACGCCTGGCGGCAGGGCCGGGTGGCCGGCGAGAACGTGGCCGCCTCGCTCGGCCTCGGACGGCGCCGGCGTCCCTACCGCCATCGCGACCTGGGGTTCGTCGTCGACCTCGGCGGCGTGCAGGCCGCCGCCGACCCGCTCGGGGTATCCCTGTCCGGGCCGCTCGCGGGGCTGGTGACCCGCGGCTACCACCTCGCGGCCATGCCCGGGGGCCGGGCCCGGGTCGCCGCCGACTGGCTGCTCGACGCCGTACTGCCGCGCCAGGGCGTCCAGTTGGGCCTCGTGCGGTCCTGGTCGGTGCCGCTGGACACGGCCTCGCCCGAGCTGCCGAAGGCCCCCGAACCCGTCACGGACCATCCTCCGGAAGGAGCCTCATGAACACCGCCGAACTCGTCGAACTCGCCCAGCAGTTGCGTGTGGACAGCGTGCGGGCGGCCGCCGCGGCCGAGTCCGGGCACCCGACCTCGTCGATGTCCGCCGCCGACCTGATGGCGGTCCTGCTCGCCCACCACCTGCGCTACGACTTCGAGCGGCCCGACCACCCCGGCAACGACCGCTTCGTCCTCTCCAAGGGCCACGCCTCGCCGCTGCTGTACGCCGCCTACAAGGCGGCCGGCGCCATCGACGACGCCGAACTGCTCACCTTCCGCAAGCTCGGCAGCCACCTCGAGGGACACCCCACACCGCGCCGCCTGCCGTGGGTGGAGACCGCCACCGGCTCCCTCGGCCAGGGCCTGCCGGTCGGCGTCGGCATCGCGCTGTCCGGGAAACGCCTCGAGCACGGCCGCTACCGGGTCTGGGTGCTGTGCGGGGACAGCGAACTGGCGGAGGGCTCCGTGTGGGAGGCCGCCGAGCACGCCGGGTACGAGCACCTCGACAACCTGACCGCGATCGTGGACGTCAACCGGCTCGGCCAGCGCGGCCCCACCCGGCACGGCCACGACCTCGACGCCTACGCCCGCCGCTTCCAGGCCTTCGGCTGGCACACCGTGGAGATCGACGGGCACGACGTGGACGCCATCGACCGTGCCTACGGCGAGGCCGCCTCCACCGCCGGACAGCCCACCGTGATCCTCGCCCGCACCCGCAAGGGCCGCGGCGTCGCCGCCGTCGAGGACCGCGAGGGCATGCACGGCAAGCCGCTGCCGGACGCCGAGGAGGCCGTCGCCGAACTGGGCGGACTCCGCGACGTCCGGGTCCACGTGCAGGAGCCGCCGGCCGCCCGCGCACTGCACTCGGTGCCCACCGGTGCGCTCGAACTCCCGCGCTACGACAAGGGGGAAGAGGTCCCCACCCGGGACGCCTTCGGCAAGGCGCTCGTCGCGCTGGGCCACGCCCGCGCCGACGTCGTCGCGCTGGACGGCGAGGTCGGCGACTCCACCCGCACCGAGCTCTTCGGCAAGGAACACCCCGACCGCTACTTCGAGTTCTACATCGCCGAACAGCAACTCGTGGCCGGTGCCGTCGGCATGGCCGCCCGCGGCTGGGTGCCGTACGCCTCGACCTTCGCCGCCTTCCTCAGCAGGGCCTACGACTTCGTGCGGATGGCCTCCGTCAGCGGCAGCGGGATCAACCTGGTCGGCTCGCACGCGGGCGTGGCCATCGGGCAGGACGGGCCCTCCCAGATGGGCCTGGAGGACCTGGCGATGTTCCGCTCGGTGTACGACTCGACCGTGCTCTACCCGTGCGACGCCAACCAGACCGCCAAGCTCGTCGCCACCATGGCCGGGCTCGACGGCATCCGCTACCTGCGCACCTCGCGCGGGGCGAGCCCGGTGATCTACGGCCCGGACGAGGAGTTCCCGGTCGGCGGCAGCAAGGTGCTGCGCTCCTCCGAGGAGGACCGGCTGACCGTGGTCGCCGCCGGAGTCACCCTGCACGAGGCGCTGAAGGCCGCCGACGCGCTCGCCGAGGACGGCATCCGGATCCGGGTCGTCGACCTCTACTCCGTGAAGCCCGTCGACCGGCAGACGCTGCGCACCGCCGCCGAGGAGACCGGCTGTCTGCTCACCGTCGAGGACCATCACGAGGAGGGCGGGCTCGGCGACGCGGTCGCGGAGGCGTTCGCCGACGGCAGGCCGGTGCCGCGGCTGGTGCGGCTCGCCGTGCGCACCATGCCGGGTTCGGCCGCTCCCGACCAGCAGCTGCACGCCGCGGGGATCGACGCCGACTCCATCGCGGCGGCCGGGCGGCTGCTCGTCGAGGAGGCGGTCGTGCGATGACCCCGGACGAGGTGCGGCCGGTACGGGCGGGCCGCCGGACGGTGCCCACGCACCGGCCCGACAAGGTGCTCTTCCCCGGCGACGGAGGCGGCGACGGTGCCGCCAAGGAGTACACCAAGGCCGACCTCGTCGACTACTACAAGTCCGTCGCGCCGTACCTGCTCCCGCACCTGCGCGGGCGGCCGCTGATGCTGGAGCGGTACCCCGACGGTCTGGACGGCCCCCGGTTCATGCAGAAGAACGCCCCGGACCACTATCCGGACTGGATCGAGCGGGCCGAGGTCGCCAAGGAGGACGGCACCGTCACCCACGTGGTCTGCGGCGACACCGCCACCCTCGTGTACCTCGCCGACCAGGCCTGTCTCACCCTGCACCGCTGGCTCTCCCGCACCACCGCGCCCGACCGTCCCGACCTGCTGGTCCTCGACCTGGACCCGCCCGGCACGGACTTCGCCCCGGTGCGGGAGGCCGCCCGCTGGGCCGGTGACCTGCTCGACCGGCTCGGCCTGCCGGCGGCACCCATGACCACCGGCTCCCGGGGCCTGCACCTGGTCGTGCCGCTGAACGGCCGCCACGCATTCGACGAGGTCCGCGCCTTCGCCCGGGACCTGGCCGCCCTGCTCGCCGACGAGCACCCCGACCGGCTCACCACCGCTGTCCGCAAGGACGAGCGCGGCGACCGGCTCTTCCTCGACATGGGGCGCAACGCCTACGCCCAGACCGCGGTGGCCCCCTACACCGTGCGGGCCAGGCCCGGCGCCCCCGTCGCCGTGCCGATCACCTGGGACCAGCTCGCCGACCCCGCCCTGGACGCCCGGCGCTGGACCGTCGCCGACGCCGTCGACCAGGCCCGGACCGCACCGTGGGCGGACATTCCCGCCCGGGGCCGGGCGCTCGGTCCGGCCCGGCGGCGGCTCGACGCGCTGCGCAGGGCATCCGGCTGACTGCGCCGTGTGACGGCCGGTTGTGAAGGTTTGACCGGGAAACCTGCGGCCACTCGGACCGAGAGGTGGCCATGACGAACACAAACGACACGTCTCAGACGCAGGATTCACGCAAGGAACGCAAACGCGACGACGGACCCGACGCGGCACCGGACCGGCCGAGCCCCATGGAGGTACTGCGCCAGGCGCGCGCCCAGCTCGCGGAGCTCACCGGTATGGCCGCCGAATCCGTGTCGTCCTTCGAACAGACCGATGACGGATGGGCGTTGGTGATCGAAGTCCTGGAACTGCCCAGGGTGCCCGACACCATGAGCCTGATGGCGAGCTACCAGGTCGAACTCGACCCGCAGGGACAGCTCACCGGCTACCGGCGCGTCAGCCGCTACGAACGCGGGCGTGCCGACCCGCACAGGCCCGGCGGCCGCTAGGCCGCCCACCGGCGCCCACGGACAGGCACCACGCCAAGGAGGTTGGAACGGCATGACCGTTGTACCGGCACAGCAGACCGGCGGAGGGGGCAGCAGTGGCCTCTACGACGTGCTCGAACTGGTCCTCGACAGGGGGCTCGTCATTGACGCGTTCGTCCGGGTCTCCCTGGTCGGCATCGAGATCCTGAAGATCGACATACGGGTCGTCGTCGCCAGCGTCGACACCTATCTGCGCTTCGCGGAGGCCTGCAACCGGCTCGACCTGGAGTCGGGCCCGCACAAGGACCCCGGCCTGCCCGACATCGTCGGCGAGGTCACGGAGTCCGGCGCCCGGGGCAAGTCGAAGGGCGCGCTCTCCGGCGCCGCCCAGACGATCTCGGACGCCTTCCAGCAGGCCCGCGACGAGCACTCGGGCTCGGGTGAGACCGAGTCCCGGCCGCGCGCCCGCAAGGCCCCGGCCCGCCGCAAGGAGAGGGAGGAGCAGGAGTGAGTACGTACGTCTACGGCATCACGACCGCCGCACATCCCACCCTGCCCGAGGGCATGGACGGGGTCGGCGATCCGCCCCGCCGGGTGCGGGTGCTCACGGAGGGTGACCTGGCCGCCGTGGTCAGCGATGCCCCCGAGGGGCTCCGGCCCAAGCGCCGGGACCTGCTCGCCCACCAGAACGTGCTGGCGGAGGCGGGGGGCGGTGGCTGCGTGCTGCCCATGCGGTTCGGCAGCGTGGCCCCGGACGACGACGCCGTCACCGGCGTCCTCGCCGAACGCGCCGACCACTACCGGGAGCGGCTGCGCACCCTCGACGGCAAGGTCGAGTACAACGTCAAGGCCAGCCATGTCGAAGAGGCCGTGCTGCACCGCGTGATGTCCGAGAACCCCGAGCTGCGCGCCCTGGCCGAGGCCAACCGGAAGGCGGGCGGCGGGAGTTACGAGAGCCGGCTGCGCCTCGGCGAGCTGGTGGTGGGCGCCGTGCAGGCCCGCGAGGCCCAGGACGCGGCCGAGGTGCGGCAGGCGCTCGAACCCGAGGCCGCCGCCGTCGGCGTGGGGCCCGAATCCACCGGATGGCTCGTCAACGTGTCCTTCCTGGTGGACCGGGACTCCGCGGAGACGTTCCTGGCCGGTGTCGAGCGGCTGCGCAAGAGCCACCCGCACCTCGACCTGAGCGTCAACGGGCCGCTCCCGCCGTACAGCTTCGTCGAACCGGGTCCCGCCGAGCCGGCGGTCAGTACGGCCGGCCGGGCCGAGACGTAGCCGGCGAGGACGGGAACCAGAAGGAGCAGGCACCCATGGGACTGGTCAAGGAGCTGCTGCTACTGCCCTTCGCGCCCGTGCGCGGCAGCGCCTGGGTCATCGAGCAGGTGGTGCAGGAGGCGGAGCGGATCTACTACGACCCCGCCTCGATCCGGGCCGAACTGGCGCGGCTGGAAGAGCTGTTGGAAGCCGGCGAGATCGACGAGGAGGAGTTCGACCAGGCCGAGGACGAACTTCTCGACCGGCTGGAGATCGCCCTGCGCAAAGACGCGGGGCACGGCAATGGGATGCATACATGAACCGCATGGGACTGGGCCTCGCGATCGGGGCCGGATACCTGCTGGGCCGTACCAAGAAACTGAAAATGGCCGTCGCCGTCGGGTCGTTGGTGGCCGGCAAGCGGCTGAACCTGACCCCGAAGGCGCTGCTCGACCTGGCCAACCAGCAACTGCGCGACAACCCGCAGTTCAAGGAGATCGGGGACCAGCTGCGCCAAGACCTGCGCGGGGTCGGCAAGGCCGCGTCCGGCGCCATGGTCGAACGGCAGCTGGACGCCTTCGCCGACCGGCTGCACGGCCGTACCAGCGAGGTGCGCGACCAGCTGGCGGGTGTCGTGCCCGACACCGGCGACGTCGGTCTCGGCGGCGGGGACGACGACGAGGAACCGCGGGAGCAGGCCGGGGACGACGGCGAGGAGCGGTCCGAGCGGAAGGCATCGGACCGCGATGACCGGTCCGACCGGAAGGCACCGGACCGGTCGGGTCCCGACCGGAAGGCACCCGCGAAGAAGGCGGCCGAGAAGCCGCCGGCCAAGAAGGCGGCCGCGAAGAAGGCGTCCGCCGGCAAGCCGCCGGCCAGGAAGGCGCCGGCGAAGAAGGCCGCGCAGGGCCGGGCGGCCGCCAAGAAGACGGCCGGCCAGGCCCGGGCGAAGGGAGGCGGTGACCGATGAACACCGGACCGCTCGGCGAGGCGGCCCGCTCCGAGGCCGCGGACCGCCTGAAGGCAGAACTGCAGGAATACCTCACCGCTCAGACCGAGCGCCTGCTCGTGGGCGCCGGGCGCAAGCTCGGCGAGGCCACCGGCAAGCTCAACGACATCGCCGAGGGCAACAGCCCCGGCTTCGGCAAGCTCGCCCTCGACGCCGGACGCAAGGTCGCCGAGGGCAAGGGCCCGGTGCGCTCCGCACTGGAGCTCGGCCTGTCGCACGCCAAGGACACCGTCATGGACAAGGTGAAGGAACTGGGGGGCGGCAAGGGCAAAGGCAAGGGCAAGAGCAGCGGCCAGAAGCCGACCGTCATCATCGAGTCGGTCGACGTCGGCGTGCCGGTGCGCACCGCCTACGACCAGTGGACCCGCTTCCAGGACTTCAGCACCTTCGCCAAGGGCGTCAAGAGCGCCAGCCGTGCCGACGACACCTCGTCGGACTGGCAGGGCAAGATCTGGTGGTCCAGCCGCAGCTGGAAGGGGAGCACGGTCGAGCAGGTCCCGGACTACAAGATCCAGTGGCAGACCCAGGGTGCCAAGGGCACTCACAAGGGCGTCGTCACCTTCCACCGGCTCGACGACAACCTCACTCGCGTGCTGCTGGTGATCGAGTACTACCCCAGCGGGTTCTTCGAGAAGACCGCCAACATCTGGCGCGCCCCCGGTCGCCGGGTCCGGCTCGATCTCAAGCACTACGCCCGCCACATCACCATCAAGGGCGAGGTGGACGACGGCTGGCGCGGCGAGATCCGCGACGGCGAGGTCGTCCGCAGCCACGAGGACGTGGTGGCCGAGGAGGAAGAGGAGAACGAGGCTCCGGGCGAGGAGTCGGGCGAGGAGTCGTACGAGGGCGAGGAGCCCTACGACGAGGCGGAGGACGCCGAGCAGGGGGAGGATGAGGAGTACCGGGACGAGGAGGAACCCGAAGAGGAGCCCGAGGACGAGGGCGAGGAGGAGCCCGAGGACGAGTACGAGGACTCGGAGGACACCGAGGACGAGGACCAGGCCGAGGAAGAGCCCGAGGACGAGTACGAGGCCGAGGAAGAGGACCAGGACGAGTACGCCGGTTCCGGGAGTCGTCGATGACGATGGCCGGTCGGCTGCCCGAGCCCTACGGACGTGACGGCGGGGGTGCCAACCTCGCCGACATCCTGGAGCGCGTCCTGGACAAGGGCATCGTCATCGCCGGGGACATCAGGATCAACCTGCTCGACATCGAACTGCTCACCATCAAGCTCCGCCTGGTCGTCGCCTCCGTCGACCGGGCGAAGGAGATGGGCATCGACTGGTGGGAACACGACCCGGAGCTGTCCACCCGCGCCCGGCGCGACCAGCTCACCCGGGAGAACCACGAGCTGCGGGAGCGGCTGGCCGCCCTGGAGGCACTGGAGGCCGGCCGCGGGCAGCGCCAGGAGGAGGACAGATGACCGCACAGGGCGGGCTCCGGTACGTGTACGCCGTCTGCCGTCCGTTCGAGGCAGCTCTCCAGGCCCAGCTCAGCGGTGTGGGCGGGAGCCCGCCGGGGTTGCTCAGGCACCACGGTCTGGTCGCCGTCGTCAGCACGGTCCCCGAGAGCGACTTCGCCGAGGAGCCGCTGCGCGACCACCTGGAGGACCTGGACTGGCTGGCCGCGACCGCCCGCGCCCACCAGGGCGTGATCGACGCGCTCACCACGGTCACCACGCCGCTGCCGCTCCGGCTGGCCACGGTCTTCCGGGACGACAGCGGCGTACGGACCATGATGGAGGCCCGCGAGGCCGACTTCCTGCACGTCCTCGACCGGCTGGAAGGGCGGGTCGAGTGGGGCGTGAAGCTGTACGTCGACCCGCCCGAGCAGGCGCCCGCGCCCGCCGGCAGGCCCGCCAGCGGACGGGACTACCTGCGGCAGCGGCGGATGAGCACGCGTGCGCACGAGGACAAATGGCGGGCCGCCGAGGAATTCGCGCACACACTGCACGAGCGGCTTTCCCGGCACGCCGAGGATTCCCGGCTGCACCCGCCGCAGAATGCCGCCCTTTCCGGGGTGTCCGGACAGAACCTGCTCAACGCCGCTTATCTGGTGTCCCGCGCCGATTCCGAGGAATTCGTGGAACTGGTCGACCGGACGAAGGACGAGGCGCCGGACATACGGGTGGAACTGACCGGTCCCTGGGCGGCCTACTCCTTCACCGAGCCGGTGGAAGCGGAGGGGCAGCGGTGACCGTCGTCGAACGCCGTGAGGTCGCCCTGGTGGACCTGCTCGACCGGCTGCTGGCCGGCGGGGTCGTCATCACCGGCGACGTCACCCTGCGCATCGCGGACGTCGACCTCGTGCGCATCGACCTCAACGCGCTGATCAGCTCGGTCAACGCCCAAGTTCCGGCACCCTGGGGGGAGCAGACGTGAGCGAGCACCGCAACCGGCTGGACCTCGAACCGGACACGGTGGAGCGTGATCTGGTGAAACTCGTGCTGACCGTGGTGGAGCTGCTGCGCCAGCTGATGGAACGGCAGGCGCTGCGCCGCTTCGACACCGGGGACCTCACCGAACAGCAGGAGGAGCGCATCGGGCTCACCCTGATGCTCCTGGAGGACCGGATGGCCGAGCTGCGCGACCGCTACGGACTGCGGCCCGAGGACCTGAACCTGGACCTCGGGCCGCTGGGACCGCTGCTGCCGCGGGAGTGACGCCGCCACGGCGGGTGGCGTCACCACCTGTACCAGCGGCCCCTGCCACCGGCGCCGGTCGTGCCCCGGACCAGGAATCCGAGAAGCCAGATCACCAGTACGGCGAGCGCGATCCACCAGAGTATTTTCACCGCGAACCCGGCCCCGAAGAGAATCAGGACCAGAAGCAGCACCAGCAGGATGGGAACCATGGTGTGAACCTCCTGTGAAGCGGGTTTCCCGAAACCCGCGAAACAGGCTCACTTACGGCAGAGAATTTCTCCGTGCAGTACGGCGAACCAGCCGTCCTCCCGGCCCGCCCACTCCCGCCAGGCCGCCGAGACCGCCGCCAGCTGCTCCGTCGTCGCGTGACCGCCCTCGGTGGCCCGCTCGGCATAGGCGGAGGCGACCGTACGGTCCGCCCACAGCCCGCCCCACCAGGCCCGTTCCTCGTCCGTGCTGTACGTCCAGGTCCCGGAGGTGGCCGTGATCTCGGTCAGCCCCGCCGCCAGCGCCCAGGACCGCAGCCGCCGCCCGGCGTCCGGCTCGCCCCCGTTGGCGCGGGCCACCCGCCGGTACAGCTCCAGCCAGTCGTCCAGTCCCGGCACCGCCGGGTACCAGGTCATCGCCGCGTAGTCCGAGTCGCGTACGGCGATGAAACCGCCCGGCTTGGTGACCCGGCGCATCTCGCGCAGCGCCTGCACCGGGTCGCCCACGTGCTGGAGCACCTGGTGGGCGTGGACCACGCAGAAGGTGTCGTCCGGGTAGTCCAGCGCGTGCACGTCGGCGACCGCGAAGTCCACGTTCGTCAGCCCGCGCCCGGCGGCCGTCGCGCGGGCCTGCTCCAGGATGCCCGGCGCGTGGTCGACGCCGGTCACATGGCCGTCGGGGACCAGCTCGGCCAGGTCGGCGGTGATCGTTCCCGGTCCGCAGCCGATGTCCAGGATCTGCATGTGGGGCTTGAGCGAACCGAGCAGATAGGCGGCGGAGTTGGCGGCGGTGCGCCAGGTGTGGGAACGCAGTACCGACTCGTGGTGACCGTGCGTGTAGACGGCGGTCTCCTGTGGCTTCGACATGGCTCAACCCCTTCGCGTCACACCGGCGGACAGGGCCGGACGGCCCCGTCCCGCGGTATCCGCAACGCTACGCTCGCATGTCGAATGATGAGACCCGCGTTTTATGATGTGGACTGACGTGCCGTCAGTGCGGGCGGTAGACGGTCAGCGCCGCCGGCAGCTTGTCCACCCGCACCTCGCCCTTCACGTCGATGACCTCACCGTCGTACGCCAACGGGGTACCGGTCTTGAGGCCGGTGAGCCGCAGCCGGCGCACCCGTACCTCCGCGTGCGCGGGGGAGCGGCTCAGCGCGCCCGCGACGGCCGCCGACAGCAGGCGCAGCGCCGGATGCCGGCCGCCGTGCACCACCCGCACGTCCAGCAGCCCGTCCGCCAGGTCGGTGCGGCGGCCCGGGGTCACGCCCATCCGGTGGTAGACGCAGTTGCCGACGAACAGCAGCCACAACGGGTGCGCCGAGCCGCCGAGTTCGACCTCCAGCGGATGCTGGTCGGTGCGCAGCACGCGCGCCGCCGCCAGCACCTCGGCGGCCCGGCCGCCGAGGCGGTGCGCCCAGCGTTCCCGCTCGCGCACCAGCTCCGGGTACACGCCGAGACTCAGCGTGTTGAGGAAGATGCCCTCCCGGTCGTCGCTGGTGAAGCGGCCCACGTCCACCCGGACCGCCTCGCCCTCGCGCACCGCGCGGCCCAGTCCCCGGCCGTCCTCCACGCTCAGGTCGTAGGCGAAGTGGTTGAGGGTGCCGCCGGGCAGCACCGCGAGCGGCAGGCCGTGGTGCAGCGCGGTCCGCGCCGCCACGTTCACGGTGCCGTCGCCGCCGCACACGCCGAGCGCCTGCGCGCGCAGCGCAGCCTTCTCCAGCTCGGCGGTCACCTCCTCCGGTTCGCACTCCACCAGCTCGGCCTTCGGCAGCTCGTCGCGCAGTGCCCGGACCCGGTCCGCACTGCCCGAAGCCCGGTTGGCCACCACCACGAGGCCCTCCCCGTCGGGCAGCGCCGGCGCGTGGGCACGCGGCTTGGGCAGCGGACCGATCTGCGCCCGGGTCGGCACCAGCCGCCGTACGACGAACGCGGCACCCACGCCCAGGGCCGCGCCCGCCACCACGTCGCTCGGGAAATGGACACCCGTGTAGACCCGGGACATCGCCACGGAGAACGCCACCGGCGCCACCACCGCGCCCCACCCCGGGGACTCCAGGGCGACGCCGGCCGCGAACGCCGCCGCCGACGCGGCGTGACCGGACGGGAAGGAGGTCGTGATCGGCTGCCGCTTGAGGTGCCGTACGGCGGGCACCGGGTCCAGGGCCGGGCGCGTCCTGCGCACCGACCGCTTGCCGAGGGTGTTGATGGTCAGGGAGGCGAGGGTCAGCGAGGCCAGGCCGCGGGCGGCGGCCCGGCGGGCCCGGGGCGTGCGGGACGCGGCCACCGCGGCCGCCGTCGCGAACCACAGCACACCGTGGTTGGCGCTCCGGCTCAGCCGGGGCAGGACCGGCTCGGCGAGCGGCCAGTTCCGCTGGGCGGCGATCTCGAACAGCCTGCTGTCGAGGGCGAGCAGCCGGTCGCGCAGGGCGTGCCGGCCGGGCTTCGGGACGGTGAGGTCGACGTCTGGGCTCATGCCGGTGCGGTTACCCTGAAGTGGCACTTTCCTGCCGGCCCGCGGTGCGGACGGGTGAGCCGAGTGAGAGGAACCCCTGGATGCGCCTGCTCCTCATACGGCACGGGCAGACCCCCACCAACGTCGACTTCCTCCTCGACACCGCGGTACCGGGTCCCGGTCTGACCGCCCTCGGCGAGCAGCAGGCGGCGGCCCTCCCCGGAGCCCTCGCCGACGAGGACATCGAGGCCCTCTACGTCTCCACCCTCACCCGCACCCAGCTCACCGCCGCCCCGCTGGCGGCCGCCCGGGGGCTCGAGCCGGTCGTCCGCGACGGCATCCGCGAGGTCTTCGCCGGCGACCTGGAGATGCTGCCCGGCCACTCCGAGCGGGGCGAGGAGTACATGCGGACCGTGTTCGCGTGGGCGGCCGGGGACACCGCGCCGCGCATACCCGGCGGGGAGAGCGGGGACGAGGTCCTGGGCCGCTACGACGCGGTGGTCGCCGAGGCCGCCGCGAGCGGTGCCGGGACGGTCGCCATGGTCAGCCACGGCGCCGTGATCCGCCTGTGGACCGCGGCCCGCGCCGACAACGTCGACGTCCCCTACGCCGCCTCCCGCCCCCTCGGCAACACGGGCGTGGTGATCCTGGAGGGCTCCCCGTCCGACGGCTGGAAGGCACTGTCCTGGGAGGGCGCCGTCGTGGAACCGGCGGGGGCGAGCGGGCCTGCGGGGGAGCCGGTGCAGTAGGGCCGCGAGGTATCCCGGGTGCGGGTGCGTCGTGGTTGCTCGCGCAGTTCCCCGCGCCCCTTTCAGGAGCGTCCACGCGGCCCCCTGAAAGGGGCGCGGGGAAACGGCGCGACCAGCCCCCACAGGGCCGCACCCGTAGAACTGCCTGATAACGGTTTGCCCCATCGCGGGCACGCCACGCAGAATCCCTGACCATGGGACATCTGGAAGCCGCGCACCTCGAGTACTACCTCCCCGACGGGAGGGCCCTGCTCGGCGACGTGTCCTTCCGGGTCGGCGAGGGCGCCGCCGTCGCCCTGGTCGGGCCCAACGGCGCCGGCAAGACCACCCTGCTGCGGCTGATCTCCGGCGAGCTGAAGCCGCACGGCGGCACCGTCACCGTGAGCGGCGGTCTCGGCGTGATGCGCCAGTTCGTGGGCTCCGTGCGGGACGAGACGACCGTGCGCGATCTCCTCGTGTCCGTCGCGCCGCCCGGCATCCGCACGGCCGCGCAGGCCGTCGACAAGGCCGAGCACGCCCTCATGACCGTCGACGACGAGGCGGCCCAGCTGACGTACGCGCAGGCCCTCGCCGACTGGGCCGAGGTGCGCGGCTACGAGCACGAGACCCTGTGGGACATGTGCACCACGGCCGCCCTCGGGGTGCCCTACGAGAAGGCCCAGTGGCGGCAGGTGCGCACCCTCTCCGGCGGCGAGCAGAAGCGGCTGGTGCTGGAGGCGCTCTTCCGCGGCACCGACGAGGTGCTGCTGCTCGACGAGCCGGACAACTACCTCGACGTGCCCGGCAAGCGCTGGCTGGAACAGCAGCTGAAGGAGACCCGCAAGACGGTCCTGTTCGTCTCCCACGACCGCGAACTCCTCGCCCGCGCCGCCGAGAAGATCGTCTCCGTGGAGCCCTCGCCGACCGGCGCCGACGCCTGGGTGCACGGCGGCGGCTTCGCCACCTACCACGAGGCCCGCCGCGAACGCTTCGCCCGCTTCGAGGAGTTGCGCCGCCGCTGGGACGAGAAGCACGCCCAGTTGAAGAAGCTGGTGCTGAGCCTGCGTCAGGCCGCCTCCATCTCGCACGAGTTGGCGTCCCGGTACGCGGCCGCCCAGACCCGGCTGCGCAAGTTCGAGGAGGCCGGGCCGCCGCCCGAGCCGCCGCGCGAGCAGGACATCAGGATGCGCATCAAGGGCGGCCGTACCGGCGTACGGGCCGTGACCTGCGCACAGCTCGAACTCACCGGCCTGATGAAACCCTTCGACCTGGAGGTCTTCTACGGCGAACGGGTCGCGGTCCTCGGCTCCAACGGCTCGGGCAAGTCGCACTTCCTGCGGCTGCTGGCCGGCGAGGACGTGGCACACGAGGGGCAGTGGAAGCTGGGCGCGCGCGTGGTTCCCGGGCACTTCGCGCAGACCCACGCCCACCCCGAGCTGGAGGGCCGGACCCTGCTGGACATCCTGTGGACGGAGCACTCCCAGGACCGCGGCGCGGCGATGTCCCGGCTGCGCCGCTACGAACTCACCCAGCAGTCCGAACAGAACTTCGATCGGTTGTCGGGCGGCCAGCAGGCCCGGTTCCAGATCCTGTTGCTGGAGCTGCAGGGCGTGACGGCACTGCTCCTGGACGAGCCGACCGACAACCTCGACCTGGAGTCCGCCGAGGCCCTCCAGGAGGGGCTCGAGGCGTTCGACGGCACGGTGCTCGCCGTCACCCACGACCGCTGGTTCGCCCGCTCCTTCGACCGTTACCTGGTCTTCGGCAGCGACGGCCGGGTCCGCGAGACCGCGGAGCCGGTGTGGGACGAGCGCCGGGTGGAGCGGGTGCGCTAGGCGGGGCGTCGGGCCGGCACCCCAGGGAGGCCCGCGCGGCCGGATGTTCGTACAGTGGAGGCAGGAATCCGGACCGCCGGGACCCACACGACGAGCGGGGTACCACCATGACCGGAGTCGACCCCAGCCGGCTGGACGACCAGCAGCTCATGAAGGAGCTGGAGACCATCCACCGGACGCGCCACGACACCCTGCTGTACGGCTCGAACGACGCGCTGCGCGCCCACAACGAGCGCATGGCCCAGCTGGAGGGCGAGTACCTGCGGCGCAACCCGCGCCGCGTGGTCGCCGCCGGCCGGACCCGGGAGGGCGCCCGGGAGCGGAACTGCGCCGAGACGGCGACGCCGGGCGCCGCAGCCGGCTGAGGCCACGGCGCCCCGGTCCGGCCGCCCGTCCGCGGACTACTCTGCGAACACGTCGAGGAAGGCCTCGCAGAACGCCTTGAGATCGTCCGGCTTACGGCTGGTGACCAGCTTGTTCGGGCCACTGTCGCAGACCTTGACCTGCTCGTCGACCCAGGTGCCGCCCGCATTGCGGATGTCGGTCCGCAGACTCGGCCAGGAGGTCAGCGTCCGGCCGCGCAGCACGTCCGCCTCGACCAGCGTCCAAGGCGCGTGGCAGATCGCCGCCACCGGCCGGCCGGCGTCGAAGAAGCTCTTCACGAACGCCACGGCCTTGTCGTCCGTCCGCAGGAAGTCCGGGTTCGCCACCCCGCCGGGGAGCACGAGCGCCCCGAACGAGTCCGCCGACGTCTCGCCGACCACCTCGTCCACCGGAAACGTCTCCGCCTTGTCCAAGTGGTCGAAGGCCTGGATCCGCCCCGGCTCCGTCGACACCAGCACGGGCTCGTACCCGGCGTCGGAGACCGCCTTCCACGGCTCGGTCAGCTCCACCTGCTCGACGCCCTCGGGCGCGGACAGAAAAGCGACACGCATGATGCTTACTCCCTTCTGAGGCGCGCCGGCAGGCGGGGGCCCGCCGGCGCGCGCCTTCGTGCATTCCGCGAGCCCGGCTCACTCCCTGCCGGTCACCGCCTCGGCCAGGGCCAGCAGGCTGCCGTAGCGTGCCGAGCGCGGCAGCCGGGAAACCCGCTCGACCAGGGCGTCCGGGGCGTTCCTTCGCTCCAGCACGCCGGCCAGCTCCCGCGCCGCCGCCGGGAAGTCGTGCCGGGTCAGGGACCGGGACAACTCCAGACGTACGCTCTGCGGCGCGGGCCGCTCACCGGTTCCCGGCATCAGCGCACCGCGGTACACCTCCGGATCGTCCTCGGCCGGCGGCTCGGGGACGTTCCAGTCCTCGGTGCGCGTCGGGTGCCCGGACCTGAGCAGGCCCTGGAGCTCGTGTTTCATCTCGTCGTCCCGGTGCACGTTCAGCCGGTCACTGCCTCGCTGCATGTTCTCCCTCCAGGTACATCAGGGGGTGCGGACCGCGTACCCGGGGACAGGTGACCGACACAGGGATCCCCCCGGCCGTTCCCGGCCCGCCACGACAGGGCCGTGACGTCACCCGAAAGAGGACGCGTGTCCCGCGAATGGGTCCGGCCGCGCGCGGCCCGGCGCGGGCCGGGCTGTGATGGCTGCGGGGGTACGGGCCCCGTGCCTCCGAGTCGTCCGTGCAAGGAGCTCTTCCCATGCGCCGCACCGTTCGCACCCTGTCCGTCGCCGTCCTGGCGGGTGCCGCGTTCGGCGCCACCGGCACGGCCGCCGCGGCCGCCGGCCCCGCTGCGGAGATCAGTCCCGGCAGCGCCCGGCCCGGTGCCGTCGTCACCGTCCCGGTGGCCTGCGGGACGGCCGCCGACGGCCGGGAAGGCGCACCGGCACCGGCACAGGCCGCCCCCGGCGACCGGACGGCGACCTACACGGAGGGGGACGCGGCCGCGACCGACGTCGCCGGGGACGCGGCGGGCGCCGGGCCGGTCGGCACCCGCACCGTCGACGGGACCTGTCCGGCGGCGAACGGACAGCAGGGACAGGCCGGAAACGAGCGGCCGGCCGTGACGCGGGACGGCGGCGGTGCGGCTTCCGCGGGGGACGGCGGCACGTTCCTCCAGGGCGGCGGCGGGGCCCCGCCGGAGGCCGGCGGCGCGGCTGTGCCGGAGGCCGGCGGGGCGGCTGTGCCGGAGGTCGGCGGGGCGGCTGTGCCGGAGGCCGGGGGCGGGGCCGTGCCGCGGATCGACGACGGCTCGGTGCCCCCGGTGGACGGCGGGACCGTCACCGGCGGGGACGGGGGCACGGCCCCGCGCGGCGACGACGGCATGCCGTCCCGCGGTGACGAGGGAAGCGGCGTCCGTGGGGACGCCGGTACGGCCCCTCCCGGTGATCGCGGCGACGACGGCACGGCCCTCCGCGGTGACCGTGGTGAAGGCGACGCGGCCGCCCGCGGTGACGTCGGTGCCGCGGACCCCCGTGGAGAGGACGGTGGCGTCCCGCACGGGAGCGGCGAGCGGCCCTGTTCCGGAGGGCAGCAGTCGTGCGGAGGCGACGGGGGCGTCGACGGGCAGGAGTGCGGCGCGGCCCGGGGCGGTGACGGCGCCTGCGCCGCGACGGGTGTGCAGCACGGGGTGGCGGCCGGGGACGGGGGCTCCTACAGCACGTCCGTACCGGCGCTGATGGCGGGCGGGATGCTGATCGCGGCGGCCTGCTGCGGCGCCGCGTACCGGCTGTGGGGCGGGCGGGCGTACCGGCTGTGGGCCGGGAGGTACGGCGCGGACGGGTGAGCGGGCCGGTGCCGGGTACCCCGGAGCGACCGCTCCGGCACCGTACGCACGACCCGGACCGGACAGCACACGGCACCACGGACTGCGCGGAGGCGGACATGCGGCGGACGGATCCCGGGGCCCACGGACCGGCGGACGGCAGCTCCACGCAGGAGCGCGGACCGGCGTCACCGGAAGGCCACGGACCCGTCCGCTACGGCCCGCCGCTGCCCGACGACGGGCTGCCCGTCCTGCCCGAGCTCGCCGCCGTCCTGGCCGCCGCCGCGAACCTGGGCGCGGAGGAGCCGGTCGGCGGCGGACCGGCGCTGCTGGACGCGGCCCGCGGCTACTGGGAACGCCGCGGGCTCTCCGCCCCGCCCGGGCGGGTGACCGCGGGCCCCGGCGCCCCCGCCCTGCTCCTCGCGCTCACCGCCGCGCTCGGCGGCGACGTCCTCGTGCCGCGCCCCTGCGCCGCCTGGTGGGCGCCGTACGCCCGGCTCCTCGGCCGGCCCGTCTTCCACGTGGCCACCCCGGCCGAGTCCGGCGGCGCCCCCGACCCGTACGCGCTGCTGGAGACCGTGCGCCGGGTCCGCGACGAGGGCGGCGACCCCAGGCTGCTGGTGCTCTCCGTCGCCGACGACCCCACCGCCACCGTCGCCCCGCCCGAGCTGCTGCACGAGACCGTGGAGGCCGCGACCGGCGCGGGACTGCACCTGGTCAGCGACGAGACCTGGCGCGACACCCTGCACGCCCCGGACGCCACGGTGCTGCTCAGCCCCGCCGAGATGCTCCCGGACCGGGTCACCGTCGTCACCGACCTGGCCGGTGCCCTGCTGCCGGCCGGCTGGCCCGCCGCCGTCGCCCGGTTCCCGGAGGGCGCCACCGGGACCGCCCTGCACGCGCGCGTGCTCGACATCCTCACGGCGCTGGGCGCCCGCCTCGCCGGACCGGTCGCGGTCGCGGCGCGGTA
This sequence comes from Streptomyces sp. NPDC104761, assembly GCF_055583445.1. Taxonomy (NCBI): domain Bacteria; kingdom Bacillati; phylum Actinomycetota; class Actinomycetes; order Kitasatosporales; family Streptomycetaceae; genus Streptomyces; species Streptomyces sp. NPDC104761. The sequence goes on along the minus strand of NZ_JBVJNZ010000016.1, from coordinate 66,658 downwards.
CGCACTCGACGAGCCCGGCCCCGTCACCGCGCGCCGGGAGGCCGTCGTACGCCTGCACGCGCGCGTGGCCGCCGCCGCGCACGCCGCGGTCGTCGCCGGCGGCGCCCTGGCCCGGCCCCCGCAGGCCGGCCGTCATCTGTACGCCGACCTGGAACCGCTGCGCGCCGCGCTCGGCGCCCACGGGGTCGGCGACGCACAGGAGTTGGAGGACTTCCTCACCGCCCGCCTCGGCATGCCCGCGCCCGGCGGCCACCGCTTCGGCGACGACCTCGGCGCGCTGCGCATCCGGCTCGCCACCGGCCCGCTGCTGGGCGGCACCGACGCGGAACGACTGGAATGCCTCACGTCACCCGCACCGTTGGAACTGCCACACGTGCAACGCGCGTTGATGTGCTTGGGGTCGGTACTCGACGATCTCCGCGACGACGCTCAGCGATGGGAGCCTCCTCGATGACGCAGCAGACGCATGAGCCAGCGTCCACCACGACTGCCACCACGACGCCTGCCACGACCACCGGCGAAGCCGATACCGCTACCCGCACGCCGCCGTTCCCGCCGCTCGCCGACCCCCGCCCGCTGGGCGAACTCCGGGTCTGGCCGCGGACCTTCCACGACCGCCTGACCGCCCCGCTGCCCGGCCTCAAGGCCATGGCCCGGTTCGCCCGCGAGGGCTCCGTCCGCCCCGGCCGCGAGGGCCTCGCCGACGTCGCCCGGCTGCCCTTCGAACCCGGCCCGCTGCCCCGCACCGACACCGGCACCGTCGCCGTCACCTGGGCCGGACACGCCAGTTGGATCGTGCGGACCGGCGGCCTGACCGTTCTGACCGACCCGGTCTGGTCCCGCCGCATCCTCGGCACCCCCGCCCGCGTCACCCCGGTCGGTGTCCCCTGGGAGACGTTGCCGCGCGTCGACGCGGTCGTCATCAGCCACAACCACTACGACCACCTGGACGCCCCCACCCTGCGCCGCCTCCCGCGCGACACTCCGGTGTTCGTGCCGGCCGGTCTCGGCCGCTGGTTCCGGCGCCGCCGCTTCACCACCGTCACCGAGCTGGACTGGTGGGAGGCGGCCGAACTGTCCGGGGTCCGCTTCGACTTCGTCCCCGCCCACCACTGGTCCAAGCGCACCCTCACCGACACCTGCCACAGCCTGTGGGGCGGGTGGGTCCTCACCGCCCCCGAAGGCGGCCGCGTCTACTTCGCCGGCGACACCGGCTACGGCCACTGGTTCTCCCGCATCGGCCGCCGCTACCCCGGCATCGACCTCGCCCTCATGCCCATCGGCGCCTACGACCCCCGCTGGTGGCTCAGCGACGTCCACCTGGACCCCGAGGAGGCGGTACAGGCGACGCAGGACCTGGGGGCGAGGCGGATGGCCCCCATGCACTGGGGCACCTTCATCCTCTCGGCAGAGCCGGTCCTGGAACCGCTGACGCGGGTACGGGCGGCCTGGGAGAAGGCGGAACTGGCCCGGGAGGACCTGTGGGACCTGCCGGTGGGCGGGTCGAGGGTCCTGGAGAGGACCTCACTTCGCAGCGCCGCCGACTAGAGCGCGCTCCTGGGGGCGCCGGGGGTACCCCCGGCCTTCGGCCGGGGGAGGAACCGCGCGCCCGGCCCCCACCCGCCCGCAGCTACGCACGCACCGCACCACCCCGAACCCGCCGCCACACACTCGGCGCCACACTGAGGACCACGGTCAGCCCCACCGCCGCCACCACCCCTTCCCACGGCTCCGGGAACAACGACCCACCCAGAATCCCGATCACCTGATACGTCACCGCCCACGCCAGGCACGCAGCCACGTTCCCCCGCGCGAACCGCCGCAACGGCCACTCCGCCAGCAGACACGCCAGCATCACGGGTATCCGGCCGGCCGGCACCAGCCGGGACAGCACCAGCACGGCGATCCCGTGCTCGGCCAGCTTCCCCTGCGCCTGCTCCAGCCGTTCCTGCGGCGCCCGCGACCGTATCGCCTCCAGCCACCGCGACCCGTTCTTCGACCGCAGCCCCCGCCGTCCCAGCCAGTACAGCGCCGCGTCCCCCAGGAAGGCCGCCAGCGACGCCGTCACGAACACCAGCGCCAGCGCGAACGGCGCCGTCTGATGGAAGGCCACCACCGCCGCCGAACTCACCAGCGCTCCCGTCGGTATCACCGGCACCAGCGCCCCGATCAGCACCAGCAGGAACAGCGTCGGATACCCGATCGCCTGCTGCGCCGACTCGGTCGACGACGAGGTCGCCGCGGTGGAGCCGGCGGCGGCCGCCATGACCACCAGCAGTCTCACCGCGCGACCTCCAGCCGCACGCTCTCCCCGTGGCCGAGCCTGTGCACCGCCACCTGCGGCGCGTACTCGGCCGCGAGGCGCACGAACTCGTCGCCGGGCGCGTGGAACTCGTGCGGGCGCACCCCGTCCATGCCGATCGGCCAGTACGTCCCGTAGTGCACCGGCACCGCGCTGCGCGGTGCCAGCCGTGCCAGCGCCCGTGCCGCCCGCCCGGCGTCCAGGTGGCCCTCCCCGAGGTACGGTCCCCAGCCGCCGACCGGCAGCAGGGCCACGTCCACCGGCCCGACCGACTCGGCCATCTCGTCGAACAGCCCGGTGTCCCCGGCGAAGTACGTCCGCGCCGCGCCCTCGACGACGTACCCGAGGGCGGGTGAGCGGTGCGGTCCGACCGGCAGCCGGCGCCCGTCGTGCAGCGCGGGCACGGTCCGTACGACGAGGGGGCCGACGCGTATCTCGTCCCCGACGCCCACCTCGGTGATCCGCAACTGGCGGAGGCGGCGGAGCGCGGGGACCGCCCGTGGTGCGCCCCGGGGCACGAGCAGGCGCGTGCCCGGGGCGAGCGTGGCGAGCGAGGGAACGTGCAGATGGTCCGCGTGCAGGTGGGAGACGAGCGCGAGGTCCGCGCGGCGGGCCTCGGGCGGCGGCGGGGCGCCCCGGCGGCGGCGCAGGTGGGCGAGCCGGCGCGCGAACAGAGGATCGGTGAGCAGGCGTATGCCCGAATCCTCGATCGTGCAGGTGGCGTGACCCCACCAGGTGATCTCCACCGGCACCTCTTTGCCTCCTTCGCGCGACTCCCCGAAGCCTACGTGCAGGAGTAGGGTCGGCGGCGAAACCCGGAGGTGAGGGGGACGCCATGGGACAGGTACGGGGTGCCTCCGGCGGGCTCGCGCCGGTGCGGGTGACCGCGATCGCGAGTCTGACACCCCTGGAGGAACTGGAGATCGACCCCTTCCTGGTCGACTCCCGCAGCCAGCACGCGATGTGCGCGCGCTGGGCGGTGGAACACGGCTACGTCATCGCCCGCGAACTCCTGGTCCGCGGCCTGCGCCCCGATCACACCGCCCTGTGGACCGGCGTCCGGCCCGGCCTGGACGTCTTCGTCGCCCCGAGCAGAAGGGTCCTGGAGAGCGCGCTGTCGTCGGTCGAGGACTTCATGGCGGAGTGCGCGCGACGCGGCGTCCGGGTGGAGACGGTGGGCCGGGCCGAGCCCCGCTACGACGCCCAGATGAAGGCCCGCGTCCACCGCAGGCTCTCGATGCCGACGGCGGGCTACGACGGCCGGTAGGGACCGGGACCGCCGAACGGCGCAGCCGTGCCCTGCCGTCCGGTCAGACCTGGACACGGCACCGCACAGCCTTCTCGAGCGCATCCTGACCGACCACTTCCGGCCCGCCCCCATGTGACAGTGTTGACGCGAGCAGACCCGCATCCGGCGGGGGGCGGACGTGAGGTCGGTGGGGCGTGCGGTGGCGGCGGGTCGTCAGTCAGGTCGGGCGGAGCGTCACGGTGTGGGCGGTGTCCACCGTCACCATGCTGGTCCTCGCCGGCCTCCTGCCCGACTTCCAGCTCCAGTCACCCGACGGTGACAGCGCCACCCGCATCGCCATGACCGCCGCCCTCGGCGCCGGCGCCTTCGGTGTGCTCTCGGCCGTCGTCTGGCCCCTCCTCGTACGGCTCCTGCTGCTCGTGCCCGCCCTCGTCCTCGGCCTGCTGGTCTTCTTCCTCAACGGCTCCCTGCTCCTCCTCGCCCTGCGCATCAACCCCTCCGGGCAGAGCGAGGCCGCGCCGGAGACCGCCGTGATCGTGGCCGCCGTGATGTCCGCCGTCGCCTCCGCCACCGGCGGTGCCCTCGCCGTCCGCGACGACGACGCCTACCGCCGCCGGCTCTCCCGCCTGGCCACCCGCCGCCGCAGATCCCACCCGCCCTGCCGGGCCACCCCCGGCACCGTCTTCCTGCAGCTCGACGGCGTCGGCCACGACGTCCTGACCGCCGCCGTCGCCAAGGGCCTGATGCCGACCGTCGCCGGCTGGCTGGGCGCGGGCCGGGCACAGCCCACCCACCGGCTCACCCCCTGGCGCACCGACTGGTCCAGCCAGACCGGCGCCAGCCAGCTCGGCATCCTGCACGGCTCCAACTTCGACGTCCCCGCCTTCCGCTGGTACGAGAAGGACAGCCGCGAGGTGATGGTCTGCAACCGGCCGACCAGCGCCGCCGAACTCCAGCGCCGGGCGATCGAGCGCACCGCCGACGGGGGGCTGCTCTCCCTGGACGGCGCCAGCCGCGGCAACCTCTTCAGCGGCGGCGCCGAGGAACAGGCCCTCGTCCTGTCCATAGCCACCCGCCGCCGCGGCCGGGAGAACCGTTCCCGCGCCGGGTACTTCGCGTACTTCGCCGACCCGGCCAACGCCGTCCGCACCGCACTCTCCTTCTTCGCCGAGGTCGGCCGCGAGATCGGCCAGTCCACCACGGCCCGGCTCCGCAAGCAGCGCCCGCGCGTCAAGCGGGGCGGCCTCTACCCCTTCGTCCGCGCCTTCGCGACCGTCGTCGAACGGGACGTCGTCGTCGCCGCGGTCATGGGCGACCTCCTCGTCGGCCGCACCGCCGTCTACGCCGACCTGGTCGCCTACGACGAGGTCGCCCACCACTCCGGCCCGCACAGCCGGGACGCGGAGAAGGTGCTGCAACGCCTGGACCGCGCCCTCGCCCTGATCGAGAAGGCCGCGGAACACGCCCCCCGCCGGTACCGGATCGTCGTCCTCTCCGACCACGGCCAGAGCCCCGGCGAGACCTTCCACACCCGCTACGGACTCGGCCTCGGCGACCTGGTCAGGGCCGGCTGCGGACTGCCCGTGCCGCGCAGGGCCGAGCGCACCCACAGCGGTACGGAGGCGCGGGCCGCCGTCCGAGCGGCGCTGCGCAGGCCGGTCGAGGAGGGCGGCGAGAAGCACCGGCCGACCCGGCACTCGGAGCCGGTCGTGCTCGCCTCCGGCAACCTCGGCCTGGTCTCCTTCCCGGACGTGCCGCACCGCATGACCAAGGAGGAGCTGGACGCCCGCCACCCCGCGCTGCTCACCACCCTCGCCAACCATCCCGGCATCGGGTTCCTGCTGGTGCGCAGCGAGGAGCACGGCGGGGTGGTGCTCGGCGCGTACGGCGCGGAGATCCCGCTCGACCGGCTGGACGGGCATGCCGGGCCGCTGGCCGTGTTCGGGGCGGGCGCCGCCGATGCGGTGCGGCGGACGCACTCCTTTCCGCACACCGCCGACATCATGGTGAACTCGTGGTACGACCCGGAGAGCGGGGAGGTGCTCGCTTTCGAGGAGCAGATCGGGTCGCACGGGGGACTGGGGGGCGCGCAGGGGCGGCCGTTCCTGTTGTCGCCGGTCTGTGTCTCCGAGCCGGTGGGGGACAGAGAAGAGCTCGTGGGGGCCGAGGCCGTGCATCGAGTGCTGCGGCGGTGGCTCCAGGAGGCGGACGGCCCGCAGGTTCCCTTGTCCGTGGAGGGTGAGAAGGCCGCGTAGGTGGTTCACTGCGGCCGGTGGGGGTTGTTCGCGCAGTTCCTCCCCCGGCCGAAGGTCGGGGGTACCCCCGGCGCCCCTGAAGAGGCGCTGCAGCCGGGCTCCGGATAAATCGGCTGCGTTCCTTTCGGCTCCGGCTCACACTGTTCGAGTCGCACACCTCTCGAACACCTCCAAGGAGCAGCCTCTTGCAGGCAGCCGTGACCGTCACGCCCTCTCGCATTCCCGAGCTTCTGCTCGGTCTCGCCACTGTCCGGCCCGTGTTCATCTGGGGGGCGCCCGGGATCGGGAAGTCCTCCCTGGTGCGGGAGTTCGCCGAGTCGCTGGGGCTGGAGTGTGTGAGTCTGCTGGGTACGCAGCTCGCGCCCGAGGACCTGATCGGCGTTCCGCAGATCCGGGACGGGCGGTCCGTGTTCTGCCCGCCCGAGGCGATCGCCCGGGACGAGCCCTACTGCCTCTTCCTCGACGAGCTGAACGCGGCCACGCCCGATGTGCAGAAGGCGTTCTACTCGCTGATCCTCGACCGGCGCATCGGGACCTACGAGCTGCCCAAGGGCTCGATCGTCATCGGCGCCGGCAACCGGGCCACCGACAACGCCCTCGCCCGGCCCATCGCCTCCGCGCTCGTCAACCGGCTGGCCCACGTCCACCTGGAGGCCTCCGCGCACGACTGGCTCGCCTGGGCCGGGGCCAACGGCATCCACCCGTGGATCCTGGACCACCTCACCGACCGGCCCGACCACCTGTGGTCCAAGCCGCCGAAGACCGAGGAGCCGTTCTCCACCCCGCGCTCCTGGCACATGCTCTCCGACGCCCTGCACTCCTTCGGCCGCGACCTGGACGAGGACACGCTGAAGGTGCTGGCGCACGGCACGCTGACCCCCGCGCACGCCACCGCCTTCTGCGGATACGTCAAGATCGTGCGCAGCCGGTTCGGGATCGAGGCCATCCTGAAGGGGGACGCGGGCTGGCCGCCCCGCATCGAGGACCGCGACCTGCTCTACTACCTCGCCGAGTCGTTCCGGGGGCGGCTGGTCAAGGAACTGCCCGTCGACAAGGAGCACATGTCGGCGAACGGCCGGCAGACCGCCTACCGGGCCAAGTCGCTGCTGGTGCAGCTGGCCGAGATCTCCGTCGAGGTCGCCCAGACCGTCATCGCCTCCGACGCCGACGGCAACCCCGTGCTGCCGGCCTGGTTCCTGATCGAGGCGGCCCGGGACATGCCCCGGCTGGTGGAGGCCCGGCGATGAGCCGGGCCGCCGCGGCGCCCAAGAAGAAGGACCCCGCCGCCGAGAACTTCGCGGCCGGTGTGGAGCTGCTGCGGGCCAATCCCGCCCTGCGGGCGGTGGAGTTCACGATCTGCCGGCACGAGAAGTGTGAACTCGGCCCCCGGGAGGGGCTGGTGCGCGCGGACTCCGACGGGGTTCTGCACGCGCACGCCACCCGGCGGGCCGAACCGGCCGAGTGGGCCTGGGCGTTGGCGCACTGCACCATCCATCTCGGCTTTGGGCACCTCCCGGCCGCAACCGGGCCGCGTGACCAGCCCGACCGCTTCGACCTCGCCGCCCGCTGCACCGTCGTCAACCGCTTCCTGCAGACCTTCCCGGTCGGCGAGGCCCCCGACCACCTGCCGGCCTCCTACCCGGAGGGCGACGAGGAACGGCTCGCCGCCGGCTGGCGCCGGACCGGCGGCATCCCGGCCGCGTACGAGCACGGTGGCACGAGCGGCGGCGAGCCCGACCAGCTCCTCCTCTCCTGGAGCAAGTGGGCCGGGCAAGTGCCCGACTGGCAGGTGGGGTTCGCGCACGCGCTGACCCGCACCATGTCCCGGGCGATGGACCTGGCCGGCGGCCGCCGCACCTCCATGTCCGGCCCGCCCACGCCCCGGCGCCCCTGGGAGAAGGCGCTGAGCTGGTTCGTCTCCTCCTACCCGCTGCTCGGCGGCATCGCGGCCGGTATCACACTGGTCGCCGACGCCGAACTGGCCCGCGCCCACGACATCTCCGTCGCCGCCGTCAACCCCGAGGCCGGCGAGATCTACGTCAACCCGCTGCGGACCATGGACGACGAGGAGTGGCGGTTCGTCCTCGCCCACGAGATGCTGCACGCCGCCCTGCGCCACGGCGACCGCCTCGGCGCCCGCGACCCCTACCTCTTCAACATCGCCTGCGACTACGTCATCAACGGCTGGCTGGCTGAGATGCGCGTCGGTGAGATGCCTGAAGGACTGCTGTACGACGCCGGGTTGAAGGGACTCTCGGCCGAGGAGGTGTACGACCGGATCGCCGTCGACCTGAGACGGATGCGGCGGCTCGCCACCTTGCGCGGCAAGGGACGCGGTGACGTGCTGGGCGCGCCGCTCGGGCCGCCCGGCGCGTACGTCGACCTCGACGAGTTCTACCGCCGCGGGCTGAGTCAGGGGCTCGACCTGCACCAGACGCAGGACCGGGGACTGCTGCCCGGCGGACTGGTCGAGGAGATCCGCGCACTCAGCCATCCGCCGCTGCCCTGGGACGCCCGGCTCGCCCGCTGGTTCGACGAGTTCGTGCCGCGCCCGGAGGCCGTACGGTCCTACGCCCGCCCCTCGCGCCGGCAGTCGTCCACCCCGGACATCCCGCGCGCCGGCCGGTACTTTCCGCCCGAGGAGGTCGCCCGTTGCACCTTCGGCGTGGTCCTCGACACCTCCGGCTCCATGGACCGCACCCTGCTCGGCAAGGCCCTCGGCGCGATCGCCTCCTACGCCGAGGCCCGTGACGTACCCGCCGCACGTGTCGTCTTCTGCGACGCGGCCCCGCACGACGCCGGCTACCTCCCGACCACCGAGATCGCCGGCCGGGTCCGCGTGCACGGCCGCGGCGGGACGGTCCTGCAGCCCGGCATCGACCTGCTCCAGCGCGCCGACGACTTCCCGCCCGCCGCGCCGGTCCTGGTGATCACCGACGGCTGGTGCGACGTCCTGCGGGTGCGCCGCGAGCACGCCTACCTGATCCCGGACGGACGTCGTCTGCCGTTCACCCCCCGTGGGCCGGTCTTCCGGGTGCGGTGAGCCCTGATGTGATCGGATGGGGGCGAGCGAACCGGTTCATTCGCCTTCATCGCCGAAAGGAACAACCGTGGCTACCACGCGCACCGCACACACCGTCTGGGAAGGCAGCCTGACCGAGGGCAACGGGGTCATCACCTTCGACTCCTCCGGTATCGGCGAGCAGCCCGTCACGTGGGCCTCGCGCTCCCAGGAGGCGAACGGGAAGACCAGCCCGGAGGAGCTGATCGCGGCCGCCCACTCCAGCTGCTTCTCCATGGCGCTCTCGCACGCCCTGACCGGTGCCGGCACCCCGCCCACCAAGCTGGTCACCAACGCCGACGTCACCTTCCAGCCGGGCACCGGCATCACCGGCATCCACCTGACCGTCGAGGGCACCGTCCCCGGCCTGGACGCGGACGGCTTCGTCGCCGCCGCCGAGGACGCCAAGAAGAACTGCCCGGTCAGCCAGGCCCTGGCCGGCACCACGATCACCCTGGACGCGAAGCTCGCCTGACCGTCCAGCCCGCCGCGCTGCCGCGCACCCCCCGTCCGAGGGTGCGCGGCAGCGTCGTTCCCGGGGTACCCGGCATTGACAACAGCTCGCTCAAGTTTTGTGCTGGAGTCGGGGAAGTGCCCGGGCGGAAAGGGGACGGACATGGCACGTGCGGTCGGTATCGACCTCGGTACGACGAACTCGGTGGTGGCCCTGCTGGAGGGCGGTGAGCCCACCGTCGTCGCCAACGCCGAGGGGGCGCGCACCACCCCGTCGGTCGTGGCCTTCGCGAAGAACGGCGACGTGCTGGTCGGCGAGGTCGCCAAACGGCAGGCGGTGACCAACGTGGACCGCACCGCGCGCTCGGTCAAGCGGCACATGGGCGACGCGGCCTGGCGGTTCCCGGAGAGCGGGAGCGTCGACGGCACCCGCTTCCGGGCCCAGGAGCTCTCGGCGCGCGTGCTGCAGAAGCTCAAGCGGGACACCGAGGCCTACCTCGGCGAGGACGTCACCGACGCGGTGATCACCGTGCCCGCGTACTTCGACGACGCCCAGCGGCAGGCCACCAAGGAGGCCGGGGAGATCGCCGGCCTGAAGGTGCTGCGGATCATCAACGAGCCGACGGCCGCCGCGCTGGCCTACGGCCTGGACCGGGGAGAGGAGCAGACCGTCCTCGTCTTCGACCTCGGCGGCGGCACCTTCGACGTGTCGCTCCTGGAGATCGGCGACGGCGTGATCGAGGTCAAGGCCACCAACGGCGACACGCACCTGGGCGGCGACGACTGGGACCAGCGGGTCGTCGAGCACCTCGTGAAGCGGTTCAAGGGGCAGTACGGCGTCGATCTCGGCAACGACAGGATGGCGGTGCAGCGGCTGCGCGAGAGCGCCGAGAAGGCGAAGATCGAGCTGTCGTCGTCGACGGAGACGTCGATCAACCTGCCGTACATCACGGCCTCGGCGGAGGGGCCGCTGCATCTGGAGGAGAAGCTGACGCGGGCCCAGTTCCAGGAGCTCACGGCCGACTTGCTGGACCGCTGCAAGAAGCCCTTCCACCAGGCCGTCAAGGACGCGGGCGTGCAGGTGTCGGCGATCGACCACGTCATCCTGGTCGGCGGGTCCACCCGGATGCCCGCCGTCACCGAACTGGTCCGTGAACTCACCGGCAAAGATCCCCACAAGGGCGTCAACCCGGACGAGGTGGTCGCGGTCGGCGCGGCCCTCCAGGCGGGAGTCATCCGCGGTGACGTGAAGGACGTGCTGCTGCTCGACGTCACCCCGCTGTCCCTGGGCATCGAGACCAAGGGCGGCATCATGACCAAGCTCATCGAGCGCAACACCACCATCCCGACCCGGCGTTCGGAGATCTTCACGACCGCGGCCGACAACCAGCCCTCGGTGGGCATCCAGGTCTACCAGGGCGAACGCGAGATCGCCGCGTACAACAAGAAGCTGGGCGTCTTCGACCTCACCGGCCTGCCGCCCGCACCGCGCGGGGTGCCGCAGATCGAGGTGGGCTTCGACATCGACGCGAACGGGATCATGCACGTCTCGGCGAAGGACCTGGCGACCGGCCGCGAGCAGAAGATGACCGTGACCGGCGGCTCCGCGCTCCCCAAGGACGACATCGATCGCATGATGCGGGAGGCGGAGCAGTACGCCGAGGAGGACCGCAAGCGGCGTGAGGCCGCGGAGACCCGCAACCAGGCCGAGCAACTCGTCTACCAGACGGAGAAGTTCCTCCGGGAGAACGAGGAGAGGGTGCCGGGCGCCACGAAGTCCGAGGTGGAGGCGGCGATCACCGAGCTGAAGGCGCTGCTGGAGCGGGACGCCGACACCGGGGAGCTGCGGCAGGGGGTGGAGAAACTGGCGAGCGTGAGCCAGCAGATGGGGCAGGCCATGTACGCCAGTGCCGCCGGCGGTTCGGCCGGGGAACAGCGGGCGCCCGAGGCCGGCGAGGAGGAGGGGGTGGTGGACGCCGAGATCGTGGACGACGAGCGGGACCGGGGTGCGGCCGGGTGAGGCACCGCCGGGCCGCGCCGTCGTGACTGAGCGCCGTTGCGGCGGGGAGAAGGCTCGGTTCCGGGCGGAGAGAGTCCGGTTGCGGCCGGAAGGGCTTGGTGGCGGGCGGAAGAGATCAGTTGCGGATGGTCTCCCGGCCCCGGCGTTCCGGGCGGGGGCCCAACTGGCGGGGATCCCTCGACCGGTACACCACGGACGGGCGGAACAGGTACTGGACCGGGGCGCTGAACATGTGGACCAGACGGGTGTACGGGACCAGGGTGATGAGGAGCATGCCGATGACCGCGTGGACCTGGTGGAGGACCGGGACGTCCGCCATCAGGGCTGTCCTCGGCCGGAGGGTGAACAGGCCGCGGGCCCAGGGGGCGATGGTGGCGCGGTAGTCGTAGCCGTCGCCGGAGGTGCGGCTCAGCTTCGCGGTCATGCCCAGCACGATCGCGGCGACCAGGACCAGGTACATGACCTTGTCGTTCGCCGTCGTGGCGCGCGACACGGGGGCCCGGGTGCGGCGGCGGTAGAGGAGGAGGGCCAGTCCGGCCACCGTGAGGACGCCCGCGAGCGTGCCGCCGTAGAGGGAGAACAGGTGGTACGTGTGCGCGTCGACGCCGAGCGACCGGGTCCAGGACGCCGGGACGAGCAGGCCGGCGAGGTGGCCGGCCAGGACGAACAGGATGCCGTAGTGGAAGACGGGGGAGGCGGTGTCCAGCAGCCTCGACTCGTGGACCTGGGAGGAGCGGCTGGTCCAGCCGTACCTGTCGTAGCGGTAGCGCCAGACGAGGCCGGCGACCAGGAGGGCGCAGGCGATGTAGGGCAGGACGCCCCACAGGAAGGTGGTCATGGGCGCACTCCGCCGGGCGGGGCCGGCAGGGCGGCGCAGACCGCGTCCAGGACACACGCGTACGGGGTGCCGAAGTCGGTGAGCCTGCCGCGGAGTTGCGCCAGGCAGTCGCGGTGCTCGGTGAGCAGGTCGGTGTTTCCGGTGCGGGCCGTGAACTCCAGGACGGCGGGGAGGAAGTCCGGCAGTTCCTCGCCGGTGAACTCCATCCCGTACGCCTTGTAGATGTCCTGGAAGCGGACCAGGGACGTGCCCCGGCGGCGGGTGTCGCCGTCCCGCCACCAGCTGAGGTAGAGGCTGTGCCGGTCCTCGAAGTCGAAGACCTGTACGTAGTGCGCGGCCAGCTCCCGCGGTGGGGTCACCGTCGCATGGTCGGTGAACTCCCGCAGTTGCGGGGCGGCCTCGCGCAGCAGCGGCAGCCGGGCGACGAAGTCGTCGTCCGGGTAGGTCAGACAGAGTGCCGCAGCCTGGTAGAACACCGCGTCCGAGGGCATCAGTCCTCCTTCGCCTCGTCGGGAGTGCCGGCGGTCTGCTGTCCGCGCAGGACGTGGAAGTTCTCCACCGACACCAGAGGGAGCAGTTTGCGTCCCGGGTCCTGGCCGGACGGGCCGTCCCCGCCCATCCCCGGGCCGCCGTCGAAGTCGAGGCTGCACCCGTCGGGCAGCGCGGACTCCTCCAGACGGCGGGCGTCGCCGGCGGCCGCCGGCGGGATCACGTACCGGTCCTCGTGCCTGGCGATCGCCAGCAGCCGGTACATCGCCTCGATCTCCTCCGGCCGCATGCCGACCGCGGAGCCGATCGCCGGGTCCGGCTCCTCGCCCAGGTTGAGCGCCCGCATGTGGGAGCGCATCGCCGCGAGCTTCTCCAGGCAGGCGCGGACCGGGGCGGTGTCGCCCGCGGTGAACAGCTCGGCCAGGTATTCGAGAGGGATGCGCAGGGTGTCGATCGCGGCGAACAGGTTGTCGGCGTCCTCACCGTCGTGACCGGTCTCGGAGAGCGCGTCCACGACGGGGGACAGCGGCGGGATGTACCAGACCATGGGCAGCGTGCGGTACTCCGGATGCAGCGGCAGCGCCACCCGGTACCTGCTGATCAGCGCGTGGACCGGGGAGCGGCGGGCCGCCTCCGTCCAGTCGCCCGGGATGCCCGCCGCCGCGCAGGCCTGCCGCACGGCCGGGTCCTCCGGGTCGAGGAAGACGCCCAGCTGGGCCTCGTACAGCGCCTTCTCGTCCGCGGTCTCGGCGGCCGCCGTCACCTTGTCGGCGTCGTAGAGGACCACCCCGAGGTAGCGCAGCCGGCCCACGCAGGTCTCCGAGCAGACCGTCGGCAGACCGGCCTCGATCCGCGGGGAGCACAGCGTGCACTTCTCGGCCTTGCCGGTGGCGTGGTTGAAGTACACCTTCTTGTACGGGCAGCCGGTCACGCACCTCCGCCAGCCCCGGCAGCGGTCCTGGTCGACAAGCACGATGCCGTCCTCGGTCCTCTTGTACATCGCGCCGGACGGGCAGGAGGCCACGCAGGACGGGTTGAGGCAGTGCTCGCAGATGCGGGGGAGGTGGAACATGAAGGTCTGCTCGAACTCGAACCGCACCTTGTCCGAGGCCTGTTGGCGGGCGCGCTCGAGCATCGGGTCCAGGCCGCCGTGGGCGGGGGCGCCGGACAGGTCGTCGTCCCGGGTCGCGGACCACTCGGTCTTCAGGGGCTTGGCGTCGAGCGGGGAGACCGGGCGGGCCACCGGGTTGCCCTCGCCGAGCGGGGCGTCGGTGAGGTTGCGGTACTCATACGTCCAGGGCTCGCAGTAGTCCTTGGTCTCCGGGAGCCTGGGGTCGGCGAAGATCCCGGCGAGCTGGTGCAGCCGGCCACCGGCCCTGAGCTTCAGGGCGCCGCGCCGGTTCAGCTCCCAGCCGCCGCGCCACCGCTCCTGGTCCTCGTAGCGGCGCGGATAGCCCTGGCCGGGGCGGGTCTCGACGTTGTTGAACCAGACGTGCTCCATGCCCCGCCGGTTGGTCCACGCCTGCTTGCACGTGACCGAACAGGTGTGACAGCCGATGCACTTGTCGAGGTTCATGACCATCGCGATCTGGGCCATCGGGCGCATCAGTGTTCGACCTCCTGGGCACGGCGCCGGATCACCGTCACCTCGTCGCACCGGCCGCCCGTCGGGCCCAGGTAGTCGACGGCCCAGGACAGCTGGGCGTAGCCGCCGATCAGGTGCGAGGGCTTGAGGACCGGCCGGGTCAGCGAGGTGTGGAGGCCGCCGCGCATGCCGGCGGCCTCCGCCCTAGGGACGGCCACCGTGCGCTCCTGGGCGTGGTGCAGGTGGACCGTGCCGGCGGGCATCCGGTGCGAGACGACCGCGCGGGCCACCACCAGGCCGCCGGGGGTGACCGCCTCCACCCAGTCGTCGTCCCCGACCCCGATCGTGTCCGCGTCCTGCGGGGACATCCAGATGTTCCGGCCGCCCCTGGAGAGCGCCGGCACGAACAGGTTGTCCTCGTACGCGGAGTGGATCGACCACTTGCCGTGCGCCGTGAGATGACGGACCGTCACCTGCCGCTGACCGGCGGGGCCGACACGCGGTTCGCCGGGCAGCCTGTCCATGTCCAGCGGCGGCCGGTAGACGGGCAGCGCCTCGCCGAGCTCGTGGATCCAGTCGTGGTCGAGGAAGAAGTGCTGGCGGCCGGTGAGCGTGTGCCACGGCTTGAAGTGCTCGGTGTTCAGGGTGAACGCCGTGTACCCGCGGCCGTCGGACTCGCTGCCCGACCACTCCGGCGAGGTGATCACCGGGACCGGCGCCGCCCGCGTGTCGGCATAGGTGACCCGCCTGCCCTCGTGCGATGCGGCCAGGCGGGCCATCTCCTGCCCGGTGCGCTGCTCCAGGGTGCGCAAACCCTGGGTGGCGAGGCGGCCGTTGGTGGTGCCGGAGAGCGCGAGGACGGCGTCGGCCGCCTTCACCGCCGTGTCGAGCGAGGGACGGCCCTGAAAGCCGACCCCGTGCGACTCCCGCAGCCGCGCGACCTCCTGGTCCGGTCCGAGGACGATCCCCCTGGCGGGCAGCCCCAGCTCCTCCACCAGCGGACCGAGCGCCGCGAACTTGCCGCCGATCGCCGTGTAGTCCCGCTCCACCACGCTCAGCTTCGGCATGGTCTCGCCGGGCACCGGCTCGCACTCGCCGCGCTTCCAGTCCCGCACCACCCCGAAGGGCTGGGCGGTCTCGTCCGGGGTGTCGTGCTGCAGCGGTACGGCCACCAGGTCCCTGCGCACCCCGAGATGGCGCACGGCCAGCCGGCTCAGCCGCTCCGCGAGCGCCTTGAAGGTGTCGAACTCGGTGCGCGCCTGCCAGGGCGGATCCACGGCCGGGGTGAGGGCGTGCACGCGGGGATGCATGCCGGTGGACGACAGGTCGTGTTTCTCGTGCCGGGTGGCGGCCGGCAGTACGACGTCCGACAGCAGGGTGGAGGAGGTCTGCCGGAAGGCCAGGGAGAGCAGCAGGTCGAGCTTGCCCTCGGGTGCCTCGTCCCGCCAGGTCACGTCGCGGGGGCGCCGGTTCGGGGATGCCTCCTCGGCACGCAGGGAGGAGTGCGTGCCGAGGAGGTGCTTGGTGAAGTACTCGGTGCCCTTCGCCGGGAAGCCGAGGAGGTCGGCCCGCCAGAGGGTCAGGACGCGCGGCCAGTTCTCCGGGGCGTCCGGGTCCTCGCACGCGAACCTCAGGGTCCCCGCCCTGAGCCCGGCCACCGCCTCGGCCACCGGGTCACCGGCCACCTCGCCCAGTTCGAGAGGGTTGCGGTCGAAGGTCGGGTACGACGGCATCCAGCCCGCACGGGCCGACAGCGCCAGGCAGTCGGCGCCGGTCATCCCGGCGAGCCTGCCCGCACCCAGCGGTGAGGCCAGGCAGTCGGCGCCGAACCGGTCGTAGCGCCACTGGTCGGTGTGGAGGAACCAGTAGGCCGTGCCGATCATCTGGCGCGGCGGCCGGGACCAGTCCTCGGCGGAGGCCAGGCAGGCCCAGCCGGTGACCGGGCGGCACTTCTCCTTGCCGGTGTAGTGCGCCCAGCCGCCGCCGTTGCGGCCCTGGCAGCCGGTGAGCTGGAGCAGGGCCAGGAAGGCGCGGTGGATGGTCTCGGAGTGGAACCAGTGGTCGGTGCCCGCGCCCGTCAGGATCATGCAGCGGCCCTCGGAGCGCTCGGCGGTCCGTGCGAACTCCCTCGCGATCCTGACGCACTTGGCGGCCGGGACCGAGGTGTGCCGCTCCTGCCAGGCGGGGGTGCCCGGGGCGTCGGCGTCCGCGTAGTGGGTGGGCCAGCCGCCCGGCAGCCCGTGCCGCCACACGCCGTACTGGGCGAGCAGCAGGTCGTAGACGGTCGTCACGAGCGGGCCGTGCGTGCCGCCGAGGCGGGTCGCCGGGACCCCGCGCCGCAGGACGTCCCCGCTGCCCCGGCCGTGCGCGCCGCCGTCCGTGTCGAAGCGGGGGAGCAACACCTCGACGCCGGCCGCCACCTCACTGCCGTACAGGGTCAACCGGGGTTCGATCGCCCCGAGTTCGAGGTTCCAGCGGCCCTTGCCTGAGTCGGTCCAGCGGAAGCCGAGGGAGCCGTTCGGGACGACCGCGTGGCCGGAGACGGCGTCCAGGACGACCGTCTTCCACTCGGCGCCCTCGCCCTGCTGCCCGAGGTCGGTGGCGCGCAGGAACTTGCCCGGCACGTACGCGCCGTCCCGCTCGGTGAGGGTCACCAGGAACGGCAGGTCGGTGAACCTGCGTACGTAGTCCGCGAAGAACGGCGTCTCGCGGTCGACGAAGAACTCCTTGAGGACCACGTGGCCCATCGCGAGGGCCAGCGCGCCGTCGGTGCCGGGGTGCGGGTGCAGACACTCGTCGGCGAACCTCGCCCGGTCCGCGTTCTCCGGGGAGACCGCCACCACCTTCTGGCCGCGGTAGCGGGCCTCCGCCATCAGGTGCGCGTCCGGGGTGCGGGTCGCCGGGCCGTCCGAGCCCCACACCATCAGATAGGCGGCGTCCCACCAGTCGCCCGACTCCGGTACGTCCGTCTGCTCGCCGAAGACCTGCGGCGAGGCCACCGGCAGGTCCGCGTGCCCGTCGTGGCACGACAGCATCGGGGCGCCGATCAGGGAGTGGTAGCGGGCGCCGGCCGCGTGCGACACCATCGACATCGCGGGGTTGGGGGAGAAGCCCGCGATCCGGTCCGGGCCGTAGGTCTTGATCGTGTGCACCTGCGCGGCGGCGACGATCTCCAGCGCCTCGTCCCACCTCGCCCGCACCAGACCGTTTTTGCCGCGCGCCCGCTGGTAACGGCGGCGCCGCTCGGGGTCGTTCTGGAGGTCCGCCCAGGCCAGCACCGGGTCCCGCAGCCGCCGCCTGGCCTCCCGGTACATCTCCAGGAGCACGCCCCGGACGTACGGGTGACGCACCCGGCTCGGCGCGTACGTGGACCAGGAGAACGCGGCCCCCGGCGGGCAGCCGCGGGGCTCGTACCCGGTGCGGCCGGGGCCGGCCGACGGGCAGTCCGTCTCCCGGCCGCCGGTCATGGCCACGCTGGGCAGGCCGGGCGCGGGCGTGCGCGGCCGGAAGAACCGGGCGGCGCTCAGCAGCGCCGCGCCCGGCTCCTTCGGCGGTGTCCGCGTGTCGGTCACGTCCGCTCCCTCGCTCGCCCGTCGCTTCGACGCTAGGGGCGGGCCCGGGAACGCACCTGTTCAGGGCGCCCGGACGGGTCAGACCTTGCGGGCGACCCCGCCGTACACCGGCACGACGCCCTCCGCCTGGACGGCCACGTCCTCCGGCTCCGGACGCCAGCCGGAGACCGGGATCACCCCCGGACCGAGCAGCTCCAGGCCGTCGAAGAAGCGGTAGAACGCTGGCAGCGAGCGCGGGTGGAAGGGCGTACCGCTGCGCCGGAAGTTCGCGGCCGCCTGCTCGACCGCCTCCGGGCTGAGGTCCGGGGTGACCTGGGAGAGGATCAGATGACTGCCGGGGGCGAGCGCGTCGACGTACCCGCGCAGCAGGCCGTACACGTCGTCGCCGTCCGGGTCGTCGTCGAGGTAGTGGGTCAGCGCCACCAGCGACAGCGAGACGGGCTCAGCGAAGTCCAGGGTCTCGGCGGCCCGGGCCAGCAGGGTGCCGGCGTCCCGGACGTCGGCGTGCACGTACGCGGTGCTGCCCTCCTCCGTGCCGCGCAGCAGCGCCTCCGCGTGGCGCAGCACGATCGGGTCGTTGTCCGCGTACACCACCTTCGACTCCGCCGCCACGCCCTGCGCCACCTGGTGCAGGTTCGGCTCGGTCGGGATGCCCGTGCCGATGTCCAGGAACTGCCGGGTGCCGGCCTCGGCGACGGTCCGCACGGCCCGCTGCATGAAGCGGCGGTTGGCCCGCGCCCCGCGCAGCACCGTGCCGTCCACGGCGAGGATCCGCCGGGCCAGCTCCTCGTCCACCGGGTAGTTGTCCTTGCCGCCCAGCCACCAGTCGTACACCCGCGCCGGATGCGGCCGGCTCGTGTCGATCGAGGTCGGGGCGGGCTCGGGTGCGCTCACGGTCTGTGCTCCTCGGCTCAGGGTCTGGCGGTCGCGGTACTCCCGCTCAGAGCTTGTCGCGGTACTCCCGCAGCAGGTCCTCGGTCCGCTGTGCCGAGGCCGCCCGGGCCGTCATGTGGTCCAGGACCTCCAGGTGCGCCCCGACCTCGTCGCGGGAGTCCAGGTACAGGGCGCCGGTCAGGTACTCGGTGAAGACCATGTCGGGCAGTTCGGGCTCGGCGAACCGGAACAGCGTGAACGGCGCGTACGTCCCCGGGTGCGGACCGCTCGCGAACTCGGCGAGCTGCAGGGTTATCCGGTCCCGTTCGATGTAGGCCAGGAGCTTGTCGATCTGGTCGCGCATCACCTCGGCGTCACCGGCCGGGCGCCGCAGCACCGTCTCGTCCATGATCACCCACAGGTGGGGCGGATCGTCCTGCTCCAGCAGCCGCTGCCGGGTCATGCGCAGCGCCACGTGCCGTTCCACGGCCGTGGGATCGCTGTGGCCGATCGTCCCGGACTCCATCACGGCCCGCGCGTACGCCTCGGTCTGCAACAGGCCGGGAAGGAAGTGCGGCTCGTAGGAGCGGACGACCCGGGCGGCGCCCTCCAGGCTCACGTACAGGCTGAACCAGTCCGGCAGCACGTCGTGGAACCGCTGCCACCAGCCCGGTTGGTTGGCCTCCTCGGCCAGCCGTATGAACGCGGCCTGCTCCTCCTCGGGCACCCCGTACGTCTCCAGCAGCACCTGGATGTACGGGATCTTCAGCGCGACCTCGGCCATCTCCATGCGCCGCACGGTCGCCTGGGCCACCCGCAGGACCCGCGCCGCCTCGTCGCGGCCCAGGCCGGCCGCCTCGCGCAGTTCCTGCAGCCGCTTGCCGAGCACGACCTGCCCCACGGTGGGCGCAGCACGCCGTTCACTCACGCCACGCCTCCCCAACGTGCCCAAGTAAGGGGAGCAGTGTGTCACGCGATGCCGCGTCGCACACCTGGTCGAGGAAACTACTTCCGTCAACTTACCAACGTATGCAGGTACTTGGCGGTGGCCGGGTCCGCCGGCAGGAACGTCTCGATGGCCAGCTCCGCGACGGTCACGTCCATCGGAGTGTTGAACGTCGAGATCGACGACACGAACGACAGCACCCGCCCCGCGTGCTCGATCCGCATCGGCAGCGCGAAGTACGCGACGGGCCCGCCGGGTTCGGCTGGTTCGGCGTCCGCCACACCGGTCGGCACCGGATAGGCGGCGACCTCCTCGTACAGCTCCCGCAGCGCGTCGGAGCGGTGCAGCGCGATCTGGCGCCCCATCTGTTCCAGCAGATGCCCGCGCCACTCACGCAGGTTGCGGATGCGCGGCGCCAGCCCCTCCGGGTGCAGGGTCAGCCGCATCGCGTTCGGGGCGGGCGCGAGCAGCGACTCCGGGACGCCCTCCAGGAGCATGGCGATGCCCCGGTTGGCGGCTACCACCGTGTACGTGGCGTCCACGACCAGCGCCGGATACGGCTCGTAGCCACGGATCAGCCGCTCCATGCCGTCGCGCAGCGCGTCCAGCGCCGGGTCGTCCAGCGGGGTCTCCGGGTAGTGCGGGGCGTAACCGGCGGCCAGCAGCAGCGCGTTGCGCTCCCGCACCGGTACGTCCAGGTGCTCGGCCAGGCGCAGCACCATCTCCTCGCTCGGCCGCGACCGGCCCGTCTCGACGAAGCTGATGTGCCGGGCCGAGGAGTCGGCACGCAGTGCCAGCTCAAGCTGGCTCACCCGCCGCCGCTCCCGCCACGCGCGCAGCAGCGGGCCGACGCCTTGGCCGTCGGGGGTGTTGGCGCGGGACGGGACGGGGCCGGAGGCGACAAGGGTCATGCCGACGACCGTAGCCGAGGACCGTGGCCGGCGGTCGTGGCCGAGGACTGTGGCCGGCGGTCGTGGCCGAGGACCGTGGCCGGCGGTCGTGGCCGAGGACTGTGGCCGGCGGTCGTGGCCAAGGACCGTGGCCGAGGACCGTGGACGGCGACCGGACACGCGACCGCGCAGCGCAGCCCGGACTGCCTGTCCATGGCAGGCTGAACGCAGCCACGCCCACGTCACTCGCCGGTCCCCGGGAAGGAAGCCGCACCATGGCCGTCGCACCGCTGTCGCAGCAGGAGACCGAGGACCGGCTGGCCGAGCTGCCCGGCTGGTCACTGGACGGCGACCGGCTCGCCCGCGCCTACCGCCTCGACTCGCACTTCGCCGCCGTCGCCCTGGTCGTGCACATCGCGCACATCCAGGACGAACTCGACCACCACTCCGACCTCACCCTCGGCTACAACACCGTCACCCTCACCGTGAACACCCACAGCGTGGGCGGCGCCGTCACCGCCAAGGACTTCGAACTCGCCCACAGGGTGGAGGACATCGCCCCAGGCCACGGCGCACACTGAGCCGTGTGCTCGACTACGACAAGGAAGCCGGGGCCTACGACGCCACACGCGGCGGCGAGGCCCGCGCGGCGGCCGCCGCGGCGGCCGTTCTCAGCCTGATCCCCGAGAACCTCGGCAGCTCCGCCCGTCCCGCCCGTCTCCTCGACCTCGCCTGCGGCACCGGCATCGTCACCCGCCGGCTCGCCGCCACCCGCCCGGCGCTCCAGGTCACCGGCGCGGACCGCGCGCCCGGCATGGCCCGGATGGCGGCGGCCCGGCTGCCGGGCTCGGTCCTGCTCGCCGACAGCCGTCGACTGCCCTTCCGTGACGCCACGTTCGACGCCGTCACGACCGTCTGGCTGCTCCACCTCATAGCGGACGGCTCCGAGGTCCGCGGAATCGTCGCGGAGTGCGCACGGGTGCTGCGGCCCGGCGGGGTGTACGTCACCACCGTCGACAAGGCCGCCGCCCACGACGTCGGCAGCGACATCGACGCCGTCCTCGCCGCCCGCCCGCGCCGCCCGGCGTCCGACGCCTGCGCGGACGTGACCGCGCACGCTCGCGCGAGCGGTCTGCTGCCCGCCGGGCAGGCCTCCTTCACCGGCGTCGGCCAGGGCCGCAGCCCCCGCTCCACCCTCGCCGACCTGCGGCGCGGCTGGTTCACGATGCTCCCGCCGGACGACCCCCGCGCCGAGGGCTTCGCCGACCGGCTGGCGGCCCTGCCCGACCAGGACCGCCGCCGCCCCGACCCCTGCTTCGCCGTGCGGGCGTTCAGGAGACCGGCGGCCTGCTGAAGTCCATCGTCCAGTTGGTCACCCAGGTGTCACCGCCGTCCACCGAGAACGCCTGCTCCCAGCGCGCGCCGCCGGGGGAGACCCCCGACCACACGAACCGCACCCGGACCTGCCTGCCCTCGTGCGTGTCGTCGCCGTAGAACTCCCCCCGGTCGCCGTCGAACCGCCCGACGACCGGCGGGAACAGCTTCCCGCTCCGGCTCGCCGCCCAGTTCAGCGACCACTGCCCGGTCTCCGGGTCGAAGAGCCGCAGGGTCAGGCCCTTCGCGCCCAGGTACGGCATGTCGATCTCGTCGACGTTCGCGGCACCGTCGAACAGCGGCAGGCAGCGGCTGACGGCGGGGAACTCCACCCATGCGCTGTCCGGGTCGAGGAAGTCGGTACGGCGGTGGTTGCGGACCTCCCACTCGCCGTGGAGGAAGTCGAAGTCGTTCGGCGTGCTCACGCGCGGCCTCCGGTGGTTCCGGCGGAAAGGGAGTCGGCCAGGTAGGCCGCCAGGTCGGGGACCTCGGGTGCGAGCAGGTGCCGTACCCAGGCGTCCCGTTCGTGCCGGATCGGCGGCAGTTCCCAGACGCACCCGATCCACGGCACGGCCGGCTCGACGAAATGGGTCGGGTCCTTGTCCGGGCAGCCGAGCACCGGCTGGCCCGCCGCGGCGCACCGGAAGTGGAGCACGTTGTCCCACACCCAGCTGTACGCGTTGAGGTAGGCGCCGCTGTCCCCGCCCCGGTGCAGGACCACGAAGGTCGCCGGCGGGGTGCCGTCCGGCTCCGGCAGCAGCCCGGGCAGGAGCGCGTACGCCACCTCCTCGACGTCGGGCGCGATGCCCGCGGGATCGGCGGTGACGTGGTAGCGCTTGATGTGCCGGCCGGCCACCGTGATCGGGGGCGGCACGGTCAGCAGTTTCTCCGTGAAGCTCATGGACGTGACGCTAGGGCCGGTTCACTGACACCTCATGTCAGTGGAGTCGGGGATCCTGGGGCGGTGAAGTCCAGCCGGCTCGTCGCCATCCTCCTGCTGCTCCAGACCCGGGGCCGGATGACCGCCGCCCAGCTCGCCGCGGAGCTGGAGGTGTCCGTCCGCACGGTCTACCGGGACGTCGAGGCCCTGGGCGCGGCGGGCGTCCCGCTGTACGGCGACGCGGGCCATGCCGGCGGCTACCGCCTTCTCGACGGCTGGCGCACCCGCCTCACCGGCCTCACCACGGCGGAGGCCGAGGCCCTCTTCCTGGCCGGCGCCCCCGGCCCCGCCGCCGACCTCGGGCTCGGCCCGGTCCTGGCCGCCGCCCAGCTCAAGGTCCGCGCCGCCCTGCCGCCGGAGCTGCGCGGCCACGCCGACAGGATCAGCGGCCGCTTCCACCTCGACGCCCCCGGCTGGTACGCGGACGCCGACGAGACGCCGTACCTCGCGGCGGTCGCCGAGGCGGTCTGGAACGGCCGTGCCCTGGACGTCCGCTACCGCCGCTGGCGCGAGCCGACCGAGGTGCGGCGCCGCCTGGAACCGTACGGACTGGTCCTCAAGGCGGGCCGCTGGTACGTCGTCGCGGCCCCAGGACCGCGCACCTACCGCGTCGACCAGATCCTCGAACTGACCCTCCTGGACGAGGAGTTCAGCCGCCCGGAAGCCTTCGACCTGGCCGCCCACTGGACCGCGTACCAACGCGACTTCCACGTCCGGCTGTACGGCGACGGCGGCGAGGCCCTGGTCCGGCTCGCGCCGGGGGTGACGCTCCCCAGGGCGGAGACGGTCGGGACGACCGCCGCCTGGACCCTCGCCCGCGTCCCGATCGAGTCGGTCGACCACGCGACCGCCCAGTTCCTCCGCCTGGGCACGGACATCGAGGTCCTGGGGCCGCCCGAACTGCGCGCACGCATGGCTCGCACGATCGCCGAACTGGCCGAGAGATACGGCAACCGCGAGGCCGACGACGCCGGCTGACTGCCGGGCCGTCCCCAGCGCGGGTGGGGACGGCCCGTCGGATCGGCCCCGCCGTCAGGTGGCGAGGCGACGCACGCGGAACCTTCGGACGGCTCCCGGGAGAAGCGGTGCACCCGGCGCCCCGTCGGGGACACTGGTTCTCCGCCCAGTTCCAGCAGCTGATGGCCAACGCCTGTCCGCCGCTGTCGTGATGACCGTCTGAGCCGGATCCGACGCTGCGGGCCGTGTGTGGCTGGTCGCGCAGTCCCTCCCCCAGCCTTCGGCCGGGGGGACCCCCAGCGCCCCTACGGGGCGCGGGACAGGCCCCGACGAATGGCGGACTCCACCGCCGAGTAGGCCCCGTCCGGCCGCTCCAGCTCGTAGGGAGCGGCCGGCATCAACGGCGGCTGGGCCATGAAGCGGGGGCGGGTGCCGTGGTGCGGCTGGGCCGCGTGGACCAGGAAGGGGTGGCAGAGGTAGACGTCACCGGGGTGGCCGGTGGCGTACGCGAGGGGGCGGTGCGCCGAGGCCTCGACGACCTCCGGGGCGATGTCCAGCATCGAGACGCCCTCCTCGCCGTACGGCTCCAGGACCGCCGGGACGTCGAGGTGCGAGCCGACGCGGATCCGGGTGGGCGCGTCCTGCTCGGTCACCTCCGAGAAGAGGAACAGCATCAGCAGCGCGCGGTCGCGGGAGCGCAGGTTCGTGTGGTGCCAGCGGGTCTCGACGCCGTCCGGGAGGTAGCTGCCCTCTATGTGCCAACCGGCGTCGTCGGGCTCCTCCGGGTGCGGGAACCGGAGCGGAAAGCTCCCCAGCGAGTACCGGGGGACCCAGCGGCCCTCGCCCACCAGCAGATCGAACGCCCGGTGCAGTTCGGGGGAGTTGGCGGCCGCCGCGAACGGGCCCTGCGCCATGCCGCCCACCCACACCACGGGGTCCTTCCAGGTGTCCGGGGCGTGCGGGTCGTACCCCGTCTCGCGCCACAGCAGCCGGGCGCAGTCCTCGGCGACGCGCGACGGGAAGGCGCCCTCTATCTTCACGAAACCGTCGGTCAGGAAGCGGTCCACCAGCTCGTCGTCCACCCTGCCATCCTGGACCGTCCGCCTTGCCGTCCGCATCGGGTTTTTTGCCGCACCGGCAAGAGGACTGGCCTCGGGGCGGTGCGCCGTCGCACCCTGGCGGCACCCGGACGAGAGGCTGACCCCATGGCGCACGACCACCACCACGCGGACACCCGCAAGCACACCCACGACCACAACCACGCCCACTCCAACACCGACATCGACTGGGCCGAGATGGCCGGTCACCTGGAGTCGCAGGCGGAGCTCTTCGCACCCCTGTACGAGAGCGCGCTGAACTGGCTCGGCAAGGAGGTCACCGAACCGGGGCTGATCGTCGACGCCGGCAGCGGGCCGGGAGTGGTGTCGTGCCTGTTCGCCGAGGTGTTCCCGGGTGCGCGGGTGCTGGCCGTGGACGCCAGCGAGCCGCTCCTGGACCGGGCCAGGGCCCGCGCCGAGCGGCTGGGCGTGGCCGACCGCTTCGGCGTGCTCGCCGGTGAACTCCCGGGTGCGCTGGACGAGTTGGACTACCCGGCCGACCTGCTGTGGGCCGGGCACAGCCTGCACCACCTCGGCGACCAGCGGGCCGCGCTCACCGCCTTCGCCGAGCGGCTGGCGCCCGGCGGCACCCTGGCGATCCTCGAAGGAGGCCTGCCCAGCCGCTTCCTGCCCCGCGACATCGGCATCGGCCGTCCCGGGCTCCAGGCCCGCCTTGACGCGCTGCAGGAGGAGTGGTTCGCGCGGATGCGCGCCGAACTGCCCGGCTCGGTCGCCGAGACCGAGGACTGGCCGACTCTGCTCTCCTCCGCAGGCCTCAAGTACGCGCGCACCCGCAGCTTCCTGATCGACCTGCCGGCGCCCGCCCCCGACCGGGCCCGCGCCTACGCCGTCGAGATCTTCGCCCGCTTCCGCGACACCCTCACCGACGACCTCCACGCCGAGGACCGCGCCACCCTGGACCGCCTCCTCGACCCCGCCGACCCGGCGAGCCTGCACCGCAGGTCCGACCTGTTCGTCCTCGGCGCCCGCACGGTGCACACGGCGGTACGGCCCGCCTGAAACCTGCCCCGCTGTCGGCGTCCCGGGTGGCCCGGCCGGGTTCAGGAGCCGCCGGAGCGTCAGGCGTGATCCGCCGCCGCCCGTACGGCCGGGATCAGGTCAGCGACCCGTTCGAGCTGGTCGCGCTGGGAGGGCAGGCCCAGGGATCCGAGGCGTACGACGAGGTGCCGGACACCGGCTGCGACGTACTGTCCGAGGCGCTCGCGCACCTGGCCGGCGGAGCCTGCGACGACTGCCTGGATCTTCTCCAGTTCCTCCAGCGGCATGCCGTACGTGGCCCGTGCGTAGCCGTCCAGTGCTCGGCGACCGCTCTCGACGTCGTCGTCGATCCGTACCGAGACGAACAGCGCGGGGGTGACGTCCGCGCCGGCGCGCCCGGCATCGGCCGCTGCTCGGTGGATGTCGCGGAGGCCGGACGCGTAGTCGGCCGGTTCGGGCGGGTAGGGCAGCCATCCGTCGTACATCAGGCCGGTACGGGCCAGCGCCGCAGGGGTCGCGCCGCCGAGCCAGACGGGCGGCCCGCCGGGTCGGAACGGCCTGGTCGCGGGCGGGATGTCGGCGAACCGGAGGATCTCGCCGTGAAAGGCTCCGGCACCGTCCCACAGGGCCCGCCACAGGGCGACGGTCTCGTCCAGGCGGGCGAAGCGCCTGGCCCACGGCAGCTCGGACAGCGTGTAGAGGGGCCGTCCGAAGCGCCCGGGGAAGCCGGCGCCGACGGTCACGGTGAGCCGGCCTCCGGACAGCAGGTCGATCGACGCGAGGGACTGGGCCGCCTGCACGGGACGGCGCAGGAACGGCATCAGGGCCGCCGTCCCCAGCGTCACGTTCTCGGTCGCGGGAGCGAGCGCGGCCAGCATCGTGAGCGCCTCGATGCGGGGGCTGACGAGGGAGTCGTTGACGAAGAGCGAGGAGAAGCCGAGGCGTTCGGCCCGCCGGCCGAAGGAGATCAGCTCACGAGGGTCGTCGGACGGGCCCCACTGGGCGGTTCCGGTCGGAAGCAGTACACCGATGTCCATGCCGGCGATGGTCACGGGCGATGTGAACGGGCGGCAATTCCCTGCGGGGAATGGCCCGGGGCTCTCCGTCACCGTTAGAACAGGCGCGTGGACTTCTCCCGTGCGCTTCGCGAACGTCGTACCCGCCGTCGTCTCAGCCAACTCGACCTGGCGCTCCGGGCGGGCACCACCCAGCGGCACCTCAGCTTCATCGAGTCCGGCAGGTCCGTCCCCGGCCGGAACATGGTCGTGCGCCTGGCCGAGTCGCTGGAACTGCCGCTGCGGGAGCGCAACGAACTGCTGCTGGCCGCCGGTTACGCGCCCGCCTACCCCGAGAGCGCGTTCGACGACCCGGCGCTGGCGCCCGTGCGCACGGCGATCGGCCACATCCTGCGCGGGCATCTGCCGTATCCGGCGCTGGTGGTGGACCGCGGCGGTGCCCTGATCGCCGCGAACACCGCGTTCGACCTCATCACCGAGGGTGCGGCTCCCCGCCTGGTGGGCGAGGGCACGAACATCTACCGCCTCGCCCTGCACCCGGACGGCCTGGCTCCCCGCATCGTCAACCTCGCCGAGTGGGCACGCCACATCCTGGCCCGCCTCGGTCACCTCGAGGAGCTGCGCTCCGAACTCACCGGATACGTTCCCGACCTGGAGCCGTCCGCCGGGGCTCTGGGTTTCGCGGTGCCGCTGCGCCTGCGGTCGTCGTACGGCGAACTGCGCCTGATGACGACCGTGACGACCTTCGCCACGGCCGTCGACGTGACACTCGCCGAGCTGAAGCTGGAGGCATTCCTGCCGGCCGACCCGGCGACCGCCGAGGCACTCCTGGCGGCCGCCGGACGCACAGCACCCTCTGCTGCCGCCGGCCCCCGGGGACAGCCGGTCGACCCTGACCCGGCACCTCGACCACATCCGACGGCACGCAACCGGGACCGGCCATGACGGCGTGCCCGAGCGCGCGACCTGCGGCACCTGAGGCCGAGCGCGCCGCAGGTGAGGTGCCGGAACGGCCCGGTACCGCGCGGTACCGGGCCGTCCGCCCGCCCCGGGCCGGTGGCAGGGTGCGAGGGCATCGGTCAGTTGTTGGCGAGGAACTGCTTGGCCAGCTGGTCGCCGAGGGTCACCGCCGCGCTGTGGCTCTCTATGGGGGACACCTTGGAGTTCTTGAACAGGATGTAGGTCACACCGGAGTCGGCGCCGCCGGTCGCCGGGTCGGGGTCGATGCCGAGCGCCTTGGCGGTGGCGTAGGAGGCCTCACCGATGATCTTCGTGGGGCCGGTGTCACCGACCACCGCGTACTCGACCTTGTTGTTGTAGATCACGGCGACCACACCGCCGCCCTTGATGCCGGCGCTGGAGTAGTTCCAGATGCTGCTGGAGCTGGGGACCACGATGTACGGCAGCGACTCGGCCTTCAGCGGCTTGCCGTCGGACTGGTGGAAGGCGGTGTCGTCCTGGTACCAGGGGTCGCGGTCCTCGTTGCAGTTGGTGGTGCGCTGCCCGTCGCAGTCGATGTCCATGTCGGCCTTCCAGAAGACCGCGCCGTTCTTGCCGCAGACGGGAATCGTCGCCGACGTCTCGTCGTCGGTCTTGTACTTGCCGTTGGAGATCTGGGAACAGGACTTCACCTTGGCGAGCAGGTCGGCCGCGCTGACCGAGCCCTCCTGGGCGGACTTCGGGACGGCGCCGGACGCGCTCGCGGGCAGCACTCCGGCGGCGAGCAGTGCGGCCCCGGAGGCCGCGGCAAGGGTCAGTGTTCGGATGCGCACTGTGGGGGTCCCCTTCTGTTAGGAAAGTTTCCTGACCGGGTGACGTACAAGGTGGACCCGGCTGCATGTTCGCGTCAAGTCCTGGATGTCAACTCGGTGATTTCTCGCGCATTGCGGTGATATGACCGCCAGGGAAGACTGGTGGGGCAGGACATTCCGGATATTTGCTCAGGAGCCGTGCGGGGATTCGGCGGTGGCTCCGGTGGCTCCTGGAAGGCGAGGGGTCATGTTCGTACGCGCAGTGTACGTCACCGGCGATCCGGCGAAACTCGAGGCGGCCGTCAGAGCGCTGAACAGCGAGGGGCGCGAACTGCTGGAAGAGCGGCCCGAGTACCGGGGCGCGGGCGTCTTCATCGACCGGGAGCTGGGCAAACTGCTCGCGGTGAGCTGGTGGGGCACCGAGGCGGCCCGGCGCAACAGCGACCAGGTGATGCGCGAGCGGCGCAGGCCGATGCTGGAGCCGTTCGCGGGTACCGTCGCCGTCGAGAACTACGAGGTCGCCGTCCACCACACCGTGCGGCCGCCGAGAACCGGCGGTGGTCTGCGTTCCACCCGGGTGGAGTTCGACCCCGCCGACACGGACCTGTTCGCCGAGACCTTCCGCTCCTCGGCGGTGCCCCGGCTGGAGGGACTGCCCGGATTCGCCCAGTGCTCCCTCTTCGTCGACCGGGAGCGGGGCCGGGGTGTGGCCGGCTCGCTCTTCGTCGACCGCGCCTCGATGGCCGCCTCGCGCGCCGGACAGGCCGAGGCCCGGCGCGCGGACGCCGCCAAGGCCCGTGTGACGGTGGTCGGTCTGGAGGAGTTCGAGGTCCTGCACGCGGACGTCCGCGCCGACTGACCTGCCCCGCACGGGAGTCCGGGAACGCGGACGGCCGCCCCGCCCCGGCGGGGCGGAACGGCCGTCGGCGGGACGGGCTCCGGGTCAGCCCACGTCGAAGGTGGCCGGGTCCGGGCCGATGCGTCGGTCCTCGTTGAGCGCGCTGATCGCCGCGAGGTCCTCGGTGTCCAGGCTGAAGTCGAACACCTGGATGTTCTCCTTGATCCGGGACGGGGTCACGGACTTCGGGATCACGACGTTGCCGAGCTGGATGTGCCAGCGCAGCACGACCTGGGCCGGGGTGCGGTTGTGCTTCTGCGCGATCGCGACGATCGCCGGGACCTCCAGCAGGCCCTTGCCCGAGCCGAGCGGCGACCAGGCCTCGGTGGCGATGCCCTGCTCGTCGTGGTACTCGCGGGCAGCGTGCTGCTGCAGGTGCGGGTGCAGCTCGATCTGGTTGACCGCCGGGATGACGGAGGTCTCCGCGATCAGCCGCTCCAGGTGCTCCGGAAGGAAGTTGGACACACCGATCGCCTTGACGCGGCCGTCCGCGTACAGCTTCTCGAACGCCTTGTAGGAGTCGATGTACTTGCCCCGGGCCGGCAGCGGCCAGTGGATCAGGTACAGGTCCAGGTAGTCCAGGCCCAGCTTCGCCAGCGACGCGTCGAAGGCGCGCAGCGTGGCGTCGTACCCGTGGTCGGCGTTCCAGAGCTTGGTGGTGACGAAGATGTCCGCACGCGGTACGCCGGACGCGGCGATCGCCTTGCCGGTGCCCTCTTCGTTGCCGTAGATCGCCGCTGTGTCGATGCTGCGGTACCCGGCCTCCAGTGCCGTGGCGACGGCCCGCTCGGCCTCGTCGTCCGGCACCTGCCACACGCCGAAGCCCAGCTGGGGCATCTCGACGCCGTTGTTGAGGATTTTCGGGGGGACCTTGCTGCTCACGAGCTCTCGATCCTTAGGTTGTCGACAGGTGGTACACCCATCGTCAACGATCATCCGCCCCGACGCATTCCTGACCGCGGAATCCGCCGGAACTGTCCGGCGGGCCGGCCCCTGCGGGCGGAGATTGGCCGGAAATGCATCCGACGTTATGGGTCCGGACCATTGACCGGGGCCCGTCTCTGCCGGGACTCTGGTGCGCATCGTCGGACGTATCGCTGAACCCGGTCCAGAGATGTGAACATCCCTGTGGGTTTCCCGATCGTTCCCTGTGAACGAGAAATCTCTCTCTGCGCGCTGAGACCCCCCAACCTCAGGAAAGCAGGTACCCACCCCATGAACGAGACGACCTCCGAGGACCGTCAGCAGGCACCCGCCGTCCCGCAGACATCGGATGAAAAGGTCTGGCGGAGCCCTGGTTACCACATCGTGGAGACCGCCCTGGAAGTGACCGGCTACTTCCTCGGCGACCGCTGATCGGCCCCGGGCGGGCCACCATGACCGTCACCACCGCCACCACCGCCACCACCGTCCACCCCGGATCGGACCCGGACCCCTGGCCGGCCGCGGAGTTCGCCGCACGACTGCGCGCCGTCACCGCCGACCGCTACCACGACCGCCACCCCTTCAACCAGCGCATGCACCGGGGCGAGTTGACCCCCGCCGAACTGCGCCGCTGGATCGCCAACCGCTTCCACTACCAGCGGCACATCCCCGTCAAGGACGCCCTGATCCTCGCCCGGCTCGACCGGCCCGAGCTGCGCCGCCCGTGGCTGCGCCGCATCCGCGACCACGACGGCGCCGCCGACGGCGAGGGCGGTATCGAGCGCTGGCTGCGCCTCGGCGAGGCGGCCGGCCTCTCTCGCGAACAGCTGTGGGACAGCTCCCGCGTGCTGCCCGGGGTGCGCTTCGCGGTCGAGGGGTACGTCACCTTCTGCCGCCTGCGCCCCGCCCTGGACGCGGTCGCCGCCTCCCTCACCGAACTGTCCGCGCCCGGCCTGATGCGCACCCGCATCGCCGCCTTCGAACGCCACTACCCGTGGATCGACCCGGCCGGCCTCGGCTACTTCCGCACCCGCGTCGACCAGGGCGCCCGGGACGGCGCGGAGGCCCTCGCGCTGGTCCTGTCCTGGGCCCGCACCCGTGAGGAGCAGCACCGCGCAGTCGCCGCCCTCGCCTACAAGTGCGAGGTGCTCTGGGCGCTGCTCGACGCCGTGGACCGGGGGGACACCGGGGGCCGGGACGGCGCTGCGGACGGCGGCGGGCCATGACCTGGCGCCCCGTCCTCGCCCGCACGGCCCTGCTGCGCCACGACCGGGTCCGCGGCACCGACCTGTTGCTGCTGCCCGAGCGGGTGGTCGTGCTGCACGGCCGGGCGGGCGGCGTGCTCCGGCTGTGCGACGGCACCCGGGCGGTGCCCGAGATCGTCGCAGAACTGTCCGGGGCCTTCCCGGGCGCCCCGGTCGCGGCCGAGGTCCCGGAGTTCCTGACCGCGTTGCGGAAGGAGGGATGGCTGCGATGACGACCGCGGAGCCGGGCGGACCCGCGCCGCCCTGGGCACTGCTCGCCGAACTCACCCACGCCTGTCCGCTCCACTGCGGCTACTGCTCGAACCCCGTCCGACTGATCGGTCGGTCAGCGGAGCTGTCGACCGCGCAGTGGGCCGAGGTGTTCCGGCAGGCCGGCGAGCTGGGCGTCGTCCAGACCCATCTGTCCGGTGGCGAACCGCTGCTCAGGCGCGATCTGCCCGAGCTGGTCGGCGCCGCGGACACCGCCGGCCTGCACACCCAGCTCGTCACCAGCGGGCTCGGACTGACCGAGCGGCGGCTGGCAGGGCTGGTCGGGGCCGGGCTGCGTGCTGTGCAGTTGTCCGTGCAGCACGCGGCGCCGACGGCCGCCGAACGCATCGCGGGCGCCCGGTCGTTCGCGGCCAAGGAGCGCGCGGCCCGGCTGATCCGGGCGGCGGGCCTGCCCTTCGGCCTGAACGTCGTCCTGCACCGGGGCAACCTGGACGCCGTCGACGACCTGATCGCGCTCGGCGTGGCCTGGGGCGCGGACCGGATCGAGCTGGCCAACACCCAGTACCACGGCTGGGCCGCCCGCAACCGAGCCGCCCTGCTGCCACTGCCTGGACAGGTCGAGCGGGCCCGCGAGGCAGTCCTGCGCTGGCGCCGGCGCCTGGACGAACCGGAGCTGGTCTGGGTCGCCCCCGACATCCTCGCCGGCACGGCGAAACCCTGCATGGGCGGCTGGGGCCGGATCTCGCTCACCGTCACCCCCGACGGCACCGTCCTGCCCTGCCCGGCCGCCGCCACCCTGCCCGGCCTCGACCCGCCCAGTGTCAGGGACCGCCGACTCGCCTGGATCTGGCGGGAGTCGAGGGCCTTCAACGCCTACCGGGGCGAGTCCTGGATGCGCGAGCCCTGCCGCGGCTGCGCCCTGCGCACCACCGACTTCGGCGGCTGCCGCTGCCAGGCGTACGCACTCACCGGAGACGCCCGCAACCCCGACCCGGCCTGCCGCCACGCCCCCGACCACCACCTCGTTCCCCTGCGGCGGACCTCCGAGGCCGCCGCCCCCAGAGAAGCCCCTGCAGAAGGAGGACCATGAAACGCCTGCGAGTCGCCCTCGCGGCCGTCGCCTTCACCACCGCCCCGCTGGTCGCGCTCCCCGCGGCCGTCCCCCCGCCCGCCCTCGCGGTGGCCGCCGCCCCGGCCAGGCCGGCCGCGGCCGCCGACTGGTCCACCGCGGTCGTCGACTCCACCATGGCCCGCTACACCCCGAGCACCATCGGCGGCTGGTCCTACCCGATCGGCCTCTACCTCTACGGCCAGTACCTCACCTACCGGCGCACCCACGACCCCCGCTACCTCACCTACATCAAGAACTACGTCGACCGGTTCGTGAAGAGCGACGGGTCGATCGACCAGTCCTTCAACAGCCTGGACAGCATGCAGGCGGGCCGGCTCCTGGTGATCCTGCACCACGAGACCGGCCAGGACCGCTACCGCAAGGCGGCCAAGAAGATCCGCGACCGTCTGAACACCTATCCGCGC
Source organism: Streptomyces sp. NPDC104761 (assembly GCF_055583445.1). Classification (NCBI taxonomy): domain Bacteria; kingdom Bacillati; phylum Actinomycetota; class Actinomycetes; order Kitasatosporales; family Streptomycetaceae; genus Streptomyces; species Streptomyces sp. NPDC104761. The sequence continues at coordinate 33,158 of NZ_JBVJNZ010000016.1, read as the reverse complement.
ACCGGCGACGGCGGCTTCTGGCACGCGGACAACTCCAGCCGCGCCCACCAACTCTGGGCGGACGGCGTCTACATGGTGAACCCGTTCCTCGTCGAGTACGGCAGGGAGTTCGGCGACAGCACCTACACCGACGACGAGGCGGCGAAGCAGCTGTACGTCTACGGCAGTCATCTGCAGGTCGCGAACGGACTGCTCAAGCACGCCTACGACGAGTCGGGGACCGCGAGTTGGGCCGATCCGCAGACCGGGCTCGCCCCCGAGCACTGGTGCCGCGCCGTCGGCTGGTACTCCATGGCGATCGTCAACGTCCTGGACGCGATCCCGGCGACCCAGGCCCGGCGCCCCCAACTCCTGTCCATCTTCCGCAAGCTGGCCGCCGGTCTGGAGAAGTACCAGGACCCGGCGACCGGTCGCTGGTTCCAGGTGATGGACAAGGGCAACCAGTCCGGCAACTGGACCGAGACCTCCTGCTCCAGCATGTTCACCTACGCCCTCTCCCGCGGCGTCCAGCAGGGCTACCTCGATCCGCACTACGCCGCCGTCGCGCACCGCGGCTACCAGGGCGTGCTGGCGAAGCTCTCGGTCGGCTCGGACGGCCGCACCAACCTCGCCGACATCTCCGTCGGCACCAACGTCGGCGACTACGCGTACTACGTCGGCCGTTCCCGGGCCACCAACGACTTCCACGGTCTGGGCGCCTTCCTGATCATGAACGAACAACTGCGAGGCGATTAATGTCATGAGCACATCCAGAAGAACACTGCTGGGCGCGGCTGCCGCGGGCGCGGCCGGAGCGACGCTGGGGCTGCCCGCCACTGCCCACGCCGCCTCCTGGCAGCAGAAGTGGGCCCCCTCCGCGAGCAGCGACGGACTGGGCGCCTTCGAGACGGTCGAGGACGACCGCGCCGACTCGCACCCCGCCGGGCATCCGCACATCTTCGCCACCGGGAACAACTGGCGCTTCAACATGCACATGGTCGACCGGGACACCTCCACCGACCGGCAGCGCCAGGAGGTCACCGGCCTGCGGAACGGAAGCGGCAGCGACTACCTCAAGTGGAACCAGGGCCAGACCTGGCGGGTGACGTACTCCATGTACATCCCGAGCTCGCTCAAGGCGACCACCACCTTCACCCACATCATGCAGATGAAGCAGCCCGGCACCGGCACCTCCCCGATCGTCACGCAGTCGCTGCGCCGGGTGAACGGCAAGCAGACCATCGAGCTGAACCTCGCCACCGACGGCATCATCGTCGGCCGCACCGACCTCGACCCGCTGCACGACACCTGGACCGACGTCGACTTCCAGATCAAGGTCGGCAACGGCTCGGCGGGTTCGGTCCGCTGGATCCTCAAGTCCGGCGGCGCCACCGTGATCGACGCCTCGAAGACCGGCGTGGACACCTTCCTGGCCGACCGGGTCCGCCCGAAGTGGGGCATCTACCGCTCCCTGGGTGACACCTCCGGATCCCTGCAGGACACCTATCTCCTGCTCACCAACCTCCGTGGCTACCAACTGGTGTGAGGAGACGCCACATGAAACCCCCCACCGGTCCGGGCCGCCGAGCGGCGGCCGTCATCCTCTTCGTGGTGGCCGTGGTCCTCGGCCTCACCCACCCCGCGGCCCTCGCCGCCCAGCACACCGCCGCACCCCGCGCCGGCGCCGTCTACGACGTGCGTGACTACGGCGCCAAGGGCGACGGCTCCACCAACGACAGCCCTGCCATCGACAAGGCCGTCACGGCCGCGAACTCCGCGGGCGGCGGCACCGTCCGCTTCACCGCCGGCACCTACAAGTCCAAGAACACGATCCACATGAAGAGCCATGTGACGCTCCAGCTCGACAAGGGCGCCACCCTCCAGGGCTCCAGCGCGGACACCTACGACAAGGCCGAGTCCAACCCGTACGACTCCTACCAGGACTACGGGCACAGCCACTTCCACGACGCGATGATCTACGGCGACAGGCTCACCGACATCGGCTTCGTGGGGCAGGGCGTCATCGACGGCGCGGGCAACCTGATCACCGGCAACCCGAAGACCGGCGAGGCCGACAAGATCCTCTCGCTGACCCGGTGCGACGGCCTCCGGATCGGTGACGGTCTCACCCTCCGCCGCGGCGGCCACTTCGCGGCCCTCATCAACGGCTGCACCAACGTGACGTCCGACCACCTGACCATCGACACCGCGAGCGACCGCGACGGCTGGAACGTCATCTCCACCACGAACGCCACGATCACCAATGCCACCATCCACGCCAACGACGACGCCCTGGTCTTCAAGAGCGACTACGCCCTCGGCGCCAAGCTGCCCAACGGGCATGTCCGGGTCAGCGGTTCGACGCTCGGCGCGAAGTGCTGCAACGCGCTGATGTTCGGCTCCGAGACCTGTGGCGACTTCTCGGACTACCAGTTCGAGAACATCCGCATCGACGGTGCCGACAAGTCCGGCCTCGGCATGGTCTCCATGGACGGCGCGAAGATCTCCGACGTCCACTACCGCGACATCACGATGACGAACGTGCACTCGCCGATCATGGAGAAGATCGGCACGCGGAAACGCTGCGGGAACAGTCCCGGTGTCGGCTCGATCAGCAATGTCACGTACGACGACATCACCGCCACCGGCAACAGCCCCTCCTTCAGCCCGACCCTGTGGGGCGAGAGCGGCCACCGCATCAGCGGGGTGACCTTCAACAACGTCGACATCACGGTCCCCGGCGGCAACGGCACCATGTCCACCGGAGTGCCGAGCAACGACCCGAACGACTACAACCCCAAGGCCATCGGCACCCGGCCCGCCTACGGGTGGTACGTACACAACGCCGACCACGTCCAGTTCACCGACAGCAGCGTCAAGTTCGCCGCGAACGACGCCCGCCCCGCGGTCATCGCCAACGCGGCGAGCGACCTCCGCCTCACCCGCTTCACCGCCCAGAAGGGGAGTGGATCCCCGTACGACATCGGCCTCCAGGACGTCACGGGCGCCTGCGTGACGGACGGTCACAACACCTCGGGCGGCGCGCTGCGCGTCTCCGGCAGTCAGGACTGCACCGGGGGGGGGGGGGGGGGGGGAGGGGGGGGGGAACGCAAAGGAGTTATCCGTGCCTTTGCTTGTGGGGGCGCGCTGGCCTCGGGTGTTCGCATCGCGCCAGCCCGCACAAACTGGACAGACTACGC
>NZ_JBVJNZ010000016.1:0-29969 GCF_055583445.1 Streptomyces sp. NPDC104761 | reverse complement strand
TGCGCGACAGACCGCCACACCCCTTTTGTCGCCTCCCCCCCCCCCCCCCCCAACCACCCCCCCCCCCCCCCCCCCCCCCCCCTCGACCTGGAGAACCCGCGCCAGGACTTCCTCCGTGCCTCCGTCGGCGGCCTCTTCCTGCACTGGGGCCTGCGCACCGCGCCCGCCCACACCAGCTGCACCGCCTGGGAGAACGACGTCACGAACGGCGGCTGGACCCCCGACTACTGGGTGAAGGAAGCCCAGAAACTGCACACCCAGTACCTGGTCCTCGCCACCTTCCACAGCCGGCTCGGCTACGCCCGTCCCTGGCCCTCCAAGATCCCCGGCTCCTGTTCCACCAAGCGGGACTTCCTCGGTGAGCTGATCACCGCCGCCAAGGCCAAGGGCATGAAGGTCATCCTCTACATGACCAACGACCCCCAGTGGCACGACGAGGGCGGTCACGAGTGGCTCGACTCGTCCGCGTACTCCGCCTACAAGGGCAAGAACGTCGACCTGACCACCAACGACGGCTTCGGTCAGTTCAGTTACGACAACTTCTTCGAGGTCATGGACCGCTACCCCGACCTCGGCGGCTTCTGGATCGACAACGACAACTCCTACTGGGAGAGCCACAACCTCTACCAGCAGATCTACGACAAGCGCCCGAACTACACGCTCAGCAACAACAACGAAGACACGCCGATCATGGACATGATCAGCAACGAGCAGAAGACGGGCATGACCCCGGCCTACGACTATCCGCAGGCCGTCTACACCGCCCAGCCCCGCCTGACCGAGGCCGACTTCAAGCTGCCCTCGACCGGTGCGTGGTGGTACGACGGCTCCAACCCCTCCGTCGACCGCGCGCTCACCCTCGGCCGCCTCATCACCAACGCAGGCTCCTCGGTGAAGGCGCTGATGGCCGAGACGGCCCAGGTCAACGGCAAGTTCCCGTCGAATCAGGCCTCCTTCAACACCTTCGCCGACTCCTACCTCGACCCCATCTGGGAGTCCCTGCACGGCACCGAGGGCGGCGGCTACATGTACGGCGGTCTCAAGCCCGGTGCATGGAACGACGGCGCGTACGGGGTGACGACCATCGCCAAGGACGACGCGAACCGGCAGTACATCCACGTCCTGACCCCGCCCAGCACCAGCACGCTGCGCGTGCGGGACAACGGCTACCGCATCGCCTCCGTCACCAACCTCCGCACGGGAGCGGCGGTTTCGTGGTCGCAGTCCGGCGGCGTGCTCACCCTGAGCGGGCTCGGCAACTGGGACCCGTACGACACGGTCTTCAAGGTCACGACTTCCGGCCGCCAGGGCATCCTCACCGGCGTCAAGGTCAGCGCGAGCGCCTCCGCGAGCGGGCACGCCGCGTCGGCGGCCGGTGACGGCGACTACCTCACCTACTGGGACAACAACAAGACGCTGCCGGTGAACCTCACCTTCGACCTCGGCTCGGCCAAGAAGGTGCAGTACATCGGGCTCAACCAGCGCGAGGACTCAGTGGCCTACGCCCGCTCGGACACCGAGCAGTCCGCGCGGATCAAGGACTACAAGGTGTACGTCAGCAACGACGGCACCAACTGGGGAAGCGCGGTCAAGGCCGGCCAGCTGCCCAGTCGCCGGGGCATCCAGGGCATCGACCTGACCGCGGCCGACGCCCGCTACGTCCGGCTCGAGGTCGACACGACCTGGGCCGCCTCCAGCGACACCACCCGCTACAAGCGACTGCGGGTCGACGAGGCGTGGATCGGCACGTCGTACGCCACACCCGCGAACGGGGGACAGTCATGATCCGGGTCAGATCGCTCACGGCCGCGGCGGCGGGCCTGCTGCTCGCCGCGGCGGTGCCGCTCGTCGGCACCGCCCACCCGGCGGCCGCCTCCGACAACGGCCAGTCGGTCCGTCCCGCCATGGGCTGGTCCAGCTGGAGCTTCGTACGCCGCACGCCGACCGAGGCGAAGATCAAGGCACAGGCCGACGCGCTGGTCTCCAGCGGTCTGAAGGACCACGGTTTCGTCTACGTCAACCTCGACGACTTCTGGCAGAAGTGCGACTCCAACGGCTTCACCGTGGACAGCTACGGCCGTTGGGCCGTCGACACCGGCAAGTTCCCGGACGGCATCAAAGGGGTGGCCGACTACGTCCACTCCAAGGGCCTGAAGTTCGGCTTCTACGTCACGCCCGGCATCGCGAAGAACGCCGTCACCAAGAACACGCCGATCGAGGGCACCTCGTACCACGCCAAGGACATCGCGGACACGTCCACGACCGAGAAGAACTACAACTGCAAGAACATGTACGCCATCGACTACTCCAAGCCGGGCGCGCAGGAGTTCGTCGACTCCTGGGCCAAGCAGTTCGCGTCCTGGGGTGTCGACTACCTGAAGATCGACGGGGTGGGCAGCGCCGACATCCCCGACGTCCAGGCCTGGGACAAGGCGCTGCGGGCCAGCGGACGGCCCATCAACTTCGCCCTGTCCAACAACCTGCCGATCGCCGACGCCGCCACCTGGCGCAAACTGGCGAACAGCTGGCGCACCCAGGGGGACGTCGAGTGCTACTGCGGGCCGGGGAGCAACGGCAGCGGCTACCCGCTGACCGACTGGTCCCACGTCGCCAAGCGGTTCGACTCGGCCGCCTCCTGGCAGCAGTACGCCGGCCCCGGCGGCTGGAACGACCTGGACTCGCTGGAGATCGGCAACGGCGACCAGGTGGGCCTGACGGCGGACCAGCGCCGCTCGCACCTCACGCTGTGGTCGATGGCGGCGGCCCCGCTGCTGCTCGGCACCGACCTCACCCAACTCGACTCCGTTGACAAGGCGATGCTGACCAACGACCGGCTGATCGGCGTCGACCAGGACGGGGTGGCCGCGAAGCGGATCGTGAGCAGCGGTGTGAAGCAGGTCTGGAGCAAGAAGGAGAGCGACGGACAGTACGTCGTGGCCCTGTTCAACACCGGGACCTCGGGCAACGCGACGGTGAGCGTGAACTGGTCGCAGGTCGGCTTCAGCGGCTCGGGTGACGTGACCGACCTCTGGTCCGGATCCCACAAGGGCGTGATCGCCGACTCCTACAGCGCGACCCTGCGCCCGGGCGAGACCCGGCTCGTCCGGGTCAAGCCCGTCACCTCCCTCGAGGCGGCGGCCGCTTCGCCCGGGTTCGCCGTGGCCCCCTACGAGTACCTCGGCTGGGGCAACCCCCAAAGCCCCACGTCGGTGATGTCCGCGACCGGCGTCAAGTGGTTCACCCTCGCCTTCATCCTCTCCGACGGCACCTGCAACCCGAAGTGGGACGGCTCCCGCCCGCTGACCGGAGGCAGCGACCAGTCCACGATCAACGCGATCAGAGGCGCGGGCGGGGACGTCGTCGTCTCCGTCGGCGGCTGGAGCGGGAACAAGCTCGGCGAGAAGTGCTCCAGCGCCTCCGCGCTCGCCGGCGCCTACCAGAAGGTGATCAACGCCTACAAGCTGAAGGCGCTCGACATCGACATCGAGAACACCGAGTGGTCCAACGCGACCGTGCGGCAGCGGGTGGTCGACGCGCTGAAGACGGTGAAGGCGAACAACCCGGGCCTGAGGACCGTCATCACCTTCGGCACCACCTCCGGCGGCCCCGACTCCACCGGCGTCGACATGATCAAGCGGGCCGCCGACTCCGGTCTGGCGAACGACGTCTGGTGCATCATGCCGTTCGACTTCGGCGGCGGTACCACGAACATGGGCAGCCTCACCACCAAGGCCATGGAAGGACTCAAGGCCCAGGTGAAGTCGGCGTACGGCTACGGCGACGCCACCGCCTACACCCACATCGGGCTGTCGTCGATGAACGGCAAGACCGACGACTCCGGTGAGCGCGTGCGGGTGGCCGACTTCAAGACCATGCTCGCCTACGCCCAGCAGCACCACATCGGACGGCTCACCTACTGGGCCGTCAACCGCGACCGGGCCTGCGGCTCGGGCACCGACGGCGACGCCTGCAGCGGCGTGACACAGCAGCCGTACGACTACCTCAAGGTCTTCACCCAGTACACGGGCTGAGGGGAACATCCGTGAACATCAGAAGAGTTCTGCCGTACGGCGTCGCGGCGGCCCTGGCGCTGCCGCTCGCCGGACTCGGCCAGGGCACCGCGCTGGCCGCCACCGACTACCAGGCCGAGGACGCCCAGATCTCCCAGGGCACCGTGGCCACCAACCACAGCGGGTACACCGGCACCGGCTTCGTCGACTACACCAACGTCAAGGGCTCATACGTGGAGTTCACGGTGAGCGCGGCCTCCGCCGGCACCTCCGCCCTCACCCTGCGCTACGCCAACGGGACCTCCACCGACCGGCCGATGGACATCTCCGTCAACGGCACGGTCGTCGCCTCCGGGGTGTCCTTCCCGGCCACCGCCGACTGGAACACCTGGGTCACCAAGACCGTCGACGTCCCGCTGACCGCGGGCACCGACAAGATCCGGGCCACCGCCACCACCGCCAACGGGGGCCCCAACCTCGACCGGGTCAGCCTCGACGCCGCCGCCGACACCCAGGCCCCGACCCGTCCCGGACAGCCCAGCTGCTCGGACATCGGCGAGGACTCCCTCACCCTGGCCTGGGGGGCGGCCACGGACAACGTGGGGGTGAGCGCGTACGACATCTACGAGCACGGCAACAAGATCAGCGAGGCGCCGGGGAGTTCGACCTCCAAGGCGCTGACCGGGCTCACCCCGAACACCGACTACAACCTCACGGTGATCGCCCGCGACGCGGCGGGCAACACCTCGCCCGCCAGCCCGGTCGTCGACTGCACCACCAAGCCCAGCTCCGACACCACCCCGCCGAGCAAGCCGGGCACGCTGTCCGCGAGCAACGTCACCGCCAACAGCGCCGACCTCAAGTGGGGTGCGTCGACCGACGACAAGGCGGTCGTCGCCTACGACGTGCGCAGCGACACCACCGTCTACGACACGGTCACCAGCGGCACGTCGACCACGCTCACCGGGCTCGCCTGCAACAGCCCCTACAGCCTGAACGTCGTCGCCCGGGACGCGGCCGGCAACGTCTCCGAGGCCAGCAACACCGTCACCTTCACCACGAAGGCGTGCGCGACCGACGGCGGCGTCCCGTCCTCGATCGCCACGCTCTCCGGCGGCTGGACCATCCCCTGGGGCACCTACTGGATGCCCGACGGCAAGACCGCCCTGGTCACCGAGCGGGACGACTTCAAGGTCTGGAAGGTCACCAAGGACGGTGCCAGGACCCAGGTCGGCACCGTCCCGAACGCCGTCACCACCAACGGCGAGGGCGGACTGCTCGGCGTCGCCGTCGACCCCAAGTGGGAGACCAATCACTACGTCTACTTCATGCACACCGCGGACGAGGGCAACAGGGTCGTGCGCATGACCTACGACGGCACCAGGCTCGGCGACTACAAGATCCTGCTCCAGGGCATCAAGAAGAACCGCTACCACAACGGCGGACGGCTCCTCTTCGGCCCCGACGGCTACCTCTACGTCTCCACCGGGGAGGCCCAGACACCCGACCTCGCCCAGGACAAGAACTCCCTCAACGGCAAGATCCTGCGCATGACGACCGACGGGAAACCGGCCCCCGGCAACCCCTTCGGCAACTACGTCTACAGCCTCGGCCACCGCAACCCGCAGGGCCTCGCCTTCGACCGCAACGGGCGGCTGTGGGAGGCCGAGTTCGGCAACAGCTCCAAGGACGAGCTGAACCTGATCAAGCCGGGCGCCAACTACGGCTGGCCGACCTGTGAGGGCACCTGCTCGGTCGCAGGGATGACCAATCCCAAGGCCACCTGGAACGTCTCCGAGGCGTCCCCGAGCGGCATCGCCATCGTCCGCAACGTCGTCTACATGGCCTCGTTGCGCGGCGAACGGCTCTGGCGCATCCCGATCAACGGCGACACCGAGAACGTCGGCACCCCGACGGCGTACTACGTGGGAACCTACGGCCGGCTGCGGACCGTGACCAAGGTGCCGGGCGCCGACCAGCTGTGGCTGTCCACCACCAACTGCGACAACAACGGCAACGAGCCGGACGGATCCGACAAGATCTTCCGGGTCAACATCAGCTGACGGTACGTCAGGCCCGGTACAGGGCCTCGACCTCGTTGGCGTAGGCGTTCTCGATCGCCTTGCGTTTCAGCTTCAGCGACGGGGTCAGCAAACCGTGTTCCTCGGTGAACGGCTGGGCGAGGATACGGAACGTACGGATCGACTCGGCCTGCGAGACCAGGGTGTTGGCGGCCACCACCGCGCGCCGCACCTCGGTCTCCAGGTCGGCGTCCCGTACCAGCTGGGCGGCGGACATCTGGGGCTTGCCCCGCATGGTCAGCCAGTGCTCGACGGCCTCGGTGTCCAGGGTGACCAGGGCGGCGATGTAAGGGCGGTCGTTGCCGACGACGATGCACTGGTTGACCAGCGGATGGTCGCGGACCCGCTCCTCCAGGACACCGGGGGAGACGCTCTTGCCGCCGGAGGTCACCAGGATCTCCTTCTTGCGGCCGGTGATCGTCAGGTAGCCGTCCTCGTCCAGGGAACCCAGGTCGCCTGTGGCCAGCCAGCCGTCGTGCAGGGTGGCGTCGGTGGCCTTCTGGTTGTTGAGATAGCCCTGGAAGACATGGCCGCCGTGCAGCCAGACCTCGCCGTCGTCCGCGATGTGCACCGTGGAGCCGGGTACGGCCTGGCCGACCGTGCCGTACCGGGTGCGCTCGGGCGGGTTGGCGGTGGCGGCCGCCGTCGACTCCGTCAGGCCGTACCCCTCGTAGATCTGCACGCCCGCGCCGGCGAAGAACAGGCCGAGCCGGCGGTCCATCGCCGAGCCGCCGGACATGGCGTTGCGGATCCTGCCGCCCATCGCCGCCCGCACCTTGGCGTAGACGAGCTTGTCGAAGATCTGGTGCTGCATGCGCAGCGACGCCGACGGTCCGGGCCCGGTGCCCCAGGCCTTCGCCTCCACGGCGTCCGCGTACTTCACCGCGATCTCGACCGCCTTCTCGAACGGCCCGCCCTTGCCCTCCTTCTCCGCCTTGCGCCGCGCCGCGTTGAACACCTTTTCGAAGATGTACGGCACGGCCAGGATGAACGTCGGCCGGAACGCGGCCAGGTCGGGCAGCAGCGCCGCCGCGTGCAGCTGCGGCTGGTGGCCGAAGCGGACCCCGTGCCGGATCGCCGCCACCTCCACCATCCGCCCGAAGACGTGCGCGAGCGGCAGGAAGAGCAGGGTGGAGACCTCCTCGCCCTTCTTCGCGCGGAACACCGACTCCCAGCGGGCCACGACCGTGTCGGCCTCGAACATGAAGTTCCCGTGCGAAAGGACACACCCCTTCGGGCGGCCCGTGGTGCCCGAGGTGTAGATGATCGTGGCCACCGATTCGGGCGTCACCGCCTGCCGGTGCCGGTGCACCACCTCGTCGTCGAGGTGCGCGCCCGCGTCGTACAGCTCCTGCACCGCGCCCTCGTCGAGCTGCCACAGCTGGCGCAGCTGCGGCAGCCGGTCGATGACGGTGGCGATCGTCATCGCATGGTCCTCGTGCTCCACGATCGCCGCCGTGCACTCGGCGTCGTACAGCATCCAGAAGCACTGCTCCGCCGACGAGGTCGGGTAGACCGGCACCACCTGGGCGCCGATGGTCCACAGCGCGAAGTCGAACAGCGTCCACTCGTAGCGGGTGCGGGACATGATCGCGACCCGGTCGCCGAACCGGATGCCCCGGGCGAGGAGTCCCTTGGCCAGGGCGAGGACCTCGTCGCGGAACTCGGCCGCGGTCACGTCACGCCACTGGCCGAGCTCGTCCTTGCGGCCCAGCGCGACGTGCAGCGGGTCCGTCCGGGCACGCTCGAACACGCTGTCGGCCAGACCGCCGACCGGCGGCGCCGACGCCAACGGCGGGTTGGTGAACTCGCGCAAACCCCGCTCCCCGCTCCTCGCTCCACAGTGACGGTAGTAGTGACGGTCCGCTCAGCGCCGTGAAAGCTACCCCACCGCAAGACCGATCGGGAGGGGGGTGCGAAAACGAGCATTGCTCTCGTATGACCACGCTCACGTCTGGAAAATACGCCCACATCGGGAAGGGCCGGACAGAATCCTTACGGTTCAGTAAGTTCCGGCTCCGTAATCTCCACGGAATCTGTACGACCCGATTACGGCCCCCGGCCGGTTACCCGCCGGTCAGGGGCGGGGCGCCGCAGCGCCCTCTCTGGACTGCGCCGACGTGGCCGATTCCGTCACACCGTTTTTCGCGCCGTGTGAAGCAGCTGATGTGTGAGGGGCCGTTGTGAGCGTGCGGGCCGGTGGGGGCTGGTCGCGCGCAGTTCCCCGCGCCCCTGACGGGGCGCTGCGGCTACGGGCGTCTCAGGCGGGCTCCGCTGGTCAGGATTGCGGCCGCCAGTGCGTCGGCCGCCGACTGGGCCGGTGAGCGTCTCGGGCCGTGGACCAGGACGAAGTCGACCTTGCCCAGTTCCGGCAGGCCCGCGCGATCCGGGACGCGGAACAGGCCCGGGGGGATCAGGCCCTTCGAATGGGCCATCACGCCCAGGCCGGCCTGGGCCGCCGCGAGCAGGCCGTTGAGGCTGCCGCTGGTGCAGACGATGCGCCAGTCGCGGCCCTGGCGCTCCAGTGCCTCCAGGGCCAGCGCGCGGGTGATGCCCGGCGGCGGGTAGACGATCAGCGGGACCGGGCGTGCGGGGTCCAGGCGGAGCCGTTCCGCGCCGATCCACACCAGGTCGTCGTGCCAGACCAGCTCGCCCAGCGGGTCCTCGGGTCGCCGCTTGGCCAGGACGAGGTCCAGCTTCCCGGCGGCCAGCTGCTCGTGCAGGGTGCCCGAGAGCTCCACCGTCAGTTCGAGGTCCACCTCGGGGTGGTCGTGGCGGAAGCCCTCCAGGATCTCGGGCAGCCGGGTCAGCACGAAGTCCTCCGACGCGCCGAAGCGGAGCCGGCCACGGACCCGGGTGCCCGTGAAGAAGGCCGCTGCCTGCTCGTGCACCTCCAGGATCCGGCGGGCGAACCCGAGCATCGCCTCGCCGTCCTCGGTCAGCTCCACGGAGTGCGTGTCCCGGGAGAACAGCTGGCGGCCGGCCGCGTCCTCCAGACGGCGCACGTGCTGGCTCACCGTGGACTGGCGCAGCCCGAGCCGCCGGGCGGCCTGGGTGAAGCTGAGCGTCTGGGCCACGGCCAGGAAGGTGCGCAGCTGGGAAGGGTCGTACACTCGAACATGTTATCGCGGAACGCGATGGCAGTCAGAGTGGTATACCGGATTCCCGATCAAGTGCCGGAGGAGGACGATGGAGGGGGCCCTTCCGGCCCCGGCGAGAACCCGGCCGTGTCCGCCGGCACGACATCCTGACCGACCCGCAAGTGGAGCACCGTGAAACGCCTGAGCTGGCCCAGTTGGATGCCGATCGACCCGTACGTCCTGCTGCTGCTCGGGACGGTGTGCCTCGCCGCGCTCCTCCCGGCCCGGGACACGGCCGCCGACGTGGCCTCCGGCGCCTCCACGGCCGCGATCGCCTTCCTCTTCTTCCTCTACGGAGCTCGCCTGTCCACGCGGGAGGCCGTCGACGGGCTGCGGCACTGGCGGCTGCACGTCACGGTCCTCGTCTGCACCTTCGTGGTCTTCCCGGTGCTCGGCGTGGCGGCCCGCGGTCTGGTGCCTGTCCTGCTCACCCATCCGCTCTACCAGGGCTTGCTCTTCCTGACCCTGGTGCCCTCCACCATCCAGTCGTCGATCGCCTTCACCTCCATCGCCCGCGGCAACGTGCCCGCCGCGATCTGCGCGGGGTCCTTCTCCTCGCTGATCGGCATCGTCCTCACACCGTTGCTCGCCGCCGCGCTGCTCGGCAACAGCGGGGGCGGGTTCTCCGCCGACTCGATCGTGAAGATCGTGCTCCAGCTGCTGGTGCCGTTCGTCGCGGGGCAGCTGCTGCGCCGATGGATCGGGGACTTCATCGCCCGGCACAGGAGGATCCTCGGCCTGGTCGACCGCGGCTCGATCCTGCTCGTCGTCTACACCGCGTTCAGCGAGGGCATGGTCCGGGGCATCTGGCACCAGGTCAGCGTGGTCCGGCTGGCCGGGCTCCTCGCCGTCGAGGCCGTGCTGCTCGCCGTGATGCTCCTGCTGACCTGGTACGGAGCCAAGGCGCTCGGCTTCGGCCGCGGGGACCGCATCGCCATCCAGTTCGCCGGGTCGAAGAAGTCCCTCGCCTCCGGGCTGCCCATGGCCAGCGTCCTGTTCGGTGCCCACGCCTCGCTCGCCGTGCTGCCGCTGATGCTCTTCCACCAGATGCAGCTCATGGTCTGCGCGATCATCGCCAAGCGCCGCGCCCGCGACCCCGAGGCCCAGGAGGAGGCCGCGTCGCCGCCCGTTCCGGCGGCGCAGTCGCGGCCGGCGGTCGGCACGGGGACGACCGGCCGCTGAGCCCCGCCCCCATCAGGGGATCAGCACGACCTTGCCCATGTTTGCCCTGGTCTCGACCGCCCGGTGCGCCTGTGCCGCCTCCGTGAGCGCGAACTCCCCGTGCACGGCGGGCCGTACGGTGCCCTCCGCGAACAGTCGCCACAGCTCCTGACGCCACTCCTCGTACAGCGCCGGCCGTTCGCGGGCGATGCGGGCCATCTGGAATCCGGTGACCGACTTGGCGCCGGCCAGCAGGTCGTACGCCCGGACGGTGCCGCCGCCCGAGCTGTACGCCACCAGCCGGCCGCCCGGGGCCAGTGCGGCGACGGCCGGGGTGAGCAGGTCACCGCCGACCGCGTCCAGCACGTAGTCGGCCGGGGCGCCCCAGTCGCCGTCGGCGTACGTCACCACCGTGTCGGCGCCCAGCGAGCGGACGAAGGGCGCCTTGGCCGGGTCGGAGACGGCGCCGACCACCCGGCCGGCACCCCGCACGCGTGCGAGCTGGACGGCGAGGTGGCCCACACCGCTCGCCGCCGCCGTGAGCAGGGCCGTCTCGCCCGGTTCGGGGTGGGCCGCCGTCAGGGCGCCGAGGGCGACCAGGCCGCTGCGGACCAGGGCGACGGCGTCGACGGCGGACGCGGTGGCGGGGACCGCGGTGGCCATCGTCTCCTGCAGCAGGGCGAAGTCGGCATAGCCGTGGCCGAAGCACAGGCCCGTGACCCGATCGCCGGTGCGGAACCGGGTGACGCCCGCGCCGGCCGCCAGCACCTCGCCGGCGATCTCACCGCCCAGCGGAATCGGCTCCGGCGCCTCGGTCACCTTGCGGACCACCGGCAGCGTGACCCCGACCGCCTCGCACCGGACGAGCAGCTCTCCGGGGCCGGGTTCGGGGACGGGGGCCTCCTCCAGGAAAACGGGGCCGCCGGGGGACTCGTACCGGACGCGACGCATCGCACCTCCGCAGCACACAGATGTCGTGGGGAGTTCCAATGATATGGAGAAAGTCATTGGGAGGTCCAATGGTTTCCTGCGGCGGAGCGCCGGGGAGGCCGTGCCGTTGGGGTCCCCAATGACTTCTTCGCTACGCTGCCCCCATGCCGGAAGCCCCCCTCCCCGCCATCCGCTCCCTGCCCAGCTGGCTGCTCGGGCGGGCCGCCGCCCGAGGTCGGGCCCTCGTCGCCGAGGCGCTCGCGGAACACGGCATGCGGATGTGGCACCACGTGGTGCTCTCCGCCGTCCGCGACCTCGCCCCGGTCGCCCAGGCCGACCTCGGCCGGTCCGTGTCCCTCGACCCCAAGGACCTGGTCGGCGTCCTCAACGACCTCCAGGCCGCCGGACTCGTCGTCCGCGCACCCGATCCCGCCGACCGCCGGAAGAACGCGGTCTCCCTCACGGAAGAGGGCGACCGTCTCCTCGGCCGTTGCGAACAGGCGGCCCGCGAGGCCAACGACGCGCTGCTCGCCCCGCTGTCGGCTGCCGAACGCGACCAGTTCACGGGCCTGTTGATCCGGATTTCCGGTACGGACGGCTCATGACGGCTAACGTTCCGTCATGACCGCACCCCTGGCGCTCGATCCGGCGCGCACGGCCCTCGTCCTCGTCGACCTGATGGACCGCATCGTCGCGCTGCCCCTGGAGCCCCGCAAAGGCACCGAAGTCCTGCACACCGCCGAGGAACTCGCCCACACCTTCCGCGCCGCAGGCGCGCCCGTGGTGCTGATCCGCGTCGAACGGCCCTCGCTCGCCGAGCAGCCGCCGGGCAGCGGACTCGTCGCCGGACTGCGGAAGGAAGGGGACGTGGAGGTCGTCAAGCGGACGATCGGCGGCTTCCAGGGCACGGACCTCGACGCCCGGCTCCGCGCGCTCGGCGTCACCCGGCTGGTGTTCGGCGGCATCGCCACCAACCTCGGCGTCGAGTCCACCGCCCGCGCCGCCGCCGACCTCGGCTACGACCTGGTCTTCGTCGAGGACGCCATGGCCGCTCTCACCGGCCCCGAGCACGAGGCGTCCGTCCGGCTCGACTTCCCGCGCCTCGGCACGGTCGTCACCGCCGCGGACGTCCGCCTCACCCCCGCCTGACCGCCCGGTCGCTCAGACCAGCGTCCCGCCGCCGTCCACGACCACCACCGACCCCGTGCTGTACCCCCCACGCATCAGGTACAGGTACGCCTCCGCCACATCCGCCGGCTCGCCCGTCCGCCCCACCGGCAGCGACTCGGCGGACGACCGGAACAGCTCCTCCCGGACGGCCTCCGGCAGGCCCCGCCACAGCTCGGTGCGCACCACGCCCGGCGAGACCACGTTGACCCGCACCGGCGCCAGCTCCACGGCCAGCGCCCGGGTCAGCGACTCCATCGCCCCGCACAGCGCCGACGCGACACTCGAACCGGGCAGCGGCCTGTGCCCCGCCGTCCCCGTGGTCAGCACCACCGACCCACCGGCGCGGATCGACCCCACGCCGTACTTGACCGCCGCGTACGCACCCCACAGCCGGGTGTCCAGGAAGCCCCGGGCCGCCGCGATGTCCGTGTCGGCCACTGTCTCCAGCAGGATCGACTCACCGGCCGTGTACACCAGGTGGTCGTACTCCCCGATCCCCGTGAAGAACGCGCGCACCGCGTCCTCGTCCGTGGCGTCGAGCACCTGCCCCTCGGCGTCCTCCGGCAGCACCTTCAGCGCCGCGTCGACACTCTCCTGCCGCCGCGACGCGACGGTCACCCGCGCGCCCTCCCGTGCCGCGCCCTCGGCGACCGCGAGGCCGATACCCGAGGTGCCCCCGATGACCACGACACGCTGTCCCTGCAGACCCATGGCTGATCTCCTTTCCAAGCCGGTGTTCCGTCCCGTTCGGACGTCTCCAGCCTGCGGTCCCGCGGCATCGGCCGTCCAAGACCTCTTTCGGCGCCGGCGATACCCTGAAGACATCGCCATCGGGAAGGAGCCGCGGTCATGGACCTGGATCTGCGCAAGGTCCGCTACTTCGCGGCGGTCGCCGAACTCCTCCACTTCGGCCGGGCGGCGGAACGGCTGCACATCGCCCAGCCCGTGCTGAGCCGTCAGGTCCGGGCCCTGGAGAAGGACTTGGGGGCCGAGCTGTTCGTACGGGACAGCCACGGCGTGACCCTGACCGACGCCGGACATCAACTCCACGAGGACTCACGCCAGTTGCTGGCCCTCGCCGACGGCACCCGGCGCCGGGTCGTGCAGGCCGCTCGAGGCCGGCGGCGCCTCGTCGTCGGCTTCCGCGCCGGTGTCGTGGTCACCGAGGCGCTGCGGGTCTTCAGCGCGGCCCACCCGGACGTCGAGGCGCGGGCCCTCCGGGTCGAGTGGGACGACCAGGAACAGCTGATCCTCGACGGCACCGTCGACATCGCCTACGTACGGCTCCCCGTGCGGGGGGAGGGGCTCGAACTGCGCCCCCTGTACAGCGAGCCCCGCGTGGCCATGCTCCCGGACCGGCACCGGCTCGCCGGGAAGCAGGAGATCGCGCTCGCCGACCTCGACGGCGAGACGTGGCTGCGCTACAACGACCCCCGCCCCGGCGACCTGCCGCTGCGCACCATCGAGGAGAAGTTCGAGTGCGTGGCCGCCGGCACCGCGATCACGATGGTGCCCCGCTCGGCCGCCGAGCAGTACTCCCGCCCGGACATCGTCTACGTCCCGGTCGTCGACGCCGAACCCGACCGGGTGCTGCTGGCCTGGGCGGCCGGCCGCCGCACCGCGCTGGTCGCCGACTTCGCCGAGGCCGCGGCGGGCGTCGGGGCGCCCGGCTCCGGCTGAGGCGGGGCGCCTGGCTCGGGCTGAGGCGGGGCCCCTGCGGCGCAGGGGGCGCTCCCCGCCGGTCGGGGCCCCGCCGCCGTGCCGCGGGGAACCGGGTCAGCCCTGGGCGGCCGCGGCCCGCAGGGCGATACGGTCCTCGCCCGCGTACACGTTCATGTTGCTGCCGCGCAGGAAACCGACCAGGGTCAGCCCGGTCTCCAACGCCAGGTCCACCGCCAGCGAGGACGGCGCCGAGACCGCCGCGAGCATCGGGATGCCCGCCATCACGGCCTTCTGCGCCAGCTCGAAGGAGGCCCGCCCGGAGACCAGCAGAATCGTCCGGGACAGCGGCAGGCCGCCGTTCTGCAGGGCCCGGCCGACCAGCTTGTCCACCGCGTTGTGCCGGCCCACGTCCTCACGGATGTCCAGCAGCTCGCCGTCCTCCGCGAACAGGGCCGCCGCGTGCAGCCCCCCGGTCCGGTCGAAGACCCGCTGCGACGCGCGGAGCCGGTCGGGGAGGCTCGCGAGCAGCTCGGGCTCCACCCGGACCGGGGGAGTGTCGGCGATCGGCCAGCGGGCCGTCGTACGCACCGCGTCCAGGCTCGCCTTGCCGCACAGCCCGCAGGACGAGGACGTGTAGACGTTCCGCTCCAGGGTGAAGTCGGGGAGCTGGACGCCCGGCGTGGTCCGCACGTCGACCACGTTGTAGGTGTTGGAGCCGTCCACCGTGGCGCCCGCGCAGTACACGATGTTCTGCAGGTCGCCGGCCGCCGCCAGCACCCCCTCGCTCACCAGGAACCCGGCCGCCAGCGCGAAGTCGTCGCCGGGTGTGCGCATGGTGATGGCGAGGGGTTTCCCGTTGAGTCTGATCTCCAGCGGTTCCTCGGCGACGAGCGTGTCCGGCCGGGCGGAGACCGCTCCGTCGCGGATGCGGATGACCTTGCGTCGTTCCGTGACTCGTCCCATGGTCTGATCAGCCCCGGTTCTGTACGTGCTGGTAGCCGAAACGGCCCTTGATGCAGAGATTGCCGTGGGTCACCGGGTTGTCGTGCGGCGAGGTGACCTTGACTATCTCATTGTCCTGCACGTGGAGCGTGAGGTTGCAGCCCACACCGCAGTACGCGCACACGGTGGTCGTCTCCGTCTGCTTCGACTCGTCCCAGGTACCCGCCGCCCGCATGTCGAACTCCGACTTGAACGACAGCGCCCCGGTGGGACACACCTCGACACAGTTCCCGCAGTAGACACAGGCCGAGTCGGTCAGCGGGGCGTCGTGCTCGACCGCGATCCGGGCGTCGAAGCCGCGCCCGGCGACGGAGATCGCGAAGCTGTTCTGCCACTGGTCGCCGCAGGCGTCGACGCACTTGTAGCAGAGGATGCACTTGTCGTAGTCGCGCACGTACAGATCGTTGTCGACCCTGGGCTCCTCGTTCAGGCGGGCCGCGTCGGGGCCGAAGCGGTCCGGTTTCGCCTCGTACTCCTTGATCCACTCGGCTGCACGGGGGGTCGTCGACAGGTCGACCGAGGAGGCCAGCAGCTCCAGGACGATCCTGCGGCTGTGCCGGACGCGTTCGCTGCCGGTGCGGACCACCATCCCGGGCTCGGCCTTCCGGGAGCAGGCGGGTACGAGGGTCCGGGCGCCCTCCACCTCCACCACGCACACCCGGCAGGCGTTCTTCGGGCGCAGCGTGTCGCCCTCGCACAGGGTGGGCACGTCCTTCCCGGCCGCCCGGCAGGCGTCCAGGATCGTCGAGCCCTCCGGGACCCGCGCCTCCTCGCCGTCGATCGTGAACTCCAGCAGCCGGCGCGGGATCCCCAGCGGTGTCACGGTCATTCGTACGCCCCCAGACGGTCGATGGCGGATTCCACGGCGTTCCACGCGGTCTGCCCGAGACCGCAGATCGAGGCGTCCCGCATCGCCCGGCCGACCTCGCGCAGCAGGGCGACGTCCCCGGCCGCGGCCGCGCCGGTGCGCTCGACGATCCGGTGCAGCGCCTCCTCCTGCCGGACCGTCCCGACCCGGCAGGGCACGCACTGCCCGCAGGACTCGTCCCGGAAGAACTGCGCGATGCGGAGGAGGAGCCGGGGGAGGGGAACGGTGTCGTCGAAGGCCATCACCACACCCGAGCCGAGCGTGGTGCCCGCCTCCCGCGTGCCCTCGAAGGTGAGCGGGATGCCGAGTTCGTCGGGCCGTACGAAGCCCCCGGCCGCGCCGCCGAGCAGGACCGCCCGCAGGTTCTCCCGCACTCCGGCCAGTCGGAGGAGTTCGCCGAGCGTGACGCCGAAGGGAAGTTCGTAGATGCCCGGGCGGTCCACGCTCCCCGACACGCAGAAGAGCTTCGGGCCGGTCGACTTCGCCGTGCCGATCGCCGCGTATGCCGGGGCGCCCAGCGTCAGGATCGGCAGGACGTTGACGAGCGTCTCCACGTTGTTCTCGACCGTCGGCTTCCCGAACAGCCCCTTCTCCACCGGGAACGGCGGCTTCGAGCGCGGCTCGCCCCGGTACCCCTCGATGGAGTTGAACAGGGCGGTCTCCTCACCGCAGATGTACGCCCCCGCGCCGCGCCGGATCTCGATGTCGAAGGCGAAGCCCTGCCCGAGGACGTCCTCGCCGAGGAAGCCGCGGGCGCGTGCCTGGTCGATCGCGTGCTGCAGCCGGCGGGTCGCCCGCGGGTACTCGCCGCGGAGGTAGACGAAGCCCCGGCGGGCGCCGATCGCGTACGCCGCGATCGTCATCGCCTCCACGAGGGAGTACGGGTCGCCCTCCATGATCACGCGGTCCTTGAAGGTGCCCGGCTCCGATTCGTCGGCGTTGCAGACCAGGTAGTGCGGGTGGTCGGGCTGGGAGGCCGTGGCCTGCCACTTGCGGCCGGTGGGGAAGGCGGCGCCGCCGCGCCCGACAAGACCCGAGTCGGTGACCTCGCGGATGACCCCGGCGGGGCCGAGCGCGAAGGCGTGCCGCAGGGCGGTGTAGCCGCCGTTCGCCCGGTAGTCGTCGAGCGACGCCGGGTCGACCACGCCCACCCGCTTCAGCAGCGTCAGGCCCTCCTGTCCCGCCTGGGGTACGGCCGCCTCGGCCGGCGGCTCCTCCGGCGCCGAGTCGGGCGCGGTGGCCGCGAGGACGGCCGTCGGCACGGTCGCCGGGGCCGCCACCGCCGTGCGCACCGGATCCCCGGCCCGGATCGCGAGGGCCGCCGGCGCCCGCTCGCACAGGCCCAGACAGGGGCTGCGCTCGACGTGCACCCCGGGGCCGAGGCCCCCCTCCACCCCGGCGCACAGCGCGGACGCCCCGGCCGCCGTGCACGCGAGGTCCGTGCAGACGTGCAGGACGGTCGCCGGGCGGGGCCCGACGGAGAACATCGCGTAGAAGGTGGCGACCCCGTAGGCCTCGGCCGGGGGCACGGTCAGACGGCGGCACAGGTAGCCGAGGGCGCCCTCGCTGATCCAGCCGATCCGGTCGTTGATCGCGTGCAGCCCCGGCAGCAGCAGGTCGCGGCGGTCCCGGGCCTCCCGGCCGCCGCGCGCCCACCGCAGGTCCGCGTCGGAGCGGTCGGCGCCCTCCCAGGAGGACTCCGGAGGGCCCAGGAGGGCGTCGACGGCGGCGCGTTCGTCGTCCGTCGGTTTGCTGTCGCCGAAGTGCAGGTCCACTTACGTCACCTCACGATGGTCGCGACCGGGAGCTTCTCGATACGGATCGCCGACGCCTTGAACTCCGCCGTCCCCGCGATCGGGCAGTTCGCCTCGATCGTCAGCTGGTTGGTGTCCACCTCGTCGGGAAAGTGCATGGTCATGAAGGCGAGTCCGGGGCGCAGCGCCGTGTCGACCCAGACCGGCGCCACCACCGCGCCCCGCCGCGACGACACCCGGACCTCCTCACCGACGGTCACTCCGTACCGCTCGGCGTCCTCGGGGCACAGCTCGATGTACTCGCCGCGGCGCAGCGGAGAGGCGTAACCGCCGCTCTGCACACCGGTGTTGTAGGAGTCGAGGCGCCGTCCGGTGGTGAGCCGGATCGGGTACTCCTCGTCGGTGAGGTCGACCGGCGGATCGTGCCGGACCAGCCCGAACGGCGCCGGCGTCCCGCGCCTGACCGGGTCCGTCTCCCACAACCGGCCGTGCAGATACGTGGGTTCGAGGCGGTCGGTGCTCGGGCACGGCCACTGGATGCCCTGGTGCTCGACGAGCCGGTCGTACGTCATGCCGTAGTGGTCGGGGGAGACGGAGCGGAGCTCGTTCCAGACGGCCTCCGCGTCCGCGTACTTCCAGTCGTGGCCCAGGCGGCCCGCCAGCTCGCAGATGATGTCGATGTCCTCCCGGGCCTCGCCCGGCGGGGTGACCGCCCGGCGCACCCGCTGCACCCGGCGCTCGCTGTTGGTCGTCGTGCCCTCGGTCTCCGCCCACCCGGCGGTCGCGGGCAGCACCACGTCCGCCAGCTCGGCCGTCTTCGTGAGGAAGATGTCCTGGACGACCAGGAAGTCGAGGGCCCGCAGCCGCCGTACCGCCTGCTCGCTGTCGGCCTCCGACTGGGCCGGGTTCTCGCCGATGCAGTAGACGGCCTTGAGCGTGCCCTCCTCCATCGCCTCGAACATCTCGGTGAGGTTCAGCCCGTAGTGCGGCTGGATGACGGTGTCCCAGGCCGACTCGAACTTCAGCCGGGCGTCCGGGTCGAGGATGTCCTGGAAGCCGGGCAGGCGGTTGGGGATCGCGCCCATGTCGCCACCGCCCTGCACGTTGTTCTGTCCGCGCAGCGGCTGCAGCCCGGTGCCCCAGCGGCCCACCTGACCGGTGAGCAGGGAGAGGTTGATCAGGGCGCGCACGTTGTCGGTGCCGTTGTGGTGCTCGGTGATGCCGAGGGTCCAGCACAGCTGGGCGCGCTCGGCACGGGCATAGGCGTGCGCCAACTCCCGTATCGCGCGGGCCGGTACGCCCGTCACCTTCTCGGCGAGGGAGAGCGTCCACGGCTCGACGAGGGCCTTGTACTCCTCGAAGCCGGTGGTCGCCCGCTCGACGAACGCCTCGTTGACCAGCCCCGCGTGGATGATCTCCCGGCCGATCGCGTGCGCCATCGGGATGTCGGTGCCGACGTTCAGCCCGAGCCAGCTCTCCGCCCACTCCGCGGTGGAGGTGCGCCGAGGGTCGACGGCGTACATCCGGGCGCCGTTCCTGATCCCCTTCAGCACGTGCTGGAAGAAGATCGGGTGCGCGAAGCGGGCGTTGGAGCCCCACATCACGATGACGTCGGTGTGCTCGATCTCCTCGTACGACGAGGTGCCGCCGCCGGAGCCGAAGGCCGCCGAGAGACCCGCGACGCTCGGCGCGTGACACGTCCGGTTGCAGGAGTCGACGTTGTTGGTGCCCATCACCACCCGGGCGAACTTCTGCGCCACGTAGTTCATCTCGTTGGTGGCGCGGGCGCAGGAGAACATCCCGAACGCGTCGCGGTTGCGCGCCAGGCCGCGGGCCGCGCGGTCCAGCGCCTCCTCCCAGCTCGCCTGCCGGAAGGGCTCGTCGCGGGAGTCCCTGACCAGCGGGTGGGTGAGACGGGTGTAGGTCTTCGGTTCGCGCTTTTGGGTGCTCTTCGTGCCTGTCGTGCTCCTCATGCGGCGCTCCTCAGGGCGAGCAGGTCCGAGATGGCGTGCACGGTGCGCAGGGTGGGCACCTGCACGCCGGTGATCTCCGCCAGCTCGACGACGGCCGCGAGCAGCACGTCGAGCTCCAGCGGCTTGCCGCGCTCCAGGTCCTGGAGCGTGGAGGTGCGGTGGTCGCCGACCTTCTCGGCACCCGCCAGCCGGCGTTCGATGGAGATCCCGACCTCGCAGCCGAGCGCCTCGGCGACGTCGAGCGTCTCGCGCATCATGATCTCGATGACCCGCCGGGTGCCGCCGTGCAGGCACATCTGCCGCATCGTGGCGCGGGCCAGCGCGCTGATCGGGTTGAAGGAGATGTTGCCGAGCAGCTTGAGCCAGATGTCGTTGCGCAGGTCGGGTTCCACCGGACACTTCAGGCCGCCGGACTGCATGGCCTCGCTGAACCGCAGGCAGCGCTTGGACACGCTGCGGTCGGGCTCGCCGACCGAGAACCTGGTGCCCTCCAAGTGCCGTACCACGCCCGGGGCTTCGAGCTCGGTGGCCGCGTAGACCACGCAGCCGAGGGCGCGCTCGGGGGCGAGTACGGCGCTGACCGCACCTCCCGGGTCGACGCTCTCGACGCGGTGGCCGTCGTAGGGGCCGCCGTGCCGGTGGAAGTACCACCAGGGGATGCCGTTCTGGGCGGCGACCACTGCCGTCCGCTCGTGCAGCAGCGGCTCGACCAGCGGCCCGCACGCCGCGTACGAGTTGGCCTTCAGGCCCAGGAAGACGTAGTCGACCGGGCCGACCTCGGCCGGGTCGTCGGTGGCGTGGGCGTGCGCGGTGAAGTCGCCACGCGGGCTGAGCACCCGTACTCCGTACTGCCTCATGGCCGCCAGATGGGGTCCACGGGCGATGAGATGCACATCGGCGCCCGCGCGGTGGAGCGCGGCACCGACGTAGGCGCCGATCGCACCGGCGCCGAGGACTGCGACTTTCACGGAACGCTCCGTTCGGTTTGAGGGATACCGCGGAGGTGGTCTCGGAGTCGGCCCAGGACCGAGCCGCTTCGAAAGGTGTCGACGAAATATTGTCTACAGTATGGAGTCGGGGTCGACAAGGGTCCCGGCAGTGACCGTTCGGCGCGTTCTGGATACCGTTCAACGCATACGATCGAGCCCGCGGGTTCTCAACCACCCTTGCGGGGCCCTACCGTTCGGGATTCATGAGCAGCCCCCCTGTAGCACCTCCGGGCTGGAGCCGCTGGCTCGTCCCGCCCGCCGCCCTCTCCGTCCACCTCGCCATCGGCCAGGCCTACGCCTGGAGCGTGTTCAAACCGCCGCTCGAATCCGCCCTGAACCTGAGCGGCACCCAGAGCGCGCTGCCCTTCCAGCTCGCGATCGTGATGCTCGGCCTGTCGGCCGCGTTCGGTGGCACCCTCGTCGAGCGCAACGGACCGCGCTGGGCCATGACGGTGGCCCTGATCTGCTTCTCCTCCGGCTTCCTGATCTCCGCCCTCGGCGCCGAGACCAAGCAGTACTGGCTGATCGTCCTCGGCTACGGCTTCGTCGGCGGCATCGGTCTCGGCATCGGCTACATCTCGCCCGTCTCCACCCTGATCAAGTGGTTCCCGGACCGGCCCGGCATGGCCACCGGCATCGCCATCATGGGCTTCGGCGGCGGCGCGCTGATCGCCTCGCCCTGGTCCGCGCAGATGCTCTCGTCCTTCGGGAGTGACAACGATGGCATCGCCCTCGCCTTCCTGGTGCACGGGCTGTCGTACGCCGTCTTCATGACCCTCGGTGTCCTGCTGATCCGCGTCCCGCGCACCGAGAAGCCGGTCGCGGACGCGCCGAGCGCCTTCGAGGGCGTGCAGGTCTCCGCGAACAGCGCGATCCGCACCCCGCAGTTCTGGTGCCTGTGGGTCGTGCTCTGCATGAACGTGACCGCGGGCATCGGCATCCTGGAGAAGGCCGCCCCGATGATCACGGACTTCTTCGCCGACAGCTCCACCCCGGTGTCGGCGTCCGCGGCGGCCGGGTTCGTCGCCCTGCTGTCCGCCGCCAACATGGCCGGCCGGATCGGCTGGTCGTCCACCTCCGACCTGATCGGCCGCAAGAACATCTACCGCGTCTACCTGGGCGTGGGCGCCGTGATGTACCTGCTCATCGCCCTGTTCGGGGACTCCTCCAAGCCCCTGTTCATCCTCTGCGCCCTGGTGATCCTCTCCTTCTACGGCGGCGGCTTCGCGACCGTCCCCGCCTACCTGAAGGACCTCTTCGGCACCTACCAGGTCGGCGCCATCCACGGCCGGCTGCTCACCGCCTGGTCCCTCGCCGGTGTGCTCGGCCCGCTGATCGTCAACTGGATCGCCGACCACCAGAAGGGCGCCGGCAAGCACGGCTCCGACCTCTACACCCTGTCCTTCGGCATCATGATCGGCCTGCTCGTCGTCGGTTTCGTCGCCAACGAACTGGTCCGGCCCGTCCATGCCCGCCACCACATCCCCGCCCCGAGGGAGGCCGTCGATGTCGAACGAGAGCAGCCGGCCTGAGCCGGACCGCCGCTGGCTGATCGCCGTCGCCTGGGTCTGGGTGGGCGCTCCCTTCGCCTACGGGGTCTACGAACTCGTACAGAAAGCGACCCAACTGTTCAACGGGTGACCGTCGGGAATGCCCGGGCGTCCGAGGGTCTGCAAGAAGCCGACAACTCGGGCGCCCGTTTCCTGTGGCCTCACATGCCGTCGTACCCGTGAGTCACTGAACAGACTGGTGGACCCACACCGAGGCAACGAGGGGGCTCCACCACCCATGATCGGCTCGCGCATCGCCGCCGTCGGGCACTACCAGCCCGCCAGGGTACTCACCAACGAGGACCTGGCGGGCATGGTCGACACCAGTGACGAGTGGATCCGCAGCCGGGTGGGCATCGACACCCGGCACATCGCGGGTCCCGACGAACCCGTCGACGAACTGGCGGCGCACGCCGCCGCCAAGGCCCTCGCCGCGGCCGGCCTCACCCCCGCGGACATCGACCTGGTCCTGGTCGCCACCTCCACCGCGATCGACCGTTCCCCGAACATGGCCGCGCGCGTCGCCGCCCGGCTGGGCATCCCGCAGCCCGCCGCGATGGACGTCAACGTCGTGTGTGCCGGCTTCACCCATGCGCTCGCCACCGCCGACCACACGGTCCGGGCCGGCGCCGCCACCCGGGCGCTGGTCATCGGCGCCGACAAGATGTCCGAGGTGACGGACTGGACCGACCGTACGACCTGTGTCCTGGTCGGTGACGGGGCCGGCGCGGCCGTGGTCGAGGCGTGCGGACCGGGCGAGGAACCCGGCATCGGGCCGGTCCTGTGGGGTTCCGTGCCCGAGATGAGCCACGCCGTACGCATCGAGGGCACCCCGCCCCGGTTCGCGCAGGAGGGGCAGAGCGTCTACCGCTGGGCCACCACCCAGCTGCCGCCCATCGCCCGGCGCGCCTGCGAGAGGGCCGGGGTGGCACCCGCCGACCTCGCGGCCGTCGTGCTGCACCAGGCCAACCTGCGGATCATCGAGCCGCTCGCCGCGAAGATCGGCGCGGTCAACGCGGTCGTCGCCCGGGACGTCACCGAATCCGGCAACACGTCGGCGGCGAGCATCCCGCTCGCCCTCTCCAAGCTGGTCGAACAGGGCCGGGTGTCCGGCGGCGACCCGATCCTGCTGTTCGGCTTCGGCGGCAACCTGTCGTACGCGGGGCAGGTCGTGCGCTGCCCCTGAGAGCGCGTTCCGCGGTGTGACGTGGTCGACTCCCGCTTCCTCTGGCGGCTGTGCGCCGTAGACTGTAGACGAAAGACAATCGATACTGAGTGTCCGCTCGTCACGGGCGTCTGCCGAAGGGGGACCCGATGTTGTCAGCCGGACTGCCGCAGGGCGCGGTGCCCAGGCTCGAACGCCCCGGACCGCTCCGCGACCGCGTCTACGAGGCGCTGCTGGAACTCATCACCACCCGCGCCCTCCAGCCCGGCCAGCACCTCGTCGAGAGCGAACTCGCCGGCCATCTCGGCGTCTCCCGGCAGCCGGTCCGTGAGGCGCTCCAGCGGCTGAACACCGAGGGCTGGGTGGACCTGCGACCCGCCCAGGGCGCCTTCGTCCACGAGCCGACGGAGGCGGAGGCCGACCAACTCCTCACCGTGCGCACGCTGTTGGAGGCCGAGGCGGCCCGGCTTGCGGCCGCCAACGCGGGCAGCGCGGGAGTGGCCGCCCTCGAGTCCCTCTGCGCCGAGGGTGAGAAGGCGGTCGCCGCGGACGACGTGGACGGAGCCGTCGCCCTGAACGCCGCGTTCCACGCCAAGATCATGGACCTCGCCGGCAATACCGTCCTCGCCGAACTCGCCGCCCAGGTCGACCGCCGGGTCCGCTGGTACTACACGCCGGTGGCCCGGCAGCGCGGCCGCCAGTCCTGGATCGAACACCGCGAGTTGATCGCGGCGATCACGGCGCGGGACGAGCAGCTGGCGACGACGCTGATGCGCGAACACACGGAGCACACGCGGCGGTCGTACCACGAACGGGCGACGTCCTGACCCGGGCGACGGCACGGGCCGTGTCCGTCCCGGCCGGGCGGTTCACGGCAGCGTGATGAGAGCGATGCTCTCCTCCGTCGCGACGGCGAGACGGGTGCCGTCGGGGTGGAGGGCGGCGACGGGGGTGGGAACGCGCCGGTAGCCGAAGCAGGTCGGTTTGACGGGCACGGCGACCTCGGGCCACTCCGCCACGATGCGCCCGGTGACCGGGTCGAGCAGCCGCGGGTGGCCGGGGAACGAGATCACCTGTTCGCCGCGGGGCAGGAGCAGGACACCCGGGTCGGCGTCGGCGACGGGGCTGCGGTGGAGCCAGCGGCCCTCGGACACGGACCACACCCCGACGTGGCGCGGCGGCAGCCCGGCGGTCTCCTCCTCGTAGCACTCCTCGGCCCCCGTCGCCAGGACCAGCCGGTCGGCGTCGAGCCAGCAGCCCGCCGTCACCTCGGCGGTCATGACCGCAGATATCGGCAACAGGCCGTCGCCGTCCAGGGTGCCGGGGTCGCTGAGCGCCAGCGCGGTGTCGTAGACCAGGGCCATCCCGAAGGGCTGCCAGACCCAGCCGACCGAGAGCAGGTACCGGCCGTCCGGGCTCAGACTCAGCCTGGAGTGGAAGACGTCCTCCGGCTCCCGCCCGCCGGCGGTCAGCCGCTCGCCGCTCGCGGCATCCTCGATCTGCAGGATGTTGTACTCGTCGGGGCAGTGCACGACGACCTCACGCCCGTCGCCCAACGCGCCCAGGGCGAGTGGGTAGTCGTAGTCCGGCGCGTGGTAGTAGCTGCGGTTCAGCTCCCGCACGGTCCGTTCGCCGCCGACCAGGACCGCCTTGGTGCCACGCTCCTGGTACACCGCGGAGTAGTGCCCCGAGGCCGAGGCGGTCCCGGCGTCGAACGGGAAGCTCCACGTGAAGGACGCCGTGTGCTCCACCCCGTCGCGGTCCCAGCGCCGACCGCCCCCGACCGCGGAGACCAGTTCGTCGCCCTCCCACATCAGCGACTTCGGCGCCGACTTGACCGGTATCGACTTCACGTTCATGGATGCCCCCTCGAACCCCTCGAATCCGGAGCACCTCGGGCGGGCCCCCGCAGGGAACCTATGGGACCCTGCGGGGTCGGCGCGCACGAATTTCGCGGCTCCTGTTCCTGTTTCCGGGCGACCGGCCTCACATCGAACCAGACTTGACGGATGGAGACGAACACCCCGTGGTCGCTGGCAGATGCTTGGGACTGGACGGAGGAATGTGCGCGGTCCGCCGACGCCGCGGTGCGAGGAACCGACTCGTGGATTCCCCCGGTCGCAGAGGAGTTGGTGCTGGCCGCCAGGGCGAGCGTGTTGAGTCAGTGGTATCCGTTCACCAGCCACAATTTTCTTCGGTTCGTGGACGGCCCGACCTTCTGGATGTGTGGCGCACAAGACGTGACCGAGCTGGAGGGGGCCATCTCCTTCGACACAGACGGGCCGGAGGGCCGTCCCGCTTTCCGAGTCTGGAGCGGCCTCCTCCTCCGGAAGCCCGACCCCGTACTCGTACTCACCACGCCGAACGCTGCTGAGGCCGTAGACGCACTGGTAGGACTGTCTGGCGGCACTGGTCATGCAAGCCCGAGTGACTTGGGGTGAGGCTCAGGAGCTGGTCACGCTGTTGGTGAGGGGGCGTCACTTGGGGGAGGCGTAGCGGTGGTGGGAGCAGGTGCAGCGGGGTATGAGCAAGATGCCCCCGCCGTGGGGAAGCGGGATGTCCCGGGTCTGGCGGCACTCCTGGTGCACCTTCCAGTAACCGGGCTGGTGGGCCAGGGCGCACTCCGCGGACATGGTCGAGGTGTCCTCGGTCCGGGCGGTCACGAGAAGATGCCGCCGCTGCTGAACGAGTTCATGGCGCGGGTCCGCATGGCCACCGCCCGCAAGCGCTCCTCGTCCGTGGCGCGGCGGACGTGAGCGGGGTCGGCGTCCCACTCTCGCCCTCCGGCCACGGGGCGCAGCTGGACGTACGGCCCTTCCCGTCCCATGACGTACCCGAGGCGGTCGCGGGCGGTGTCGATGACCAGGCTGCCGGCCGGCGGTTCGACCTCCTCGGCGGTCACTCGCGAGGCTCCTTCCCCAGTGCCCTGGCCAGGCGTACGGCGACGTCGGCGCGCACCCGCCCCAGCTCGACCAGCTGAAGTCCGGGCGATGCCGGGTCCACCCTCAGCGAGGGGAAGACGATCCCCGCTGAGTCCAGGGCGACTCTGAGAGCCTCCACCGCCGCCTGCGTCTCGGTGACGTCCTGCGTGTTCTTCGGTGCCATGAACCGGACGCTAGGAACCGGCCACGGCTGATCGCTACGGGAGTTTCTCGAAGTTGCTTGACGCCTCCCTCGAGTTGCGGAAGGTTGCTGATAAAGGCGGCCGGAACCCGGGTCGGCGGCCACCGGACTCGGACAAGCTTTGGAGATCAGTCCTCTGACGAAAGGAACTGATCATGGCGCGTCGACTGCGCTTCAACGGCACGGGCAGCGGCGTCAACGGGTGCCCGTCCGTGCATGAGGATCTCGACTCGGGTGAGGTCATCGTGCACGGTCCGGCGCTCACCGACCCTGCGGACATCGGCCAGCTCCGCCACCTGAACGAGGGCGAGGTGCCCATCGTGGTGCCGCGCGAACTGCTCGTCGACTTCGGCCCGAAGGAGGTCACCCGGGTGCCGGACATCATCGGCCTGGACGAGTTCGACCGGCTCTTCACCCAGTTCGAGCACACGGCCTGGCGCCTGGAGACGCGACGCCGGTACGCCTCCGACGAGGTCACCGACACCTACGGCCAGTTCACCCGTGGCGCGCCCGTCAACTGGGACGGAGTCGACGCGGCATGGTGCGCCGAACGCCGGGAACAGACCGCGCTGGGCAAGCGGTTCGAACGCGTCCGCATCATCGACAACCCGCCGACCGCCGGACAGCTCTACCTCCTCGACAACGCGCGCCGTAACAGCGCTGTCGGTGAACGGATCTCCAGCCTGTGGCGCGCCGACGCCGACCGGCTCGGCCTGCCAGCCGAGGACTTCTGGCTGTTCGACTCCCGGCTCGCGGCGCTGCTGAACTTCGACGCGGCCGACAACCTGCTCAACGTCGAGCTGATCACGGAGCCCGCAGCGGTCCTGCGGTACGCCCAGGCACGGGACGCGGCGATGCACCACGCGGTCCCGTACGAACAGGTCGCGGCGCAGCTGGCCGCGAAGGAGTAAGGCAGGTTGCTGACCGGTGAGCACGGACTACCAGCAGGCGCGCGAGGCGCTCGGCGTGCGGCTGCGCGAACTCCGACTGTCGGCGCCGGGTGGTCGGCTCACCGGTCAGCAGCTGGCCGAGGCGTACGGCTGGAACAAGTCGAAGGTCAGCAAGCTGGAGAACGGCAGGCAGACGCCCACGAGCGACGACCTGCGCAAGTGGGCCGACGCCACCGGCCGGCCCGAGGCGTACGACGAGCTGCTGGCCAGACTCCGTGGGTTCGAGTCGCACATCCGGTCGTGGCGGCGGCAGCTGGCCTCGGGGCACAAGCCGGTGCAGGACACCCACCTCGGCGCGCACTCCGACGCCTCGGTCTTCCGGGGCTGGGAGTCCTCCATGATCTTCGGGATTCTGCAGACACCCGACTACGCCCGGGCGATCTTCACCAGGTACGCGGAGCTTCAGCGCTCGCCGCGCGATACCGAGGAAGCCGTCCGCTCCCGCATGAAGCGCCAGGAAGCCCTGTACGACTCCTCGAAGCGCTTCCATCTCATCCTGTGGGAGGCCGCCCTCCGTGCCCTGGTCTGCCCGCCCTCCGTGCTTCTCGCCCAGCTCGACCGTCTGTCCGGGGCCGTCGGCCTGGACACGGTCGAGCTGGGCATCATCCCGCTGTCGGCGTCCCTCAAGGTCCCTCCGGCCACCGCCTTCTGGATCTACGACGACCGTCGGGTGATCGTGGAGAACTGGCACGCCGAGCTGTGGATCGATGACGAAGCCAGCGTCGACACCTACCTCCGGACCTGGCGCACCCTGCGCGAGTCCGCCGTCTACGGCTCCGACGCCCACAACGTCATCAACTCGGCCCGCCGCGCCCTGAACCCTCGTTGAGGCTCAAGGCTGACCCGTTGTCGTTACCCGGCGTTACTCTGAACCGAGTTGGCGGAGCGTCAGGTGGTGCGATCGGGGGCCGGGACATGGCGACGACGACAGACGACGGGGACGACCGGTCCGAGGAGACAGGGCCTCCACCAGAGCTTCTTTCGGCCGAGGCCCGTGCAGCGAGGCGGTTTGCTGCTGCGCGGCAGTTTGCTGATTCTGCTAGCTCTATGCGGTTGTCTGAGATTCGAGAAGCGCTTGAGGCAGCCACCGGTGGCGGTCGTCCCGTAGACCCCCAGGGTGGCCATCGAGTAGTGCAGGCAGCGAGCGAGGTCAACAACGTCTTCATCCAAGGTCCAGGCACCATGATTCCCGCTGGGACCACACCTGAAGTGCGGGTGGGTCTTCCCGAGAGGCGGCAGGAGTTCCACTTCGAGTTCCTGAAGCACGCGATGAAGCAGTCCGAGTGGACGTTCCGGCTGAGCGTGTACTTCATGACCGGCGGTGCGGTGGTGATCCTCGTCGGTGCCGTCCTGGCGCTGATACACGCGGGTAGCGCCAGTTCTGGGTACGTGCCCTTGGTGACGAGCCTGTCGGGCGTACTGATCACGACGGGTGGCGGCGCGCTCGCGCTTCACTCGAAGCGCGCCATGGCCAACCTGACCAAGGCGGCCGAAGCCAATGAGGCCAAGATCGATGCCGATCATCAGCTCGAAACCGCAACGACGCTCATCGACCGCGTGCAAGACCAGAGGGTCAAAGACCGACTCAACTCGGCGGCGGCCCTGAAGGCGCTGAACATCCAGCCGGACCCCGACACGATGCTGAACCGACTGCTTCCAGGGGACCCGTCCAAGGAGATCGAGCCGGGCGAGACCGACCGCTGATGGCGAAGTCCCGGGGTGCCGGCTGCACCTCCGGGACTCTCGCACGTTCACAACACCTTGAGGGCCGACAGCACCGCCAGGCACAGCAGGAGGCAGCCCGCGAACGCGCCCCCGCCGTACAGGACGGCTTGGCCGACGGGCGTGCCGGGGGTGTGGCTCAGCCAGGTGGCCACCATGGCGACGATGACGGACATCAGGGCGCAGACGACGACGATCAGCACCCTGGTGGCAAGAGGGAGGTTCAACGGTCCGATTACCTTCCCCGGGTGATCGGACCGGGTGTCAGACCTCAGCCCGACCAACCACGTGAGATACGTGCGGTCTAGCTGAGGCCCACCGACGTTTGGGAGCGGGTTACGCGGGTCCGGCACCCCGGCCAGCCGCTCCACCAGGCCCGGGACCTCCTCGGGTCCGACCTGCGGATTCTCACGCAGTTGGTCAAGGGTAGGCGAGATCAGCGATGATGCGTCGGCAGTCACGGTCTTCCACTTGGATCACGGGGCGTAGAGAACTCCATGATCTTGGGAGCCCGTGCCTGTCAACTCCCGGATGACCGCCAAGCCAGCGGATTGTCACGAACCGGACGCCCACGCAGCAACGCTGAAGCCTGCCGTGAACCCTGCTAGCTTGATCTTTAACCTGTGCGGCGGGGCTTCGGGGTGGTCGACTTCTTCTTTTGTCCCCGTGCTGGCTGTGTCTTCTTGGGTGTGTGCACGTCGTGGCGGGGTGCAGGACGC
>NZ_JBVJNZ010000015.1:189953-228173 GCF_055583445.1 Streptomyces sp. NPDC104761 | reverse complement strand
CCCCCCCCCCCCCCCCCCCCCCCCCCCCCCCCCCCCCCCCCCCCCCCCCCTCTCCTCCCCCCCCCCCCCCCCCCCCCCCCCCCCCACGCCCCCTACTCCCCCGGCCGCTACCTCTGGTTCCACCGCGACCTGCCCGCCGAGGTCCCCGTCCCCTTCCCCCTCGAAGTCGTGTACCGGGACGATCACCTCGTCGTCGCGGACAAGCCGCACTTCCTCGCCACCACCCCCCGGGGCAGCCACGTCACCGAGACCGCGCTGGCCCGGTTGCGGCGGGAGCTGGGGATTCCCGCGCTGGGGGCGGCGCACCGGCTGGACCGGCTCACGGCCGGGCTCGTGCTGTTCACCGTGCGGCCCGAGGAACGCGGGGCGTATCAGAAGCTGTTCAGCGAGCGCCGGGTGCGCAAGGAGTACGAGGCGATCGCGCCGTACGACCCTTCGCTCGCCGTTTCCCGGACCGTGCGCAGCCGGATCCTCAAGGAGCGCGGTGTACCGGCGGCACGGGAGATCGAGGGCGAGCCCAACGCCGAGACGGTCGTCGAGCTGGTCGACCGCAGAGGTGACCTGGGGCGGTACCGGCTCACCCCGCGCACCGGCCAGACCCATCAACTGCGCGTCCACATGAGCGCGCTGGGTGTGCCGATTCTGGGCGATCCGCTGTATCCGGTCGTGACCGGCCCCGTGCCGGACGGCGACTTCCGGCGGCCGCTGCAACTGCTCGCGCGGCGGCTGGAGTTCACCGATCCGGTCACGGGGGTGGAGCACCGGTTGTGCAGCGGGCGGACGCTGCAGGCGTGGGAGTCGTACCAGACGTGGGCCGGTGACCGGGTCGGTTAGCGGCCCAGCCACCAACGGCGCAGCCTGGGCCAGATGCCGTGGGGCCTGGCCGGTTCGGAGGCGGACACGGCCACCGGCGCCGACGGGGGCTCGGGGGCGGGGGCGGGGACGGGAACCGGTTCCGGTGCCACCGGGCGGGGGATGCCGACCTGCCAGTCGGTGCGCTGCGGGGGGACGAGGGCCGGGCTCGGCATCAGGGTGACGTCCTGCTTCGGCTTGGGGTCGAAGCGCACCGGCAGTTCCACCAGGTGCCGGGAGGCGATGGAGGCACGCCAGCGCAGTTCCTCCTCGTCGCAGTCGAGCTGGATGTCGGAGAGCCGGGTCAGCAGCTGGTCGACTCCTACGTCGGCGATGGCACGGCCGATGTCCTGGCCGGGGCATTCGTGCGGGCCGCCGCCGAAGGCGAGGTGCGAGCGGTTGCCCTGCATGTTCGCGTTCAGGTCGGGGCGGACGCGCGGGTCGACGTTGCCCGGCGCGGGGGCGTAGAGCAGTCCGTCGCCCTTGCGGATGCGCTGGCCGCCGAGTTCCGTGTCCTGCTTGGCGAAGTAGGCGAAGACGGTGCTGAACGGCGGCTCGTCCCACAGGGACTGCTCGATCGCCTCCGGAACGGTCATCTGGCCGCCGTTGAGCTGGGCGCGGAAGCCGGGCTCGGTGAGGACCATGCGCAGCGCGTTGGCGAGGAGGTTGGCGGTGGTCTCGTAGGCGGCGTAGAGGACGACCCGCAGGTGCTGGGCGACCTCGTCGTCGTTGAGCCCGGCCGGGTGGTTGACGAGGTGGCTGGTGAAGTCGTCCTCGGCGCGGGCCCGGCGGCGGGCGGTGAGCCGGGTCAGGGCGCCCATGACGTACTCGTTGCTGGCGATCGCGGTCTCGGTGCCCTTGAGCGCGTCCCGGGTGGCCTCCACGATCCGGTCGTTGTACTCCTCGGGCATGCCGAGGAGTTCGCACATGACCGCCATCGGCAGGTGCTCGGAGTACTGGGAGACCAGGTCGGCGCGGCCCTTCTCGCAGAACTCGTTGACCAGCAGCTGGGTGTAGCGGCCGATGAGACGGCGGATGCTGCGGTGGTCGATGGTGGTCATGGCGCCCTGGACCGCGGCCCGCAGCCGCAGGTGTTCGTCGCCCTCGGCGTGCGAGCAGATCGGCTGCCAGGCGATGTGCGGCATGAGCGGGTGGTCGGGCTTGACCATGCCCTCGCGCAGTGGGGTCCAGATGCGGCTGTCCCGGGTGAAGACGGCGGGGGTGCGGACCATCTGGAGGTTCTCGGTGAGCCCGAGGACCACCCAGATCGGCACGTCGTCGTGGAGCAGGACGGGCGCCACGGAGCCGTGTTCCTCGCGCAGCTTCTCGTACAGCTCGCCCAGGTGGTCCGCGTCGGTGCCGTAGAGCCGCTGCAGTCCGCCGGGGCCGCGGTCGTGCGCCGGACAGCCGGG
Source organism: Streptomyces sp. NPDC104761 (assembly GCF_055583445.1). Taxonomy (NCBI): domain Bacteria; kingdom Bacillati; phylum Actinomycetota; class Actinomycetes; order Kitasatosporales; family Streptomycetaceae; genus Streptomyces; species Streptomyces sp. NPDC104761. The sequence continues at coordinate 225,909 of NZ_JBVJNZ010000015.1, read as the reverse complement.
CGGCGGGACCGGGTCCGCGCTGGCGCCGGCCTGGAAGGGGGATTCAGGCGTCACAGTGATCGCTCCGAGGAGATCCGAAAGAGTTCGAAGGAATGCGAAGGGATGCGAAGGAGTCCGAAAGAGGCTGGGGGGGGTGCCCGGGTGTCAGGTGAGCGCGCCGGACATGGCGAGCGAGTGCAGGAAGCGCATCAGGGTCATCAGGACGTCGCGGCTGGAGGCCCGGCGGCGGGCGTCGCACTCGATGATGGGGACGTCGGGGGGCAGGTCCAACGCGGTGCGCAGTTCCTCGACAGGGTAACGGGGCGCGTCCGGGAAGGAGTTGACGGCGACGACGAACGGCACACCGCGCTCCTCCAGGCGTCCCATCACGTCGAAGCTGACCTCCAGGCGCCGGGTGTCGATGAGGACGACCGCGCCGAGCGCACCTTCGAACAGGCCGTTCCACAGGAACCAGAAGCGTTCCTGGCCAGGGGTGCCGAAGAGGTAGAGGACGAGCTGGTCGGTGATGCTGATGCGGCCGAAGTCCATGGCCACGGTGGTGGCGGTCTTGGAGTCGGAGCCGTAGTTGTCGTCGACCCCGATGCCGGCCTGGGTCATGGTCTCCTCGGTGGTCAGCGGTCTGATCTCGCTGACGGAACCGACCATGGTGGTCTTGCCGACCCCGAAGCCCCCCACGATCACGATCTTCACCGCGGCCTGCGCGGAGTGCGGGAGATGTTCCTCGGTGCGGGGGCCGGGGATCGTGTCAGAGCTTTTGAAGTCCATGCATCACCGCTTCGAGAAGTGAACGGTCGGGGAGCGCCTGGCGGACGATCGGGGCGCGCGCCTGCACCAGTTCGGCCGTGATCAGCTCGGTGATCAGTGCCGTCATCGCGCTGAACGGCAGCTTGAGGTAGGCCGAGAGCTCGGCCACGGAGAGCGGGGCGAGACAGAGCCGGAGCAGCGCCGCCTGCTCCGGGGTGACGGAGGGCGGTGCGGCGGCGCGCGCCACGATTAAGGTGACCAGGTCGAGTTCGGCCCGCGCGCCGTCGGCACCGCTGATGACGTAGAGCCGTTCGGGGTTCTTGTTGTCCTCGTCCTCGCCGCCGTTCTCGGGGGCCGGCGGCGCGGACGGGACTCGGGGTGAAGCGAGTTCCGGCCTGGGTTGGCGCCGTTTGCGTTGCGGAGGAGTCATACGGTCTGCCCGTTCCGCCGGGGCGGACTGGTGAGGTGGGCGCCGATGCGGACGACGAGGTCGCGCATCATCTCGCTCATCCGGCCGGGTTCGCAGGTGACGTCGGCGAGCACGGCGAGGTAGGCGTTGGCGCCGGCGGACATGAGGTAGAAGTAGCCTCTGTCGATCTCGATCAGGACGAGGTTCATGTCGCCGTTGCTGATGGGGAGTTCCTGGGCGACGGCACTGGCCAGGCTCTGCACGCCCGCGCAGGCCGCGGCGAGCCGGTCGGCCGCGTCCGGGTCGCCGCCGTGCCGGGCGATGCGCAGGCCGTCGGCGGAGAGCACGACGATCATCTCGACGCCCGGTACGCCGTCGGCGAGTTGCTTGAGCATCCAGTCGAAGTTGCCTCGCTGCTGGATCACTTGAGGTCCCCCTCGTCATCGGCCTCGGTGCCGGCCGGATCGTTGATCAGATGCAGGTACTTGGTGGGGTTCCGGGTGAAGTCGGTGGGGTGGACACCCGGGTTGTTCTTCTTGAGCCCCTCCCAGAAGGCATCGACCCAGAGGCCGGGCTCGCGGCGCTCGGGCTCCGGCTCGGGGTCGGGCTCCTTGTGCTGCGACCAGATGGTCGGGTTGCCCTCGCGTTCGGCGCGCTCGATGGCGGCCTGCTCGGCGATCCGCTGGCTGAGCGGCGTCTTCATCCGGCTGCGCCGCTGCGGCAGACCGCCCGCCGTCCATTCGGTGACCTCGGGGACGTCGTCCTCCATGGAGATCCCGGCGGGGATGCGGGGGCTGGTGGGCCGGCGCCTCTTGGGCGGGCGCTTGGGGCCCTCGAGAGCGCCGAGTTCGGGCTGGGGGATGCCGGTGGCGCCGATGCCGTGGGCGATGCCGGGGGCGGGGTCGGTGGTCATCATGTCGCTGGGCACGATGAGGACGGCCCGGACGCCGCCGTACGCGGAGGCGCGCAGGGAGACGTCCATGTTGTACGTCTTGCACAGGCGGCCGACGACCGAGAGGCCGAGGCGCGGGTTCTCGCCGAGGACCTGGATGTCCTTGCCCTGCTTGGCCTTCTCCAGCAGGCCCTCCAGGCGGTCACGGGCCTCCTCGTTGAGGGTGACGCCGGCGTCCTCGATCTCGATGCACACGCCGGACTGCACCTCGACGGCGGTGACGTGCACCTTGGTGGAGGGCGGCGAGTAGCGGGTGGCGTTGTCGAGGAGTTCGGCGGCCGCGTGGATGACCGGCTCGACGGAGGTGCCCTTGATGTTGACCTGGCAGATGGAGTGCAGCTCGATGCGCCGGTACTCCAGGATCCGGGACATGGCGCCGCGCAGCACGCTGTAGAGGGCGACGGGGTTGGGCCACTGGCGGCCCGGCCGGCCGCCGCCGAGCACGGAGACCGAGTCGGCCAGGCGTCCGATCAGCGCGGTGCCGTGGTCGATGCGCAGCAGGTCGTCGAAGACCTCGGGGTTGCGGCCGTGGTCCTCCTCCATCTCCCGCAGTTCGTGGGCCTGCTGGTGGACGATGGCCTGGACGCGCCGGGCGACGCTGACGAACGAGCGCTCCAGGGAGTCGCGCTGGAGGTCCTCCTCGTCGACGATGTCGAGCATGATGCGGATCAGCCGGCGCTGCGACTCGGGGGCGTGGCGCATCCGCGGGTCGACGTCGAAGAGCTGGCGGACCACCTCTTTGGGTGACTCGCCGGCCTTCAGCCGGTAGAGCGCGGTCGGGAAGACCTCCCGGCCGAGGTGCTCGATCTCCTCCTCGCTCGCGGTGAGGCGCCGTTCCAGATACGCGCTGTGACGTTCGTGTTCGGCCCGGGCCTCCTGGAGCCTGCGGCCGCGGCGCACCGCTTCCGCCGCCGTCGCGAGCACCAGCAGCATGCCGACGGCTCCGCACACGCCGACGGCGATCCGGGCGGACGCCGCCACCAGGACGACGGCGGCGGCGGTCGCCGCGGCCATCAGTATGGCGGGCAGCAACAGCACGCGCGCCAGGGAAAGTTCACGGCCATCGGGAGGCGATTGCACACTCACCATGTATGCCTTCTGAGACGAATCGGCTGGGTGTCGGGGGAGCTCGTGGGGGGAAGGTTCATGGAGCAGTCTGGATCTTCCGTATGTTTGGGAACAGGCGCACGAATTCACCTCAACTCGGTGCGCCGCGGGCGAGCTTAGTCCGACCGGATCAACGCCGTGTCATATTCGGCAAGCACCTGAAAACGCCCGAGGGACTGGAGTACCCTCGGTCGTTTTGCACGGAGGGCATTCATTCGAACACGCCCCGTCACGGCGCACGGGCGTACGGAGACCACTCACCGTGACGGGTGAAAGGAGCCGCGGGAGCGAAACCTCCGCCGCCGGCCCGGGGGCCTCCTCAGACCCCCACGATCCGCAGCGCGGCCTCGGCCGTGGCGCGGGCGAACTCGTGGGCGGGGCGCTCCGGTTCGGAGCGGTGGACGAGGATGACGCCCTCGATCAGCCCGAAGACGAGATCGGTCCGCAGCTCCAGCTCCCCCTTGGCCAGCGCCCCGCCGGCCGCCGTGCCGGCGATCAGCTGCCGGTAGGCGTCCTTGAGCTCCGCGCGCACGGCGTGGAACCCGGCGAACCGCTCTGCGTGCACCTCGGGCAGCAGGTAGAGCGCGCCGAGGTTGTGCGGCCCGGCGCACAGCAGCTCCACGTCGGCCCGGCACAGGACCCGCAGTCGCTCCTCGGCCGGGGTCACGTCGTCCGCGAGCAGTTCCCGCGCGCAGGCCAGGGAGGGCGTGACGGTGGACTCGAGGAGTTCGGCGAGGAGTTCCTCCTTGCCGGAGACGTAGTGGTACATCGACGCCTGCCGCATGCCCGCCCGCTCGGCCACGGCCCGGGTGGTGGTGGCCGCGTAGCCGCGGGTGGTGAACAACTCGGCCGCCGCCGCCAGCAGTTCGGCCCGCGGTTCGAGACCGCTGTCCGGACGCTGCGCGGCCCGCGGCCGGCCGACCCGGCGGCCACTGCTCGTCCCCATGCGTTCGATCCTCGCACACGACGCCGTACGGCGATCACGCCGACGCCGCACCCCGGCCGGCCGCCGCCCGCGGTGAGCCGTCGGCAACCGGGCCGTTACGCCGCGGCAACGCCGCCGACCCGGCCCGCCCCTAATTTCTGTCGAGCGACAGAAATACCCCCAGTCCAAGGAGCCGGAGGTCAGCGATGGCGACAGCGACCACGTACGGAGCCCGCGCCCACGCCCGCGCCCAGGAGGGCACCCGCGCCGAGGCCATGCCCGTCGTACCGGCCGCCGACTGGCCGGACCCGCCCTGCGAGGCGGGCCACCTGGTGTGGGCCGAGACGGTGGCGGGCGGCAACTACACGCACCGCGTCCTGGCCCGCGGCACCGAACTGCGCCTGACCGACCCGGCAGGCGACGCCTGCGCGCACCTCCTGCTGTACGCCGACGGCCGCCCCTGGGAGCGGCTGAACGTCGCCGACACCGTCAAGGTCCAGTGGAACGCCTACCTCGGCGAGGGTGTCCTGCTCCTCTCCGACCAGGGCCGGGTCCTCGCCTCCGTCGTCGCCGACACCTCCGGCCGGCACGACGCGCTGTGCGGCACCTCGACCCTGGCCCGCAACACCGAGCGGTACGGCGACGGCACCCCGCAGTCGCCCTCCCCCGCGGGACGCGAGCTGTTCAAGCTGGCGGCGGCCAAGAACGGCCTGGAACCGCGCGACCTGCCGCCCTCCCTGTCGTTCTTCCAGGGCGTGGAGGTGCGCGAAGACGGCTCGCTGGACTTCACCGGCCCGTCCGGCCCCGGCGGCAGCGTCACGCTCCGCACCGAGCAGGACGTGACCGTACTGATCGCGAACGTCCCGCACCCGGCCGACCCGCGCCCCGACTACGTCAGCACCCCCCTGGAGGTGCTGGCCTGGCGCGCCGCGCCCACCCCGCCCGGCGCCCCGCTCTGGGACGCCACCCCCGAAGGCCGCCGCGCCTTCCTCAACACCGCCGAATTCCTCGCCGCGAGGGGGCTCGCATGAGCACGCAGACCGTCGTCCCGGCCCGCGCCGCCTGGTCCGCGGTGATCCCCGGGGGCGCCACCCTCACCATCACCGACCTGCACGGCAACCAGGCCGTCGACTTCCTCGTCTACGACGCCCACGACACCTCGGTCCGCTACAGCGCGCCCGACACCGTCCACGCCCAGGGCAGCATCTTCCTCACCACCGGCAGCGTGCTGCTCTCCAACGAGCACACCCCGCTGATGACGGTGACCGCCGACGAGGTCGGCCGGCACGACACCGTCGGCGGCGCCTGCTCCAAGGAGTCCAACACCCTGCGCTACGGCCACCACACCTGGTCCCAGCACGCCTGCGTGGACAACTTCCTGGCGGAGGGCGCCAAGTACGGCCTCGGCAAGCGCGACCTGGTCTCCAACATCAACTGGTACATGAACGTGCCGGTCGAGAAGGACGGCACCCTCGGCATCGTCGACGGCCTCTCCGCCCCGGGCCTCAAGCTGACCCTGCGCGCCGAACGCGACGTCCTCGTCCTGGTCTCCAACTGCCCCCAGATCAACAACCCCTGCAACGGCTTCGAACCGACGGCCGTGCAGATGACGATCAGCGGGGCCGCGGAATGACCTCCTTCGAGAAGCTGCTGGTCGCCAACCGGGGCGAGATCGCCGTCCGCATCATCCGCACCGCCCGCGAACTGGGCCTGCGCACGGTCGCCGTCTACTCCGACCCCGACCGCTCGGCCCCGCACGTACGCCTCGCCGACGAGGCGGTACGGCTCGGCCCGGCGCCCGCGAAGGAGTCGTACCTCGACGCCGACCTGGTCCTCAAGGCGGCCAAGGACACCGGCGCGGGCGCGGTCCATCCCGGCTACGGATTCCTCTCCGAGGACGCCGACTTCGCCCGGCGCTGCACGGAGGCCGGGATCGTCTTCGTCGGCCCGACCCCCGAACAGCTGGAACTCTTCGGCGCCAAGCACACCGCGCGGGCGGCGGCCCAGGCCGCCGGTGTCCCCCTCGCACCCGGCACCGGTCTGCTGCACGACCTTCCCGAGGCCCTGCGCGAGGCGTCCGCGATCGGCTACCCGGTCATGCTCAAGGCCACCGGCGGTGGTGGCGGTATCGGTATGTCGGCATGTCGATCGGCCGACGAACTGACCGACGCCTGGGACCGCGTCCAGCGGGTCGCCGCCGCCTCCTTCTCCTCCGCCGGGGTCTTCCTGGAACGCCTGGTCGAGCACGCCCGCCACGTCGAGGTCCAGGTCTTCGGCGACGGCGCGGGCCGGGTCGTCACCTTCGGCGACCGGGACTGCTCCCTCCAGCGCCGCAACCAGAAGGTCGTCGAGGAGGCCCCCGCCCCCGGCCTGCCCGGCCACGTACGCGCCCGGCTCGCCGCCGCCGCCCGGGATCTGTGCGCCTCGGTCGGCTACCGCTCGGCCGGCACGGTCGAGTTCGTGTACGACGCGGCCCGCGAGGAGGCCTACTTCCTGGAGGTCAACACCCGCCTCCAGGTGGAACATCCGGTCACCGAGGAGATCTACGGCGTCGACCTGGTCGCCTGGATGCTGCGCCTCGCCCGCGGCGAGACCGGCGTGGTCCGCGACCCGGGCACCCCGCGCGGCCACGCCGTCGAGGCCCGCGTCTACGCCGAGGACCCCACCCGCGGACACCGGCCCAGTGCGGGCCTGCTGACCCGGGTCGGGTTCCCGGACGGGGTGCGCGTCGACGGCTGGGTGGAGACCGGCACCGAGGTGACCACGTCGTACGACCCGATGCTCGCCAAGGTGATCGCGTACGGCGCCGACCGCGCCGAGGCGCTGCGGCGGCTGGACGAGGCACTGGCCCGCACCCGCGTCGACGGCATCGAGACCAACCTCGGTCTGGTCCGCGCCGCGCTCGCCGACCCCCGCTTCCGTTCCGCCGCCCACTCCACGGCCACCCTCGCCACCGTCACCGACCCCACCCCCCGCATCGAGGTCGTCGCCGCCGGCACGCTCACCACGGTCCAGGACTGGCCGGGCCGGACCGGCCACTGGCAGGTCGGCGTCCCCACGAGCGGCCCGATGGACGACCGCTCCTTCCGCCTCGGCAACCGCGCCCTGGGCAACCCGGAGGGCGCCCCCGGCCTCGAATGCACCCTCCAGGGCCCCTCCCTGCGCTTCACCCACCCCACCACCGTCTGCGTGAGCGGCGCCCAGGCTCCGGTGACGGTCGACGGCGCCCCCGCCGCCCAGTGGGAGCCGGTGACCGTCCCGGCGGGCGGCCTGCTGGAGATCGGCGCCCCCGCCGAACACGGCCTGCGCACCTACGTCCTGTTCGCCGGCGGCGGCCTGGACGTCCCCGGCTTCCTCGGCAGCGCGAGCACCTTCACCCTGGGCCGGTTCGGCGGCCACGGCGGCCGGGCGCTGCGCACGGGTGACGTCCTGCACGGCGGTGCCGTGACGGACGGCGCGCCGGTCGCCGACCGCCCGCGCCTCACCACCGCCTGGCAGCTCGCGGCCGTCGAAGGCCCCCATGCGGCCCCGGAGTTCTTCACCGAGGACGACATCCGCGACTTCTACGCGGCCGAGTGGAAGGTGCACTTCAACTCGGCGCGCACCGGGGTCCGCCTGGTCGGCCCCAAGCCGCGCTGGGCCCGCACCGACGGCGGCGAGGCGGGCCTGCACCCGTCCAACATCCACGACACCCCGTACTCGGTCGGCGCCGTCGACTACACCGGCGACATGCCGGTCCTGCTCGGCCCCGACGGCCCCTCCCTGGGCGGCTTCGTCTGCCCGGCCACCGTGCTGAGCGGCGAACGCTGGAAGCTCGGCCAGCTCCGCCCCGGCGACACGGTCCGCTTCACCCCCGTCGACGTCACGGGCGCCCCCCGTCCCGAGATCGTCGACGGCGGAGTCCTGGCCCGCGACGGTGACGTGACCTACCGGCGCAGCGGCGACGACAACCTGCTGGTCGAGTTCGGCCCCATGCAGCTGGACCTCGCCCTGCGGATGCGGGTCCACGCGCTGATGGAGGCGGTGACGGCGGCGGAGCTGCCCGGGGTCACGGACCTCACCCCCGGCATCCGCTCACTCCAGATCCGGACCGATCCCCTCGTCCTACCCCAGGCCGAACTCCTGGGCGCGGTACGGGAGATCGTGGACGGGCTGCCGCCCACCGACGAACTCGTGGTCCCCTCCCGCACGGTCCACCTCCCCCTGTCCTGGGACGACCCGGCGACCCGCGAGGCGATCGCCCGCTACATGGCGGGCGTCCGCGACGACGCGCCCTGGTGCCCGTGGAACATCGAGTTCATCCGCCGGATCAACGGCCTGGACTCGCCCGACGACGTCTACCGCACGGTCTTCGACGCGGAGTACCTGGTCCTGGGCCTCGGCGACGTGTACCTGGGCGCCCCGGTCGCCACCCCGCTGGACCCCCGCCACCGCCTGGTCACCACGAAGTACAACCCGGCCCGCACCTGGACCGCCGAGAACTCCGTCGGCATCGGCGGCGCCTACCTGTGCATCTACGGCATGGAGGGCCCGGGCGGCTACCAGTTCGTGGGCCGTACGACCCAGGTGTGGTCGGGCTGGCAGCAGCGCGGCGCGTTCGAGCCGGGCATGCCGTGGCTGCTGCGGTTCTTCGACCGGATCAGGTGGTACCCGGTGTCCGCGGACGAACTCCTCGACCTGCGCGCCGACATCACCTCGGGCCGCTTCGTCCCGCGCATCGAGCAGGGCACCTTCTCCCTCGCCGCGTACCAGGGCTTCCTCGCCGAACACGCCGCGTCCATCGCGGAGTTCAGGTCACGTCAGCAGACGGCCTTCGCGGCGGAGCGCGACGCGTGGGAAGCGGCGGGCGAGTTCGCGCGGGCGGAGGCCTCGGCCGCACCGGCCGCCGCACCGGCCGAGGTGTCCGTCCCGCCGGGCGGCCGTCTGATAGAGGCCGAGTACGCGGCATCCGTGTGGCAGTTGAACGTCGCGCCGGGCGACGAGGTGACGGCGGGCCAGCCGCTGCTCGCCCTGGAGGCGATGAAGATGGAGTCCAGGGTGCACGCGCCGATGCCCGGCGTGGTGACGGAGATCCTGGCCCGGCCCGGCGACCAGGTGGAGGCGGGGACGGCCCTGCTCGTCCTGGCGCCGGCCGCGAACTGAGCGACAGGAGCAAGACCATGTCCAGCACCCTCTCCCGGGTCCGGGCCGCCTACGCGCGCATCGAGGCCGTCGACCGGCCCGAGATCTGGATCGACCTGCGCCCGCGGGCCGAGGCCGAGGCGGAGGCCCGCGCGATCGACGAGCGGGTGGCCGCGGGAGAACACCTCCCCCTCGCCGGCCGCCTGTTCGCCGCCAAGGGCAACATCGACGTGCACGGCCTGCCCACGACGGCGGGCTGCCCGGCGTACGCCTACGAACCGGAGGCCGACGCACCGGCGGTGGCCCGGCTGCGGGCGGCCGGCGCACTCGTCCTCGGCACCACCAACCTCGACCAGTTCGCGACCGGCCTGGTCGGCACCCGCTCCCCGCACGGCGCGGTCCGCAACGCGATCGACCCCAGCCGGATCAGCGGCGGCTCCAGCTCCGGCTCGGCCGTCGCCGTGGCCCTCGGCATCGTCGACCTCGCCCTCGGCACGGACACCGCGGGCTCCGGCCGGGTCCCGGCCGCCTTCAACGGCATCGTCGGCCTGAAACCGACCCGCGGCCTGATCCCGACGACCGGTGTGGTCCCGGCCTGCGCGTCCATCGACTGCGTGACGGTGTTCGCCCGGACACTGGCGGAGGCGGAGCAGGCACTGTGCTATGTCACATACCACCCGGACCGTTCCCACCCGGACCGCTCCCTCCCGCCCCTCCCCCAGCGCCCCCCTGGCCCCTGGCGCATCGCCGTCCCGCCCCTGGCCCAGCTCGGCGAGCTGGACGAGGGCTGGGCCGAGGCCTACGAAGCTGCGGTGCACCGCCTGGCCGTCGCCGGCGCCTCGGTCCGCCCCATCGACCTGACCCCCTTCACCGAGGCGGCCACGATGCTGTACGACGGCGCCTTCGTGGCCGAGCGCTACACGGCGGTGGGTTCTTTTGTCGACAAGTTGATCTCGTCCGGCGGCGAGGGCCTCGACCCCACGGTGGCCGGCATCATCACCCGGGCCCGGGACATCCCGGCCCACCGGCTCTTCACCGACCAGGCCCGCCTGGCGGACCTGCGCACCCGCGCCCTGGCCGAACTCGGCGACGCGGACGCCCTGCTGCTCCCGACCACTCCCGGCCACCCCACCCTCGAGGAGGTGGCCGCCGACCCGCTGGGCGCCAACGCCCGCCTGGGCCGCTTCACCAACTCGACGAACCTGTTCGACCTGGCCGCGGTGGCGGTACCGGCGGGCGAGGTGGACGGCCTGCCGTTCGGCGTGATGCTGATCGGCCCGGCGTTCACGGACGACCGCCTCGCCACGATCGCCCGCGCCCTGGAACCACGGGTGAGCCTCGCAGTACTGGGCGCCCACCTGACGGGCCAGCCGCTAAACCCCCAGCTCCTGGCGCTGGGAGCGGTCCTGGATCGTACGACGACCACGGCCCCGGTGTACCGCCTCCACGCCCTGCCGACGACTCCGCCCAAGCCGGGCCTTGTGCACGTGGGCGAGGGCGGGGCCGCGATCGCGGCAGAGGTGTGGACCCTGCCCCCCGAGGGCCTGGGCCGCCTGCTCGCCGCGCTCCCCCACCCCATGGCACTGGGCAGCGTCGACCTGTCGGACGGCACAAGCGTCCCCGGCTTCCTCTGCGAGCCGAGCGCCCTGACAGACGCCGAGGACATCACGCGGTACGGAGGCTGGCGGAACTACTTGAACAAGGGTTGAAGCAACCCACTTGTTCGGGGGCGCGGGGAACTGCGCGACAAGCCACAACCCACCCGCACCCGCCGTCGAATCAGTCACCCCACCGACGAGTAGGCCACAACCCCCCGCAGCACCAGATCGACCGCCTTCCGCGCGGCCTTCCCCACGGTCGAGCCCTCCGCAGGAGAGGCCGCCGAGATCTGCCCGAGGACGTCGATGACCTGCTTGCACCACCGCACGAAGTCGCCGGCGGGCATCTCCGCCTCCCGCAGCACCTCGTCCAGGCCCATTCCGGTGGCCCACATGTAGGCGGCCCAGGCGAAGCCGAGGTCGGGTTCGCGCTGTCCGACGCCCTCGGTCTGGTTGATCCGGAAGTCCTCCTCGAGAGCGTCGAGGCGTCCCCAGATCCGGACCATCTCGCCGAGCGCGGCCTTGGCCTTCCCGGAGGGCAGCTTGGGCGCCATCGCGTCGTCGCCGACCCTGGCCTCGTACACCAGCGCCGAGACGCACGCGGCGAGTTCGGCGGGGCTGAGCCCCTCCCAGACGCCGGCGCGCAGGCATTCGCTGGCGAGCAGGTCGAGTTCGCCGTACAGGCGCGCCAGCCGCTTGCCGTGTTCGGTGACCTCGTCGCCGCGCAGGTAGTCCAGTTCGGTCAGCAGCGCCACGATCCGGTCGAAGGTCCGGGCGATGGTGTTGGTCCGCCCCTCGATGCGCCGCTCCAGCTGGGAAGTGTCCCGGATCAGCCGGTGGTAGCGCTCTGCCCAGCGGGCGTGGTCCTCGCGGTCGTTGCAGCCGTGGCAGGGGTGCGCCCGGATCGCGGTGCGCAGCCGCGCGATCTCCCGGTCGTCGGCCGCCTGCGAGCGCTTCTTGCGGGCCCGCTCCGGCGGGATGTGCCCGGCCTTGGTGCGCAGCGCGGAGGCGAGGTCCCGACGGGACTGCGGGGAGCGGGGGTTGAAGGACTTGGGGATCCGCATCCGCTCCAGCGCCTCGACCGGCACCGGGAAGTCGATGGAGGCGAGGCGCTTGACCTGCCGCTCGGCCGTGAGGACCAACGGCCGGGGCCCGTCGTGCTGTTCGAAGCCGCGGTGGCCGTTGGACCGCCCGGCGGGCAGCCCGGGGTCCAGCACCAGCGCGAGGCCGGCGTACTTGCCGGTCGGCACGTGGATGACGTCGCCGGGCTTGAGCTTCTCCAGGGCGACGGCCGCCTCGGCGCGCCGCTGGGAGGCGCCCTGCCGGGCCAGTTCGGTCTCGCGGTCCTTGAGCTCCCGCCGCAGGCGCGCGTACTCCTCGAAGTCGCCTAGGTGGCAGGTCATGGACTCCTTGTAGCCGGCGAGTCCCTCCTCGTTGCGCTGCACCTGCCGGGAGATCCCGACGACCGACTTGTCGGCCTGGAACTGCGCGAACGACGTCTCGAGCAGCTCCCGCGAGCGGTGCCGCCCGAACTGCTCGACCAGGTTGACCGCCATGTTGTACGACGGCTTGAAGCTGGACCGCAGCGGGTAGGTGCGGGTGCCGGCGAGCCCGGCGAGGTGCTCGGGGCTCATGCCGCGCTGCCAGAGCACCACCGCGTGGCCCTCGACATCGATGCCGCGGCGGCCCGCGCGGCCGGTCAGCTGGGTGTACTCGCCCGGGGTGATGTCGGCGTGCTGCTCGCCGTTCCACTTGACGAGCTTCTCCAGCACCACCGAGCGGGCGGGCATGTTGATGCCGAGCGCGAGGGTCTCGGTGGCGAACACGGCCTTCACCAGGCCGCGTACGAAGAGTTCCTCGACGACCTCCTTGAAGGTCGGGAGCATGCCGGCGTGGTGGGCGGCGATGCCGCGCTCCAGGCCCTCCAGCCACTCGTAGTAGCCGAGGACGTGCAGGTCCTCCGGCGGGATCGACGAGGTGCGCTCCTCGACCAGGGCGCGCACCTTCTCCCGCGCCTCGTCGTCGTTGAGCCTGAGACCCGCGTACAGGCACTGCTGGACGGCGGCCTCGCAGGCGGCGCGGCTGAAGATGAAGGTGATGGCGGGCAGCAGGCCCTCGTTGTCGAGCCGTTCGATGACCTCGGGGCGGCCCGGTGTCCACACCCGGGACCGCTGCCTGCGCTCCCGCTCCCGGTCGGCCTCGCGCATGGCCCGGCCGCGTCTGCGGTCCTGGTACGACGGACGCTGTGCCTCCATGCGGGCCAGCCGGGCGAGGTCGGGGTTGACGGCCTTCTTGTGGCCCTCGCCCTCCTCGAACAGGTCGTACATCCGGCGTCCGGCGAGCACGTGCTGGAAGAGCGGGACGGGCCGGTGCTCGGAGACGATGACCTCGGTGTCGCCGCGGACGGTGTCGAGCCAGTCGCCGAACTCCTCGGCGTTGGAGACGGTGGCCGACAGGGAGACCAGGGTCACGGACTCCGGGAGGTGGATGATCACCTCTTCCCAGACGGCGCCGCGGAACCGGTCGGAGAGGTAGTGGACCTCGTCCATGACCACGTAGCCGAGGCCGATGAGGGTCTGGGAGCCCGCGTACAGCATGTTCCGCAGGACCTCGGTGGTCATGACGATCACGGCGGCGTCGGGGTTGATGCTGTTGTCGCCGGTGAGCAGGCCGACCATGCCGTCGCCGTAGCGGCGGCAGAGGTCGGCGTACTTCTGGTTCGACAGCGCCTTGATGGGTGTCGTGTAGAAGCACTTCTTGCCCTGCATGAGGGCGAGGTGGACGGCGAACTCGCCCACGATCGTCTTGCCGGAGCCGGTGGGGGCGGCCACCAGTACGCCCTTTCCGGCTTCGAGCGCCTGGCAGGCCTCGATCTGGAAGGGGTCGAGGCCGAAGTCGTACATCTCGCGGAACGACGCGAGCGCGGTGGCCTGCTCGGCGGCCCGCTTGCGGGCCGCCGCATACCGCTCGGCCGGTGAGAGGTCCTCTGTCATCGTGCTTTCGAGCGTACCGGTCCCCACTGACAACAGGACGATCATTATCCGGAACATGGGACAACGGGACAACGGACGACAACGGACGACGAAGAGGTGCCCGCGTCGTGGGACGCGGGCACCTCCCGGCGGCTGTGGTCGCCCTGTCAGGTCACGTCGTCGTATCCGTTGACCCGGTCCGGGCCCTCGGGCAGCGCGCGGCTGGCGGAGACGGTCTCGATCTCACCGATGTCCTCGGGGGTGAGATCGAGGTGGGAGGCCTCGTCGTCGTCGAGGCCGTCGTCGTCGCGGCCACGCTTGCGCCGGTCGTTGAGGAGGGAGAACAGGACCGCGCCGAAGTACAGCACCCAGATCGGTCCGGCGAGCGCCAGCATGGAGAGCGGGTCGGTGCTCGGGGTGGCCACGGCCGCGAAGACCGTGATGCCGAGGATCATCGCCCGCCACCAGCCGAGCATCCGCTTGCCGGTGATGATGCCGGTGAGATTGAGCATCACCAGGAGCAGCGGCAGCTCGAAGGAGAGGCCGAAGACGATCACCATGCGCGTGACCAGCTGCAGCAGGTCGTCGAGCGGCAGCAGGTTGCTCACGCCGTGCGGGGTGAAGCCGATGAGGACCTTCGCGGTGGTCGGCAGGACCTTGTAGGCGAAGAACGCGCCGGCGAAGAAGAGCGGGACGCCGGTGCCGACGAACGCGTACGCGTACTTCTTCTCGTGCTTGTGCAGACCGGGGGCGACGAAGGCCCACAGCTGGTAGAGCCAGACCGGGGAGGCGAACACCACACCGGCCATCAGGGAGACCTGGAGGGCGAGCGTGAAGGGCGCGAGGAGACCGTTGATGGTGATCTGGGCGCACTGCTCGTCACCGGTGGTCTTGTTCATCTCCGAGAAGGTGTGCGCGCAACCGACCGACTCGAGGATCGGCTTGGTGAGGAAGTCGATGATGTTGTTGTAGAAGAAGGCGGCGACCACCGTGATGACGATGATGGCCAGCATGGCCTTCGCGAGCCGGTTGCGGAGCTCACGAAGGTGATCCGCGAGAGGCATCCGCCCCTCGGGATCCTTCTCCTGTTTGCGGGCAGACTTTGGCAACCCACGTCCTCATCTCGTGCGGCAGGCCGGGGGCTACCGGCCGTGCGTCAGCGCTGGGTGGTGTCCGACGGCTCGTTGACCGGGCGGGAGCTGGTCACGTCGCCGGGGGCCGCCTGGATGGTGCGCTGCGCCTGGGACTGCTCGCCGGAGGCGGGTGCCTGGGCGGAGGTGCTGTTGCCGTCTTCCTTCATCGCCTTGGCCTCGCTCTTGAGGATGCGAGCGGACTTGCCGAGCGAGCGCGCCATGTCGGGAAGCTTCTTCGCGCCGAACAGCAGGATGACGACGACGAGGATGAGAATGATCTCGGGGGCGCCGAGCCTTCCGAACATAAGTCTTTACCTTCTCACCGAGGCGGCTGGGTGGGATGCTGTGCGATCCGTCGGACACGTGTCCGAGTGGTCGTGCTGTCAGCGATCGTAACGCTCAGGGGTAAACGTGAGGCAATCCCCGTGCGTACTCCCGGTCCGCGGAACGGGCCTCGTTCTCCGTCCCGCGAGCAGCAGCGTACCTTTCCCTGCGGGCACCGTGACAGGGCGAAGTGACGCAAACCGCTTATGGCCCAGTACTCACACCGCCCGCACAGCGGGAGTCACAGGGCGTCCACAGTGCGGGCGGCGCTCCCGGCCGCCCGCTCCAGGTCCTCCGCGGCCCGGTTGATGCGCCGCGCCGAGTCCGCGACCTGCGCGCCCAGCCGCCGCGCCTCCAGGAAGACCCGCACGGCGAGCACGCCCAGCACGGCAAGACCCACGAAACCCACAGCTACCGCGACCATCGCCCAGAACATGGAGCCGAGCCTAGACCGTGGGGTGCAGCCGCAGTGTCCTGACCCCGCCGCCGGTGAGCAGTTCGACGATCCGCTCGCCTGCGGGCTTGCGGACGGCGGCCCCGCAGTCGGGGCAGGTGAACGAGTAGAACGTCGTCTTGCTGGTGGCTCCGATGGCCAGGCGCAGGGCGCTCGCGGCGAGCTCGAAACTGCTCCGGCAGTCCGGGCAGCCGGCCCTGAACACCACGGGGACCACTCTCCTCATCCCGGCGAAGGCGGCCGCCACCGTCATCTCCCGCGCGCCCGCGCCGCCGGAACCCGAAGACCCGTCCAGAACCCCCGAAGACTCGTTCAAAACCCTCGACCCTGCCCTTCCTCGTCGCCGTGCCCGACGTGGTCGTACGCCTCCAGTGCCTCGCGGGCGGCCCGGCGGGCGCTGTCGGCCAGCTCGGGCGGTGACACGATCCGGCCGTCGCCGCCGAGCCTGAGCGCCAGCCGGCGCAGGGAGGCCGGCTCGGGGGTGCGCAGAGTAATACGCAGGCCGCCGTCGGGAAGCTCATCCGCGCTGTCGTGCGGGTAGTACTCGGCGACCCAGCGGCCGCCGGGGCCGACCTCGACGACCACCTCGGGGTCCTCGGCGGCCGGCTGCACCAGGGCCTCGGACAGGTCGCGCAGCTCGATCTCGGGGGGTGCGGACGGCTCGTCGAGGATCCTGATCTCGGCGACCCGGTCGAGCCGGAAGGTGCGCCGGGCCTCGGAGCGGCGGCACCAGGCCTCCACATAGGTGTGGCCGACGCTGACCAGGCGGATGGGGTCGATCTCGCGCTCGGTGACCTCGTCGCGGGCCGGTGAGTAGTAACGGATCCACAGCCGGCGGCGCTCGGCGATCGCCCGGTCGACGTCGGCGAAGACCCCGCCCTCGGACTCGAAGGTCACCGAGAGCCGGGCACTGGCATCGCCCGCCTCGCCCGCCGCGGTCTCCACCTTGGCGGTGGCCCGCAGCAGCGCCTGCCGGTCACCCTCGCGCAGGCCGGGCAGGGTGGCCACCGCGCGGGCGGCGACCAGGAGCGCGGTCGCCTCGTCGGCGGCGAGCCTGAGCGGTTCGGCGGCCTCCTCGCCGAGCGCGGCCGCGTTGTGCCACCAGATCCGCTCGCCGTCGGTGTCGATGTCCAGCAGATCGCCGCCCCGGAAGCTGGTGCCGCACATGGGCAGCACGTCGAGGTCGGAGACCAGCTCGTCCTCGGTGATCCCGAAGGCGCGCGCCACGTCCGCGATCCGGGCGCCGGGGCGCTCACGCAGGTAGGTCACCAGGGAGAGCATCCGCCGGGTCTGGTCGATGGCGTTCACGGGCCTGACCGGTTTGCCTGCCACTGCCTTGCTCCGCTCCCCCTCAGCCCTTGGCCACGGCACGCAGCCGGTCCACCACGTCCGCCCGCAGCTCGGCCGGCTCCACCACCATGACGTCCGGCCCGAACTCCACCAGCCAGGCGTCCAGCCCGTGCCCGTACGGAATCTCCAACTCGTCCCACCCGTCTCCGAGTTCCCGCACCGCGGTGGCTTTCGCCCGAAGGGGGTAGCCGGCCCCGGAACGCAGCCGGATCCGCGCGGACCGGTCCGCGATCTCACCGGCCCAGCTCGCCACGGTCTCGCGGACGGTGACCACGTCCGGGACCGGCGCGGTGAAGGCGGTGCCCCGGGAGCGGACCTTCCCGGTGATCCGGGACAGCCGGAACACCCGCTCGGCGCCCCGGTCGCGGTCCCAGCCCGCCAGGTACCAGTGGCCGCGCCAGCACTCCAGGGCCCAGGGCTCCACGTTCCGGGTCTCGGGGCGGGCGGCGGTTGCCTTGCGGTAGTCGAAGACGACGGGGCGGCGGTCCCGGCAGGCCAGCATCAGCGGCTCGAAGGCGGCCTCGTGCACCGGGATCCGCGGCTCCAGCGCGCCGTGCGCCTCGTACGGGTCGACGTCCTCGGGGAGGCCCGCCGCGCGCAGTTTCTGCAGGGCACCGCTGGCGGCACCGGCCAGCCGGGCCTGCTGCCAGACCTTGGCCGCGAGACCGAGGGCGGCGGCCTCCTCGGCGTCCAGGGTGATGGGCGGCAGCCGGTTGCTGTCGCGGCGCGCGAGGTAGCCGACCTCGCCGTCCAGGTTCTCGACGGTCTCGATCACCAGCCCGAGTTCGCGGAGATCGTCCTTGTCCCGCTCGAACATCCGGCTGAAGGAGTCGTCGCTGCCCGCCTCCAGGTAGGCCTCGATGGATTCGCGCAGCTCACGCTTGCTGAGCGGCCGCCGTGTCCCCAGCAGGCACAACGCCAGGTTCATCAGCCGCTCGGCCTTGGCAATGGCCATCGACGCCCTTCGCCTTCCCTATGGTGCTCCTGACCGATGACCGTACCGCTCCGGAGTGTCACGGCAAAAGCCAGTCCGAACAATGACGGCCGAAACGGGCACGGCACGACAAACGCCGAGGGCCCGCGCACACGGCACGGGCCCTCGGCCTGCCTGTTCCCGGTCGGGACCGGCCGGCGTCCGACGAGGCCGGCCAGGGACGGGGCTCAGACCCCGAGCAGGTCCACGACGAAGATCAGCGTCTCACCGGGCTTGATCGCCGGCGTCGGGCTCTGGTTGCCGTAGGCGAGGTGGGCCGGGATGGTCAGCTGGCGGCGCCCGCCGACCTTCATGCCCTGCACGCCCTGGTCCCAGCCCTTGATGACGCGGCCACCGCCCAGCGGGAAGCGGAAGGGGGTGCCGCGGTTCCAGCTGGCGTCGAACTCCTCGCCGGTGCTGAACGCGACACCCACGTAGTGCACGGTGACGGTCTGGCCCGCCTGGGCCACCTCGCCGTCACCCTCCCAGATGTCCTTGATCTCCAGGTCGGCCGGGGCCGGGCCCTCGGGGAAGTCGATCTCGGGCTTGTCGATGCTCACGTCTTCTGCTCCTGCTTGTGTACGACACGGAACCCGCACAGTCTTTCATCCCCGCCCGGGTCACGCCCCCGCGACTACATCGCCGCAAGAATGTCCACCGTGAAGACCAGCGTCGAACCCTTCTTCACCACACCACCGCTCGGCGGGTTGTCCCCGTAGGCCAGGTCCGGCGGCGTGACGACCAGGATCCGGCTGCCCACCTTCTTGCCGGTGATGCCCTGCGCGAGCCCCTTGACGACCTCCTGCATCTGCTGGACCGAGAACTGGGCCAGCCGCCCGCTCTCGTACGTCTGTTCGAAGACCTTGCCGCTGTCCCAGACCTCGCCCTTGAACTGGCACAGGACGGTCTGCGTCGACTGCACCTCGGGGCCGTCGCCCTCCAGCACGTAGTTCGACACCAGCTTCTTCGGCGGGTCCACCTTCGGGATGTCGATCGAGGGGGCCTTGCCGTCCGTGTTCGTGCCGATCTTCGGGAGCGCGGCGTCGGTCTGCGCGACCACCTTGCCCGTGCTGGAGCTCTTCGAGTTGAACGAGTTCAGGATGTCCACCACGAACACCAGCGTGTCCGTGCCCTTGATCCCCGCCTGCGAGTTGCCCGAGCTGCCGTACCCCCAGGTCGGCGGCACGGCCATCAGCACCCGGCTGCCGGCCTTCCTCCCGGCCAGCCCGTACCGCCAGCCGTCGATGATGCTGCCCGCGGCGAGCTGCATCAGCAGCGGCGTGCGGTCGTAGGACTGGTCGAAGACCTTCGCCGTGGACCAGATCTGCCCCAGGTAGTTGGCCTGGATGAAGTCGTTCTCCGCGACCGTCTTGCCGCTGCCCGCGATCACCGTCTTGACCGCCAGGTTCTTCGACGGATCACCGGTGCCCTTGGCGACCGTCGGCTTCTCGTCGAACTTCGTGCCCGCCGTGATCGCCGGCAACGGCCCGTCCACGATCTTCGGCGGCGGCACCGAGGCGGACGCCGACGGCGAGGCGCTGGCCTTGCTGGAGGAGGACGAGTTGTCACCACACCCGGCGAGCGTGACCAGTCCCGCGGGAACAGCGGCAAGGAGAAGAGAGCGTCGGCGCACGGAAGAGCCTCGTAATCGGTCGATCTTGCGGATGGCGTGCGCGCAACTCTACGACGTGGGAAGGGCGCCGTACGGAAAACGTACGGCGCCCGTGTGGCGTATGTGCCGATCTCTCACATGCCGGCGATCACATACCGGCGATGAGCTTCTCCACCCGGTCGTCGACCGAACGGAACGGGTCCTTGCACAACACCGTGCGCTGCGCCTGGTCGTTGAGCTTGAGATGCACCCAGTCGACCGTGAAGTCCCGGCGCTGCTCCTGGGCCCGCCGGATGAAGTCACCGCGCAACCGCGCCCGAGTCGTCTGCGGCGGAACCGACTTGCCCTCGAAGATCTTCAAGTCATTGCAGATCCGCGCGGCTTGCCCCTTCTTCTCCAGCAGGTAATACAGACCCCGACGACGGTGAATGTCGTGATAAGCGAGGTCTATCTGCGCCACCCGCGGATGGGACATGGTCATGTTGTGCTTGGCCCGGTACCGCTCGATGAGCTTGTACTTCATCACCCAGTCGATCTCGGTGCCGATCCGGTCCAGGTCCTCGGCCTCGATCGCGTCCAGCGTCCTGCCCCACAGCTCCAGCACCTGCTCGACCGTGCCCGTGCGGATGCCGCGGCGCTCGCAGAAGTCCACGGCCTTCTCGTAGTACTCCCGCTGCACCTCGAGGGCGGAGGCCTCCCGGCCGCTGGCCAGGCGCACCTTGCGCCGGCCCGTGATGTCGTGGCTGACCTCGCGGATCGCCCGGATCGGGTTCTCCAGGGTCAGGTCCCGCATCACCGTGCCCGCCTCGATCATGCGCAGCACCAGGTCGGTGGCGCCGACCTTGAGCAGCATCGTGGTCTCGGACATGTTCGAGTCGCCGACGATGACGTGCAGCCGGCGGTAGCGCTCGGCGTCCGCGTGCGGCTCGTCGCGCGTGTTGATGATCGGCCGGGAACGCGTCGTCGCCGAGGAGACGCCCTCCCAGATGTGCTCCGCCCGCTGGCTCACGCAGTACACCGCACCGCGCGGCGTCTGCAGCACCTTCCCCGCGCCGCACAGCAGCTGCCG
This sequence comes from Streptomyces sp. NPDC104761, assembly GCF_055583445.1. NCBI lineage: Bacteria > Bacillati > Actinomycetota > Actinomycetes > Kitasatosporales > Streptomycetaceae > Streptomyces > Streptomyces sp. NPDC104761. The sequence continues at coordinate 205,166 of NZ_JBVJNZ010000015.1, read as the reverse complement.
GGTCACCAGGAACGGAATGAGGATGTCCGCGAGCCGGGAGAACTCCCCGTGCCGCGCCACCAGATAGTTCTCGTGGCAACCGTAGGAGTTGCCCGCCGAGTCCGTGTTGTTCTTGAAAAGGTAGACGTCGCCCGCGATTCCTTCCTCATGCAGGCGTCGTTCGGCGTCCACCAACAGCCCTTCGAGAATGCGCTCGCCGGCCTTGTCGTGGGTGACCAGTTCGGTCACATTGTCACACTCGGGTGTCGCGTATTCCGGATGTGAGCCCACGTCGAGATAGAGCCGGGCGCCGTTCCGCAGAAAGACATTGCTGCTACGGCCCCATGACACGACACGGCGGAAGAGGTACCGCGCCACCTCGTCAGGCGACAGGCGGCGCTGTCCCCTGAACGTGCACGTGACGCCGTACTCGTTCTCCAGCCCGAAAATGCGGCGGTCCATGACTGAACATTACGCCCGATCCCCTGAGCTGAAACGGGGTTCGACAGCACGATTTGGATCATTTTCCGAACCGGCCGCAACCACCGCACCCCCACCGGGAGCTGCGAGGACCCGCCCCGTGACCGCCAGGACCAGCAACGACACACCCCCCGCCGCACCCGGCACCGCGAACCCCCACAGGGCCCCGCCCCCCTCGACCACCGGCCCGGCCACGCCCGTTCCCACCGACGCCCCCACTGTGAACGTCGTCACAAGCCAGGAGAACGCCTCGGTGACCGTACCCCGCGGCGCATGCCGGTCCACCAGCACGAACGCACACGCGATGGCCGGCGCCAGGAACACCCCGGCCAGCACGGTGAGCAACACCATGGCCAACGCCCCCGGCATCAGCATCAACGGCAGATAACACACCGCCAGAAGAGCCACCAGCACCCGCAGTCGCCGCGCCGGCTCCCCCGCCCACCGCCGCGCCCCGTAGACACTGCCACCCAGCAGCGCACCCAGACCCAGCGCCGCCATCATCCAGCCGTACACCGCGTCACCCCCGTGGCCGTCCGCGTACGGCACCGACGCCACCGTGATGGACCCCAGCGCGATCCCCACGAACAGGAACGCGCCCAGCAGCGCCAGCAGCCCGGACGAACGCAGCGCACCCAGCCAGTGCGCCTCACGCGGTGCCGACCGCCACGCACGCGACGGCGCCGAGACCACCACCGAGAGCGCCCCGAGCACCCCCACCACGTTGACCACCAGCAGCGCCGCCTGCGCCGACCACAACGACACGCACAGCGTCACCAGCAACGGCCCCACCGTGAACATGACTTCCTGCGCCACCGCGTCCATCGCATACGCCGTGTGCACCCGCTCCTCCGCACCGAGGACACTCGGCCACAGGGCCCGCAGCCCGCCCTCCAGCGGCGGAGTGAACAGCCCGGCCGCCGCCACGGCCGCGTACGCGACCGGCAGCGACCCGGTACCCGCGAACGCGAACACGGCCATCGCACCGGCCGACGCCAGCGCCGCGGGCAACTGGACCCGCGGCTGCCCGCACAGATCGACCAGCCGCCCCAGCACCGGCTGCCCCACCGCGTTGGCCACCCCGTACACCGCCGCGAGCACCCCCGCGAGGCTGTACGTACCGCCCTCCGCCCGCACGAACAGCACGATCGCGATCGCGGCCGTCGCGTTCGGCAGCCGCCCCACCAGCGTCCCCGTCAGCAGCCGGGCCGCGTGCCTCGCCCTGAGGATCTCCAGGTACCCCGCGGCCATGTCCCACCTCCACGTTTTACGTATAACCCCGCCTCCCATACGTACCATGTGCGCTGTTCACACGTCCAGACGAAGGAGCCCACCCCCGGTGCCACCCAGCAGCACGCGCCCCACGAGCCGCGACGTCGCCCAGGCAGCCGGCGTCTCCCAGGCCGCCGTGTCGCTCGTGCTCGGCGACAAATGGCGCGGCCGCGTCTCCGAAGCCACCGCCCAACGCGTCCGCGAAGCCGCCCGCGACCTCGGCTACCGCCCCAACCTCGCCGCCCGCAACCTCCGCCTCGGCCGCACCCGCACCGTCCTCCTCGTCGTCCCCGCCCTCACCACCGAGTTCTTCGCCGGCGTCTACACCGGCGCCGCCCGCGTCGCCTCCGCCCACGGCTTCGGCGTCCTCCTCTACCCCTCCCCCGAAGGCATCGGCCCCGCCCGCGACCCCTTCGCCTCCGCCCAGGCCGCCCTCGACGGCGTCATCGCCTCCTCCATGGCAGCCGACGCCCTCACCGCCATCCGCGGCGACCAGCTCCCCCTCGTCATGCTCGACAGCGACCCCGACGGCAGCCTCGGCGCCGCCACCGTCAACCTCGACATCGCCGACGGCGTACGCCAGACCGCCGACCACCTCCTGAACCTCGGCCACCGCCACTTCCTGCACCTGGCCGCCGACATCGCCTCCTGGACCTTCGAAGTACGCGCACACGAACTGGCCACCCGCACGTCAGCGGTACCCGGCACCTCACTGCGCACGATCCGCGCCCCGATCTCGATCGAAGGCGCCCAAGCCGCCACCGAGGCCGCCCTCACCACCCCCGGCCCCCGCCCCACCGCCCTCGTCTGCGACGACGACAAACTCGCCGCCGGCGCCTACAAAGCCCTCCGCCGCCAAGGCCTGCGCATCCCCGACGACATCTCCGTCACCGGCCTCGACGACCTCGCCCTCGCCACCGCCATCGACCCCGAGCTGACGACCGTGCGCCTGGACGCGGAACTCTTCGGCGAACGCGGCATGCAGGCCCTCCTCGCCGTCCTGGACGGCCGCGAACCCGACCACGGAGACATCCCCGTCGAACTGGTCGTACGAGGCTCCACCGCGCCCCCACGGCCATCCTGACCCACGAAAACGCCCGCGCCCCACCCGAAGAACTCCCGGGCGGGGCGCTGAGCGGAGGAAACAGAAACAGACCTATTCGACGTCTCCGCCGGACTCCTCGGCGTCCTCGGCCTCCGCAGCCGTCGCCGCACCGCCCGACTCCAGCAACCGCGACAACTGCGGACCCACGATCCGCTTGAACTTCCGCTGCTGCGGACGCGTCCGGTCCAGCACCGCGACCTCCAGCCGCTCCGCCGGAATCTCCCGCTGCGTCCCGTTCGACTCCCGCGACAACGCCGTCACAGCCAGCTTCAGAGCCTCCGCCAGGGTCATCCCCTCCCGGTGCTCACGGTCCAGATACGTACTGATCTGCTCCGCACTGCCACCGACCGCCACCGAACCGTGCTCGTCCACGATCGAACCGTCGTGCGGCAACCGGTAGATCTGGTCACCCTCCGGAGTCTCCCCCACCTCCGCGACGACCAGCTCCACCTCGTACGGCTTCTCCGCCGCCGACGAGAAGATCGTGCCCAGCGTCTGCGCGTACACGTTCGCCAGACCACGCGCCGTCACATCGTCACGGTCATAGGTGTAACCACGCAGGTCGGCATAGCGCACACCGCCGATCCGCAGATTCTCGTACTCGTTGTACTTACCGGCGGCCGCGAAACCGATCCGGTCATAGATCTCGCTGAACTTGTGCAGGGCACGGGACGGGTTCTCGCCGACGAACACGATGCCGTCGGCGTACTGGAGCACAACCAGGCTGCGGCCGCGCGCGATGCCCTTGCGGGCGTACTCCGCACGGTCCGCCATCGCCTGCTGAGGTGAGACATAGAACGGCGTCGACACCGGTATCCGTCCCCTTCCTTAGGGTTCCGTCGAAGTCACTGGGATCACCTTGATAAGAACGCCGGGCGCCCTACAGCAACGCCGCGCGCGGGCCGTCCGGCTCCTCCAGACGGCGCGCCAGCACCGCACGGGCGAGCTCGGAGGCCTCGTCGTCGGTGAGCCGGCGGAAACCGTCCTCGGTGATCACCGTGATGATCGGGTAGATCCGGCGGGCGACATCCGGACCACCGGTCGCGGAGTCGTCGTCGGCCGCGTCGTACAGAGCCTGCACCACCAGGGTGGTCGCCTGCTCCTCGGACAGGTCGTCACGGAACAGCTTCTTCATCGCACCACGCGCGAAGATCGAGCCGGACCCCGTGGCGGCGAAGTTGTGCTCCTCGGAACGGCCACCGGTGACGTCGTAGGAGAAGATCCGGCCCTTGGCCCGGTCCACGTCGAACCCGGCGAACAGCGGCACGACCGCCAGCCCCTGCATCGCCATGCCCAGGTTGGACCGGATCATCGTCGACAGCCGGTTCGCCTTGCCCTCAAGCGACAGCTGGGCGCCCTCGACCTTCTCGAAGTGCTCCAGCTCCAGCTGGAACAGCTTCACCATCTCCACGGCGAGACCGGCGGTGCCGGCGATACCGACGGCCGAGTACTCGTCCGCCGGGAACACCTTCTCGATGTCCCGCTGCGCGATCACGTTGCCCATCGTGGCCCGGCGGTCACCGGCGAGCACCACGCCACCCGGGAAGGTCACCGCCACGATCGTCGTCCCGTGCGGCGCCTCGATCACCCCCTGCGTCGGCGGCAACTGCCGCCTGCCGGGCAGCAACTCCGGCTGGTGCTCACCGAGAAAGTCCATGAACGAAGAAGACCCAGGCGTCAGGAAGGCAGCTGGTAGACGCCCGGTGCTACGAGTGTTGGCTTCCACGCGTTTCCTTCCACGTATGCTGCAGCCCGCCTTATGGCCTCGGGCTGATCCTTGAACTGCCCCAGCGCGGCATTGCAGCTGAAGCACAGTACGCCACGGACCCTACCCGTCTCATGGCAGTGATCCACATGCACGGCGGGGGCGGATAGACAGATGCAGCAGACGCCCCGTTGGGAGGCGATCAGCGCGTCTCGCTCGGCTTCGGTGAGGCCGTACTTGCGCTTGAAGTAGCTGACCCGGTTTCGCTCCGCACGGCATGCGCGGCAGTAACTCGCCCAGCCGTCCGACGAAGTCTTGTTGCGCTCCCATTCGGAGTGCGGCTTCACGACTTCGCACTGTGGGCACCGCTTGTGCCCGGCTGGGACGTCCACCTTCTCTCGAACGGTCTTCCCGATGGCCTCCCGGCGACGCCGGTAGTGCGCGGCACTGTACTCCGCCACACACTTCCGGCAGTGCACCTGAAGGCCATCGCGCCGGTTCTTGTCGCGCGCGAACGCCGCAGGAGGGAGATCCCGGCCACATTTCCTGCAATGCTTCGCGTCCGGCTCCTCAGCCACCCAATCCCCCCGAGCCTTTCATTTCGAAGGCGATCCGGCCGATCGGCCTTTACTCTCCACCCTTTTGCACGAAGGACCTCACGAAATCCTCTGCGTTCTCCTCGAGTACGTCATCGATCTCGTCCAGAACCGAGTCGACGTCGTCGCTCAGCTTCTCGTGCCGTTCTTTGAGGTCCTCGGAGCCCTGCGACTCTGCCGCCTGCTCCTCGACCTCCTCGGTGGAGTGCGTCGCCTTCTGCTGTCCGCCGCCGGTGTCCTTGGTTGCCATGACACTCACCCCGCTCAGTTCGCCCGACATGGGTCGACAGGTCGGCTTTCCTGCCGATCGGTGATGATCAGACCCTACAAGCCGGGTCCGACATCGACCCCGCAGTTTCTCCAACGTACGGGGGCCATCTCGATGATTCCCGGGCGCCGGGGTTTTGACCCCGGCGGCCCGGTGTGCTCCGGGTACCCGTTCAGCCGCCGGAGAGGACCCTGACCAGGTCTTCTGCGGTGCGGCAGCGGTCCAGGAGCTCCTTGACGTGATTTCGCGTTCCGCGTAGCGGTTCCAGGGTTGGGACGCGCTGGAGGCTGTCGCGGCCGGGGAGGTCGAAGATGACCGAGTCCCAGCTGGCGGCAGCGACGTCGTCGGCGTACTGCTCCAGGCAGCGGCCGCGGAAGTAGGCGCGGGTGTCCTCAGGGGGGCTGGTGCGGGCCCGTTCCACGTCGGCCTCGTCCAGGAGCCGCTTCATGCGTCCGCGGGCCGCGAGGCGGTTGTAGAGGCCCTTCTCGGCCCGTACGTCGGCGTACTGGAGGTCGAGGAGGTGCAGCTTGGCGGCGTCCCAGTCGAGCTCGTCGCGGCGGCGGTAGCCCTCCATGAGCTCCTTCTTGGCCACCCAGTCGAGTTCGCCGGAGAGACTCATGGGGTCGTTCTCCAGGCGGTTGAGGGTGTCCTCCCAGCGCTGCAGGACGTCCCGGGTCTGGTCGTCGGCGTCGGCGCCGTAGCGTTCCTCGACGTATTTCCGGGAGAGCTCGTAGTACTCCATCTGGAGCTGCACGGCGGTGAGTGTGCGGCCGCTGCGGAGGGTGACGAGGCGCTTGAGACCGGGGTCGTGGGAGACCTGGTGGAGGGTGCGTACGGGCTGGTCGACGGCGAGGTCGACGGCGATGAAGCCGTCTTCGATCATCGAGAGCACGAGGGCCGTCGTGCCCAGCTTCAGGTAGGTCGAGATCTCCGACAGGTTCGCGTCGCCGATGATCACGTGGAGGCGGCGGTACTTCTCCGCGTCCGCGTGGGGCTCGTCCCTGGTGTTGATGATCGGCCGCTTCAGCGTCGTCTCCAGGCCGACCTCGACCTCGAAGTAGTCGGCGCGCTGGCTGAGCTGGAAGCCGTGTTCGTGGCCGTCCTGGCCGATGCCGACGCGGCCGGCGCCGGTGACGACCTGGCGGGAGACGAAGAAGGGGGTGAGGTGGCGCACGATGTCCGAGAAGGGGGTTTCCCGCTTCATCAGGTAGTTCTCGTGCGTGCCGTAGGAGGCGCCCTTGTTGTCGGTGTTGTTCTTGTAGAGGTGGATGGGCTGGGCGCCGGGGAGTGCGGCGGCTCGTTCGGCGGCTTCGGCCATGATGCGTTCGCCGGCCTTGTCCCAGAGGACGGCGTCGCGGGGGTTGGTGACCTCGGGGGCGCTGTATTCGGGGTGTGCGTGGTCGACGTAGAGGCGGGCGCCGTTGGTGAGGATCACGTTGGCGAGGCCGATGTCCTCGTCGGTGAGCTGGCTGGCGTCGGCGGCCTCGCGTGCGAGGTCGAAGCCTCGGGCGTCCCGTAGCGGGTTCTCCTCCTCGAAGTCCCAGCGGGCCCGGCGGGCCCGGTGCATCGCCGCCGCGTAGGCGTTGACGATCTGGGACGAGGTGAGCATGGCATTGGCGTTGGGGTGGCCGGGGACGGAGATCCCGTACTCCGTCTCGATGCCCATTACTCGCCGTACGGTCATGCGGCCCTCCTTGCCCGGCGGAGCCCTCGGTCGTGGGCTGCGCTCGCGTACCGCTGGCGCTCCGGTGCGTGTGCGGTGCCCGTCCCCGCACTGCGCGACTCGGCGGTAGGAAAGAGCCTAGAACGCCTTTGCGCTGGTGGGGAGATCATTTGCGTCATTGCCTTGCTCGCCTCGGTTCCGGTTTTGGCCGGAAAAACAGTCGGCTGCGGGTACCCGGTGAGGGCACCCGCAGCCGCCCTGTGTTTTACAGGTACTGTCCGGTGTTCGCCACCGTGTCGATGGAGCGTCCGGTGTCCGCGCCCTGCTTTCCGGTGATGAGGGTACGGATGTAGACGATCCGTTCGCCCTTCTTTCCGGAGATCCGGGCCCAGTCGTCGGGGTTGGTGGTGTTGGGCAGGTCCTCGTTCTCCTTGAACTCGTCCACGCAGGCCTGGAGGAGGTGGGAGACGCGGAGGCCCTTCTGGTTGTGGTCGAGGAAGTCCTTGATCGCCATCTTCTTGGCGCGTCCGACGATGTTCTCGATCATGGCGCCGGAGTTGAAGTCCTTGAAGTAGAGGACTTCCTTGTCGCCGTTGGCGTAGGTGACTTCCAGGAAGCGGTTTTCCTCGGATTCGGCGTACATGTGTTCTACCGCCGTCTGGATCATGCTCTCGACGGTGGTGGCCTTGCTGCCGCCGTGTTCTCCGAGGTCGTCGGCGTGCAGCGGGAGGCGTTCGGTGAGGTACTTGCCGAAGATGTCCTTGGCGGCCTCGGCGTCGGGACGCTCGATCTTGATCTTCACGTCGAGGCGGCCGGGGCGGAGGATGGCGGGGTCGATCATGTCCTCGCGGTTGGAGGCGCCGATGACGACCACGTTCTGGAGGCCTTCGACACCGTCGATCTCGGCGAGCAGCTGGGGGACGATGGTGTTCTCCACGTCCGAGCTGACACCGGAGCCGCGGGTGCGGAAGAGGGACTCCATCTCGTCGAAGAAGACGATGACGGGGGTGCCCTCGCTGGCCTTCTCCCGGGCGCGCTGGAAGACGAGGCGGATCTGCCGCTCGGTCTCGCCGACGTACTTGTTCAGGAGCTCGGGGCCCTTGATGTTGAGGAAGAAGCTCTTGCCCGCGGCCTGGCCGGTGACTTCGGCGACCTTCTTGGCCAGCGAGTTGGCGACGGCCTTGGCGATGAGCGTCTTGCCGCATCCGGGGGGTCCGTAGAGCAGGACGCCCTTGGGCGGGCGCAGTTCGTGCTCCTTGAACAGGTCCGGGTAGAGGTAGGGGAGCTCGACGGCGTCCCGGATGGCCTCGATCTGGCCGCCGAGTCCGCCGATCTGCTCGTAGCCGATGTCGGGGACCTCTTCGAGGACGAGCTCCTCGACCTCGCTCTTGGGAACGATCTCGTAGACGTAGCCGGAGCGGGGTTCGAGCAGGAGGGCGTCGCCGGGCCGGATGTTCACGTCCAGCAGGGGCTCGGCGAGCCGTACCACGCGCTCCTCGTCGGTGTGCCCGAGGACGAGGGCGCGCTCGCCGTCCTCGAGGATCTCCTTGAGGGTGACGATGTCGCCGACGCGCTCGTACTCCATGGCCTCGACCACGTTGAGCGCCTCGTTGAGCATGACTTCCTGGCCGCGCCTGAGGTCGTCCAGGTCAACGCTCGGGCTGACGTTCACCCGTAGTTTGCGGCCGCCGGTGAAGATGTCGGCGGTGCCGTCCTCGTTCGCCGTGAGGAAGACACCGAAGCCGGCCGGCGGCTGTGCGAGCCGGTCCACTTCTTCCTTGAGGGCCACGATCTGGTCGCGGGCCTCGCGGAGGGTGTTCGCGAGTCGCTCGTTCTGGGCGGACACGCCGGCCAGGTTCGTCTGCAGCTCGACGATCCGCTCTTCGAGAATCCTCGTGTGTCGCGGAGAGTCGGCGAGCTTGCGTCGCAGGACGGCGATCTCCTGCTCAAGATAGGCGATCTGCTCGGACGGGTCGTCGGACCCTCGTCCCGGGCGGATGCCGCGGTTCATGTCGTCGTCGTGGGCTGCCACGGTCCTCACCTCCTCCAAGGGGAGCTGGACGCTTCCAGACCCTACCTGGGTGGGTGTCGATTGAAACCCCTAGATCACAAAGACTGTCAAGGTGTGTCGTCGGTCACCCATCGCGTTCTCCCTCGTGCCGGGTGGATACCCACTCAACGCGATTCGGAAGCGGCGTGTTCCAGGCCTGGAGTGGTCAAAACCCTTCGTTACTGACCGGAGTTGTCCGCTCCAGTGCCGGTTCAGGGGTTGTGCCCCGGTGGCGGATTTCTTACACAGAGCGACCGGCCGGATGTGGTCCGTGTGCACTGCGGCGGGGCGCCGGTTGGCTCAAGTCGATCGGTCGGGTGGCCGGGCGCCGCCGTCCCGCGCCGGTGGGGGCGCCGTCCGCGCGGCCGCAGGGCGCGGCCGCAGGGCGCTCCGGAGGGTGCGCGAGGAGGGTGCGCGGGCGGCCGCGGGCCGGAGGTAGGGTCGAGGACGTTCAACACCCGCCGGGGCGGGACCGGGTGACCGCCGGGTCCGGCCGTCCGGCGCTTTCGACGGCAGGAGAGATGACCGTGCAGCAGGAGGCCCTGGCCGGCGGTGAGGCGCTCGAGGTCTGGATCGACCAGGATCTGTGTACGGGTGACGGGATCTGTGCCCAGTACGCCCCGGAGGTGTTCGAGCTGGACATCGACGGCCTGGCCTACGTGAAGGGCGCGGACGACGAGCTGCTGCAGGCGAAGGGGGCGACGGCGCCGGTGCCGCTGCCGTTGCTCACGGACGTGGTGGACTCGGCGCGGGAGTGTCCGGGCGAGTGCATCCATGTGCGCCGGGCCGCGGACGGTGTCGAGGTGTACGGTCCGGACGCGGAGTGACTTTCCGGCCACCCCGCGTGGCGTGCGCGGCGGCCCCGTCGGGCCGCCGCGGTCGGCGTGACCGGTGTGGCCGTCAGACGCTGTGGGCGGCGGCGGGGGTGGAGCGGACGAACGCGTGGCCGTTCCACTGCCACTTGGCGCCGGCCTTCAGGTCCGGGCAGCAACTGGGCACGCTGTCCGAGGAATAGCCGAGCAGGGTGGCGGTGACCGCTTTCCCGGCGACGGCGAAGTCGGTCACGGTGTAGCGGTCCTTGGGGTCGACCAGGGTGGCGACGACGCGGGGGCGGGTGGCGCCGGCGGCCTGGGTGAGGACGTAGACCCCGTCGGGCGGGGTGCCCATGGCCGAGTCGCAGTGGACGACCACCACGGTTTCCGGTCTGCCGTCTCCGTCGAGGTCGCCGGTGGCCTTCTTGACGACCAGCTCCTTCACGGGGCCGCAGTCGAGGGGGAAGTCCACGCCGGTGGTGCTGGGCGGCGCGGCGGCCGCGGGGGCGGGTTTCGTCCCGGTCGCGGCGGTGGGCTGGGCGGCTTTGGCCGAGCCCGGCTGGAAGAGGGACGACAGAGCTACGACCCCGGCCACGGCAGCGGCGGTGGCGAGCCAGTGCATGGGGCGGGTGTCGGTGTGAGCGAGCTCCGGGACCACGGATTGCTGCACTAGGAGTGTCTCCTGTGAGGCCTGTGCCGGTGGGGGTGGCCTGCATCGTGCCACACGTCACAGTGGGCAGGGAACGGCGGGGTGGGCTTTCGCGGCCGGTGGGGTGCCGCACTGTGACGGGTGGCGTCAACGGGTGAGCGCCGCCGCCGAGTTCCGTGGTGTCGGGGAACTCGGCGGCGGCGCTCGTACGTTGAAGCGGGTGCTGGGCCGGGCTCAGCGGCCGGCGCCGCCGTCGGCGTTGGGGCCGTCGTAGTCCTCGCCGTAGGCGCCCTTGGCGGGGCGGCGGCGGCGCATGGGGGGCTCGACGCCGTCGGCGAGGCGGCGGGCGGTGAGCAGGAAGCCGGTGTGGCCGATCATCCGGTGGTCGGGGCGGACGGCGAGGCCTTCGACGTGCCAGTTGCGGATCATCGTCTCCCAGGAGGTCGGCTCGTTGAAGCAGCCGATCTCGCGGATGGACTCGACGGTCCGGGCGAGCTGGGTGGTGGTGGCGACGTAGCAGCACAGGATGCCGCCGGGGACGAGCGCCTTGGAGACGGCCTCCAGGCACTCCCAGGGGGCGAGCATGTCGAGGATGACGCGGTCGACGTCGGTGTCCGAGAGGTTGTCCTGGAGGTCGCCGACGGTGAGCTGCCAGGCCGGGTGCGGGCCGCCGAAGTAGCGCTCGACGTTCTGCTGGGCGATCTCGGCGAAGTCCGCGCGGCGCTCGTAGCTGTGCAGCATGCCCTGGTCGCCGATGGCGCGCAGCAGGAAGCTGCTGAGCGAGCCGGAGCCGACGCCGGCTTCGACGACGCGGGCGCCGGGGAAGATGTCGGCGAAGGAGAGGATCTGCCCCGCGTCCTTGGGGTAGACGACGGCTGCCCCGCGGGGCATGGACAGGACGTAGTCGGGGAGCAGGGGGCGCAGCGCGAGGTAGGCGACGTTGCCGGTGGTGCGGACAACGCTGCCCTCGGGAGCGCCGATCAGTTCGTCGTGCGGGAAGGAGCCCTTGTGGGTGTGGAAGTTCTTCCCGGCTTCGAGCGTGAACGTGTAGTGGCGACCCTTGGGGTCGGTCAGCTGTACCTGGTCCCCGACCTTGAAGGGCCCGCGCCTGCGGGCGGCACCGGTCGGTTCGGACATGTGAACAGCCTACCGGTTCCCTGCCGGGGGCCTGACCGACAGGGGGCGCCGGCGGTCGTGGGGAGGGTGCGGTGGGTTGTGGTTGCCCGCGCGGTTCCCCGCGCCCCTACGGCGCGCTTCCGGGCCGGGCGCTTCCGGGCCGGGGCGCTTCCAAGCCGGGGTGCTTCAGGACGGCCTTGCCATGGCCTTGACGAAGGCGCGTTCCACGTCCGCCGCCGACAGCACGCCGTAGATCTCGCCGGTCTCCTCGACGACCAGGTACTCGGTGGCGGGGGTGGCGCGCAGGACGTCGAGGAGGTCCTCGCCCGCGAGTTCCGCGGAGACCCGCATGCCCTCCGTGAGGTCCTGGGCGAGGCCGCTGACGGCGACCCAGGGGCGGCGGTGTTCGGGTACGCCGACGATGGCGGCCTCGCGGACGAGGGAGAGCGGGTTGCCGTCGGCGTCGACGACGACCAGGGCGCGGGCGCCGGCGGCGTTGGCGCGGCGCAGGGCCTCGGAGAGGGGGGTGTCGGTCTCGACGGGGACGGCGCGGCGGGTGAGGGTGCGGGCGCGCAGTTCCGGCAGGTGTTCGCGGAGCCGGGCCATGCGCAGGCTGTTGCCGGCGCCGGTCCAGATGATCGCGGCGAGGATGGCGGCGAGCAGGGCGTCGGTGACGGCGTCCATGCCGCTGCTGTCGTCGGTGCCGCCGCCGAAGGCGCCCCAGTGGTTGAGCAGCGGGAGGCCGATGAGGACGGAGACGGCGAGGGCGCGGCCGACCCAGGCGGCGGCGACGGTGCCGCTCATGGGTTTGCCGGTGATCTTCCAGACGACGGCGCGGAGCATCCGGCCGCCGTCGAGGGGCAGGCCGGGCAGCAGGTTGAAGGCGGCGACGATGAGGTTGGAGACCATCAGGCCGGCCAGCAGGACGCCGGGGACGGTGCCGGGCTCGACGGGCTGCATGGCGAGGTAGAAGAGGCCGGAGAGGACGAGGGAGAGCAGCGGGCCGACGAAGGCCAGCACGAATTCCCGGCCGGGGGTCTCCGCTTCCTTCTCGATCTCCGAGACACCGCCGAAGAACTGGAGCTGGATGCGGCGGACGGGGAGTTTGAAGCGGATCGCGGCGACCGTGTGGGCGAGTTCGTGGATCAGGACGGAGGCGTAGAAGGCGATGGCGAAGAAGAGGGAGACGAGGTAGCGGGCGGCGCCGAGTTCGGGCAGTACGCGGTCGAGCTGGCCGCCGAAGACCCAGGTGATCAGTGCGGCGACGACGAACCAGCTGGGGGCGACGTACACGGGGACACCGAAGGGCCGGCCCATGAGCAGTCCGCCGCCGGGTTCCTTGGGCCGCTGCGGCGGCTGTCCCTTGGCCATGCCGGACTGCGTGGGGGCCGGCCCGTCGCCCGGGTCGGGGGCGCCGGTGGGTGGGTCGGGTGCGTCCTGGCGGGCCGGTGCCCCGGCCGTCTTTGGCGTCTCCGGTGTCTCCGGTGCCGGTGTGGTCTGCGGCTGCTCCGGCTGGTCGGGGTGCTCCGGTGTCTGCGGGGCCGGGGCCGGGGGCGCGGGCTCCTCACCGGTCGTCCGCTGCGCCGGTTCGGCGTTGTCCGACCGGGGCTGCCCGCTGCCGCCGCTCACGTCCACGGTGTCCCCTCGTTAGATGCGTCTTCTCCGCTCGATGGTATGCGGCCGTCGCGGCGCGTTCTGCCCCGGCACCCCACGTGTTGGCCGGGGCGTCGTGCGGGTTGGGTGACTGTCAGTGGCGGGCCGTATGGTCTGTGGTCATGGACAGCAGCATCGAGGACGCCGCACGGGATCGGGGCGCGGTCGTCGCGCAGGGGGACGGGCCGGTCACGGCGGTGCCGGGCAGGGCGGCCGGGCCGCCCGCGTCGCTGTCGCCGTCGCGGGCCAGTGACTTCATGCAGTGTCCGTTGCTGTACCGGTTCCGGGTGATCGACCGGCTGCCGGAGAAGCCGAGCGAGGCGGCGACGCGGGGGACCCTGGTGCACGCGGTCCTGGAGCGGCTCTTCGACGCGCCCGCGGCGGAGCGGACGGCGCCGCGGGCCAAGGCGCTGATCCCGGGGCAGTGGGACCGGTTGCGGGAGTCCAGGCCGGAGCTCGGTGAGCTGTTCGCGGAGGATCCGCAGGGCGAGCGGCTGGCGCGCTGGCTGGGTGAGGCGGAGCAGCTGGTCGAGCGCTGGTTCACGCTGGAGGACCCGGTCCGTCTCGAGCCCGTGGAGCGGGAGCTGTTCGTGGAGACGGAGCTGGAGTCGGGGCTGCGGCTGCGCGGGATCATCGACCGGGTGGACGTGGCCGCGACGGGTGAGGTGCGGATCGTCGACTACAAGACGGGCAAGGCGCCGCGGCCGGAGTACGCCGAGGGTGCGCTGTTCCAGATGAAGTTCTACGCGCTGGTGGTGTGGCGGCTGAAGAACGTGGTGCCGAGGCGGTTGCAGCTGGTCTATCTCGGCAGCGGTGACGTGCTGACGTACGACCCGGTCCTCGCCGATCTGCAGCGGGTGGAGCGCAAGCTGCTCGCGCTGTGGGAGGCGATCCGGCAGGCGACGGAGTCGGGTGAGTGGCGGCCGCGGCCGACGAAGCTGTGCGGGTGGTGCGACCACCAGGCGCACTGCCCGGAGTTCGGCGGCACTCCCCCGCCGTATCCGCTGCCGGTGAGGTCGGCGGCGTCCGGGGACGTGGCGCAGGGCAGAATGGGCGCGGACTAGCAGAAGGAGACTCATCGTGGCCATCCGCGTCCTACTGGTCGACGACCAGCCGCTGCTGCGTACCGGGTTCCGGATGATTCTGGAGGCCGAGCAGGACATCGCGGTCGTGGGTGAGGCCGGAGACGGCCTGCAGGCACTCGACCAGGTGCGCGCTCTCCAGCCCGACGTCGTGCTGATGGACATCCGGATGCCGCGGATGGACGGTGTGGAGGCGACCCGGCAGATCACCGGTCCGGGCCGGGACGGTCCGGCGAAGGTGCTGGTGCTGACCACGTTCGATCTGGACGAGTACGTGGTGGAGGCGCTGCGCGCGGGGGCCAGCGGCTTTCTGCTGAAGGACGCGCCGGCCAACGAGCTGGTGCAGGCGATCCGGGTGGTGGCGAACGGCGAGGCGATGCTGGCGCCGAGCATCACGCGCCGGCTGCTGGACAAGTACGCGACGCATCTGCCCTCCGGTGAGGAGCCGGTGCCGGACACCCTGCACACGCTCACCGACCGTGAGGTGGAGGTGCTGAAGCTGGTGGCGCGCGGGCTGTCGAACGCGGAGATCGCCGCGGACCTGTTCGTCAGCGAGACCACGGTGAAGACGCATGTGGGGCATGTGCTGACCAAGCTGGGGCTGCGGGACCGGGTGCAGGCGGCGGTGTACGCGTACGAGAGCGGCCTGGTGCGCCCCGGCGCGCAGTAGCCGGCGGCCGGCAGGCGTATACGACAGGAGGGGGGGGGGGGGGGGGGGGGGGGGGGGGGGGAGGCGGGGGGGGGGGGGGGGGGGGGGGGGGGGGGGGGGGGGAGGGGGGGGCG
>NZ_JBVJNZ010000015.1:108224-189943 GCF_055583445.1 Streptomyces sp. NPDC104761 | reverse complement strand
TGGGAGGAGGGTGTTAGCGCGGGGGGCCGGGGTTTTTTCCCCTCCGAGGTCGAGGCGCTGGAGGCGGGGAGGGGGGGGGGGGGGGGGGGGGCCCCCCCCCCGCCCCCCCCCCCCCCCCTCCTGTCGTATGACCGGGCGTCAGCTGCTGGAGCCGCGGCCCAGCTCCCACAGCTGGAGGCTGGCGGAGGAGTTGAGGGCGTAGGCGACGCCGGTGATGTCGTCGCGGGCGGCGACGTACTGCTTGCCCTGCCACAGGGGCAGCACCGGGACGTCGTTGGCGACGTCGTCCTGGATCTCGGTCAGGCTGCCGCTGGCGCTGGCCCGGTCGGCCTCACGGCGGGACTCGGGGATCAGCGTGTTGATGATCCGGTTGTTGACGTAGGGCGACTTGAGGAAGTTGTCCTTGTCGAGGAACGGCGCGAGGAAGTTGTCGGCGTCCGGGAAGTCGGGGAACCAGCCCATGCCGTAGACGTCGTAGGCGCCCTTGCGCTCGGCCGTCTGGTAGGTGGACCAGGGGGTGCCCTCGATGCTGACGTCGAACAGCCCGCTGCCGTTGAGCTGCTGCTTGAGGACCTCGAACTCCTGCTTGGTGGCCGGACCGTAGTGGTCGGTCGTGTAGTGCATGGTGAGCTTCACCGGGGTGGTGATGTTCGCCGCGGCCAGCAGGCTCTTGGCCTTGGAGACGCTGGGGTCGCCGTACTTGTTGAAGAAGGAGTTGGAGTGGCCGGTGACGGAGGCCGGGACCAGCGAGTACAGCGGCTCGGCCTGCTGCCCGTACACCTTGGCGACGAGTTCGTCGCGGTTGATGAGCTGGGCCATGGCCTGGCGGACGGCCTTGGCCTTGACGGTGGGCGCGTTGGTGTTGAAGCCGAGGTAGCGGATCTCCAGGCCGGACATGTCGACGAGGCTGACGTTCTTGTCGGTGCCGGCGTCGAGCTTGTTGATCTGGGCCGGCGACATGGTGCGGGTCATGACGTCGATGTCGCCCTTGTCGATCGCCTCGCCCATGGCGTCGGCGTCCTTGTACGAGCGCAGGACGACCTGCTCGTTGTTCACCTTCACGCTGCCCTTGTAGTTCGGGTTCTTGGTGAAGGTGGCGGAGACGAGCTCGTCGTTCTTGACGTCGGCCTTGAAGGTGTAGGGGCCCGAGCCGTCGATGTCGAAGCCGTCGCGGAGCTTGTCCTTCTCGTAGTCCTTCGGGTTCACGATGCCCGCGACCGGAGTGGACAGCTTGTACGGGAAGGTGGCGTCCGCGGTCTTGAGGTGGAAGATGACCTCGCGGTCGCCCTGGGTCTCGATGGTGTCGATGTTCGTGAGCAGGCCGTAGACGCCACTGTCCGACTTGATGCGCAGGGCGCGCTCGATGGACCACTTGACGTCCTCGGCGGTGACGGCGTTGCCGTCGGAGAACTTCAGGCCGTCGCGCAGCTTGCAGGCGTAGCGCTCGCTGCCGCTGTCGGTGAAGGAGCAGCTTTCCGCGGCGTCGGGAACCGGGTCGCCCTCGCCCTTGGGCTGGGACATGAGCGTCTGCACAGTCTGACGCAGGATGTTCCAGCCGCCGACGTCATAGGAGTACGCCGGGTCGATCGGCGCCGGGGCGTCCTTCGTGGCAGTGAACCCGTCGGTGGTGCCTACGACGATCGCGTCGCTGCTGCTGCTCCCGCTGTCGGATCCACCGCACGCGGCGAGCACCGGAGTGAGCAGGCCGACCACGGCCGGCAGCACCAAAGTCTTACGGTTCATGCTCGAAGTTCTCCAGAGCTGTTCGTGTCCGTGTATCCCGCATACATGGGGTGTCGAAGCGGATCACGGGGGTTACGGCGATGTTCTCGCGACGAGATTAGTCGGCGCCCGCAGGACGGTTGGCGGCGGCGTGAGTTGAGGGCCCATCACGCAGGGGAACCGGTCGTGGACGGACCGAAAACCCGACAGCGGCAGGATTAGTGCAGCGTCTCCCCAATCGGGACACAAGGTAGCCCCGTTTCCCCCCGAACGGGGGTGGGCGGCACAATCGGGCAACGTTGTCGAGCATCCTCACGCGTGGGGAACGTCACACGTGCGTTTCTGCGCTGCGGTATCGGAATTCAGCCCGTTGAACAGTTGCGAATTCCGTTGAATGAACACTGTCGGGATTTCGGCCAATGGACTTTGCACGCTGGGTGAACGGTTAGACCATTTCCGTCATCAGACCGCGCAGAAAAGCCAGGTCGACCTGTTCCAGGGAGGTCACCACGGTACGCCGTGCGGCCGGGGCGATGGGCGCCACCGACGGGACGGCGACCACCTGGCAGCCGGCCGCCTCGGCGGCGGCGACACCGGTCGCGGTGTCCTCGACCACCGCGCACCTGGCCGGATCCACCCCCAGTCCGGCGGCGGCGAGCAGGTACGGGTCCGGGTAGGGCTTGGTGCGCGAGACCTCGTCGCCGGCGACGGACAGGCTGAAGTGCTGGGGGCCCAGCGCGGTCAGGACGCGGTCGATGATGCGCCGGTGCGAGGCGGAGACCAGGGCGGTGGGGATCTGCTGCTCGTACAGCTCGGCGAGCAGCCGCTGTGCGCCCGGCATCAGCGGCAGGGCGGTGCCGATCCGCTCCTCGAAGCCCGCGTTGAGCAGCAGGCTGAGCTCGGCGAGGGTGATGGCGGCTCCGGTGGCCTCGATGAGGAACCCGGCGCTGCGGGTCATGGGGCCGCCGACCACGACATGGCGCCAGGAGTCGTCGAGGGTGTGGCCGAGGCGGGCGAAGACCTCGACCTCGACGTCCCACCAGAAGCCCTCGGTGTCCACCAGGGTGCCGTCCATGTCGAGGAGCACCGCCTGGAGGGCAGAGCCTTCCGCCGTACGGGTTCCGAGCGCGGGGACCGTGCTGGTCAATCCACACACCTCCTTGGGGGACGACCAGGCCGGTTCCCATGCGGGAACCGGCCTGCTGTGGACCGACCAGTGTACGACTTGTCCGATCAGTGTGCCGTGTGGGACACGTCTCGTGCGGGCGCACCGCTCAGCGGGCGTTGAAGTACTTCGCCTCCGGGTGGTGGATCACGATGGCGTCCGTGGACTGCTCGGGGTGCAGCTGGAACTCCTCGGACAGGTGGACACCGATCCGCTCCGGCCGGAGCAGGTCGGCGATCTTGGCGCGGTCCTCCAGGTTGGGGCAGGCGCCGTAGCCGAGGGAGAAGCGGGCGCCCCGGTACTTCAGGGCGAACATGTCCTCGATGTCGCTGGGGTCCTCGCCGGCGAAGCCCAGTTCGGAGCGGACGCGTGCGTGCCAGTACTCGGCGAGGGCCTCGGCCAGCTGGACGGACAGGCCGTGCAGTTCGAGGTAGTCGCGGTAGGAGTTGGCCTCGAACAGCTTGGCGGTCTGCTCGCCGATGCGGGAGCCGACGGTGACGACCTGGAGGCCGACCACGTCCGTCTCGCCGGACTCCTCCGGGCGGAAGAAGTCGGCGAGGCACAGCCGGCGGCCGCGGCGCTGGCGGGGGAAGGTGAACCGGGTGCGCTCGTTGCCCTGTTCGTCCAGGATGATCAGGTCGTCGTCCTTGGAGACGCACGGGAAGTAGCCGTAGACCACGGCCGCTTCCAGCAGGTTCTCCGTCTGGAGCTGGTCGAGGAGGCCGCGCAGCCGGGGGCGGCCCTCGGTCTCGACGAGTTCCTCGTACGACGGTCCCTCGCCGGTGCGGGCCTGCTTGAGGCCCCACTGGCCCTTGAAGAGGGCGCCTTCGTCGAGCCAGCTCGCGTACTCCTTGAGCTGGATGCCCTTGATGACGCGGGTGTCCCAGAACGGCGGGGTGGGCACCGGGTTGTCGACGGCGACGTCGGAGCGGACGTGGCCCTCCTCGGGCCGCTCCTCGACCTCGACGGCGGCGGTCTGCCGGACCCGGCGCTGCTTCAGCTCGGGCAGCACGGCGCCGGGCACCCCGCGCTTGACGCCGATGAGCGCGTCCATCAGGCGCAGGCCCTCGAAGGCGTCGCGGGCGTAGCGGACCTCGCCCTCGTAGAGCTCGTGCAGGTCCTGCTCGACGTAGGCGCGGGTGAGGGCGGCGCCGCCGAGGATGACCGGGTAGGTGGCCGCGAGGCCGCGCTGGTTGAGCTCCTCCAGGTTCTCCTTCATGATCACCGTGGACTTGACGAGCAGTCCGGACATGCCGATGACGTCGGCCCGGTGCTCGTCGGCGGCCTCCAGGATCGCGGAGACGGGCTGTTTGATGCCGAGGTTGACGACGTTGTAGCCGTTGTTGGACAGGATGATGTCGACGAGGTTCTTGCCGATGTCGTGGACGTCGCCGCGCACGGTGGCGAGGACGATGGTGCCCTTTCCTTCCGCGTCGGACTTCTCCATGTGCGGTTCGAGGTGGGCGACGGCGGCCTTCATGACCTCGGCGGACTGCAGGACGAACGGCAGTTGCATCTGGCCGGAGCCGAACAGCTCGCCGACGACCTTCATGCCGTCCAGCAGGGTGTCGTTGACGATGTCCAGGGCGGGGCGGGTCTGCAGGGCCTCGTCGAGGTCGGCCTCCAGGCCGTTGCGCTCGCCGTCGATGATGCGGCGCTTGAGGCGCTCGTCCAGCGGGAGGGCGGCCAGTTCCTCGGCCTTGCCCGCCTTGAGGGACTTGGCGGTGGCTCCCTCGAAGAGCTGCATGAGCTTCTGCAGCGGGTCGTAGCCCTCGCTGCGGCGGTCGTGGATGAGGTCGAGGGCGGTCTGCACCTCCTCCTCGCTGAAGCGGGCGATCGGCAGGATCTTGCTCGCGTGCACGATCGCCGAGTCCAGGCCCGCCTTGACGCATTCGTCGAGGAAGACGGAGTTCAGCAGGATGCGGGCGGCCGGGTTGAGGCCGAAGGAGATGTTGGACAGGCCGAGGGTGGTCTGGACGTCCGGGTGGCGGCGCTTGAGTTCGCGGATGGCCTCGATGGTGGCGATGCCGTCCTTGCGGGACTCCTCCTGACCGGTGCAGATGGTGAAGGTCAGGGTGTCGATGAGGATGTCCGACTCGTGGATGCCCCAGTTCCCGGTCAGGTCGTCGATCAGCCGCTCGGCGATCTCGACCTTCTTCTCGGGGGTGCGGGCCTGGCCCTCCTCGTCGATGGTCAGCGCGATCAGCGCGGCGCCGTGCTCCCGCGCCAGCTTGGTGACCTTCGCGAAGCGGGACTCCGGGCCGTCGCCGTCCTCGTAGTTGACGGAGTTGATGACCGCGCGCCCGCCGAGCTTCTCCAGACCGGCCTGGATGACGTCGACCTCGGTGGAGTCGAGGACGATCGGCAGGGTGGAGGCGGTGGCGAAGCGGCCGGCCAGCTCCTCCATGTCGGCGACGCCGTCCCGGCCGACGTAGTCCACGCAGAGGTCCAGCATGTGGGCGCCCTCGCGGATCTGCTCGCGGGCCATCTCCACGCAGTCGTCCCAGCGGGCCGCGAGCATGGCCTCGCGGAACTTCTTCGAGCCGTTGGCGTTGGTGCGCTCGCCGATGGCCAGGTACGAGGTGTCCTGGCGGAACGCGACCGTCTGGTAGAGGGAGGCGGCGCCGGGCTCGGGGTGCGGGCTGCGCTCGGGCGGGGTGACGCCGCGGACCCGCTCGACGACCTGGCGCAGGTGCTCGGGGGTGGTGCCGCAGCAGCCGCCGATGAGGGAGAGGCCGTAGTCGCGGACGAAGTTGTCCTGGGCCTCGGCCAGGCCCTCGGGGCCGAGCGGGAAGTGGGCGCCGTCCTTGGTGAGGACCGGCAGACCGGCGTTCGGCATGCACAGCAGCGGGATGCGCGAGTGCCGGGTGAGGTAGCGCAGGTGCTCGCTCATCTCGGCGGGGCCGGTCGAGCAGTTCAGGCCGATCATGTCGATGCCGAGCGGCTCCAGGGCGGTGAGCGCGGCGCCGATCTCGGAGCCCAGCAGCATGGTGCCGGTGGTCTCGAAGGCCATGGAGACCAGGAGCGGGACCTCGACACCCAGGGCCTCCATGGCGCGGCGGGCGCCGAGGACGGAGGCCTTGGTCTGCAGGAGGTCCTGGGTGGTCTCGACGATCAGGGCGTCGGCGCCACCGGTGAGCAGGCCCTCGGCGTTCTGCTGGAAGCCGTCCCGGAGGGTGACGTACGGCACGTGGCCGAGGGTGGGCAGCTTGGTGCCGGGGCCGATGGAGCCGAGGACCCAGCGCTGCCGGCCGTCCCGGGCGGTGAAGTCGTCGGCCGTCTCGCGGGCGATGCGGGCACCGGCCTCGGACAGTTCGTGGACGCGGTCGGCGATGTCGTACTCGGCCATGGCCGCGTGGTTCGCCCCGAAGGTGTTCGTCTCCACGCAGTCCACGCCCACGGAGAAGTACGCCTCGTGGACGGAGCGGACGATGTCGGGGCGGGTGAGGTTGAGGATCTCGTTGCAGCCTTCGAGCTGCTCGAAGTCCTCCAGGGTGGGGTCCTGCGCCTGGAGCATGGTGCCCATGGCTCCGTCGGCGACCACCACGCGTGTGGCGAGCGCCTCCCGGAGCGCGGACACCCGGGTCCGGCTGTCGGCGGAAGGGGACGGCGGCGACGAGGCCATGAAGGGCTCCCTTGGATGCGACGGCTGTCGGCTATGCGGTTTCCCCGGGCGGACCCGGCTATGGACGCACGGCGCCAGCGTAACCGGGAGTGGGCTTGGATGGGCAGGGCGTCCAGGTGGCGGACGAGTGACCGGCGGGGCGGGCAGTTATGACGCCGGCCATGGCGTTCTGGCCGCTCACGGGCCATGGTGCGGGGCGAAGGTGTGTGGCCGGACACCGAAGGGCGGGCCACGCGTGAAGTAACGGATGTCGACCGCCCATTAGCGGAGAGTCGGCATGGACCGGTAGTGTTCGGCATTGCCGAACGATGGTTACGGCGCCGTGACGGTTGAGGGTCACAGGGGACGGAGGCAGAACGGCGATGGCACGGAACATCCAGTCGCTCGAACGGGCGGCCGCGATGCTGCGGCTGCTCGCGGGCGGCGAGCGACGGCTCGGCCTGTCGGACATCGCCTCGTCGCTGGGCCTCGCCAAGGGCACCGCCCACGGCATACTGCGCACCCTCCAGCAGGAGGGGTTCGTCGAGCAGGACGACGTCTCGGGCCGCTACCAGCTGGGGGCCGAGCTGCTCCGGCTCGGCACCACCTACCTGGACATCCACGAACTGCGGGCGCGGGCACTGGTGTGGACGGACGACCTGGCCCGCTCCAGCGGGGAGAGCGTCTACCTGGGCGTGCTCCACCAGCAGGGCGTGCTGATCGTGCACCACGTCTTCCGGCCCGACGACAGCCGGCAGGTGCTGGAGATCGGCGCCATGCAGCCGCTGCACTCCACGGCTCTCGGCAAGGTGCTGTCGGCCTACGACCCGGTGGCGCACAGCGAGGCGCTGGAGGCCGACCGCAAGCCCTTCACCGACCGCACCACCTGCGACCTGGACGCCTTCGAGCACATCCTCGACCTCACCCGGGCCCGCGGCTACGCGGCCGACGTGGAGGAGACCTGGGAGGGCGTGGCCTCGGTCGCGGCACCGATCCACGACCGCCGCCGGATGCCGGTGGGCGCGGTGGGCATCACGGGCGCGGTGGAGCGGCTCTGCAAGGACGGGGAGCTGCGGCCCGACCTGGTCGCGGCGGTGCGGGACTGCGCCCGCGCGGTCTCGCGGGACCTGGGCGCGGGCCGGTTCTGACGAGGCGCCCCTGATCGACGACCGAGGCCGGTTCGCGTGTGGCGGACCGGCCTCAGCCGTACCCTGAGATGGACATAACAGGGCAAACACGCAGATCAGTGGAGTTACTGCGGGACACCCGGCGGACGACCCGACTCACCGATAACCCACAGCAATCAATAACGATCGCGCTTTCGATAACAGAACTCTTGACGTGCGCGTAACGCCGGAGCAAGACTCCCGTCCATCGGTCGGCATTGTCGAACACCTACCGGCAATACGCGCTAGAGTGTGACAACGCCAAAGGCCGACATCGCTCTCACCCCCGAGGGCGCCAACACCCCGAAGGGACTCGGGGTTCGGCTTCCCTGGACGAAGGACAAAGGAGTCGCGGGTGTCCAGCTCCGACATCTTCATCGGCGAGACCATCGGTACCGCCATACTCATCCTGCTCGGCGGTGGCGTCTGCGCCGCCGTGACCCTCAAGGCCTCCAAGGCCCGCAACGCCGGCTGGCTCGCCATCGCCTTCGGTTGGGGCTTCGCCGTCCTGACGGCCGTCTACATCTCCGGACCGCTGTCCGGTGCCCACCTCAACCCGGCCGTCACCGTCGCTCTCGCCATCAAGAACAGCGACTGGAGCAACGTCCCGGTCTACTTCGCCGGACAGCTGCTCGGCGCGATGATCGGCGCCTCCCTGGTGTGGGTCGCCTACTACGGCCAGTTCCACGCGCACCTCACCGACAAGGAGATCGTCGGCGGTCCGGGCGCGCAGGCCACCACGGCCAAGGCCGTCGAGGCCCAGGAGAAGGGCGCAGGCCCGGTCCTCGGCATCTTCTCCACCGGTCCTGAGATCCGGAACGCGGTCCAGAACCTCGCCACGGAGATCATCGGCACTGTCGTGCTGATCCTCGCGGTCCTCACCCAGGGCCTCAACGACAAGGGCAACGGCCTCGGCGTGCTGGGCGGCCTGATCACCGCCCTGGTGGTCGTCTCGATCGGCCTCTCGCTCGGCGGTCCGACGGGCTACGCCATCAACCCGGCCCGTGACCTCGGCCCGCGCATCGTGCACGCGCTCCTCCCCCTGCCCAACAAGGGTGGTTCCGACTGGAGCTACGCCTGGATCCCGGTCGTCGGCCCGCTGATCGGCGGAGCCATAGCCGCGGGTATCTACAACGTCGCCTTCGCCTAGAGCGGCAGGCCTCGCCGAAGAACAGACGTACCGCCACACACCACGGATCTTTGAGGAGCACACAGTGACCGACGCCCACACCGCAGGCCCCTTCATCGCCGCGATCGACCAGGGCACGACCTCCAGCCGCTGCATCGTCTTCGACAAGGACGGCCGTATCGTCTCGGTCGACCAGAAGGAGCACGAGCAGATCTTCCCGAAGCCGGGCTGGGTCGAGCACAACGCCAACGAGATCTGGACCAACGTCCAGGAGGTCGTCGCCGGGGCCATCCAGAAGGCCGGCATCACCCGCGACGACATCAAGGCCATCGGCATCACCAACCAGCGCGAGACCACCGTGCTGTGGGACAAGAACACCGGTGAGCCCGTCCACAACGCCATCGTCTGGCAGGACACCCGCACCGACGCCCTCTGCCGCGAGCTGGGCCGCAACGTCGGCCAGGACCGCTTCCGCCGCGAGACCGGCCTGCCGCTGGCCTCCTACTTCGCCGGCCCCAAGGCCCGCTGGCTGCTCGACCACGTCGACGGCCTCAAGGAGCGCGCCGAGGCGGGCGACATCCTCTTCGGCACCATGGACACCTGGGTCATCTGGAACCTGACCGGCGGTGTCAACGGCGGCCGGCACGTCACCGACGTGACCAACGCCTCCCGCACCCTTCTCATGAACCTGCACACAATGCAGTGGGACGAGAAGATCGCCGAGTCCATCGGGGTGCCGCTGCAGATCCTGCCCGAGATCCGCTCCTCCGCCGAGGTCTACGGCGAGGTCACCGGCGGCAAGCTCGGCGACCTGCTCGGCGGCATCCCGGTCGCCTCCGCGCTCGGCGACCAGCAGGCGGCCCTGTTCGGCCAGTGCTGCTTCTCCGAGGGCGAGGTCAAGTCCACCTACGGCACCGGCACCTTCATGGTGATGAACACCGGTGACAAGATCATCAACTCCTACGCGGGTCTGCTGACCACGGTCGGCTACAAGATCGGCGACCAGCCGACCCAGTACGCGCTGGAGGGCTCGATCGCCGTCACCGGCTCGCTGGTGCAGTGGATGCGCGACCAGATGGGCCTGATCTCCACGGCGGCCGAGATCGAGACGCTCGCGCTCTCGGTCGAGGACAACGGCGGCGCCTACTTCGTGCCGGCCTTCTCCGGCCTGTTCGCCCCGCACTGGCGCTCCGACGCCCGCGGTGTGATCGCCGGCCTGACCCGGTACGTCACCAAGGCGCACCTGGCCCGCGCCGTCCTGGAGGCCACCGCCTGGCAGACCCGCGAGATCGCGGACGCCATGGTGAAGGACTCCGGCGACGAGCTGGTGGCCCTCAAGGTCGACGGTGGCATGACCGCCAACAACCTGCTGATGCAGACCCTCGCCGACGTCCTGGACGCACCCGTGGTGCGCCCGATGGTCGCCGAGACCACCTGCCTCGGCGCCGCCTACGCCGCCGGCCTCGCCGTCGGCTTCTGGTCCAGCACCGACGAACTGCGCGCCAACTGGCGCCGGGCCGCCGAGTGGACCCCCCGCATGGACGCGGAGACCCGCGACCGTGAGTACAAGAACTGGCTCAAGGCCGTCGACCGGACCATGGGCTGGATCGACGACGAGAGCTGACGAGAGCGCGCACCGCTCTCACGATCGAGCTCTGACGAGGAGTAAGAACCCGACATGACCAGTCAGTCCACCCTGCAGTCCGTACCTGCCCTGGGGACGCACCCGGCCTCCGGCTCGAACCCGAGCCGGGCCGAGACCAGGGAGCAGCTCTCCAAGGCGTCGTACGACCTTCTCGTGATCGGCGGCGGCATCCTGGGCATCTCCACCGCCTGGCACGCCGCGCAGTCCGGGCTCAGGGTGGCACTGGTCGACGCCGGCGACTTCGCCGGCGCCACCTCCTCCGCCTCCTCCAAGCTTCTCCACGGCGGTCTGCGCTACCTGCAGACCGGCGCGGTGAAGCTGGTGGCGGAGAACCACTTCGAGCGCCGTGCGGTCTCCCGCCAGGTGGCCCCCCACCTGGCGAACCCGCTCACGTTCTACCTCCCCGTGTACAAGGGCGGTCCGCACGGCGCCGCGAAGCTCGGGGCGGGCGTGTTCGCCTACTCCGCGCTCTCCGCGTTCGGTGACGGCGTCGGCCACCTGCTGAGCCCCGCGCGGGCCCAGCGGGACGTGCCGGAGCTGCGTACCGAGAACCTCAAGGCCGTGGCCGTGTACGGCGACGACCAGATGAACGACGCGCGCATGGCGCTGATGACGGTCCGCGCGGCCGTCGAGGCGGGCGCGGTCGTCCTCAACCACGCCCAGGTCACCGGGCTGCGCTTCACCCGGGGCCGGGTGACCGGCGCCGACCTGAAGGACGCGGTCTCCGGCGAGGAGTTCGGCGTCAACGCCCGGCTGGTGCTCAACGCGACCGGCCCCTGGGTCGACCACCTGCGCCGGATGGAGGACCCGAACGCGGCCCCGTCCATCCGTCTCTCCAAGGGCGCCCACCTGGTCCTGAAGCGCACCTCCCCGTGGAAGGCGGCGCTCGCCACCCCCATCGACAAGTACCGGATCACCTTCGCCCTCCCCTGGGAGGACATGCTGCTGCTCGGCACCACCGACGAGGAGTACGAGGGCGACCCGGCGGACGTCTCCGTCACCGAGAAGGACATAGCCCAGATCCTGGACGAGGCCGCGTTCTCCGTCCGGGACCAGCAGCTGAACCGTGACCTGATCACCTACGCCTTCGCCGGCCTGCGGGTGCTGCCGGGCGGTCCCGGCGACACCGCCAAGGCCAAGCGGGAGACCGTGGTCACCGAGGGCAGGGGCGGCATGCTGTCCGTCGCGGGCGGCAAGTGGACCACCTTCCGGCACATCGGCCGCACCGTGATGGAGAAGCTGGAGGCGCTGCCGGGCCACCCGCTCGGCGACGACTTCGAGCCCATCGCCTCGCTGCCGAAGAAGCTGCCGCTGCCCGGCGTCGCCAACCCGCGTGCCGTCGCCCACCGCCTGCTGGTGGACAACCCGGCCCCGGGCCCGCGGATGGCCGCCGACACGGCCAAGCACCTGGCCACCCACTACGGTTCGCTGGCCTTCGACATCGCGCGGCTCGCGAACGAGGACCCGCTGCTCGCCGAGCGCGTCCACCCGGACGCGCCGGAGATCTGGGCGCAGGTCGTCTGGGCCCGCGACCACGAGTGGGCCGAGACCGCGGACGACGTGCTGCGCCGCCGTACCACCCTGACCATCCGGGGCCTCGCCACGGACGACGTCCGGGCCAGGGTCCAGGACGTGCTCGACAAGAAGTGAGCCGGTGAGGGGCGGCTCTCCCTCCCTGGGGAGCCGCCCCTCCGCCATGCCCGCCGCGCGGCCTGACCAGGCCGCATAATGGGGCCGAGACATCGGATGTCTGGGCGACAGGGAGGCCGGTTATGGCAGTCACCGATGAGGCGATCGAGAAGATCAAGGACATGATCGTCTCCGGTGCGCTGCGCCCCGGAGAACGGTTGCCCAAGGAGAGCGAGCTCGCCGCCGAACTGGGCCTGTCCCGCAACTCGTTGCGGGAGGCGGTACGGGCCCTGTCGCTGATCCGGATCCTGGACGTCCGGCAGGGCGACGGCACGTATGTCACGAGCCTGGACCCGCAGTTGCTTCTCGAGGCGATGAGCTTCGTCGTCGACTTCCACCGCGACGACACGGTCCTGGAGTTCCTCGCGGTGCGCCGCATCCTGGAGCCGGCCGCGACCGCGATGGCCGCCTCCCGGATCAGCGAACATCAACTGGACGCGCTGGACGCCCAGTTGGACGCGCTCGGCGCCGAGCCCTCGGTGGAGGAACTGGTCGCCTGCGACCTGGAGTTCCACCGGGGCATCGTGCAGAGCTCGGGAAACTCGGTGCTGTGCTCGCTCCTTGACGGGCTGTCGGGACCGACCACCAGGGCGCGGATCTGGCGCGGTCTGACCCAGGAGGACGCGGTCGCCCGGACCCTGCGGGAGCACCGGGCGATCCTGGCCGCGCTGCGCGACCGGGACGCGGAGGCGGCCCGGTCCTGGGCGACCGTGCACATCGCGAGCGTGGAGCAGTGGCTGCGCAGCAGCCTGTGAAGCGCTTACCGGCTTCCTGGAACCAGTGGTGTTCGAGGGTGGCGAACGGGGCAGTGATCCGTTCACTCCCCCGTGCAAGGGGGCTGCGGGCGCCCCCGCCTCACGCCGTAAGGTTGGGGCGTACGCGAGGGCACGTCGGAAGGAGGCACTGGGTGATCGAGCTGGAGGGGGTTCCCGAGCTGATCGACCCAGTCATGGTGGCCGCGTTCGAAGGCTGGAACGATGCCGGCGACGCCGCTTCCACCGCGGTCGCGCACCTGGAGCGGGAGTGGAAGGGCGAGGTGTTCGCGGCGCTCGACGCCGAGGACTACTACGACTTCCAGGTGAACCGTCCCACGGTGTGGATGGACGCGGGCGTGCGCAAGATCACCTGGCCGACGACACGGCTGTCGGTGGTCCGGGTCGGCGGCGACAAGCCGCGGGACCTGGTGCTGGTCAGAGGCATCGAGCCGTCCATGCGCTGGCGCTCGTTCTGCAACGAGCTGCTGGGCTTCGCCCACGAGCTGGGCGTCGAGCTGGTGGTCGTCCTCGGCGCGCTGCTCGGCGACACCCCGCACACGCGTCCGGTGCCGGTCAGCGGGGTCACCTCGGATGCGGACCTGGCGCAGCGCATGGACCTGGAGGAGACCAAGTACGAGGGCCCGACGGGCATCGTCGGCGTCCTCCAGGAGGCGTGCACGCATGCCGGTGTGCCGGCGGTCTCGCTCTGGGCGGCCGTCCCGCACTACGTCTCCCAGCCGCCCAACCCGAAGGCCACGCTGGCGCTGCTCAACCGCCTGGAGGACCTGCTCGACCTGCGGATCCCGCTGGGCGAGCTGCCCGAGGACGCCCGCGCCTGGCAGGTCGGGGTGGACCAGCTGGCCGCGGAGGACAGCGAGGTCGCCGAGTACGTGCAGACGCTTGAGGAGGCCCGGGACACCGCCGAGCTGCCGGAGGCCTCCGGCGAGGCGATCGCCCGTGAGTTCGAGCGCTACCTGCGGCGCCGGGACGTGAACCCGCCCGGCGGGCACGCCACCGCCGACGGCAGCGACAGCGCGTCGTACCTGCGGGACAACCCGGGGAACCCGGGTGGCAAGGCGCGGCCGCCGCGGCCGCCGAAGCCCGACACGCCCGGGACCACGGAGAGTTCCGGGGAGTCCGGGGAGTCCGGAGAATCCGGCGAGCCGGGGGCGGACGGCGAGGACACGTCCGAGGACTGATTGGCCGGGCTGCGCCCGGGACCGGACAGGGGCGTACGCGTCGAGTGTCGAGCTCTCGCCGGTGTGGGCTGAGCGCGCAGTTCCCCGCGCCCCTGAAAGACGGGGCCGCGGGGACTGACGTCTCCTGACAGAGCCACGCCCGGCAATGCGTCCACCGCCCGTGACTCGGCGGCCCTTGGCCGTCGCATGTGCGGCCCGGCGCCCCCTGTAGGCCGGGTGTGCAGTTCCTCCCCCAGCCTTCGGCCGGGGGCACCCCCAGCGCCCCTTTCGGGGCGCGGGGACTGACGTCTCCTTACAGGGCCACGCCCAGCAGCGCGTCCACCGCTCGGGACACGACACCGGGGGCGCCCGTGTCCGTGCCGCCCTGCGCCTGCTGGAGGGCCGCCCAGCGGTCCACCGCGGCCAGGGCGGCCGGGGCGTCCAGGTCGTTGCTCAGGGCCTCGCGGATCTCCTCCACGAGGGACTCGGCGGGCGGGCCGTCCGGACGGGAGACCGCCGCGCGCCAGCGGTCCAGGCGGGTCACCGCGTCGGCCAGCACCTGGTCGGTCCACTCCCAGTCGGAGCGGTAGTGGTGGGAGAGCAGGGCGAGGCGGATGGCGGCCGGGTCGACGCCGTCCCTGCGGAGCCGGGAGACGAAGACCAGGTTGCCCTTGGACTTGGACATCTTCTCGCCGTCGAGGGCGACCATGCCGGCGTGGACGTACGCCTTGGCCATCGGGAACTCGCCGGTGAGCACCTGGGCGTGCGAGGCGCCCATCTCGTGGTGCGGGAAGGCGAGGTCGGAGCCGCCGCCCTGGACGTCGAAGGTCATGCCGAGGTGGTCGAGGGCGATCGCCACGCACTCGATGTGCCAGCCGGGGCGGCCGCGGCCCAGGGAGCCGCCGTCCCAGCTGGGTTCGCCCTCGCGGGCGGCCATCCACAGCATCGGGTCGAGCGGGTTCTTCTTGCCGGGACGGTCGGGGTCGCCGCCGCGCTCGGCGGAGAGCAGCCGCATGGCGGCCGCGTCGAGGTTCGAGACCTTGCCGAAGTTCGGGTCGGACTCGACGGAGAAGTAGATGTCGCCTTCGAGTTCGTAGGCGGCGCCGAGGTCGCGGAGCCGCTCGACCAGCGGCACGATGCCGGGTATGGCCTCGACCGCGCCTATGTAGTGCTGCGGCGGCAGCATCCTGAGGGCGGTCATGTCCTCGCGGAAGAGGGCCGTCTCCTGCTCGGCGAGGGCGACCCAGTCGACGCCGTCGCGCTCGGCGCGCTCCAGGAGCGGGTCGTCGACGTCCGTGACGTTCTGGACGTAGTGCACCTGCCGCTTGGTGTCGAGCCACACGCGCTGAACGAGGTCGAACGCGTTGTAGGTCGCCGCGTGCCCCATGTGGGTCGCGTCGTACGGCGTGATGCCGCAGACGTAGATGCGGGCGACGGGACCGGGGTCGAGGGTGACCAGACCGCCGGTCGCGGTGTCGTGGATCCTCAGGTCGCGGCCCTGACCAGGCAGGGCGGGGACCTCGGAAGCGGGCCAGGCATGCATGTACATGAGCGTAACCGGACCCGAGTTCGGTATACGAACCGGACGGCCGGGAAGGCAGTCTTGATCTCGGGGCCGGAATGTGCTGGTGGGGGCTATACGGGCGGCCAGGGGATGGCCGGCCACTCGCCGCTGGGTTCCGGGTGCTTGCCGGCGGTGAGCAACGTCTCCACACGCGCGCGCGTGGCGTGCAGTTCCGCTGCGGTGATCAGTTCGGCCAGCCGGGTCCCCAGCGGTCCGCCGAGGGCCTCGCGCAGGCCCTTGAGGACCTCCACGGCCTCGCCGGTCAGGTCCTCCCCCGCCCAGCCCCACAGCAGGGTGCGCAGCTTGTTGTCGACGTTGAAGGTGACTCCGTGGTCGATGCCGTAGAGCCGGCCGTCGGCGGTGGGCAGCAGATGCCCGCCCTTGCGGTCGGCGTTGTTGATGACCGCGTCGAGGACGGCGAGCCGGCGCAGTCGTTCGTCGTCCGCGTGCACCAGCAGCGCCGTCTTGCCGTCGCCGACCTCGGCGAGCCCGATCGCCTTCCAGCCGGGTTCCGGCTCCTCCGCGTCCACCAGGGCGAGCAGTTCGGCGCCCTCGGGGTCGACGTCGATCCACAGCTGAACCATGCCCTCGCCGTACGGGCCGTCGCGCAGCACGGTGGGCGGGACCAGGTCCCAGCCGGTGGCCGCGGCGACCTCGTAGGCGGCCACCTCGCGCTGGGCGAGGGTGCCGTCGGGGAAGTCCCACAGCGGGCGCTCCCCCGCGACCGGCTTGTAGACGCAGGACGCCTCCCGGCCGTCGAGCGCGACCGTGCAGAACAGTGCCGCGTTGGAGGCGTCGCGGATGCGGCCGCGTACCTTCAGCTCACCGTGGGCGAGCAGCTCGGCGGCGGTCACGCTCCGCGGCGGTATCCGTTCTGGCGCGGACATACGTGTCCTTCCGGGTCGAGCGGGAGGCTGCACAGCGGGCACGGCGGCCGCCCGGCGTTGACGACGTCCAGGGCGCGCTTGGCGAAGGCCCTGGCCTGCGCGCCGGTCAGCCGGACCCGCAGCATCGGGGGCCCGTTCTCCTCGTCCTGCAGGAGCCGCTCCTCGGCCTCGGCGAGGTCCTCCTCGGAGTCGGCCTCCAGCTCCACGAGGGCCTGCGCCTCGACGATCATGCGTTCTTCCTCGCCGTCCCAGGCGAGCGCCATGGTGCCGACGCGGAACTCCTCCTCGATGGGGGTGTCGAGGGGGGCGCTGTCGCTGATCTCGGCAGGCGCGACGGCGGGCACGGCCGCGTTGCCGCCGCTGCGGCGCACGACCTCGTCGAGGAGTTCGTCCATGCGCTCGGCGAGTGCGGCGACCTGGGTCTTCTCCAGGGCCACGCTGGTCGTCCGGGGGCCGGCCGTGGCCTGGAGGAAGAACGTACGGCGTCCGGGCATTCCGACCGTGCCCGCGACGAAGCGGTCCGGCGGATCGTAGAGGAACACCTGACGGGACACGTCCTGTCTCCATGAGTCGAGAGTGCGTGGGTTTCGGGCGGGCGACGACGCGGCCGGGGGCCGCTTACGTGGATCGCTTCACCCTACTGCGGCTGACGATCACGGCGCGCCGGCGCCGCCACCGACCGGGGCGTCTTCCCCGGGGGGTTCCTCGCGGGGGGCGAGGGAGGCGAAATCGCCGGTGTCCCCGAGACGCACGAGAAACGGCCTGAGGCGGGTGTAACGGATCGCGGTGATGGAACACGGTTCGACGGAGATCCGCTGGAAGAGGTCGAGATGCAGACCGAGCGCGTCCGCGACGAGGGACTTGATGATGTCACCGTGCGAGCACATGAGAAAGACGGCGTCCGGGCCGTGGTCGCGCTCCACGCGCGCGTTCCACTCGCGGACCGCCTCGGCGGCGCGGGTCTGCATGGCGCGCATGGACTCGCCGCCGGGGAAGGCGGCCGCCGACGGGTGGGCCTGGACGACCTCCATCAGCGGCTCGTCCGTGAGTTCGGCGAGCTTGCGGCCGGACCAGTCGCCGTAGTGGGCCTCCCCGATCCGCTCGTCGGTGTGGGCGGTGAGCCCGGGGCGGGCGTCGAGCAGCGGGCGGACCGTCTCCTGGCAGCGCTGCAGCGGGCTGGTGACGAGCTCGGAGAGGGGCAGCCCGGCGAGCCGGCCGGGCAGCGCGGCGGCCTGGGCGGCCCCCCGCTCGTCGAGGGCGACGCCCGGCGTCCACCCGGCGAGCACACCCGAGGTGTTGGCGGTGGACCGTCCGTGCCTTACGAGGATCAGCGTGGGCATGCGGCCCAGGGTAGGCGCACCCCGAAGTGCGCAGTCGGGCCGGCGACGGGAGAATACGCTCAGTGATCGTCGATTGCGCCATCTACCGGGACGGGGAGCGGACGGAGACGCCGCAGGACTTCTCCGACGCCCTGGCCGAGGCACGCGCCCGTGGCGACAGCTTCCTGTGGGTCGGACTGTACGAGCCGACGGAGCGCGAGTTCGGCCTGGTCACCGACGCGTTCGGGCTGCATCCGCTGGCCGTGGAGGACGCCCTGACCGCGCACCAGCGGCCGAAGCTGGAGGTGTACGACGACTCGCTGTTCGTCGTCCTGAAGCCGGTGACGTACGAGCCGAAGAGCGACACGGTGACCTCCGGCGAGCTGATGATCTTCATCGGGGACTCCTTCGTGGTCACCGTGCGTCACGGGACGCCGTCACCGCTCGGCGACATCCGGCGGCACCTGGAGGAGCAGCACGAGTTGCTGAAGCACGGCCCGACGGGGGTGCTGTACTCGATCTCCGACGCGGTCGTGGACCACTACCTGGAGGTCGCGACCGAATTGCAGACCGACCTGGAGGAGCTGGAGGCCGAGGTGTTCTCGCCGAGCGGCGGCTCCCAGCACACCGCGTCGCGGATCTACACCTACAAGCGGCAGATCCTGGAGTTCCGCCGGGCGACCGTGCCGCTGGCGCTGCCCATGAGCAAGCTGGCGGGCACCGGCCCGGCCGGCGGTGCGGCGGCCGTGCCCTTTGTGCACGAGGACGCCCGGCCGTTCTTCCGTGACGTCAACGACCACCTGATGCGGGTGAACGAGAGCGTGGAGGGCCTGGACCGGCTGGTGTCGGACGTCCTCAGCGCCCATCTCGCGCAGATGAGCGTGCGGCAGAACGACGACATGCGGAAGATCTCCGCGTGGGCGGCGATGGCCGCGGTCCCCACGCTGATCGCGGGGATCTACGGCATGAACTTCGACCACATGCCCGAGTTGCACTGGATCTGGTCGTACCCGGCCGTGATCCTGATCATGGCCTGCCTCGAGATGGTGCTGTACCGGATGTTCAAGCGCCGCGGGTGGATGTGAGGGAGGCGTGCGGCCCGCGGGCTCAGGCGAACTCCGGCGCGGGCGTCGCGGGGCCGCCCAGGGCGTTCCTGTGCTCCGGCATCCGCAGGCAGACCATGCGGCGCCAGCCGGCGGCGCGTTCGTAGGCGTAGACGGCGTGGATGCCGGACGCGAGGAGCGCGGACCTGGCCCTCGGCCAGCCGAGGATGCGGCCCATGTGGGCCATGACGGCCAGACTGACGTCCCGGTAGATGCGGATCTCGGCCAGGGCGCACGCGCGGAGCGTGCGCTGGATGGTGCGGCCGTGCCCGGCGGCGGCGAACCGGAGCAGTTCCTCGTGGCAGTAGGCGAGGTGGTTGTCCTCGTCGGCGGAGATCATGCGTACCGCGCGGCCCACGTCCGGGTGGTCGGCGAAGTACCGGCGCAGCAGGTCCATCTGCTCGGAGGCGCGCTGCTCGGTGACCCGGCTGTGGGCCAGGTAGGCGACGATGTCCGGCACCGTGAGCGGCCGGTCGGCCCGGAGCCGCTCGTGGGCGAGCCCGATGCCGTGCCGTTCCAGGATCATCGTGTAGTCGGTGTCGGCCGGCACCGGGACGGGCGCCAGCCCGCGCTTGTTCAGCAGGGCGTGGAAGATGCGCCCGTGCTTGTCCTCGTCGGCGCCGTGGCGGGCGATCTTGGGGGCGAGGCCGCGCTCGCTCCGCGGTACCAGCGCGGCGATCCGCGCGTTCTCCCAGCCGCCCTGGGACTCCCCACTGGCCGCGATGGAGCAGAAGAGCCGGAAGGACTCGTCGTTGTCGAGGATCTCCTGGAACAGACTCCTGGCCGAAAGCATCGTGGGCACCTCTCCGGAGGACTCACCAGACCCGCAAAGAACGAGTCAAATGCCGCGTCGGAGTGGCTGCAACAGGTGTGCGGGCGAACTCGGCCGAAAGGAGGAGCAGCGTGGGTCACGCCGGGGGCGTAACCGCGTGGGCTCGGGCGCGTTGTTCTGCGTGACGGCCGTGGCGGGGAAGACCCCCGAGCCCCCACCACGGCCGTGGACTTCTCTCACCTCTCAGGTGTTCACGCGAGCCCGGCGCGCTCCAGGGCCTCGGCGCCGGCCCGCAGCGAGACGAGCCGCTCGTCCAGCGCGAAGCCGGCGGGGGCGAGCGAGAGGGTGGTGACCCCGGCGGCCGCGTAGGCCTTCATCCGGTCGGCGATCCGGTCCACGGAGCCGAGCAGCGTGGTCTGGTCGATCAGCTCCTGCGGTACGGCGGCCGCGGCCCCGTTCTTGTCCCCCGACAGGTACTTGTCCTGGATCTCGGCGGCCTCCCGCTCGTAGCCCATGCGCTGGGCGAGCTGGTTGTAGAAGTTCTGCTTGCGGCTGCCCATGCCGCCGACGTACAGCGCGGTGTAGGGCCGGAAGGTGTCGGCGAGCGTGGCCACGTCCTTGTCGTCGCCGACGGCGAGCGGCAGCGTCGGGCAGATGTCGAACCCGTCGAGGGTCAGGCCCGCCTTCTCCCGGCCCGCGCGCAGGTACTTCACGGCCGTCTCCTCCAGGTGCTCGGCGGAGGGGAAGATCAGCAGCGCGCCGTCGGCGATCTCGCCGGTCTGCTCGAGGTTCTTCGGGCCGATGGCGGCGATGTAGACCGGGATGTGCTCGCGCTCCGGGTGCACGGTCAGTTTGATCGGCTTGCCGGGGCCGCCCGGCAGCGGCAGCGTCCAGTGCTCGCCCTCGTACGACAGCCGTTCCCGGGTCATCGCCTTCCGTACGATCTCCACGTACTCGCGGGTGCGGGAGAGCGGCTTGTCGAACTTGACGCCGTACCAGCCCTCGGAGACCTGCGGTCCGGAGACGCCGAGGCCGAGGCGGAAGCGGCCGCCGGAGAGGGAGTCGAGGGTGGCGGCGGTCATCGCGGTCATGGCGGGCTGCCGGGCCGGGATCTGGAAGATGGCCGAGCCGACGTCGATGCGTTCGGTCTGGGCGGCGACCCAGCTGAGCACGGTGGCGGCGTCGGAGCCGTAGGCCTCGGCGGCCCAGCACACGGCGTACCCGAGCCGCTCGGCCTCCTGGGCCACGGCCAGATTGTCCCCGTCCATCCCGGCGCCCCAGTAGCCGAGGTTGATCCCGAGCTGCATGGCCGTTCCCCTTACCGATCAGTAACGTCGCTGTTGCGAGAGACCTTAGCGCGGGGATTTTCTGTGTGGGGGATCGGTCGTGGTCCGGCTGCGGGTGGTGGGGGCCGGTCGCGCCCACGCGGCGGAGCCGCATAGCGGTACTGTCCCGCGCCCCTCGGCCGGGTGAGTCCCGTCCGTTCCAAGTCCCCCCGTCTGGGGAAACCGGTTATCCACAGGCAACCCAACGCACCAGCTCTGGCCAGTAATCTCGCGGGCATGGAGCAGAGGCATCTCGGCCGTACCGGCCTGCGTGTGTCCAGAATCGGACTCGGCACCCTCACGTGGGGCCGGGACGTCGACGAGCACGACGCCGCGGACATGCTGAAGGCGTTCTGGGAGGCCGGCGGGACCCTCGTCGACACCGCGGACGTGTACGGCGACGGTGAGGCCGAGTACCTGCTCGGGCAGCTCATGGAAGGGCTGGTGCCGCGCCGGGACCTGGTCATCTCGACGAAGGCGGGCAGCGTCCCCGACCCCGACCGGCGTTTCAACGGCTCGCGCGGCCACCTGCTCGCCGCGCTGGACGCCTCCCTGGCCCGCCTCGGCACCGACCACGTCGACGTCTGGCACGTGCACGCCTACGACCCGGACACCCCGCTCGAGGAGACCCTGCACACCCTCGACCTGGCGGTGAGCAGCGGTCGCGCGCGGTACGCCGGGGTCTCCAACTTCTGCGGCTGGCAGCTGGCGAAGGCGGCGACCTGGCAGCTCGCGGCGCCGGGCAGCCGCACCCGGCTGGCCAGCACCCAGCTGGAGTACTCGCTGCTGCAGCGGGGCGTGGAGCGCGAGGTGCTGCCGGCCCTCCTCGACCTCGGCATCGGCCTGCTGCCGTCCTCCCCGCTGGGCCGGGGCGTGCTGACCGCGAAGTACCGGCACTCCACTCCCCCGGACTCGCGGGGCGCCTCCGAGCACCTGGCGCCGTTCGTCGAGCCCTACCTCGACGACACCGCGACCCGGATCGTGGACGCGGTGCAGACGGCGGCGGACGGGCTCGCGGTCACCCCGCTCCAGGTGGCGCTCGCGTGGGTCCGGGACCGGCCGGGCGTGACCGCGCCGATCGTCGGCGCGCGCAACGCGCAGCAGCTCGCGGGGGCGTTGTCAGTGGAGGCGCTTACGCTTCCTGACGAGATCTGCCGGGCGCTCGACGACGTGTCGGCGCCCGTGCACCGCTATCCCGATCACGACTGGAGCACGCTGTGAGCACGGAGCCGGGGCTGGGCGCCGAGCCCGAGGCCGACGAGGGCACGACGGCCGGGGTTACGACGGAGACCAGCCACCTCACCGACAGAGCGAACGGCGCCGGCAGCGACGGGGCCGAGGGCGACGGGCGATCCGCCGGGACGACCGGGAGCGGCGACGCGACGGACGGCGACGCGGGTGCCGGGGCCGTCTCCGGGGCGGCTGCGGGCGGTGCCGCGGCAAGCGGCGAAGGCGCCGGCGAGGGGCGGGCCGGCCGGAGGGCCGAGAGCGACGACGCGGGTGCCGGGGCCGTCTCCGGGGCGGCTGCGGGCGGTGACGCGGCAAGCGGCGACGGCGTGGGCGCGCAGTCCGAGGCCGCGGCCGAGCTGGCCGCTCAGCGGGTCGAGCGGGAGCGGATCGCGCGGCGGAAGGCCGAGAAGTCGGCGCCGATCGCGAGCGGGACCAAGCTCAGCGGCAAGGCGGCCGACCTGCTCGCGGCGGTCCGTGCCGTGGAGAGCGGCGGGAAGCCGGCGACGACCGTGTTCGCCGCCCCGGAGGCGTCCCCGCGCCCGGCGGCCCCCGCTCCGGAGCCGGTCCGGCGGCCCCAGCCCGCGCCGGCCGCCGCCGTGCCCGGCACGGAGACGATCGGAGCGGTACGACGGGTCCTGACCGACGGCGGAGCGCCCGACTCGCTCGCGCCCCAGGTTGCCGCCGCTCTCGGCGAGGGTGCGGCGACGCTGCTGCGGGAGGACCCCTGGCAGCTGCTCCGGGTCCCCGGAGTACGGCCGGACCAGGCGGACGGGTTCGCGCGGGCGCTGCTCGGCGCGGAGAGCGGTCCGGACGACGAGCGGCGCGGCCGGGCGGTGACCGGCTGGCTTCTGGAGCAGGCGGCCGTGGCCGGGCACACCGCGCTGGAGATGCCGGCCCTCACCGCCGCGCTGGCCCGGGGCGCGGTGCCCGACCCGGAGGCGGCCGTGCAGGGCGCGCTCGCGGAGGGTGAGGCGCTGGTCTTCCGGGACCCGCTGGATCCGGGCGCCCCGGAGCCCGAGGACGACGAGGAGGAGCGGCCGGTCCGGGTCCTGGTCGCCCTGGAGCGGTACGCGCTGGCCGAGGAGAGTCTCGCCGACGGGCTGGCCCGGCTGGTCAGCTCCCCGGCCAAGGACGCCTCGGACCCCTGGGAGGCGGTCGCGGCGGCGGCCGCCGGGGGCGCGGCGGAGCTGGCGCGGGCGGTCGCCGGGCACGGCCTGGTGCTGCACACCGGCGGCGAGGCGGCCCGCGCCGATCCCGCGGCCCTGCTCGGCGCCGCCCGTGCGGCCGGACTGCGCGCCTTCGCGGCCACCCACACCCCTGACGGCAGCCGGCGCCTGGCGGGCCGCGAGGGAGCCGTGGGCACCGTCGCCGACCTGCTCTCCGGCGCCGCGGGGCCCGGCCGGGACGGGGACGGTGCCCTGGCCCTGGACCTGCTCATCGTGCTGGACGCGCCCCAGCTGGACGTGGAGGGTGCGGCGATGCTCGTGGAGGCGCTGCCCGACGGCGCCAGGCTGGTGCTGAGCGGGGATCCGGCGGCGTTGTGGTCCCAGGGCCCCGGGCGGGTCTTCGCGGACCTGCTGGCGGCCCGGGTGTGCCCGCAGGTCGCCTCCCGCACGCCCGACCCCGGCCCGCTCGGCGAGCTGGTCTCCGGGATCGGCGTCGGCGAGCTCGCCCAGGTCGAGGCGCCCGGCAAGGAGGTCGTGATCGTGCCGGTGCGGGACGCGGGCGAGGCGGTGCACCGTACGGTGCAGCTGGTCGCCGACTCCGTACCGCGCGCGATCGGCGTCCCCGCAGGGCAGACCGTGGTGATCACCCCGGGCCACGGCGGGGCGGCCGGCACCCGTGCCCTCAACGCCGCCCTCAAGGAACGGCTCAATCCGGGCCCCGGCCGCTTCGGCGGCTTCGACCCCGGTGACCGGATCGTCCACTCCCCCGCGCCGGGCCGTGCGGTGCCGGGCGAGGTGGTGACGGCCGACGCCGACGGGCTGCACCTGTCGTGCGCGGGCGCGCCCGTGGTCGTACCGAAGGAGCGGGTGGAGCAGTCCGTCCGTCACGGCTGGGCCCTGACCGCCCACCAGGCGGCGGGCAGCCGCTGGGCCGCGGCGGTCGTGGTGCTGCCGGGTGACGCGGTCCAGTCCCTCAGCCGCCCCTGGGTGTACACGGCGTTCAGCCGGGCGGAGCGCCACCTGTCGGTGGTCCACGGCGTGGAGCAGGCCCTGCCGAAGGCGGTGGCCGAGACCCTGCCGAAGCCGCGGACGACCCGCCTTCCGCTGCTGCTGAAGACACAGGTTCCCGCGGCGGACTGACCGGGTCCGCCACCGGTTCCGCTCTCACGGCGACGGCGACGGCGACGGCGACAGCGATCGGCCGCGGCGGCGCCGGGCGGCGCTGCCCGTCCGGACTCGGCCTCCGGAGGGCACCGCCGCCCTGCGGGTCAGCGCTCGGCGTCCAGCGGCTCCAGATCCTCGTCCTCGTCCAGGTCGAGGTCGTCCAGTTCGTCGGTGTCCGCCGCGTCGTCGCCGTCCTCGTCGTCGAAGACCGCGCTGACGTCGAAGCGGCACACCACCCGCTGCGGGTCGACGCCCTCGAAGGGCGCCTCCAGCCACTCGCCGGGCTCGGCCGGCTCGTCCGACGCGGTCACCCAGAGCGTGGAGTCGCCCTCCTCCAGGCCGAACTCCTTGTGCCGGGAGGCGATCTCGTCCGGCTCGAACTCGCCGAACAGGACGCCCAGCGCGCCGTGGATCGTGCCCGCCGCGTCCCCGTCCGCGCCGGGGCCGTCGTCGTACTCCGCCGCCTCGACCCGCTGGGCCTGTGCCAGCAGCCGCTGTGGTTCCGCCACGGCGTAGTCGCGGCGGATCAGCACGCTGATCGCGTTCGGCTCCTCGGGGCCCGCGTACGGCGGCAGCGAGTCGTCCGTACCGGGGATCTCGAAGGGTGTGACCTCGTCGTAGCGGTCGTACAGGAGCTCGTCGTAGACCTCGGCGGCCGCGGCCAGCTGGTTGAACGCCTCGTAGACAGCCGGGTCGTCCTCCCCCGACCTGCGTTCGACCGCGGCCAGATGGCGGTCGAGCGCGGTCTTGACCGCCTCGGCGGCGGCGCGTACCTCGGCAGCGGTGGGCTGCGCAGCATCAGACATAGTGCAGACGCTATCCGTACCGGGCACCAGCCCGCACAATAGATGCGATGCCGGAATACGAATTTGTCGACGTGTACGTACCTCGCGGGGTGTCCCGCAAGGAGGCCACACGTCTGCTGACGGACCATGCCGAGTACGGACACTGGGAGTTGGACCGACTGAGCCTCATGCGCGACGGCAGCCGCAGGGTGCGGTTGCGCCGGCGGATCATCCGCCAGGTGCGTGCCACATGGTGAGACTGGCCGACTGACGGAAAGGGCCCCGCGTCGACGGGGCCCGCTCCGTTCCACGCACCGCTGCCGGTGCGTCACCGTCCGTGCGCTACGCCGCGGCGCGCGCCCTGCGGTACAGCACCGCGCCCGCGAGCAGCGCGCCGGCGCCCGCCGGGAGCGCGAGACCCAGCGGCAGGTCACTGCCCGTGTGCGCGAGTTGCGTCGCGGTGACCGGCCGGCTCACCGAGGCGCTGCCCAGCGGCTGGAGGTGGCCGGAGCCGTGGGAACCGGTGGGGACAGTGTGGTTCCCGGAGTGAGCGGGAGGCGTGCCCGGGTGCTGTCCCGGAGTGCCCGGGTGTCCCGGCTGACCCGGAGTGCCCGGGTATCCCGGCTGTCCCGGAGTGCCCGGCTGTCCCGGAGTTCCGGGGTTCCCCGGCTTCCCGGGGGGGTTGCTCCCGTCTCCCCCGTGTCCGGGCGGCTGCGTGGGGTGACCGCCGCCCGGATGTCCGGGAGTTCCGGGGTTGCCCGGGTGGCCGGGGTGCCCGGTGTGACCGGAACCCCCGCCGTTGGCGCACTCGTTGCCCACCGCGGCATTGCCGATGCCGATGACGTTGACGCTGTTGCCGCAGACGTTGACCGGGACGTCGATCGGCGCCTGCACGGTGTTGCCCGAGCCCACGCCGGGCGAGCCCGAGGTGTGTCCTCCGGCGTGCGAGCCGCCGTGGCCGGCGTGATCGCCGTACCCTCCGGTGTCGCCGTAGCCCGTCGAAGCGCCGCCCCCGCCGCCGGGGTTGGCGCACTTGTTCCCCATCGACGGGTTGAGGGCGCCGACGACGTTCACGGTGTTGCCGCAGACGTTCACCGGCACGTGTACGGGCGCCTGCACCGTGTTGCCGGAGAGCACACCGGGTGAGTCGGTGGCGGAGCCGACGGCTCCCGAGTCGGCGTGGGCATATCCGCCCGCCGCGGCGATCACGCCGGTCGCCGCGGCCACTGTCATGAGGCCCTTGCGGGTACCCTGTCGCATTTTATGAATTCCCCCCTGCCTTGGATCCTGACCTAGCATTCACCGCAGGGAAATCCCTGCGGAAAAACCGGCCGGCCCCGGAGCGCATGGCGCGCGCTCCAGGGCCGACGGAAAGACGACGCCCCTCAGGGAGTCGGCGTCACTTGTTGATGCAGGTGTTGCCGAAGGCGGGGTTCAGCAGCCCGATCACGGAGATCGTGTTGCCGCAGACGTTCACCGGGACGTGCACGGGAACCTGGATCACGTTGCCGGAGACGACACCCGGGGAACCCACGGCAGCGCCCTGGGCACCCGAGTCGGCGACGGCCAGGCCCGCACCCGCGAGAACCAGACCACCAGTGGCAGCCGCAGCAGCGACGACCTTCTTGAGCATTATTCCTCCTTGTTGGCAATGCGATTCCAAGTAGCGGATCGCATGAGATGTAACGAGGAGGGAGTAATGGAGCTACGAGCTTATCGTCGCATTCACTCTTTTCAGTCGACCTCGTACAGCCGCCCGATTACCTGAAGCCAGGGCTTCACGTCCCGTGCGGCTTCACGACGCGTCGATGAAACGGTCGAGGACGCGGACGCCGAACTGCAGCCCGTCCACCGGCACCCGCTCGTCCACGCCGTGGAACATGCCCGCGAAGTCCAGCTCCGGCGGCAGCTTGAGCGGCGCGAAGCCGAAGCCGCGGATGCCGAGGTCGTCGAAGGACTTGGCGTCGGTGCCGCCGGAGAGCATGTAGGGGATCGCCTTGGCGGTCGGGTCCTCGGCGAGCAGCGAGGACTGCATGGCCTCCACCAGAGCCCCGTCGAAGCTGGTCTCCAGGGCCTTGTCGGAGTGCACGTCCGAGCGGACCACGTTCGGGCCGAGGATCCGGTCGAGGTCGGCGAGGAACTCCTCCTCGTGACCGGGCAGGAAGCGGCCGTCCACGTGGGCGGTGGCCTCGCCGGGGATGACGTTGACCTTGTACCCGGCGTTCAGCTGGGTCGGGTTGGCGGTGTTGCTGAGGGTCGCGCCGATCAGCTTGGCGATGCCGCCGAGCCGG
This sequence comes from Streptomyces sp. NPDC104761, assembly GCF_055583445.1. NCBI lineage: Bacteria > Bacillati > Actinomycetota > Actinomycetes > Kitasatosporales > Streptomycetaceae > Streptomyces > Streptomyces sp. NPDC104761. The sequence continues at coordinate 162,284 of NZ_JBVJNZ010000015.1, read as the reverse complement.
GCCAGCGTCGACTCCATGTCCTCGGGGTCCAGCTCGGTGCCGAGCGCGTCGCCCAGCTCGTCGAGGAAGGCCCGGGTGGTCTTGGTGACCCGGACCGGGAACCTGTGCCGGCCGAGCCGGGCGACGGCCTCGGACAGCTCGGTGATCGCGTTGTCGCGGTGGATCATCGAGCCGTGCCCGGCGGTGCCGGCCACCTTCAGCTTCATCCAGTGCATGCCCTTCTCGGCCGTCTGGATGAGGTAGAGCCGGCGCTGCTCGTTCACCGTGAAGGAGAACCCGCCGACCTCGCTGATCGCCTCGGTGACGCCCTCGAAGAGGTCCGGGTGGTTGTCGACCAGGTGCCGGGCGCCCCAGGTGCCGCCGGCCTCCTCGTCGGCGAGGAAGGCCAGCACGATGTCCCGGGGCGGCTTGCGGCCGCTGCGCAGCCGGTCCCGGACGACCGCCAGGGTCATCGCGTCCATGTCCTTCATGTCGACGGCGCCCCGCCCCCACACGCAGCCGTCCGCGATCTCGCCGGAGAACGGGTGGTGGGTCCAGTCGTCGGCGTTGGCCGGTACGACGTCGAGGTGGCCGTGGATGAGGAGGGCGGGCCTGGTCGGGTCCGCGCCCTCGATGCGGGCCACCGTCGAGGCGCGGCCCGGGTGGGACTCGAAGATCTTCGGCTCCAGGCCGACCTCGGCGAGCTTCTCGGCGACCCACTCGGCGGCCTTGCGCTCACCGGGGCCGGAGTGGTCACCGTAGTTGCTGGTGTCGAACCGGATCAGCTCGCGGCAGAGGTCCACGACCTCGTCCTCGCCGGTGACGCCCCTGGCCGTGTCCGTCTCGCTCACGCTGCTTCCTTCCGCTGTCACTCCCGGCCGGTCCCCGCCATCCTCTCTCCCTTCCCGCTCGGAGCCCAAGGCCGGTCCCGGCCCGTCACACGCCGTTCACGCCCGCGGGTCCCGGAACGGGGTGTGATCGGCCACCCCCGAAAGCCTGGTAGTGTTTCCTCCGTCGCCGCGAGGGAAACCCGCACGGAACACTTCGCACGACAGACACCTTGTCCGGGTGGCGGAATGGCAGACGCGCTAGCTTGAGGTGCTAGTGCCCTTTATCGGGCGTGGGGGTTCAAGTCCCCCCTCGGACACCATTAAGAAACCCCTGCTGAGCAGGGGTTTCTTGGTTTTGAGGGGTCTTTGGAGCGGAGCGCGGGCGACCACCTCGCGGTGGGCGCCGCTGTCTCAGCCGAGGCCGTCCAGGCCGCCTATTCGGCCGTCACTCAGGGCGACGGCGGAGGTGAAGGCACGGAGCGTGGCGCGGTCCAGCAGGAGCGCGGGCCCGTCGGGCCGCTTGCTGTCGCGGACGGCGACCGTAGCCTCGTCGACGATCCCGCATTCCACGCAGTCGGACTGTGATGCGGACGCCGAGGACTTCCACCAGGTCACCGGCAGAGTCGACGCGTCGTCAACGTGCTTCATTCGCTATTCGTTCTTCCTTATCTGGGTGATCAGTTCCACCGACGCCTCGACGGACTCGGCGGCAGACGTGAGGCGTTGCCACGCGGCCCGGTGCGTGGAGACCCGATCACGTTCCTCGATGTACAGGGCGGAGGTCAGCCCTTCCTGGTGGACGACGTCCAGGTCCGTGTGCGGACCGAAGCCCAGGATGCTGAAGGTGCCGGTGAGCCCGGCGTGCAGGGGCGCGTCCGATCTCAACACCTGGATGTTGATGTTCGGGCGCCGCCCCATCGTAAGCAGGCGCCCCAACTGGTCGTACATCAGGGCGGGATCCTCGGTGGTGGAGCGCAGGGCCTGTTCGGAGATGATCGCCCAGAGCGCCAGCGGGTCGCTGTCCCGGGTGAGGACGGCCTGGCGTGCCAGCCGTACCTCGACGAGCGCGTCGACCCGTGCCTCGACCGCCTCGGACATGGCGGTCGCCCGGATGATCTCGCGGGCGTACTCGGCGGTCTGGAGCAGTCCGGGGACCATGCCCAGCTGCCAGGTGGAGACCGTCTCGGCCTCCGCCTCCAGGCTGATCAGGTCCTCGTACACCGGGGTGAGGACACCCCGGTACGAGTGCCACCAGCCGCGCCGGCCGCCTTCCTTGGTGAGCGTGATCAGGGCCGCGCGCAGTTCGTCGCTGACGTCACGGCCGAGTTCGCCGTACAGGTGGAGCAGCGCCTCGATGTCCGCTGCCTTGGGGGCGGTCTTGCCGGTCTCCATCCGGGACAGCTTGGAGGAGACGAAGGCGCCCTCGGAGTGCTCGGCGACCTCGTCGAGGGTGAGTTCGCCGCGCAGTTCGCGCAACTTCGCACCGAGCCGTCGCCGGCGCACCGTGGGCGTGCTCACGGGTTCCCCCTTCTGTCCGGTGAACTGCCCGACAGTCTGCCCGTGCCGCCCCGACCCCCGCCACCGACTGGCGACTTGTGCCGCAAGTCTCTCAACGCGATGCGCAATATTTCACATCTCGCGGGACGTATTGCGATCGACTGTGTCGTGAAGGCACCATGAATCCGGGAAATACGACAGTGACCGCACTCGCATGGCGAACCACTGTGCCTGCGTTGGGACATGCCCGTGAGGGGATGCACATGATCGAACGCCAGCGGAGCACCACGACCGAACCCCGCCCCCCGCACGTCGCCCCGCCGCCGGTCCTGTTACTGGCCAGCGAACCTCAGTCGGCCAAAGCCGCCCGGCTGTTCGTGAGCGACTTCATCGCGCACCACACCCCCGACGCCTCCCGCGACCACATCGACGCGGTCGCCCTGGTCACCTGCGAGCTGGTCACCAACTCCCTGCGCTACGAGACCGACCCGGACGACCCGGTCCGTCTCCTCATCGACACCGACGGCTCCCGGACCCGGGTCGAGGTGCACGACCCACTGGGCCGCCATCCCCGGCTGCGGCCCATCTCGGTCGAACGGGACCGCGGGCGCGGCCTGCTGATCCTCGACGCACTGTGCTCGGGCCGCTGGGGTGTGGGCAACCTGCCCTGGGGCAAGTCCATCTGGGCCGAGGTCAGCGCCGCGTGACGTCCGGCGCCCTGTGACGTTTCCTCCGCCCCCCACGGCGACGGCCGGTTCCGCGGCGTTCTCTCCCCCTCCTCGCCGCAGGGCCGGCCGTCGCCGTACCGACCGTCGGACACGTGGAGTTGGCCCGCCTCACGCTGTGTGTCCCATCTCTCGTCGTGCGCGGAGAGTCCCAGGTCAGGAGTTGCTTAAGATTCAAGGGACTGCCCCGAACGGCCGTCTCCGGGTGGCCGCGGGACGAACGGGAACCTAGCGTCGTACTAATATTTCCGGCTTGTTACCCAGCCGGAGCCGGACAACCCCAGGCAGACCTGCGGGCCCGCCGGCGCCCCGGAGGTTCCGGGAACGAGACGCGAGGACCGGATGGCAGCGATTGACGAGAGCAGTGCTCTCGGCCTGCTCGACGAAGAGATCCGCGAGGAGTTCGGGAACACGGCACGGTTCTCGGCCGGGGCGGCGGCATCGCCGCGCACGCTCGTGGACGTGTTCGAAGCAACGGTACGGGCCCATCCCGACGAGCCCGCGCTGGACGACGGCACCGCTCAGCTCACCTACCGCGCGCTCGCCACGGAGGTGGCGCGGCTGCGGGGGCGGCTCGCCGAGGCCGGGATCGGGCTCGGGGACCGCGTGGGCGTGCGGGTGCCGTCCGGAACCAACGATCTGTACGTCGCCGTTCTCGGCGTGCTCGCGGCCGGCGCCGCCTACGTCCCGGTGGACGCCGAGGACCCGGACGAGCGGGCCGCACTGGTGTTCGGCGAGGCGGAGGTGGCGGCCGTCCTCGGCGAGGGGCTGCACATCGACGTGCGCCGCGAGTCCGGGCGGCCCTCCGGCCGCCCCGGCGACGGGCACGACGCCTGGATCATCTTCACCTCGGGGTCCACCGGCAAGCCCAAGGGCGTCGCCGTCACCCACCGCAGCGCCGCCGCCTTCGTGGACGCCGAGGCCGCGCTGTTCCTCAACGAGGAGCCGATCGGGCCCGGCGACCGGGTCATGGCGGGCCTCTCGGTGGCCTTCGACGCCTCCTGCGAGGAGATGTGGCTCGCCTGGCGCTACGGCGCCTGCCTGGTGCCCGTGCCCCGCTCCCAGGTCCGCTCCGGCGCCGACCTCGGGCCCTGGCTGGTCGAGCAGGAGATCACCGTCGTCTCGACCGTGCCCACCCTGGCCGCCCTCTGGGAGCCCGAGACCCTCAACGACGTCCGCCTCCTCATCTTCGGCGGCGAGGCCTGCCCGCCCGAGCTGGCCCAGCGCCTGGTCACCGAGGGCCGCGAGGTCTGGAACACCTACGGCCCCACCGAGGCCACCGTCGTCGCCTGCGCGGCCCTGATGACCGGCGAGGAGCCGATCCGCATCGGGCTGCCGCTGAACGGCTGGGAGCTGGCCGTCGTCGACGACGCGGGCGTGCCCGTGGCCATGGGCGAGAGCGGCCAGCTGGTGATCGGCGGGGTCGGCCTGGCCCGGTACCTGGACGCCGAGAAGGACGCGGAGAAGTACGCGCCCCTGGAGTCGCTGGGCTGGGAGCGGGCGTACCGCAGCGGTGACCTGGTGCGCGCCGACCGCGAGGGGCTGGTCTTCCTCGGGCGCGCCGACGAGCAGATCAAGCTCGGCGGGCGCCGGATCGAGCTGGGCGAGGTCGACGCGGCCCTGCAGGCGCTCCCCGGCGTCGCGGGCGCGGCGGCGGCCGTGCGGACCGCGCGCGGCGGCAACCAGCTGCTGGTCGGCTACGTCGTCACCCAGGACGGCTGGGACCACGCGGCCGCCGTCGAGAAGCTGCGCGCCGAGCTGCCCGCGGCCCTGGTGCCGCTCCTCGCGCCCGTCGCCGAGCTGCCCACCCGCACCTCCGGCAAGGTCGACCGCAACGCCCTGCCCTGGCCCCTGGAGGGCCTGGAGACCGGCGGTCCGGCCGAGCAGCTGTACGGCACCGAGGCCTGGCTCGCCGAGCAGTGGACCGAGGTCCTCGGCATCCCGGTGAGCAGCGCCGCCGACGACTTCTTCGCGATCGGCGGCGGCAGTCTGTCCGCCGCCCAGCTCACCACCCGGCTGCGCACCCGCTACCCGAGCGCGGCCGTCCTCGACATCTACCAGCAGCCCGTGCTGCGCAAGCTGGCCCGCCGGCTGGAAGAGTCCGTGCAGGACGACGGCGCCGAGCGCACCATCGCGCCGGTGCCGCGCAGGGCCCAGTTCGTACAGGTGCTGCTCCTGCTCCCCCTGTTCACCCTCCTCGGGCTGCGCTGGACGGTGGTCCTCGCCGCGCTCGGCAACGTGCTGGGCGGCTACGGCCGGCTGCCGGCCGCGCCCTGGTGGCTGGTCGGCCTCGGGGCCCTGGTGCTGTTCACCCCGCCCGGCCGGATCGCGGTCGCGGCCGGTGGCGCGCGGCTGCTGCTGCGCGGCGTGAAGCCCGGCACCCATCCGCGCGGCGGCTCCGTCCACCTGCGGCTGTGGGCGGCGGAGCGGCTGGCCGAGTTCGCCGGGGCGACCACGCTGACCGGGTCCTGGCTCGAGCGGTACGCGCGGGCGCTGGGCGCCAAGATCGGTCCCGAGGTGGACCTGCACTCGCTGCCGCCGGTCACCGGCCTGCTCAGGATCGGGCGGGGCGCGGCCGTGGAGTCCGAGGTGGACCTGTCCGGCTCCTGGCTGGACGGCGACCGGCTGGTGATCGGCCAGGTCAGGATCGGCGCCCACGCGGTCGTCGGGACGCGCAGCATGCTCTTCCCGGGCGCCCGCGTCGGCAAGCGCGCCGAGGTGGCCCCCGGGTCGGCGGTCACCGGGCAGATCCCGACCGGCCAGCGCTGGGCCGGCGCCCCCGCGGTCAAGCTGGGCAAGGCCAAGCGGAACTGGCCCAAGCACCGGCCGCAGCGCGGCACCCACTGGCGGGTGATGTACGGCCTCACCGGGCTCGGGCTCAGCGCGCTCCCGGTGCTTTCCGGTGCCGCGGCGCTGCTGGTCGCCGGGCGGTTCGTGGCCCCCGGCGACGGCCTGGCCGAGGCCCTGCGGGGCGCGGCGGTCGCACTGGTCCCGGCCACCCTGGCCTTCGGGCTGGCGTACGCCCTGCTGATCCTGGTCTCCGTGCGGCTGCTGAGCCTGGGCCTGCGCACCGGCACCTACCCGACGCACAGCAGGACCGGCTGGCAGGCGTGGACGGTGTCGCAGTTGATGGACCGCTCCCGCGAGACGCTGTTCCCGCTGTACGCCGGGCTGGTCACGCCGGTGTGGCTGAGGCTGCTCGGGATGCGGATCGGGCGCGGTGCGGAGGTGTCGACCGTGCTCGCGCTGCCGAGTCTGACGACGGTCGGCGAGGGCGCGTTCCTGGCCGACGACACGCTGACCGCGCCGTACGAGCTCGGCGGCGGGTACGTGCGGATCGGGCGTGCGGAGATCGGGCGGCGGGCGTTCCTCGGGAACTCCGGGATGACCGCGCCGGGCCGCAGCGTGCCGGAGGGCGGGCTGGTGGGCGTGCTGTCGGCGACGCCGAAGAAGGCCAAGAAGGGCACCTCGTACCTGGGGCTGCCGCCGGTGAAGCTGCCGCGCAGCGCGGCCGACGGCGACCAGAGCCGGACGTACGAGCCGCCGGTCCGGCTGCTGTGGGCGCGGGCGCTGGTGGAGACGTGCCGGATCGTGCCGGTGCTGTGCTCGGTGGCGCTGGCGGGGCTGACGGTAGCCGCGCTGTGCGCGCTGGGTGCCTGGGCGCCGCTCCTTTCGGGACCGGTGCTGCTCGGTGCCGGTGCCGTCGCCGGTCTGGTCTCGGTCCTTGCCAAGTGGGCGCTGGTCGGGCGGCACCGCAGCGGGGAGCACCCGCTGTGGAGCTCGTTCGTGTGGCGCAACGAGCTGGCGGACACGTTCGTGGAGGTGCTCGCGGTGCCGTGGCTGGCCGGCTCGGTGCCGGGTACCCCGGTGCTGACGGCCTGGCTGCGCGGCCTGGGCGCCCGCATCGGCAGGGGCGTCTGGGTGGAGAGCTACTGGCTGCCGGAGACGGATCTGGTCACACTGGAGGACGCGGCCACCGTGAACCGCGGCTGTGTCCTGCAGACTCACCTCTTCCACGACCGGATCTTGCGGACGGATACTGTGGTTCTCCGTGAGGGCGCCACCCTGGGCCCTGGCGGGATCGTGCTGCCCGGCAGCACGATCGGGGCCCGCACCACCCTGGGTCCCGCGTCGCTCGTCATGGCGGCGGAGTCGGTCCCCGACGACACCCGCTGGCTCGGCAACCCGATCGAGGCATGGCGTCCCTGAGCGCGGGCCGTCCGGTGGTGGCCGCGGGCATCGGTGCACCGAGGGACGGTTCGAGCACAGCGCAGGGAGCGAACGCGGAAGTGGCAGTGCAGCAGTCGGCGGGTCCGGACCCGTACTTCCCGGACAACGGCGATCCCCGGTACCGGGTGCATCGCTATGAGCTCACGCTGGACTACCGGCCGGGACCCAACCGCCTGGCCGGGACGGCCCGGATCAACGCGATCGCGGGCCGGGCCGCGCTGCCCGAGTTCCAGCTGAACCTGGCCGACTTCAAGATCGGCCGGATCCGGGTGGACGGCCGCCAGCCGCACTGGACGCACCGCGGCGGCCGGCTGCGGATCAAGCCCGCGAAGCCGCTGCGTGCCGGGGCCGCCTTCACCGTGGAGATCCACTGGTCCGGCAACCCCAGGCCGGTGAACAGCCCCTGGGGCGGGATCGGCTGGGAGGAGCTGACGGACGGCGCGCTGGTGGCCAGCCAGCCGGTCGGCGCGCCCTCCTGGTTCCCGTGCAACGACCGGCCGGCCGACAAGGCGTCCTACCTGCTCTCGGTCACCTGCCCGTCGGCGTACTCGGTGGTGGCCGGCGGCCGGCTGCTGACCCGCACCACGAAGGCGTCCACGACGACCTGGGTGTACGAGCAGGCGGCGCCGACGTCGAGCTACCTGGTGAGCCTCGCGATCGGCAAGTTCCAGACGGTGCTGCTCGGCGACCCGGGCTTCGGCGGGGTCCCGATGCACGGGCACATACCGGCGCAGCTGCTCCCGGAGTTCTCGCGGGACTTCGCGCGGCAGCCCGCCATGATGGACCTGTTCCAGCGGCTGTTCGGGCCGTACCCCTTCGACGAGTACGCCGTGGTCGTCGCCGACGAGGAGTTCGATGTCCCCGTCGAGGCCCAGGGATTGTCGTTGTTCGGCGCCAACCACGTGGACGGGGCGCGGGGTTCGGAGCGGCTGGTGGCGCACGAACTCGCCCATCAGTGGTTCGGCAACAGCGTGTCCATCGCCGACTGGCGGCACATCTGGCTGAACGAGGGGCTCGCCAAGTACGCGGAGTGGCTCTGGTCGGAGCGGTCCGGGGGCCGCAGCGCGCAGCAACTGGCCGCCCTCGCGCACCGGATGCTCTCCGGGCTGCCGCAGGACATCCGGATCGCGGCCCCGGGCAAGAAGGCGATGTTCGACGACCGGCTCTACGAGCGCGGCGGGGTCACCGTGCATGCGGTCCGCTGCGCGCTCGGCGACGAGCGGTTCTTCCACATGCTGCGGGCGTGGGCGGGGCTGCACCGAGGCGGGTCGGTGACGACCGCGATGTTCACGGCGCACGTCAACCGGTTCGCGGACGAGCCGCTGGACGGCCTCCTCGACGCCTGGGTGCACCGCACCGCGCTGCCCGCGCTCCCCACGCTGGCCCTCCCGGCCCGCCCGGCCCAGCCGCCCACCAACGCCGAGTCGGCGTAGGGGGCCGGCCCGTGACACCGAAGCGCCCCCGGCAGCAGCCCGCCGCCTGTCCGTGCGGTCTGCCGGAGACGTACGAGAACTGCTGCGGCCGGTTCCACCGCGGTGAGGCGGCGGCACCCACCGCCGAGGCGCTGATGCGCTCGCGCTACAGCGCCTTCGTCAGGCGGGACGAGCCGTACCTGCTGCGCACCTGGCATCCCCGGACCCGCCCGGCCCGGCTCGACCTGGACCCCGGGATGCGGTGGACGGGTCTGGAGATCCTGGCGACGACCGACGGCTCCGCCTTCCACGCCACCGGCACCGTGACCTTCCGCGCCTCGTTCCGGAACGGCTCGCTGCTGGAGCGCAGCCGGTTCGAGCGGGTCGAGGGGGCCTGGGTGTATCTGGACGGGGAGTTCCCGGAGCGGTAGGGCTGCGGCAGCGCTACGGCGCGAGGATGTCCAGTTCCTGGAGGGCGCCCGCGGTGATCTCGCGGGTCAGCTGTTCCGCGCGCGGGGCGTCGCCCTCGCGGACCGCCTCCGCGAGCTGGACGTGGAGGGTGACGGCGGCCGGGTCGGGGTCCTCGAACATGACCTCGTGCTCGGTACGGCCCGCGAGGACCTCGGCCACGACGTCGCCGAGGCGGGCGAACATCTCGTTGCCCGACGCCGCCAGGATCACCCGGTGGAAGGCCACGTCGTGGAAGAGGTAGTCCGCCAGCCTGTGGCCGCGCGAGTGGGCCACCATGCCGAGGGCGCACTCGGTGAGTTCGGCGCACTGCTCGGCCGTGGCGTGCCGGGCCGCCAGGCCCGCCGCCACCGGCTCGATCGCCGAGCGCAGCACGGTGAGCGAGCGCAGCTGGTGCGGGCGGTCGGCGCCGGCCAGGCGCCAGCGGATCACCTGCGGGTCGTAGACGTTCCACTCGGCCTTCGGGCGGACGGTCACGCCCACCCGGCGGCGGGACTCGACCAGGTGCATGGACTCGAGGACCCGGACCGCCTCGCGCATCACGGAGCGTGAGACCTCGAAGCGCTGGGCCAGTTCGTCGGTGCGCAGGACGCTGCCCGGCGGGTACTCGCCCGCGGTGATGGCGGGGCCCAGGGCGTCCAGTACTCGGCCGTGCAGGCCCCGGCCCGGTGTGCTCATGCACTCAGCGTACCGAGTGGATCACCGAGCCAAAAAGTCAGACTTATATGTCACAGACTCTTGAATTCGTCGTACCTAATGGGTTTCAGTGAGGCCGACACCGGATGTCGTAGCCGGTGCCGCTCGTCGAGGAAGGACAGCGAGGCAGTGATGCGGACCCCTCACGTCGTCGTGGTGATGGGCGTCGCCGGCACGGGCAAGACCACGATCGGTCCCCTGCTCGCCGCCCGGCTCGGCGTCCCGTACGCCGAGGGCGACGACTTCCACCCACCGGCCAACATCGCGAAGATGTCGGCCGGACACCCGCTCGACGACGCCGACCGGTGGCCGTGGCTGGACGCCATCGGCGCCTGGGCGCACGGCCGGGCGGGACTCGGCGGGGTGGTCAGCAGCTCCGCGCTGAAGCGGTCGTACCGCGACCGGCTCCGCGCGGCGGCCCCCGGCATCGTGTTCCTGCACCTGTCCGGCGACCGGCAGCTCATCGAGGACCGGATGTCGCACCGGCAGGGTCACTTCATGCCGACCGCGCTGCTCGACTCCCAGTTCGCCACGCTCCAGCCGCTGGAGCCGGACGAGGCCGGTGTCGCCGTGGAGGTCTCCGGCACCCCCGAGGAGATCACGGCACGGGCCGTGCGCGCGCTCGAGGCACTGCCCGACCTCACCCCGCAGTAAATCCCCCCTGCTCCCCCGTCACTCACTACAAGGAACCCCCGTGACCAGACTCAGCGTCGAGATGCTGGCAGCGGACACCGTCGCGCCCATCACCTCGGCCGGACACGCCCGGCTCGGCATCGCCGTCCTGCTGGGCTTCGCCGTCATCGTCCTGCTCATCACCAAGTTCAAGCTCCACGCCTTCCTGGCGCTGACCCTCGGCTCGCTCGCGCTCGGCGCGTTCGCCGGGGCGCCGCTCGACAAGGTCGTCACCAGCTTCACCACCGGGCTCGGCGCCACCGTCGCCGGCGTGGGTGTCCTGATCGCGCTCGGGGCGATCCTGGGCAAGCTGCTGGCCGACTCCGGCGGTGCCGACCAGATCGTCGACACGATCCTCGCCAGGGCCGGCGGCCGGGCGATGCCCTGGGCGATGGTGCTGATCGCCTCCGTGGTCGGGCTGCCGCTGTTCTTCGAGGTCGGCATCGTGCTGCTCATCCCGGTGGTCCTGATGGTCGCCAGGCGCGGCCACTACTCCCTGATGCGCATCGGCATCCCCGCCCTCGCGGGACTGTCCGTGATGCACGGCCTGGTGCCCCCGCACCCCGGCCCGCTGGTCGCGATCGACGCGGTCCACGCGAACCTGGGCGTCACCCTGGCCCTCGGTGTCCTGGTCGCGATACCGACCGTGATCATCGCCGGCCCGCTGTTCTCGAAGGTCGCCGCCCGCTGGGTGGACGTGCAGGCCCCCGACCGGATGCTCCCGCAGCGCCCGTCCGAGGAACTGGAGAACCGCCCCGGCTTCGGCGCCACCCTCGCCACCGTCCTGCTGCCGGTCGCCCTGATGCTGTCCAAGGCGCTGGTGGACATCGTCGTCGACGACCCGGCGGACACCGTCCAGCGCGTCTTCGACGTCGTCGGCTCCCCGCTGATCGCGCTGCTCGCGGCCGTTCTCGTCGGCATGTTCACGCTGGGCCGGCCGGCCGGGTTCTCGCGGGAGCGGCTCTCGCAGACCGTCGAGAAGGGGCTCATGCCCATCGCGGGCATCCTCCTCATCGTCGGCGCGGGCGGTGGCTTCAAGCAGACCCTGATCGACTGCGGTGCCGGCCAGATGATCCTGGACATCTCCAAGGACTGGTCGATCCCGGCCCTGCTGCTGGCCTGGCTGATCGCTGTGGCGATCCGTCTCGCGACCGGCTCCGCGACGGTCGCCACGGTCTCCGCGGCGGGGCTGGTGGCCCCGCTGGCAGCCGACATGTCGACGGCCCACACCGCCCTCCTCGTCCTGGCCATCGGCGCGGGCTCGCTGTTCTTCAGCCACGTCAACGACGCCGGGTTCTGGCTGGTGAAGGAGTACTTCGGCCTGTCCGTCGGCCAGACGCTCAAGACCTGGTCGGTGATGGAGACGATCATCTCGGTGGTCGCGGGCGGGCTGGTGCTGCTGCTGTCCTTGGTGATCTAGGGGCGGTACTGGTCCGGAGTCCGGCGGTGCACGAGTCACTCGGCACCGCCGGACTCCGCCGTCCCGGCTGATCAGCGATGCGGCGGGACGAGGGGAGCGGCAGTCCTGACGGGGCGTGCCTGGCCGAGGGGCCGGCGGGCTGCGGCTACGGCCGCCACAGGCGGTGTTCGCGCTTGGCCCACTCCCTGCTCACCGTGCCCGTGCGCAGGCCCCGTCTGGCCTCCGGGTCGCCGAGGGCCATCCCGATGTGGCCGGCAAGGACGACGCCGATGGTCAGGGCGAGCCAGTCGTGGACGAAGGTGGCCGAGGTGCGCCACATCAGCGGGGCGAGGTGGGTGAACCACATCAGGAGACCCGTCGCGAGCATGACGAGGGTCGCGCCGGCGATCCAGTTCGCGTAGATCTTCTGGCCGGCGTTGAACTTCCCGGCCGGCCGGGAGGACGGGCGCTTGTCGCGGCTCAGGACGGCGGCCAGCCACAGCCTGTCGTGCGGACCGAAGCGGTTCAGGAAGCCGAGGTCCCTGCGGAAGGCGCGGGAGGCGAGGCCCAGGACGACCGGGACGGGAAGGGCGACGCCCGCGCACTCGTGGATGCGGACGACCAGTTCGCGGCGGCCGACGAGGATCGCCAGCTGCGGGACGTAGAGGCAGGCGGCCGTCGCGACGCACAGGCCCATCAGCAGTGCCGTCGTGCGGTGGATCCAGCGCTCGGCCGGAGTGAAGCGTTGCAGTCGGTCGGTGGCGGCCGGGGCCTCAGCTCGTAGGCTCATCGTCACGTCCGTTCGAGCGGCCGACCCAGGCGTCGACGTCGTAGCCCAGGTTCTCCCAGTACCCCGGTTCGACCTTGTCGGTGACCGTGATGCCGGAGAGCCACTTGGCCGACTTGTAGAAGTACATGGGAGCGACGTAGAGGCGGACCGGGCCTCCGTGGTCGTGGGTGATGGCCTTGTTCTGCATGCGCAGCGCGACCAGGACGTCCGGCCGGCGCGCCTGGTCGAGGGTGAGGCTCTCGGTGTAGGCGCCGTCGAAGCAGGTGAAGTGGATCGCCTTCGCGGTGTCCCGGACGCCGGCCAGGTCCAGCAGGTGGGAGAGGCGGACGCCCTCGAAGGGCGTGTCGGGGACCCGCCAGCCGGTCACGCACTGGACGTCCTTGACCAGCTTGGTCTGCGGCAGGGCCCGCAGGTCGGCCAGGGTGTACGTCTGCGGCTTGTCGACCAGGCCGTCGATCTTCAGCTGGTAGTTCGCGGCGGTCTTGTCCGGCACGGACCCGGTCACCGAGTAGTACCGGAAGCCGCCGCCGTTCGGGAGGAGTCCGGTCAGGCCCGTGGGGTCCTTGCCGGAGAAGGCGCCGAGGACCGTCTCGGTCATCCGTTGCAGCACCGGCGCGCTCACCAGGCCGAGCGCGCCGAGGCCGAGGGTGCCGAGGAACACCCGGCGGCCGACCGGGGCGCCCTCCTCGGTGCGCCGCGGCTCCTCGGATTGTTCAGAGTTCACGCACTCATTCGAACACCATCGGGGCGTGTCCGGCCACGGAATCCGGCGGCCGTAAGGAATCCACAACCTCTTCTCATGAAGCTCCCCTCATCCTGCCAGCGTCCGCTCCCGGGCCGCCCGGAACGCCGCACACGGGTCGCGGTCCGGGTACGACCAGGGTGCCGGGGTGGCATGGCGGCCGATCCGCTGGAAGAGGGCCGCGGACTCGGCGTACCGGCCGGCGCCGAAGGTGGCGTGGGCGAGGTGGTTGAGGTCGACGTACCGGCGGGGATGCTCCTCGATCCCCCACTCCAGCCACCAGTCGAACGCGGCGCCGAGGGCGCGCAGCGCGGACGGCTCGGCCCAGTGCCCGGCGGCGGCCGGGTCGGCGGGGGCCCGGCCGGTGGCGGCGAGCACGCGGTGGCGTTCGGTGTACGCGACGACCGGCAGGACGGCGAGCGGGGAGTCGGCCGGGGCCTCGGCCGCAGCACGCTCCGCGAAGGCGCACAGCTCGTAGGTCCCCCGGGCCTCGCTCTCCGCGATCCGGGCCGCCATCAGGTGGTGGGCGTGATGGTGCTCGGGATGGCGGCGGCGCACCTCGCCGAAGACGCGGCGCGTCTCCTCGTCGGTGCCCAGGTGACGGGCGAGCAGCAGGAGGCCGAGCCAGGGGGTGGGGTCCGCGGGGGCGAGCGCGGCGGCGCCGGCGCAGGCCTCGCGGGCCCGCTCGGGCTCCTCCTTGGCGCGCAGGGCGCGCCGGACCAGGGTCAGGGCGTACAGCGTGGCGGCGCCTGCGGAGCCGGGCTCGGCGAGCAGCCACTCGCGGGCCCAGGCGCCGGCATAGGGCTCGCCTGCGAGGACGGTCGCCCGGTGGCCGCGGCGGTCCCAGTCGTCACCCGTGTGGAGCAACAGGGAGCGGGCGGACTGCCAGCGGCCCTGGGCCAACGCGGCTCGCGCGGAGATGAGTTCGACGTCGTCGAGGGCGTCGTCGGGACAGTGCTCGCACCGGGGGTGCGCCGGCGCGCGGCTCGCACCGGGACCGTCGGCGACGGCCGGGCCGGGGCCTGCGACGGCCGGGCCTGGGCCTAAGAGGGGCGGGGTTGGGGGCACCGCGGGACTTCCTGGTTGTCGTGCTGCCATCGGCCGATCACGCACAGCAAACCCCCAGCCAAGACTTTGCGTCAAGCCGAACAGGGCTGGTACCCCGTTCAACTACCTTGCGCGAAGCGGAACTTGACGCGCGCCTGGGCCCAGTTGGCGTACGGTGACCGTGGGGCTCCGGGTTCCGGCTGTGGTGTACGCCATGGCGCGGGCCGCCCGGGCGTCGGACCATGGCCGTAGGGTCCCGCCGCCGCTCCGTCCGCCCACCGTGATCGACCCGGGCGGCGTGACCGAGTCAACCGCCCGGTTCCGGGTACTCCCGGAACAATCCCCTTCCGGGAGCGCTACAGTCGGCCACTACGCACTCCGTAACCCGGCCGCAGATCGAGGTACGCAGCGTGTCCGTTCTGGTTCTGATTCTCGCCGTGAGCGCGGCCTGTTGCCTGGGCTTCGGGTTCGTGCTCCAGCAGAACGTCGCCCAGAAGGCACCGCTCAGCGACTTCCTCTCGCCCCGGCTGCTGCTCGACCTGATGCGGGTGCCGCGCTGGCTCGGCGGTATCGGCCTGATGGTGGCCGGCATGGTCCTCGGCGCGATCGCTCTCGGCAAGGGAGAGATCTCCCTGGTCGAACCACTGCTCGCGACGAACCTGCTGTTCGCCCTCGCGCTCTCCCGGCACCAGACCAAGCACCCCCTCAGCCACCAGGGCTGGGCGGGCCTCGCCCTGCTCGCGGGCGGGGTGACCTCGTTCATCCTGGCGGGCCAGCCACGCGGCGGTGACGCGGTCACCAACCCGCTGCGCCACTGGCTGATCATCGGCGTGATGGTCGGCACGGCCCTGTTGCTCACGACCTACGCCAAGCGGTCCCGCCTGAGCGCGGGCCCCACCCTCCTCGCCCTCGCCGCCGGCCTGCTCTACGGCGTCCAGGACGCCCTGACCCGGGTCACCAGCACCCGCTTCTCCGAGGGCGGCATCATGGAGGTGCTGACCGGCTGGCAGCCGTACGGCGTGCTGGTCCTCGGGGTCACCGGGCTGATCCTCGTGCAGAGCGCGTTCGAGACGGCGGAGCTGCGCAACTCGCTGCCCGCGCTCACCGCGGCCCAGCCGCTCGCCGGGATCCTGTGCGGGGTCGGCTTCCTCGGGGACCGGCTGCGCACCGACACCGGGGCGCTGGCCTGGGAGGCGGCGGGGCTCGCGGCGATCGTGGCCGGCATCGTGCTGCTCGGGCTGCACCCCGCGATGCCGCGCGGTACGGCACCGAAGGAGCCCTCGCTGGACCTCCAGCCGCGCTGACGCCTGCGGCCCCGCCTGGTTGGATGGCGCCTGCTTGGATGGCGGCATGAGCGCTGCTGACGAAATCCTCGACATCGTCGACGAGAACGACCACGTGATCGGCACCTCCCCGCGCGGCGAGGCGTACGCCCGGGGCCTGCGCCACCGCTGCGTCTTCATCCAGGCCCGCGACGCCGCCGGCCGCGTCTTCGTCCACCGCCGCACCCCGACCAAGCTGGTCTTCCCCTCCCTCTACGACATGTTCGTCGGCGGTGTGGTCGGCGCGGGCGAGTCCTACGACGACGCGGCGCTGCGGGAGGCCGAGGAGGAGCTGGGCGTGAGCGGGCTCCCCCGGCCGACGTTCCTCTTCAAGTTCCTGTACGACGACGGCGCCGGGCAGAGCTGGTGGTCTGCGGTGTACGAGGTGCGCTGCGAGCTGCCGGTACGGCCGCAGGTGGAGGAGGTGGCGTGGCACGACTTCCTGACCGACGAGGAGCTGTCCGCCCGCCTCGGGGAGTGGGAGTGGGTGCCGGACGGGTTGGCGGCGTGGGATCGGCTGCAGGAGTGGCGGGGCTGAGCCTTCGGCCGGGTGGGCGCCGCTATGAGCTGACGTGGCTGCAGGGCCCCGTCAGGGCGCGAGGAACTGCGCGGCCAGCCCCCACGCACCCTCGGCCGAACGACCACGACGCCTCCCGGTAGGCTTGTGGCACGTGATCGAATTCGCACGGAACGTCCATTTGTGGTTCGCCCCTGAAGAGGTGAGGCAGGAGGGCACCACCCCCGACTACCGTTTCTCCCTCGCCAACGAGCGGACCTTCCTCGCCTGGCTGCGTACCGCCCTCGCCCTCATCGGCGGCGGATTCGCCGTGGACCAGTTCCTGCCCGACCTCGGCCGCGGCTGGCGCGTCGGCCTCGCCCTCGCGCTCCTCGCCGCAGGCGTCCTGTGCTCGCTGCGCGCCGTGAACCACTGGATGCGCTGCGAGCGCGCGATGCGGCGCGGCGAGGACCTCCCGGTGTCCCGGTTCCCGGCACTGCTCAGCGTGGTCATCGCGGTGGTCGCCGTCGCGATGGTCGTCGTCGTCCTCGTCGGGTGGGAGGGATGACGGCGCCGGCCCGCGACCCCGGGCTGCAGCCGGAGCGGACCCGGCTGGCCTGGCGCCGTACGACCCTGTCGGCGACCGTCGCCGCCATACTCGCGGCGAAGACCGCCCTGCACGGCGGCGCCTCGGCCCCCGGGGTCGTCGCCTGCGCCGCCTGCTGCGTGTTCTGGCTGGGCTTCCTGCTGGTCGCCCACCACCGAATCCGCGCCCTCGCGGTCACCGGCCGCCCCGCGACGCTGACGCCCCGGCAGGCGGCCGGGGCGGTGCTGTGCACCGTGGCCATCGCCCTGTGCGCCGCCGCGCTGGTCGTGTAGCCCCCTCAGTCCCGCCCCAGTCCCCCTCAGTCTTCTCCGGGCCCAGCCGGCCCCCCGTCTCAGCCTTCCTCGCCCTCCTCCGGCCAGTCCACGGTGACGACCAGCTTGCCCCGGGTCCGGCCCTCCTGGCTGCGGCGCTGCGCGTCGGCCGCGGCCTTCAGCGGAAACGTCTCGGCGACGTGGACGGTGACCGCGCCCTGCTCCGCGAGCGCGGTGAGCCGGTTCAGGTCCCCGGCATCGGGGCGCGCCCAGCAGTAGCGGCCGCCGAAGTCGAGGACGTCCGGGTCGGCGATCGAGGCCATCCGGCCCTCGGGGGCGAGCAGGTTCGCCGAGACCGTCAGGGTCTCCCCGCCGACGGTGTCGAAGACGGCGGCGACGCCCTCGGGGGCCAGCCCCCGCACGCGCTCGGCCAGGCCCGCGCCGTAGCTCACCGGCTCGCCCCCGAGGCCGCGGACGAAGTCGTGGTTGCGCTCGCTCGCCGTGCCGATGACCCGGGCGCCGAGGTGGGCCGCGATCTGCACGGCGAGCGAGCCGACACCGCCGGCCGCGGCGTGCACCAGGACCGTCTCGCCGCGCTTGACCTCCAGGGCGTGGACCAGCACCTGGTAGGCGGTGAGACCGGCCAGCGGCAGCCCGGAGGCCTGTTCGAAGGTGAGGTTGCGCGGCTTGCGGGCGAGGGTGCGCACCGGGGCGGCGACGTACTCGGCGAGCGTGCCGCGGGAGAGGAAGTCCTCGCGGACGTAGCCGATCACCTCGTCGCCGACCGCGAACTCAGTGACGGCCGGGCCCGGCTGGACGACGACGCCGGAGACGTCCCAGCCGGGGATCACCGGGAAGACGGCGTCCAGGATGCCGTGCAGGTGGCCCTCGCGGCACTTCCAGTCGACCGGGTTGACGGCCGCCGCCCGGACCTTCACCAGCACCGAGTCGGGGCCGACCTTCGGGTCCTTGACCTCGCCGTACTCCAGCACCTCGGGGCCGCCGTACCGGCTGTAACTGATGCCTTTCATGCAACCGACCCTCAGGGGTACTCGGACGCCACGCAACCGGGATGCCCGCATATGCGCCTTTTGCGTGGCAGCCTGGCCGTCGGCATCACGCCACATTGCTGACCCCTGCACCCCTGAAGGCGAGCACCATGACCACCCTTCATCAGGAACACACCGCACACGGCCACAGCCACGGCCCGGACTGCGGGCACGACCAGGTGCCGCACGGCGACCACATCGACTACGCCCACGACGGGCACCTGCACCGCGAGCACGGCGAGCACTGGGACGAGTGCGAGCCCGACGGCCACGTCACCCACGAGGCGCACGAGCACCGGCACGGGGAGGGTTGCGGGCACACCGGGGTCCTGCACGGCGACCACATCGACTATCTGCACGACGGCCACCGGCACGCCGAGCACGACGGCCACTGGGACGATCACTGAGCCGGCCCCCGTCCGTGGCGGCTCCCCGCTCTCCGCGCGCGGGGAGCCGCCGCGCGCCGTTCGGGTCGTAGGGTGGTCCCGGTCACGTTTGGCTCCCGCGCTGGACGACATACCGACTGGTCGGCATCATGAGTCGGGTCCTGTTCGTTCGTTCGTAGGAGCGATGCATGAGCCCCGACCACCCGCCCGGACTCGACCTCGACCGGCTGCGCGGCCTGCTGGACCGCGAGCACCCCGGTCTGGTGACCGGTCCGCTGACCGGAAGGCTGATCGAGGGCGGACGGTCGAACCTCACCTACGCGGTCTCCGACGGCACCTCGAAGTGGGTCGTGCGGCGCCCGCCGCTCGGCCATGTCCTGGCCACCGCGCACGACATGCGGCGCGAGCACCGGGTGATCAGCGCGCTGTACCCGACGGAGGTCCCGGTGCCGCGCCCGGTGCTGCTGTGCGAGGACGAGGACGTCCTCGGCGCGCCGTTCTACGTGATGGAGTTCGTGGACGGCACCCCGTACCGCACCTCCGACCAGCTCGTCCCGCTCGGCCCCGAGCGCACCCGCAACGCCGTGCTCTCCCTGGTGGACACGCTCGTCGGGCTGCACGCCGTGGACCCCGCGGAGGTCGGCCTCGCCGACTTCGGCCGCCCGGAGGGCTTCCTGGACCGCCAGCTCCGCCGCTGGGGCAAGCAGCTGGACGCCTCCCGCAACCGTGAGCTGGCCGGCATCGACGAGCTGCACGCGACCCTGGGCCGCCGCCTGCCCGACTCCCCCGCGCCCACGGTGATCCATGGCGACTACCGCCTCGACAACGTCCTGATCGGCGACGACGACAGGATCAGGGCGATCCTCGACTGGGAGATGTCCACGCTCGGCGACCCGCTGACCGACCTGGGCCTGCTGGTGATGTACAGCCTGCCGCTCGGCGCGCCGGACTCGCCGGTGTCGACGACCGCCGAGGCACCGGGCCACCCGGAGCCGCGGGAACTGGTCGAGCGGTACGCGGCCCGCTCGGGCCGGGACGTCTCGAACATCTCCTGGTACACGGCGTTCGCCTGGTTCAAGCTCGCCGTGATCCTGGAGGGCATCCACTACCGGTACACGCAGGGCCAGACGCTCGGGCGGGGCTTCGACCGGATCGGCGACCTCGTCCCCGTCTTCATCGACCACGGACTGACCACTCTTCAGGAAGGCTGACCGGCCATGGACTTCGCGTTCGACGCGCGCACCGAGGAACTGCGCGCCAAGCTTCTCGCCTTCATGGACGAGTACGTCTACCCGGCCGAGCCGGTCGCCGAGGAGCAGCGGGCCGCGCTGGCCTCGCCGTGGGACACCCCGGCCGTGGTCGAGGAACTGAAGGCGGAGGCGCGCAGGCAGGGCCTGTGGAACCTCTTCCTGCCCGACGCCGAGTACGGTGCGGGGCTCACCAACCTCCAGTACGCGCCGCTCGCCGAGATCACCGGCCGCTCCCCGCACCTGGCGCCCACCGCGCTGAACTGCGCGGCCCCGGACACCGGGAACATGGAGGTACTGGCCCAGTTCGCCGACGACGCGCAGAAGAAGCAGTGGCTCGAGCCGCTGCTCGCCGGTGAGATCCGCTCGGCGTTCGCCATGACCGAGCCGGAGGTGGCCTCCTCCGACGCCACCAACATCACCACGTACATCGAGCGGGACGGCGACGACTACGTCATCACCGGCCGCAAGTGGTACATCTCCGGGGCGATGAACCCGGACTGCAAGATCTTCATCGTGATGGGCAAGACCGACCCGGACGGCGGCGACATCCGGCGTCAGCAGTCCATGGTGCTGGTCCCGCGCGACACCCCTGGCGTCACCGTGAAGCGCGCGATGCAGGTCTTCGGGTACGAGGACCACTCGCACGGCGGCCACGCCGAGGTGGTCTTCGACCACGCGCGCGTGCCGGTGACGAACCTGGTCGGCGAGGAGGGCGGCGGCTTCGCCATCGCCCAGGCCCGGCTGGGTCCGGGCCGGATCCACCACTGCATGCGGCTGATCGGCATGGCCGAACGGGCGATCGAGCTGATGTGCCGCCGGGCCGTCTCCCGCCAGGCCTTCGGCAAGGCGCTCGCCCAGCAGGGCGTGGTGCACAACTGGATCGCCGACGCCCGGGTGACGGTCGAGCAGCTGCGGCTGCTGGTGCTCAAGACCGCCTGGCTGATGGACACCGTCGGCAACCGGGGCGCCCACACGGAGATCCAGGCCATCAAGATCGCCACGCCGCGTGCGGTCGTCGGCATCATCGACCGCGCGATCCAGCTGCACGGCGCGGGCGGCGTCAGTCAGGACTTCCCGCTGGCCGACCTCTACGCCGGGGCCCGCACCCTGATGATCGCCGACGGCCCGGACGAGGTGCACCAGCGGTCGCTGGCACGGCGGGAGCTGAAGAAGTACCTGTAGCCGGCGGGGGTTGCCGCCACGGATGGAGCTCCGGCCGCGTTGACGCCGCCGGAGCTCCCTCCGCACTTGTTCACACGGTGGCGAACCACAGATCGTTCGCCGAGAAGTTCTCGGCGTTCAGGATGTGAGAGATCCCCTCGCTCCCGAATACCTGCCCGAGCACGGCGGTGTCACAGCGAATGACCGGATCGTCGAACGACGGAACAGAGATCACTTCGGCATCCGGCGACGGAACATCCGGAAGGTCCGTCACAGAGACGACCAACCGGAGCCGTGTCGAGACCATCGCCACGCGCACGTCCTGAAGCAGGACGCTGAGCCATTCCTCGTCGGCCTCGTCGTCCCAGTCGACCACGGCTCCGGCCGACCGGGCCAGATTGGCGGCGATCGCGACCGCGACCTCCTCGGGCCACGCGCCGGGACGAGCGGCCAACCGCTCCAGTACGTCGGAGACATCGATCACGGCGCACCTCCCGGCTTCCGTGCACGGCTCCTCGGGAATTGCGACAGACGTTGATGCAGTGAGTCAGTTCCCCGGTCCTTCCGATCACCCCGACCAGCCCGTACTCCACGTAGACCTTGGCCTTGTCTCCGACCCGCAGGCCCTATTCCTGTTCGGGCACTCGCTCCGGGGGATGCGTCCTGAGCCAGGCCTCACCCTCGGCACGCTCCGCGGCGGAGGTGCGAGGATTGGCGGAACGCCGCACGACGTAGTCACGGATGATCTTCACCCGATGCGGATGGGGAACCACCAGGGAACCAACGGATTCCTGCCATGTGGTGCCTCGCAGGATGACGTTGCCGTCGAGCGAGAGCATGGCGAACTCGGGATGGCCCGCCGCCGATCCCAGCACTCCGGTCGCGGCGCCGGCCCCCATGATGTCCCACTCCTCTGCGAGCCGAACGCGCGCCCAGCGCAGTACGGGCACCGAGTCGTCATCGGCGTGGTTCACCCCCAACAGGAACTCCCGGTCGTCTCCCAGGAACCCGTGGTCGAGTGCCAGCCGGAACCACCCGTCGTTCGCTTTCTCGATCAACCGCGGATCGTCCCTGCGCACGGTCTCGTCACGCCGGCCGTCCTCCCGGCGGCAGCTGGTGGCGAGCCAGGCGGCCGCGACGGGCAGTGTGCCGTCGGCACCTTCCGCCGCGCACCACTGCAAGCCCGCCCTCGCGAGCGACGCCGCGAGCTCTGCTTCTTTCACGGGGCAACCTTTCTCACCCGTCTCCAGGCTCGTCGAGCCGATAGGAACCCGGCCGCCGGGGAGAATCCTGCCTCCCGGGCGGCCGGACGCGCCACGACGCTCGCGGCGGAGACCCTCAGGACCTTTTACGACCCCTTCGGTGTGTAGGGGTAGATCGCGTCGTAGTTGTGGTTCCTGACCCAGCCGATGTCACCGTGATCGTTGATCAGCACCCGGTAGCTGTTGCCGCCGTTCGGGATGTCGTAGATCTTGGCTCCGCCCCACTTCCGGGCGATCCGCAACGGCGTGGTGTCGCGCACCGTGAAGAAGTCGGGGTTCCCGTGCTCGTCCAGTCGCTGCGGGCGTCCGTTGAGCTGGATGTCCGCGACGCCCTCGTGGACGATGTTGGGGGTCTCCGGAACGGGGTTGCCCCGCGCCACCCTCTTGGGGCAGTTGTGCACGAGCACCGGCGTGGACCCGGCGAGCACATAGTACGCATGCACATCGGCGACGGTGAGGTTGTGCACGGTGGCCTGGCCGGTCCAGCGGTCGATCCCCGTCACCCGGACTGTGGCCCCGTCGGCGGCCAGCAGCCACTCGCCGGGGATGAGGTGGGTGGCGTCGATCCACTTGCCCAGTTCCGGCACCCAGAAGGGGTGGCCGTCCGTCGCGGTGACGGAGACCTTCCGCTTCTCGCCGTCGACGGACAGGGTGATCCTGACCAGGTGCTTCAGGCCCTTGCCGGTGATCTCGGCGGTGACCGCCTTGACGGTGGTGCGGCCGGTCTTCGGATCGGTGGTGAGGACCTTGTCGCCGGTTCTGATCTCCTCGATCGGCTTGGTGGTGCCATCGGCCAGCAGGACACCGGTACCAGGGGCGAAGCTGTTGCACGGCGTCCCGTCGTCCTCGATTCCCCGCGCCCCGCCGAGATAGGCCAGGAACACCTCACTGGTGATGCCCTCGATGACCTTGCCCCGGGCGACCTCCTTGGCCTCGTCCGCGCACTGGTCGGCGTGGTAGACGCAGTAGGTCGCCGCGATCTCCTTGGCTTTCGCGACGTCCTTGCCGCCGTGCAGCACGTAGAGGTAGGCCTGGCGGCATCCCTCGCGGCCGTAGCAGGCGGAGCCCGCCGTGGACGACTCGTAGGCCGGGTTGTACCAGAAGTCGTCCGTAGCCTCCCCGTTCATCCGGGGGGACCAGAAGTCGTCCGCCAGCTTGTCGATGTCGTTCGTGACCGGGGTGTTCACGGCGACCCAGTGCTTCTTCGCCGCCTGGGAGCGCTTGTAGATGTTGCCGCGGTGGTAGTCGGACGTGCCGGTCTTCGGGTCGTAGCCGACTTCCTGCTGCTCGTGCTTGCTGCAGTACTTGAGGTCGTACTGGCAGGAGTTGGGCTTGGAGCCGATCTCCGTGCCCGCCGGGTCGGAGTGGGTCAGCGGGTTGTTGTTGGCGTAGGTGTAGCCGTTCATCTGCTGCGGGTCGGTGGCCGTGAAGACCGGGTCGACCGACAGGAAGCGGCCCGTGGCGGGGTCGTACTCGCGCGCGCCGAGGTGGGTGAGGCCGGTCGCGGTGTCGGTGGTGCCGCCGACGAAGCCCCGGGTGCCGGTCCAGGTGTTCGGCACGGTGCCGCGCAGCCCGCCGAACGGCAGGGTGCGGCGCTGGGTCAGCGCCTGCGTGTCGGCGTTGACGGACAGCTGGGCGGTGCCGTGGTGGTCGGCCAGGGTGAAGGAGAAGGTGCCGTCGTTGGCCTGGACGGCCTGGTGGCCGCCGCCGAGGTCGAAGTAGCGGGTGCCCTTGGCGGTCGTGGCGCCCTTGGCCAGAGTGACTTCCGTGGCGCCCAGGTAGAGCGTGGTCTCGGTCGGGGTGCGGCCGATCAGCCGGTTGCCGTCGGCGTCGTACAGGTACTCGGTGACCTTGTCGCTGCCGCCCTCCACCGGCTGGGTCACCTTGGCGAGATGGCCTTCCGCGTCCCAGTCCAGGGTCTGGGAGGTGCCGTTGCCCAGCAGCCGGGTGTGGGTGTTGCCCGCGTCGTCGTAGGTGAAGCTGTCGGTGGACTTCACCGTGCCGGTGGTGGTGTCCACCGAGCCCAGCGTGTGCGGCCGGACCGCACCCGGATCGGGGTAGTGGTAGCTGCGCTGGGTGTCCGAGGCCCCGCTCGTGGTGGCGTGCTGGGTCTCGGTGAGCCGGTTGCCGACCTTGTCGTAGGTGTAGGAGGTCCAGTACGGGGCCGGGCCGCCGAGGACACCGGTGGCGGGTGTGGTGGCACAGGCGGTGGCCGACTGGGCCCACGCCTCGGTCAGCCGGCCGAGGTAGTCATAGGCGAAGCACTGGTTGTCGGTGCCCGAGCGTGAGGTGTCCGAGACGGACAGGACGTTGCCCGCCTCGTCGTAGGAGTAGGTGTTGTACTGGTCGACGCCCGCGACGTCCTGGCGGTCCACCCGTGAGGTGGCCAGCCGCTGGGTGCCCCACTGATAGGTGTTCGTCTCGTACGTCGTCTTGCCGCCGTTCGCGGCCAGCGAGTACTGCAGCGGCTTGCCGACGGAGCTGTAGGACGTGGTCGCGGTGAGGTTCTGCGGGCCGCTGACCTTGACGGGCCGCAGCGTGCCGTCCTCGTAGGTGTAGGCGACGGTGTTGGCGGCCAGGTCGCCGGCCTTCGGGTAGCCGACGCCCTGCACCGTGCCCGACGCGTTGTAGGTGGTCGTCGACAGGTAGGTGCCGGCGAGCGCGCCCTCGCTGGAGGGGATGGTCACCGAGGTGCGCAGGGGCCGGTAGAGCCGGTCGTAGGCGACGACGCTCGACTTGTACTCCTGGCCGCCGCTGTAGCGCGAGCTGGACGCGAGCCGGCCCTTGGCGCCGCTGATCGTGTCGTAGACCCACTTGGCGCGCAGCGTGCCGGTGGCGGAGGTGTCCCGCAGTTCGGTCCTGCGGCCCAGACCGTCGTAGACGCTGGCGAGGACGGTGCCGCGGGCGTCCTTGGTGCTGGTCAGCTGGGCGCGGTCGTCGTACTCGTTGTGGGTGGCGCCCTTGTCGGGGTCCGTGGTGTCGGTGAGCCGGCCCATCAGGTCGTACGTCCAGGTCCAGGCATTGCCCGCCGGGTCGGTGACCTTGGTCAGCTCACCGCGCGGCGAGTAGCCGTAGGACGTGGTGTCGTAGGCGGCGTCGGCGTCACGGGCGCGCAGCTCACGCAGTTCGGTGGTGTTGCCGCGGGCGTCGGTGACGGCGGTCCGCGCCGTGCCGCCGACCGGCGGGATGACGGTGGTGCGGTCGCCGCCGTAGACGGTCTTCGTGACACCGAGGACCGCTCCACCGTCGCCGTTGCCGGCGATCTGCCGCAGCTCGGTCACCCGGCCCAGACCGTCGTAGGTGTAACGGTTCTGGGTCTCCACGCTCAGCGCGTTCTCAGGCTTGAACATCGTCGTGGAGGGCGCGGTGGTGTCGGTGTAGTAGGTGGCGAACTCCTTGGCGGTCAGACCGCGTTCGTCGTAGAAGGTGTCCGCCAGCAGCGTGCCGCCGTTCGGACCGGGCGCCTGGGTCTGGCGGGGGCGCAGGAAGCCGTCGTAGAAGGCGTACGAGGTGTCCTGGGCGCCGGAGTTGCCGATCGTCTTCGTGCCCACGGCCACCGGCTTGCCGTCGGTGACGGTGTACGTGAACTCGTAGCTGGGGGTCTGGCTCGTGGTCCGGTCGGCCAGCCAGACCTTGCTGGTGCGGCCCAGCGCGTCGTACGCGTACGTCGTGACCTTGCCGTTGGTGTCGGTCTCGGTGAGCGGCTGCCCGCGCAGCGCCTCATAGGCGGTGGTCGACGTCTGCACGGTCGTGCTGTCCCCGGCCGTGGCGGGCGGGGTGGTCACCGTGCTGCTCGTCGGGAACCCGGTGGCCGGGGTGTACGCGGTGGTGGTGGTACGGCCGTCCGAACGCGCGGCGCGGGTGAGCGTGCCGGCGGAGGTGACCGTGACGTCGGCGGTCAGGTCGGTGGTGGTCAGCGCCCGTCCGTAGCCGTCGTAGGTGGAGCCGGACTCCAGATAGGCCGCGGTGGTGCCGCTGTACGTCTTGAGTTTCGCGGTCCTGGTGGCGTCGCCCTTCGTCGCCGCGGCACCGTACGCCCCGCCGTCGTAGGCGGTGCGTACGTCGGAGATGACGTCGGCCGGGCGGCTGGTGGTGGCGTCACAGGCCTTGGCCACCGTTTCGACCCGTGCCGGGGCGTCGAGGGGGACGCTGCCGGAGACGTAGGTGGTGCGGGTGCACTGGTCGTCGGCCGCGGTCGTGGTGTCACCGGCGTCGTCGGTCTGGGTGACCAGGCCGGTCGCCGGGTCGAAGGTGTTGGTCAGGGAGGTGGTGCGCCACTTGGCACCCGCGCCGTCGTCCAGAGAGGTCCAGGACCTGGTGGAGGCGGAGCCGGTCAGGTTGGCGGTGACGGTGCCCCAGTCCCGGACCTTCTTCGCGGTCTCGTTGTGCCAAGGGCGGCTCACCGTCCTGGCGAGGACCTTTCCGCCGGGCCCGGAGTAGGTGACGGTCTTGTACTCGAACCCGGCCGTCGAGGCGTGGTCGGTGATCGGGTCGCCCTCGCCGGGGTCCAGGGTGACGCTGACGTCCTTGGTGCCACCACTGGTGCTCTTGCGGTCGCCGTCCATGCCGCGCAGGAAGTAGCTGTCCGTCTGCGACTTCATGGCCGGGTCGCCGCCCTGGCCACCGGTGCGCACCCGGACGTGGCCGTAGCCGCGCCAGTCGGACCAGGTCTTGAACTTGTCCTCGGTCATCCCGTCGGTGTCGTCGTAGTGCCAGGCGGCGCCGTCCAGGTAGTCGTACCGGGTGACCTGGTCGGGGGCGCCGCCGGTGCGGTCGGTCGAGGTGACCGTGTCGACGACGTACTTGTTGAACCACTGCCGTTCCGGGTCGGTGGTGTTGTCACCGCCGATGTACTGCGGGAAGCAGCGGGTGGTGTTGGTCTCCGGGGTGGGCAGCGCGGCGAAGTCGCAGGCCGGGGCGGAGTAGCCGACGTCGATCTGGCCGCCGGACTCGTCGGCGACGGTGGACAGGCGGGCCTTGATGAAGGGCGCCCAGCCGTCGCCGGTCCTGTCGAGCCGGTTGGCGAGCTGGGTGTAGGCGAAGGTGACCTTCGGCAGGGTGATGGAGCTGGTGCCGTCGTGTCCGGTGCGCTGGATCGAGTCGAGCAGGAGCTGGTAGTCGATGTCGGCCTGGCCCCAGCGGTGGGCGAGCTTCCAGTCGTCGACCTCGCTGTAGGCGCCGGACACCAGGACCTTGGTGCTGACGCCGGTGAGCCGCTTGCGGGTGAAGAACGCCGGGGAGAGCCGGCCCTTGTCGCAGTCGGTGCCCGCGTCGCAGTTCAGGTCCCAGGGGGTGTCGTACCAGTAGAAGGCGTCCTTGGTGATCGACGAGCAGTCCGTGGAACTGTCCGGGATGCACCGCTCGGAGCTGGTGAAGTCGGCCTTGGCCAGGGCCTTCGCCGAGTACACGGAGGTGTTCTTCAGGCCGTACTCGATGCGGTCCAGGGTGCCGCCGCGGACGTAGGGGGTGTCGTCGGCCGCCTTGAGGTTGCGGCCGTAGGAGTTGGTCTCCTTGTCGTAGTAGTACGCGACCGCGTTGCCGTGCGGGTCCACGACGTAGTCCAGGTTCCAGCGCCAGCCCTGCTGGCACCAGGAGTCGGCGAAGGCGGCCGCGTGGCAGGGCTCGCCGGAGTCGTCGCCGTAGACGGGGACTGTCCAGGTGGAGTCGGTGGTCTCCTTGCCGCTCGCCCAGCCGGGCAGTCGGTTGTAGCCGAAGTAGTACTGCGTGCCGTCGGGGGTGGTCACCCGCCAGTACTCGTCGTTGCGGGCGCCGTTGGAGCGGACGTCCGAGGTGGTGCCGTAGATCCGCTCGACCTTGGTGCCGTCGTCGTCCTTCAGCTTCCAGGTGTTGGTGCCGCTGGGGACCAGCTCACCGCCGGTGCCGTTGAGCTGGAGCACCGCGTTGTCGTAGCCCCAGCACAGATCGCCGGGCACGTTGCCGTCCGCGTTCTTCACGTCGTCGTCGGAGCAGCTCTTGTAGCGGCGCTCGATGTACCCGGGTGACAGGTCGAAGCCGTCGCCGACCCAGGAGGACTGGTTGTTGGTGTTGCTGGTACGGCCGTCGACGGCGCCCGAGGAGTACGACAAAGAGAGGTTCGGGACCAGTCCGCCGGGCACCTGAGGCACCGACATCGGGTACGACCAGGCGAAGGAGCCGCTGTTGCGATCCGTGCTCCAGGTGGCGGACGCGGACAGTGAGGTGGCCTTGTAGTCGCCGAGGCCGCTGCCGGAGGCGGCGACCGCGGCGAGGACGGTGGCGGACGAGGCGCTGAGGGCGACGGACTTCGCGGTGAGGGTCTTCGTCTCGGGATCGTTGACCGTGTTCACCGGCTTGGTGGTACGGCACAGCGGCCGCTGCGGGCTGGTCAGCACACAGGCGGGCAGTTCCACGAGACGGAGGCGGTCGGCGTAGCCGCCGCCGTAGGCGCCGGCGAAGGAGGAGTAGTCGAGCACGGCGCGGACCCGGCCGGCGTCCTCCGCGCGACCGGCGCGCAGGGTGAAGACGGGGCCGTCCAGGCCGGCCTTCTGTGCGAAGACGCGGTCGAGGACGCGGGCGGCGACCTTGCCGGTGGCGGCGTCGGCGGACCGTCCCGTCCTGGTGTCCAGGGTGAGCGGCAGGCCCTTGGCGCGGGCCGGCTCGCGGCTGAGCGTGACCGTCGCCGCGCCGGGCTTCGGCCAGGCCGTGGCGGGCGGCTGCTGCGGGGTGCGCGGGGTCTTCATGACCTTGCGCGGCAGGGCCTTGCCGGCCGGACCGCCGGCGACCGCCGGTTCGGAGGCGGGCAGTGCGGGCCG
Organism: Streptomyces sp. NPDC104761; assembly: GCF_055583445.1. Taxonomy (NCBI): domain Bacteria; kingdom Bacillati; phylum Actinomycetota; class Actinomycetes; order Kitasatosporales; family Streptomycetaceae; genus Streptomyces; species Streptomyces sp. NPDC104761. The sequence goes on along the minus strand of NZ_JBVJNZ010000015.1, from coordinate 133,222 downwards.
GTGCCAGCCCTCGGCGACGGCGGGGGCGGTCACGCCCTGGAGCAGGGTGGCGGTCAGCACCGAGGCGGTGGCCAGGGCGATTCTGCGTCGCGGTGTGCGGAACAGGCGGGCGAGCCTGCGTGCTTCGGGTCTCATGGTCATCCCTCGTGGTCCCCTGTGCGCTCCACCGGGTGCCGGGCCGCGCGAGGCGGACGGCACCCGGTGGACGCGTGTCGAACGAGCGTGGGCAGGACGGTTCAGTCGCCGCTGGGTACGGCGGTCTCGACGCCCGGCATGCCGACGGCGAGGTGGCTGATCTGCGTGTCGGTGAGCGCGCCCTGGAAGGTCCACAGGTCCGACACCGTGCCGGGGAAGTACTCGCCCCAGGTGCTGGTGCCCGTCCTGGCGCGGCCGAGTTGGAGGTTCTGCGCGGCCTTGAAGGTCACGACGTTCTCGTCGGAGGAGTCGATGTCCGTGCAGCCGGCCACGTCCGGGTCGCCGTCCCCGTCGGCGTCCGCACAGGCCACGTCCTGGAGTTCACCGTTGACGTAGAGCTTGAGGCCGTGGGCGAACCCGTCGTAGACGACGGCGAGGTGGGTCCAGTCCTGGACGCTGAAGAACTGTCCGTTCTCCACCTGGGTGGTGGTGGCGGTCGTGGTGTCCGCGTCGGCGGTCTCGATGCGCCAGCGTCCCGGATCGTCGGATGCCGTGCCGGGCACGTAGCGCACGGCGAACGCGCTCCTGCTGGTGCCGGGCGCGCTGAGCAGGGTGACGTTCCCGGTGGGCTGGGCGGCGGCCTGGACGAACGCGCTGACGGTGAAGCTGGCGCTGGTGTCGACGGTCGGGACACCGCTCGCGGTGGCCGCGTAGTCGTCGACGCCGTCCAGGGTGAGTCCGCCGTCGACCCAGCCGGAGCCGGTCGCGGCGCCGTTGTAGAGGGTCATGCCGGCGCCGGTCGCGGAGGCGTCCAGGGTGACGGGCGGGGTGCCGGTGGCCGACTCGAACGTCCAGCGGGCGCCGATCAGCGGACGCTGCTTGAAGAGCTGCCGCACCTCGTCGCCGGAGACGGCACGGTCGTACAGCCGTACGTCGTCCACGTCGCCCTTGAGCGGGGAGGTGACGGCGCCGGCGGTGGTGAGGCCGCTGCCGAGGGTCAGCGGGCCCTCGGAGGACCAGTGGTAGGTGAAGGGCGTGCTGGCCGCCAGGACGCCGTTGACGTAGAGCTGGAGCTGGGCCGCGTCGGCGTCGTAGACGCCCACCACGTGGTTCCACTCGCCGAACCGGCCGGCCGCGCAGTTGGTGTTCGCCGGGCAGGCGGTCTGGGTGGCCCGGACCAGGGCCCCGTCCGCGGTGTCGGACTCGGGCCGGGTGAAGACCCAGCCTCCCAGCGCCGAGGAGTGGTAGAGCTCGAAGCTGCGCCGTACGGACCCGAGCTGGGAGACGGCGATCATGGACCGGGCCTCCTTGTCCTTGGGCAGCCGGACCCAGGCGGAGACCGCGAAGCTCTGGTAGGTGTCCAGGGCGGGGCGGCCGGTGGTGGCCCAGTCGTCGACGCCGTCGAAGGTCAGGGCCCGTCCGCTCACCCCGGTGGTGCCCGCCGTGGTGCCGCCCTTGAGGACGGCGTCGGCGCGCTGGCCGCGGCCGGTCACGGTGGTGGCCTCGGCGGTCTCGTCCAGCGGCCAGACCAGTTTGGCGGGCCGGCCGGTGTCGACCGGCTGCTGGGCCGCCAGCTCGGTCACCTGGGCGTCGGTGAGCTGGTAGTCGAAGAGCTGGACCTCGTCCAGGGAGCCGGGGAAGTAGTTGGAGAGGGTGCCGTAGAGCCGGGTCGCGCCGAGGACCGTGCCGCCGCGGGCGTCCCAGGGGGTGGTGAACGGTGCGCTGCCGACGAGCTTGCCGCCCACGTACAGCTTGACGACGTGGGCGGTGTTGTCGAAGACGCCCACGAGGTGGGTCCAGCCGCCCAGCCGGGCGGTGGTGCACGCCGTATCGCCGGCGGCGCAGGCCGGCTGCACGGCGCGCGCGGCGTCGCCGCCGGAGGAGGCGTCGTCGGTGTGCCGCAGGAAGACCCAGCCGCCCAGGGCGGAGGAGTAGTAGACCTCGAAGCCGCTGTGGTTCTGGCCGCCCTGGGACAGCGCGACGACCGGCCGGCCGGGGTCGTTGCCGGGCAGCTTGGCCCACAGGGAGACCGAGAAGCTCTTGCCGGTGTTGAGGACGGGCGAGTCGGTGGCCGCGTAGTCGTCGGTGCCGTCGAAGGCGAGGCTGCGGCCGGCGACACCGGTCCCTCCGGGGGTTGCCCCGTGCAGGTCGGCCGGCCAGTCGTCGCCCGCTCCGGAGACGCTCGTCGCCCCGGCGTTCTCGTCCAGCTGCCAGGACAGCCGGTCGGGCTGTCCGGAGCGCACCCGGAAGGTGTAGGTGGTGGGCTCGGAGCCGTTGCCGGCCGCGTCGAAGGCCTGCGCGGTGATGAAGTTGACGCCCGGCCTGGTGGGCATGAACTTGATCGTCTTGGTGCCGCCGCCCGAGGTGGTCAGGGTGTTGGCGCTGGTGGGAGAGGAGTTGACGCCGAACCAGTACTTGGTGACGTCGGCCGAGGTGGTGTCGATGGAGAAGGTGCCGTACCGGCCGACGCCGTCCCACCAGGGGTCGTCCGGGTTCTCGGAGTCGGAGGGGCCGTACTGCGCGGAGCTGATCGTCGGCCCGGCCGGAACGCCGGTGTCGTACATGAAGTGGCAGCCGTGCGAGCCGGTGTAGCTCCAGGCCGACCACTGGGCTCCGTCGTAGGCGCGGACGTGCCACTCGACGTGCTTGTTCTTCGGGATGGTGCTGGGCAGCGGCAGGGAGAAGTCGGAGCCGCTCTTCTTGCTCGTGGTCCGGGCCGATGTCCAGCGAGCCTTCCAGCCGGCGCCGTCGCCCGCGTCCCAGGACGCCTGGAACTGCACGGAGACCGGGTCGCCGTCGGGGTCGGTGACATCGTTGGCTCGTATGGTCGCGGCGGAGCGGATACGCACCATCTTGTCGGCGGCCACACAGGGGCCGCCCGGGCTCATGCCGAGCTGGGAGAGGGCGATCTTGGCGGGGGCGCGGTTGTACTGCACGCGCAGGTAGGCGTCGTCGGAGAACCGCTTCCAGGTGTAGCGGTCGGCCTCGTCCGTGGCCTTCATGCCGAAGGTGATGGTGGACCACTTCTTGGCCGCGGCGGTGGCGACCGCGTCCTTCACGTCGAACTCGGCGTCGGCGGCGGCGCAGCCGTCGGAGCCGTAGGCGAAGCTGAGGGTCCGCAGCCGGCCGATCCAGAAGTCGCTGTTGTCCTGGCTGTTCCAGGTGGTGGACGAGGAGATCGGCTTGGTCCGCCAGAGCTGGACCTCGCGCTTCTGGCAGGAGGCCGCGTGGGTCTCGTGGACGACGAACTCGGCGGACAGGATGGAGCGGCCGGCGAACTTTGTGGTCGGGATCTGGTAGAAGAGCCGCTTCACGTCGTACGGGGCGCAGTAGTCCCAGCCGCAGTAGCCGAGGCCGGCGTCGGAGTCGCCGTTGAACTTCCACTGCGGGGAGCCCGCCCAGTACCGGGACACCATGGTCCAGGAGGTGGCCTTGGGCGAGTACCACTGCGGGTCGATGTAGACGGGGTAACGGGTGTCGTCGCCGGTGAGCAGTTCCTTGTCGGGGGTGAGGACGAGGGTGTCGCCGCGGTCGGCGACCTCGACGCCGACCGGCGCGACACGCGCGGACTCGGCCGCGGTGGGTCCGTCGCCGTCGGGCGCGGCGGCGGTGCCGGTGGCCGCGGTCACGGCGGACGAGGTCGCACGTGCCACGGCGGGGTCGGCCTGCCCGGCGGTCCTGGCGCCGGCCGTGCCCGCGCCGGGGGCGCTCGTGCTGGAGTCCCACATCACCGGCGTGGGCGCCTCGAAGACCACGCCGCCCGCGCCCTTGTCGACGGCCTGGAGCCCGCCGGTCGCGGTCTCGTCGACGGCCATGCCGTCGGCGTTCAGCTTGAGCCGCAGCTGGGCGAGGTCGTCGCTCGCGGCGGCCGCGGCCGACTTCACCACGAGGAGCTGGGTGAAGCCGTCGGGCCGGGCGCCGAGGCGCAGGTCGACGTCGGGGAGGATGTCGGGGTAGACGGCCGTGTCGCCGTCGAGGGTCGGGGTGGGCACGGTGCCGGGCCAGGAGAGCTCGAGCGTGCGGCCCGCGCGCTCGAGGCGGACCAGCGGGCGGCCGGTGCCGCCGCCGGAGAACTCCAGTCCGACCGTGGCCGCCCTGGGGGCCACCATGCCGTCGTCCGCCTTGGCGAGCGCGGTGTCGACGGGCCGCCAGGTGCCGTCGATCCGGGTGCGGACCGGGCGCAGGTACTCCCGGGCCTCCAGGTGGCCGTCGGGGGTGGCGTAGGTGTCGCTGCTCTCGCCGCGCAGCGAGACCACCTCGACGTTCTGGCCGCTCCGCCGGGCCGCCGCGAGTGCTTCCTCCTCGGTGGCGGCGGTGGCCTCGTCGGCGCCGCCCTGTTGCGTCGACGCCCCCGTCGCTGCTGCGCTCCCCCGGGCGCCGGCGGCCCCGGTCGTGGCCGCCACCGCCGGGAGCGCTCCCAGCTGCAGCAGCGCGGCCGTCAGGGCGGCGCTCAGGCCGAGCGCCACCCCCCGCCGAGGTCTTGGCCGTTGTCTCCCCTGACGCGGCATCCCGCACCCCCCGCCTTGACATGATCAGCTCACAGGAAAGAAAAAGGTAAGAGCGATCAGTGGCGGAAGGGTGAATTCCGTCGACGGGAAGGTGAACGCCAGACGAGCAGTGATCAGGGCCGCAGGGCCCGCAACAGCAGGTCGGCCAGGTGGTCGGCGACCTCCTGGGGGGTCATGGGCCCGTCGGGGCGGTACCAGGTGGAGAGGTGGTGGACCGAGCCGAAGTGGTAGTCGACGACGAGGTCGGCCGGGGTCGCGGTGGAGAAGACGCCCTCGCGCTGACCCTCCTCGACGAGCGCGCGGAAGCGTTCGTGGTAGCGCCGGCGCTCGGCGCGCACCTGCTTGTTCTTCTCCGGGCTCAGGTGGTGCATGGAGCGGAAGAAGATCGACGCGTCGTCGAGGTTCTCGATGGTCGTGACGACCACGTCCGCCGCCGCGCCCCGCAGCCGCTTCTCGATCGGCTCGTCCGCGTTCGCGAAGGCGTCGAGCCGTTCCTGCTGGACGCGCAGCACGCGCGCGTACACCTCGTGCAGGAGGTCGTCCTTGGAGCCGAAGTAGTGGTACAGCGCCCCCTTGGTGACGCCGGCCGCCTCCACGATCTCCTGCACGGAGGTGCGGTCGTACCCCTGCTCCGCGAAGAGCCGGGTGGCGGCGGCAAGAAGCCGCTGCGGAACGGGAGCCCCGTCTCCGTCCGTCGTCCTGGGCACTGCCGCCACCCGCCTTTCTCGTAAATCCACTAACCCTGTTGCGGTCGGGAACGCAGTTCCCGTCGGAGGATCTTCCCACTTGCCGTCTTCGGCAGGTCGGGCAGGATCTCCACCTGGCGCGGATATTTGTAGGCCGCCAGTCTCTCCTTGCAATAGAGGGCGAGATCGTCCGGGTCGGTTGCAGTTCCCGGGCGAAGACTGATGTAGGCCTTGACGGTCTCCCCGCGGTACCCGTCCGGCACCCCGACGACGGCCGCCTCGCGTACCGCCGGATGGGTGTACAGGACGTCCTCGACCTCGCGCGGCCAGACCTTGAAGCCGGACGCGTTGATCATGTCCTTCTTGCGGTCGACGACGTACAGCCAGCCCTGCGGGTCCATGAAGCCGATGTCCCCGGTGCGCAGTTCGCCGTCCGGGAAGGTCTCGGCGGTGGCCTCGGGCCGCCGCCAGTAACCGGGCACCACCTGAGGCCCGCGCACCGCGATCTCGCCCTGCTCGCCGAAGGGCACCTCGTGGCCCTCGTCGTCGATGATGCGGACGACCGTGTCGGGGCCGGGCACACCGACCGCGAGGGTCCCGGAGACCGGGTCGACGGGCGCCTCCAGCTCCGGCGGCACGGAGGCGCAGGGCGCGGTGCACTCGGTCAGCCCGTAGCCGTTGCGGATGTACGGCCCGAACCCGGCGCGGAACTTCTCCACCAGGGCCGGCGGCAGCGGCGCGCCACCGGAGGAGATGTTGACGAAGGAGGCGAAGTGCTCCGGGGTGACGTCCGGGTGGGCGGCCAGGGCCATGAAGGCGGTGGACGGGCCGACCGTGTACTGCGGGCGGTGCTCGGCGAACGTCTCCAGGACCAGGCCCGGCTCGAAGCGGTACGTCAGCACGAGCGTGCCCACGCTGGTCAGGCAGGCGCAGAGCTGGCAGACCATGCCGGTGATGTGGAAGAGGGGCGCCAGGGCGTAGTAGACCGGCGCGTCGGGCAGCGCGAGCCCGGTCCGCTGCCGCTCCGCGTTGTACATGATGTTGCCGTGCAGGTTGGTGGCGCCCTTGGGGGTGCCGCTGGTGCCCGAGGTGTAGCTGATCAACGCGATGTCCGAGGGCTCCGGGTCCCGTCCCTCGGGGGCCTTGCCGCCCCGCCGCGCGACGGCGACCAGGTCCTCGGCGTCGGCGGCCTGCGGCAGCCGCTCGAAGGTCAGCACGCGCGCGTCGTCCCGCGTCTGGAAGTCCAGCTCGCTCGCGGTGAGCACGATCCGCACCGGCGAGTCCGCGGCCGTGTCGCGCAGGTACGACTCCCAGGCCCGCTGCGAGCAGACCAGTGCGGCCACCTCGGCGTCCCGCAGGACGTGGGTGACCTCCCCCGACTTGTACATCGGGTTGACCGGCACGACGGTCGCGCCCGCCTTCCAGGCGCCGAGCAGCGCGAGTACGAAGTGCGGCGAGTTCTGCAGGATCACGGCCACCCGGTCGCCGCGCTCCAGGCCCCGCTCGGCGAGGTGCGCGGCGACCGAGTCGCTCAGCTCGTCGACCTCGCGGTAGGTGAGGCGGGCGTCGAAGTAGGTGAGGCAGGCGCGGTCGGGCGCCTCGGCCACGGCGGCCCGCAGGGCGTGCACCAGCGAGGCGGGCGGTTGGACCGGCCCGCGCTGGGCCTCGTTGAGCAGGCCCACCCACGGGCGGGCGGCATAGACGGACTCGGTCACCGACTCGCTCACCGGGTGGCCTCCCACTTCTGCTGGATGTGGTTCATGCTCGTCAGCCAGCGGTCCGGGTCGGCGGCCCGCGCCCGGTAGAAGTCGGCGACCTCGGGGTGCGGCAGGATCAGGAACCGGTCTTCCGCCATCCCCTTGAACAGCGCGTCGGCGACGGCCTCCGGCTCGATGGCGGTCGGCTGCAGCACGATGTCGCCGGCGCTGCCGGTGGCGGCCAGCATGTCGGTACGGACGCCCTGCGGGCAGATGGCGTGCACGTGCAGGCCCCGGTGCCGGTAGGTCAGCGACAGCCACTCGGCGAAGGCGTACGCGGCGTGCTTGGTGACGCTGTAGGGGGCGGCCCCGATCATGGTGAGCAGCCCGGCCGCGGAGACGGTCGACACGAACCGCCCGCTCCCCCGCTCCAGCCACTCCGGCACCAGTTCCTGCGCGGCCCGTACGTGCGCCATGACGTTGACGTCCCAGGCGGACTCCCACACGGCCGCGTCGGCCGCCTCGGACCCGCCCGACCCGAGCCCGGCGTTGGCGCAGTAGACGTCCACACTCCCGCCGAGGGCGTCCCGGGCGGCGCCGACGATGCCGGACGCGTCCCCCGGAAGGGCGATCCCGCCGATCTCCGCGGCGACCGCGGCCGCCTTGTCCCCGTCCAGATCGTTCACGACGACCCGGGCGCCCTCGGCGGCGAACCGCCGGGCGAGCGCGGCCCCGATGCCACCTCCCGCCCCGGTGACGACGACTCGGGCATCTTGCACGGCTCCCACCATCGGTCTCCTTCGACACGACGCGACCAGACTCGGCTCAGCACGGACACACTAACCGGTCGGTATGTTTGAGAAAAGGCCGACCGTCACACTCCCTAAGGGCGCAGGGCCACTGTCGGACATGCGGCGACCGCACACCTCCAGGGGGCGCGGGGAACTGCGCGACCAGCCCCATCCGGCCCGCGCCCGGACGACGACGGAGGCCCCCCATTGCACCCGTCCAGACGAAGTCTTCTCACCGCCGCCACGGCAACGGCAACGGCCGTGACAGCCCTGCCCACGGCCACCACGGCCGACGCCCACGGTCACCTCAGTACCGGTTTCGAGCGTCTCGCCGCCGACGGCTACACCCTCCTCGCCGCCCAGAAGGTCGGCGTCGTCACCAACCCCACCGGCATCACCCGGGACGCCCGCCACATCGTCGACGTCATGCACGCCGACCCCCGGGTCAGGCTGACGGCGGTCTTCGGCCCGGAGCACGGTTTCCGCGGCACCGCCCAGGCCGGCGGCTCCGAGGGCCGCCACGACGACCCGGCGACCGGCCTCCCCGTCTACGACACGTACCTCAAGAGCGGACAGCCCCTCGCCGACGTCTTCACCGCCTCCGGCGTGGACACCGTCGTCTTCGACATCCAGGACGTCGGCGCCCGCTTCTACACCTACATCTGGACGCTGTACGACTGCATGGAAGCCGCCCGGCTCGCCGGCAAGCGCTTCGTCGTCCTCGACCGGCCGAACCCGGTGACCGGCCGCACCGCCGAGGGCCCGGTCCTGCACCGGGAGTTCGCCAGTTTCGTCGGCAGGCAGCCGATCGCGCAGGCGCACGGGATGACGGTCGGCGAACTCGCGCGGCTGTTCAACGCGGAGTTCCTGGACCCGCCGGTCGCGCTGGACGTCGTACCGATGACGGGCTGGCGGCGCTCGCGCTTCTACGACGCGTACGGCCTGCCCTGGGTGCCGCCGAGTCCCAACATGCCCACCCCGGACACCGCCCTCGTCTACTCGGGGACCTGCCTCTTCGAGGGCACGAACCTGTCGGAGGGCCGCGGCACCACCCGTCCCTTCGAACTGCTCGGTGCGGAGGGCATCGACGCGCGCTGGGCGGCCGCGGCCAACGAACTCGCACTGCCCGGCGCGCGGTTCCGGGAGGCGTACTTCGCGCCCACCTTCTCCAAGTTCCAGGGCAGGACCGTCGGCGGGGTGCAGATCCATGTGCACGACCGGTCCGCCTACGAGCCCGTACGCACCGCGATCGCCCTCCTGGTCACCGCGAAGAAGGTGTGGAGCGGCTTCGCCTGGCGCGAGGACGACTGGATCGACAGGCTCACCGGGTCCGCGCGCGTGCGCACGATGACCGACGCCGGCGCGGGCCCGGACGAGATCGTCGGCGCCTGGCAGGACGAACTGGCCGCATTCCGCCGGGTCCGAAAGGAATTTCTCCTCTACAGGTGAGGCGCGTTGTATGGCCAAGCTTGCCCCGCGGCGGGACGATGCGCGCACATCGCACCTGTTCGGGGGACGAGGAGCCTGGTATGGCAGATCCTGGGATGAGTGTGGCTCCCTACTGGGAACTGACCTTCGACGCGGACGGGGACCCGGACGGCGCCGAACGCGACCGGCTGCTGGGCGAGATCGGCGGCCACGGCCTCCGTGACCTGATCGTCTTCGCGCACGGCTGGAACAACGACCGTTCGGGGGCGACCCGCCTGTACCGGCGGTTCTTCGCGCCCGTCCCGAAGCTCGCGCCGAAGGCGCGGATCGGGTACGCCGGGGTGATCTGGCCTTCGATGCGGTTCTGCGACGAGCCGATCCCCGACTTCCCCAAGTCGGTGGTGGCCACGGAGGCCGAGGAGGCGCAGGCGCCCGTCCTGGACAAGGACACCCGGCACGCGCTCCTGGAGACCTTCCCGGGGCGGGCCACCGTGGTCGACCAGATCGCGCGGATGCTGGACCAGCGGCCCGCGGACGAACTGGAGGAGTTCGGACGCCTTGTACGGGTGCTGGTCGAGGTCCTCCCCGGCGGCCCGCAGCCGCTGTTCGCGGCGGACACGCTCGCGGAGGGCGTCCCGCAGAGCGAGCCGGTGCTGTTCAACGGGGACATCACCAGCCTGTGCGAGGAGTTCGCGGCGGCGCTGGCCGCCCTGCGGGGCAGCGGCGACACGGCCGGGTTCACGGTGCCGAACCCCTGGGACGGCGCGAAGGAGCTGCTGCGGCAGGCGACGTACTACGCGATGAAGCGGCGCGCGGGGACCGTCGGGGAGCGGGGACTCGGGCGGGTGATCGGCCAGCTGGCCGCGGCGGCACCGGACCTGCGGGTGCACCTGGTGGGGCACAGCTTCGGCGGCCGGCTCGTGTCGTTCGCGTTGCGCGGGCTGCCCGACGGGGTGCGCACCGTGAAGTCCGTGACCCTGCTGCAAGGGGCGTTCTCGCACTACGCGTTCGCCGCCCGGCTGCCCCACGACCCGCGCGCCGGCGGTGTGCTCCAGGGACAGCAGAACCGGATCGACGGCCCGCTGGTGTGCTGCTACTCCCACTTCGACGAGTCGCTCGGCACGCTGTATCCGCTGGCCTCGCGGATGGCGGACGACTGCGAGTCGGCGCTGGGCGAGGACGTGGTGCGGATCCTGGGCGCCAGGTGGGGCGCGATGGGGCACGACGGGGTCCAGGAGGTGCCGGGCACCCGGTCGCTGGACCTGGCGGCGGCGCTGCGCGGCCCGCTCGCCGTGCCGGGCTGTGTGAACGTCGACGCGGCGGCGGTCGTGAAGCGGGGCGGCCCGCCGTCCGGGGCGCACAGCGACATCGTGCACCCCGAACTGGCGCGGGTGGTGCTGGCGGCGGGGCACATCGCGTGACCCCGCCGCCGTGGGGCGGCAGCCGACCGGTGATGGTCACACCGGCGTTCGGCTCACTGGCCTGCTGCTCACCGGCGTGCTGCTCACCGGTGTGCTGCTCACCGGTGTGACGTGAACTCGACGACCTGCTGGAAGGTCGGCCGGTTCTGCCAGCTGATGTTGTAGTGCTTGATGCCGCCCAGGGTGCGCTGCACGATCGAGTCGGCGCACCACTGGTCGCCCGCCGAGCACAGCGAGTCCCCGGGGTAGACGGTGGACGCGCTGGTGCCGGCCGCCGTCTTCAGGGTGCTGATGAGGATGTCCCGGCAGGAGCTGAGGCTGCCGCCGCCGCAGTACTGCTCGGCGAGCGGCCCCGACACGGTCTGCCCGAGCACCGACCGGATGTCCTTGTCGACATAACTCCACCAGCCGTACTGGAAGGAGCTGCCGGCATGCGCACCGGTCGGTCCGTGGGCGGCCGACGGGGTCTCGTCGATGTAGAGGTTGTTGGTGAACGCGGTGTACAGGGCGTCACCGAGGCCGGGCTGGAACTCGGCCTTCACCAGCAGCGGCCACCAGGCGTCCAGGATCCGGACGGCGTCGGCGTTGGCGTACGTCTTCGAGCCCGCCGAGGTCTCCGTTCTCTTGCCGCCCGCGGTCAGCCAGGTCTGGAGCTTGGTTACGGCCGCGGCGGCCGTGGAGTCGGTCACCGTACTGCTGTTGATCACCTTCAGCAGGTCCGGCAGGACGTCCTCGGCGCGCAGGTCGGTGAGCGACGCGTCTGCCATGGCCTTGACAAGCGAAGAGCGGGTGACGCCCCCGGCCGCGACGAGTTTCCTGACCCGGTCGTTCAGCAGGTTGCCGCGGTGGACCGAGCCGTCGCCCCAGCTCGCGGTCGTGTAGTTCAGCGCCTGTTTGTTGTTCCAGGAGATGTAGTAGTCCTGGTCGATCGACTGGGGGTGCTGGGCGGCCGGGGTGTAGTCGGCCGTGTTGGTGGCCGGGTCCCAGTTCTGCCACTCGTAGGCGGCCTGGCCCCAGACCGGGAACTCGGCGTCGACCCCGCTCGCCCGTACCGGGTTGTTGCCGCTGTTGTAGTACGCGGTGTGGGTGGAGTCGGCGTAGAACCAGTTGAACGTGTAGTTGATGTGCTGCACCGCGCTCTGGAAGGTCTGCGGGCTCTTCACGTAGTCGGGATCGTTGAGCATCTGGAAGCCGATGATCGAGTCGGCCTCGTGCATGTAGGAGGATCTCAGGGTGGTGTAGGCGACCTTCTTCCCGCCGACGGTGGCCCGGTACTCGACGGGGCCGTACTTGGTCTTCCAGACCTTCATGGTGTACGAACCGGCGGCCGTGCCGTCGGCCGTGGTGGGCTTCCAGGAGTTGGTCTGCTCGACCTCGTTCATGGCCGTGCAGGTGCCGTGGAACAGGTAGTGGTAGTCGTCCTGGCAGAGTTCGACCGCGTAGGAGTCGATGATGTCCTGCCCGGAGGTGGTGGCGGACCACGCGTAGTCCTGGCCGCGGCCCAGTTCGACGTACATGCTCAGGCCGGCGAAGGAGGCGCCGCGGGCGCTGATGCCCGGGCCCTGGATCTCCTGGAGCATGAGCAGCTGTGGCGCGAAGTAGCCGGTCTGCGGTCCGAAGACGGCGATGGGGTGACCGCTCGCGGTGTACTTGCCGCTGACGACGAGGGCGTTGGACATGCCGCGTCTGGCCGAGCTGAGCGCGGTCTTGGTCGCGGTCTCGGACGCGGCGGTGGCGTTCTGGTCGGCGCCGGTGCCGGTGGCGTTGTAGACCAGGGGTTCGGTGGTCACCGAGCCTGCGTCGGGCAGTGCCTCACCCTGCGGATTGTCCGGTTTGGTGCCGTACGGGAAGCTTTCGCCGTTGTGGACGGTGAGGACGGCCTCGGGATCGTTGCGCTCGCGGAACGACTCCCAGACCTTGGTGCCCTCCGTCACACCGTACTTCTCCTGGGCGGCGAGCAGCGATATGGCGTTGTTCACCTCGCCCCCGCCCCCGGAGCCGAACAGCGCGCCGATCACGGAGGCCAGCGCCACCAGGTCGGTGATCTTGAAGTGGTCGATCGTGCCGGCGTTGGTGATCGAGTCCTTGTGCCCGGTCAGCACGTACTCACCGGGGAAGTACCGGCCGCTGTCGGAGGCGTCGATGTAGGAGTTGATGCCGTCCAGGTAGGCGTTGGCGTCCGCGAGGGCCTGCTGGCCGCGGGCGCCGTTGTTGGCGACGGCGTTGTCGATCTGCGCCTGGAGGTCGGCCTCGGAGTAGGGGGCGTTGCGGTAGAACTCCTGCTCGAGGCCCTGGTTGGAGGCGGCGCCGCCGGCGAAGGTGGTGAGCTGGCCGCGGCCGACGTGCCGGAACACGTCCATGAGCCACAGCCGGTCCTCAGCAGCCGCATATCCGGCGCCGAACTCCGTGCCGTATCTGGTGGTACCGGTGATGTGCGGCACACCGGTCTTCTTGTCGCGGACGATGGTGACGTCGCTGCGGCCGGCCGGACTCTCGGTGGAGGCGACTTGATCGGAAGCGACCCCGAACGACGAGTCGTTGAAGAACGTGTTGATCTTCGCGTCGGTGAGGGTGGAGTAGCCCGTGGCCAGGCTGTTGTAGGTGCCCAGCTGGTCCTCGGCGTGGTCGGGCTCGGTGCCGAAGATCTGGTTGAGCAGGATCTGGGCGAGGGTGGCGTTGCCGTTCTCGCCGGGCGGCAGGATGTCGGAACACTGGCCGCCGCAGTAGTCGTTGGAGGCCGTGGCCGCCCCTGCCGGGGTCGCCGCGGCCAGCGGGGAGAGCAGCCCGGCGATGAGCACGCATACGGATGCGGCTTTCAGGAACCCGGGGAGCTTGCGGGGAGTTCTCAGTCTGTCGAACAACGCGTGATGTCTGGTGCGCCGTGGCATGGCAGCTCCTCACGACGGGGGTGGTGCCGGACGTTACCGCCGGTATCCCCGGGATTGAAGATGAACATGCGTCAAGTTTTGGAAGGGTCGCCCGCGTCGGCGGTGTCACCGGCGGTCGGTCAAGGCGGGCGGCCTTATGGACGGCATCGGAAATCGGATGGAGCCGATTCGAGTGTCGATACGTCTATACGGCAACGCCGCGCGGAGCCCGTGCGGCGACGCCGAAGTGACCGAAGTACAGCAGCAGGTGTGACGGAGGTGCAGGGCGATGGCCGGTTTCCGGAGTCTGGCGAGACAGGTGCGAGACCCACGGTGCGATCTGGCGCTACGGCGCTACTCACTGCGCAAGTGCCTGGAGCGGTTCGCTCCTTACGGGCACCGCGCGACCTGGGACCATCTCTGCTCGCGGGCCGGGTTCGGTCCCGAGGACCGGTCCCCCGATCCGGCGCGTCTCGTGGGCGCACTGGAGGAGCTGGAGGAGGCGCGGACGGTATGGCTCGGCTATGAGAGCGAGTTCGCCGAGCGCCGCAAGAAGGAGAAGCACGACGGGCTGCGCCGCCCGGGCAGCGTGGACGACTGGCACCGGCTGACCTGGGGCGGATTCGGAGTGGCCTGGTGCGACGACCCACGGGTCCATCCCGACGAACCACTCGCCGAGGTGCTGCGACGGCTGATCGCCGCCCTGGAGCGCGAGCCGGGCACGGTCTGCCCGGTGTGCGCAGGGGAGCGCCTCATCTGGAAGTACGACCTGGACCACGAGCCCTCCGCCGGTCCGGTCTGCGTGGACTGCGGGATCCTGGTGCCGCGTCCGGTGCTCACCCCCGAGGCCCTGGCCTACGCCAGGCGCGGGCGGCTTCTCATGTCGGCCTGACCACGTGGGGGTGCGCCGGGGATGCCGCACCCCCAACTGCCGAGCGGCCCCGGGGCGGGCAACCGCTCACGACGGCGCCATAGCAGCGGCTAATCCGCTGGTTCCACCCGTTTCCCGTCCGGAGAGTTGGGTCCGATGAAACCCAGCTGAGGAACCCCGCGGGTTCCCTCCGAGCGAGGAGCACCGATGTCGACGCTGCGCGTCACCGCCGAAGTGCTGACCGTCCACGAGCACCCCAACGCCGACGCGCTGGAGCTGGCCCAGGTGGGCCTCTACCGCGCGGTCGTCGCCAAGGGCGTGTACCGCACCGGCGAGACCGCCCTGTACATCCCCGAACAGGCCGTCCTGCCGGCCGGGCTGATCGAGGAGCTGGGGCTGACCGGGCGGCTGGCGGGAAGCAACGCGGACCGGGTCAGGGCGGTGCGGCTGCGCGGTGAGCTGTCGCAGGGCATCGTGTGCCGCCCGAAGGCGCTGGCCGGCGTCGACCTGGTGCGGGCGGCGGCGGAGGGCACCGACTTCGCGGAGACCCTCGGCATCACCAAGTGGGTGCCGCCGGTGCCGCCCACGATGGACGGGGACGTCGAGTCGGCCCCCGAGCTGCTGCCCTGGGTCGACATCGAGAACATCCAGCGCTACCCCGACATCTTCCAGCCCGGCGAGCCGGTGGTCCTCACCGAGAAGCTCCACGGTTCGGCGTGCCTGCTCACGTATGTCGCCGACGCGGACCGGGTCTACGTCTCCTCCAAGGGCTTCGGCGCGAAGTCCCTGGCCCTCAAGGAGGATCCGCGCAACCTCTACTGGCGGGCGGTGCGCGGCCACGGCGTCGCCGAGGCGGCCCGCCGACTCGCCGAACGGCTCGGCGCGCGCCGGGTCGGGATCTTCGGGGAGGTGTACGGGGCGGGGGTCCAGGACCTGACGTACGGGGCCGACGGGCGGCGGGAGTCGCTCGGGTACGCCGCGTTCGACGTGTCGGCCGAGTGCGACGGGGCGGTGCGGTGGCTGGACGCGGCGGAGTTCCTGGCGGGCGAACTGCCCCTGGTGCCGCGGCTGTTCGAGGGCGCGTACGACATCGAGCGGGTGCTGGAGGTCGCGAGCGGGCGGGAGACCGTGTCCGGGCGGGGGCTGCACCTGCGGGAGGGCGTGGTGATCCGTCCGGTGGTGGAGCGGTACAGCGCGGTGACCGGGGGGCGGGCGATCGCGAAGGCGGTGAGCGGGGCGTACCTGACGCGCAAAGGGGGGACCGAGTTCGAGTAGGTGCCCGGGGTGGGGGCAGGGGTGGGGACGCTCACCGGCGCCGGCGAGGTGCCTCCCCCAGCCTTCGGCCGGGGGACCCCCAGCCCCCACCCATGCCGCCCTGCGGCACGCCTGCCCGCAGCTATGTAGCTGACGCAACTGCAGCGCCCCATAAGGGGCGCTGGGGGTCCCCCCGGCCGAAGGCTGGGGGAGGAACTGCGCGACCATCCCCCACCGGCCCGCGGCCGAACTACGGCCGCCCTCGCTCCGGCAGCAGACGCGACCCCGCGCGCCGCTCGCCGAACGCGTCGTCCGGGTTGGACAGCACGCAACTGCTCAAGGACAGGCACCCGCAGCCGATGCAGTCGGTCAGGTGGTCGCGGAGCCGGTTCAGCTGCCTGATGCGCTCGTCCAGTTCCGCGCGCCAGGCCTCCGAGAGGCGGGCCCAGTCCTCCCTGGTCGGGGTGCGCTCCTCGGGGAGTTCCGAGAGGGCCTCGCGGATCGTCGCGAGGGGGATGCCGACGCGCTGCGCCGCCCGGACGAAGGCCACCCGGCGCAGGGTGTCGCGGGTGTAGCGACGCTGGTTGCCGGAGGTCCGCCGACTGCTGATGAGGCCCTTGGACTCGTAGAAGTGCAGCGCGGAGACGGCGGCGCCGCTGCGTGCGGACAACTGGCCCACGGTCAGCTCGTGGATCTTCTCGGGAATCTGCGGCACCTCGCAGAGCCTACCCACCGGTCGCGGGCCGTGGTCCGTTGACAGGGGACGCATACCCGACCATGCTAAGCAGTTGCTTAGACAATGCACGCGTGATCCGTGAGTGCGAGAGGGCCGGCGACATGGCAGAACCGAGGATCTTCACCTCCCCCGACGAGCTGAAGGCGGCCGTGGGCGAGCAGCTGGGCTGGACCGACTGGGTGGAGGTCGACCAGAAGCGGATCGACCTGTTCGCGGACGCGACCGGCGACCACCAGTGGATCCACGTCGACCCTGAGAAGGCGGCCGCCGGCCCGTTCGGCACGACGATCGCGCACGGCTATCTGACCCTGTCGCTGCTCCCGCTCTTCGGCCCCCAGCTGATCGCGGTCGAGGGCGTGAAGATGGGCGTGAACTACGGCACCAACAAGGTCCGCTTCCCGGCCCCCGTCCCGGTCGGCTCCCGGCTGCGCGCCACCGCGAAGATCACCGGCGTGGAGGACGTGACGGGCGGCGTCCAGGTGACGGTCGCCTTCAGCGTGGAGCGCGAGGGCGGCGACAAGCCGGTCTGCGTCGCGGAGTCGGTGTCCCGGTACTACCTCTGAGAACGCCGGACGCTACTTGGCCCCGACCATCCGCAGCACGAGGTCGGCGTAGAGCGCGCCGACCTCCTCGGGGGTCCGGGGGCCGTTCACGTTGAACCAGCGGGCGACGTCGATGCAGAGCGAGAGCACCGCGAGAGTGGTGCCGTGCACGTCGATGACGTCGAACTCGCCGGAGGCGAGGCCCTCCTGGATGATCCCGCGCACCTCGGCGTCGACCTGGCGGCGCAGGTCGAGGATCTCGGCGCGGGCGTCGGGGCCGAGCGCGTCGAGTTCGTACTGCACGACCCGGGCGGTGGTGCGCCGCCCGGCGTGCCAGCGGACGAAGGAGCTGACGGCGTCGGCGAGCCGCTCGGCGGCGGTGCCCTCGCGCCGGGCGGCCGTCTGGAGGATCTCCAGGGCCTTGTCGTGACCGATGCGGCTGATCCGGTGGAGCAGCTCTTCCTTGGTCTTGTAGTGGATGTAGAGCGCGGCGGGGCTCATGCCGGCCCGGCCCGCGATGTCGCGGGTGGTGGTGGCGTGGTAGCCGCGCTCGGCGAAGGCCTCGACGGCGGCGACCAGCAGGCGCCGGGCCGCGTCAGGGGTGACCTCTTCCCACGGCTCGACCTCGCCGCCGGTCGTCTCCTGCGCCGTACTCATCGCTCGCTCGCCCCTCTCGATACCGGAGCTCCACCATACCGCCCAGGCTGAGCGAGCGCTTAGTGTGCCCGCTCAGAGCTTTCCCCGGGCGGGCGCGGGCCTGGAGCCTCACTCAGGGCTTCTCTCAGGGCTTCTCCGAGCCTTCTCTCAGAGCTTCTCGAAGGGGTCGTGTTCGGCGAGCAGCTTCTCCAGCCTGGCCTGGTCGACGCGGCTGACGATCTGCCCGGCCTCCTGGCGGTCGCGGACGACCTTCGCGAGGGTGAAGGCGGAGGTGACGAGGTAGAGCACGGCGATGCCGAGGAAGCCGCGCACCCAGGCGTCGGCGTGCAGCCGGACGACGCCGATGGCGGTGGCCGTGAGGGCGAGGGCGAAGGAGGCGACGGCCTGGCCGTAGAAGGCGGCCGTGTTCTGGTGTCTGACCGGTGTGTCACTCATGGTCAGAGCATCGCCGGACGTGGCCCGCGGCACATCCGTCCGGATACTCCCCGGCACTCCCCCGATACTCCGCGGATACTCAGTCCGGACTCCCCGGATACTCAGGCCGGATACTCAGGGACGTACTCAGAACGCCGAGACGCCCGTCAGCGCCCGCCCGATGAGCAGTTTCTGGATCTGGCTGGTGCCCTCGTAGAGCGTCATCACGCGGGCGTCGCGCAGCAGTTTGCCCGCCGGGTACTCGTCGATGTAGCCGTAGCCGCCGAAGACCTGGAGGGCGTTGTTGGCGGCCCGCACGGCGGCCTCGGAGGCGAAGAGCTTGGCCTTGGAGGACTCGGTGGCGAACGGCAGCCCTCGGTCGATCAGATCGGCGACCCGCCAGGTCAGCAGCCGGGCCGCGTCCACGTCGACGGCGATGTCGCTGATGAGCTCCTGGACGAGCTGGTGCCCGGCGATCGGCGTGCCGAACTGCTCGCGTTCCCCCGCGTACCGCACGGCCGCGTCCAGCGCTGCCTGCGCTATCCCGACGCAGCCGGCGGCGACCGACATCCGCCCCTTGGCGAGCGCCGACATAGCGACCGAGAAGCCCTTGCCCTCGGGGCCGAGCATCGCCGAGGCGGGGACCCGGACGTCCTCCAGGACGAGTTCGGCGGTGGCCTGGCCGCGCAGGCCGAGCTTGCCGTGCAGGGGGCGGCGGGTGAGGCCGGGGGTGTCGGCCGGCACCAGGAAGGCGGAGACGCCCTTGTGGCCGGGTGCGTCGGTGGAGCGGGCGAAGAGGAGGACGACGTCGGCCCAGGTGCCGTTGGTGATGAACATCTTGGTGCCGTTGACGACGTAGTGGTCGCCGTCGCGAACGGCACGGGTGGTGAGGTTGCCCGCGTCGGAGCCGGTGCCGGGTTCGGTGAGGCCGAAGCAGCCGACGTACGAGCCGGAGGTGAGCCCCGGCAGCCAGCGCCGTTTCTGGTCCTCGGTGCCCCAGGCGGCGACGGTCTTGGCGACCAGCCCCAGGGAGACGGACACGATTCCGCGGACCGAGGAGTCCCCGCGGCCCAGTTCCTCCGTCACCAGGCAGTACGCGAGGTGGTCGCCGCCCGAGCCGCCGTACTCCTCGTCGACGGTCAGGCCCAGGAAGCCGACCTCGCCGAGCTTCTTCACGATCCCCCGGTCGACCTCCTCGGCACGGTCCCAGGCGATCACGTTCGGGGTGATCTCGCGGTCGACGAAGTCCCGGGCGAGCCGCCGTACGGCGGTCTGCTCCTCGCTGAGCCCCAGGTTCACCATGCGATCATCCTTTAAATTAGCACTGCTAGTTTCTTTCTCCGGCCCTACTATGTGCGCCATGGCCCGACCGCGCAAGCCCCTCCTCAGCACCGACCGGATCGTCCGGGCGGCCCGGGAACTCGTGGACGCGGAGGGTCTGGCGGCCGTCTCCACCCGTCGGCTCGCGGCCGAGCTGGGGGTGAGCGGGCCCTCGCTGTACAACCACTTCCGCACCAAGGACGAGATCCTGGAGGCGGTCGCGGACTCGGTCAGCGCGCAGGTCGACCTGTCGATGTTCGAAGACCTCGGGCCCGACGCCGGGCGGGACTGGCGGACCGCGCTGCACGACTGGGCGGTGTCCTACCGGGCGGCGCTGCGCGACCACCCGAACATCGTCCCGGTGCTGGCCCGGGGCCCCGGCCGCCGCCCGGCCGGGCTGCGGCTCGCCGACGTGGTGTACGGCGCGATGGTGGACGCGGGGTGGCCGGCGGCGCAGGCGACGTCGATCGGGGCGCTGATGCGGTACTTCATCATGGGGTCGGCGCTGGGGTCGTTCGCCGGGGGGTTCGTGGGCGACGCGAGCGCCTACGATCCGGCCGACTATCCGCATCTGGGACAGGCGCACCTGCTGGCGGATCAGCAGGAGAAGATCGACGAGCGGGCGTTCGAGACGGGGTTGCGGGCGTTGCTGGATGGATTGCAGGAGCAATTTGCGCGAGTACGGGAGATCGCGTAGGGGTGGTTCGGCCGATCGTCGACCGCGGGCCGGTGGGGGCTGGTCGCGCAGTTTCCTCCCCCAGCCTTCGGCCGGGAGACCCCCAGCGCCCCCGACGGGGCGCCGCAGTCACCGCGTCTCCCAGCCGCTGGCGGCGTCGCAGCTGCCCAGCCGCGGGCAGTCGTGCCGCTGGGGCGGCACGGGTGGGCGCGGCGGTCCCCTGTCAGCGCCGGTAAGGGTCCCCACCCCGGCCGCACCCACCCGTCCGAAATCCGCCAGCCCCGGCCGCTCCCACTCCCTACCCTCGACCGTATGAAGAAGCCCGACCACCGTCTCCTCCCCGTCGCCGCGGCTGCCGTCACCGTCGTGCTGTGGGCGTCGGCCTTCGTGTCGATCCGCAGTGCGGGCGGCTCCTACTCCCCCGGCGCGCTCGCTCTGGGCCGGCTGCTCTCCGGGTCGCTCGTGCTCGGGCTCCTGTGTCTCGTACGGCGCGAAGGACTGCCGCCCAGGTCCGCCTGGCGCGGGATCGCGATATCCGGGGCCCTTTGGTTCGGCTTCTACAGCGTCGTGCTGAACTGGGGCGAACAGCAGGTGGACGCGGGCACCGCGGCCCTCGTCGTGAACATCGGCCCGATCCTGATCGCCCTGCTCGGCGCCCGGCTGCTCGGCGACCCGATGCCGCCCCGGCTGCTCGCGGGGATGGCCGTGTCGTTCGCGGGCGCGGTGACCGTCGGCCTGTCGATGTCGGGCGAGGGCGGTTCCTCGGTGCTCGGCGTGGTGCTGTGCCTGCTGGCGGCCGTCGCGTACGCCGGCGGCGTGGTCGCGCAGAAACCGGCGCTCGGGCGGGCGAGCGCGCTCCAGGTGACGACGTTCGGATGCCTGATCGGCGCCGTCCTGTGCCTGCCGTTCACCGGGCAGCTCGTCGGCGAGGCGGCCGACGCCCCGCTCACCGCGACCCTCAACATGCTGTACCTGGGCGTGTTCCCGCTCGCCCTGGCGTTCACCACCTGGGCGTACGCGCTCGCCCGTACGACGGCCAGCCGGATGGGCGCGACCACCTACGCGGTGCCCGCGCTGGTCGTCCTGATGTCGTGGCTGGCGCTCGGGGAGGTGCCCGGTGCGCTGACGCTCGCGGGCGGGGTGCTGTGCCTGGCCGGTGTCGCGGTGTCGCGGTCGCGGGTGCGGACCTCCCGGGTCGTGGCCGCCGCGCAGGAGACCCGGCCCGAGGAGATCCAGAAGCCCGCGTGACGGCACCCGCCCGGAGCGCGGCCGCTCAGAACACCACCAGCGCCCGGCCGCCCTTGCCCGCCAGCATGTTCTCGAAGGCGACCGGGATGTCCTCCAGCGCGATCCGCTCCGTCACCAGCGCGGACAGGTCCAGGCGGCCCGCCCGGACGTGCTCGGCGAGCAGCGGCAGGTCACGGGCCGGGTCCGAGTTGCCGTAGACGCAGCCGGAGAGGGTGCGGCCCCAGTGGAAGAGCTCCAGCGCGTCGAAGGTGACCTGTTCGGTCCTGGCGCCGATGCCGACCACCGTCGTACGGCCGCCCCTGCGGGTGGACTCCCAGGCCGCGCGGATGCTGACGGCGCGGCCGACGCACTCCACAGCGACGTCGACGCCCTGCTTGCCGGTGAGGGCGCGGATCGCGCGGGGCGTGGTGTCGGAGGCGACGACGTAGTCGGTGGCGCCCGCGGCCCGCGCCAGTTCCTCCTTCTCCTGCGAGACGTCCACCGCGATGATCCGGGAGGCGCCTGCGATCCGGGCCGCCTGGACGGTGGCCAGGCCCACCCCGCCGACGCCGAACACCGCCACCGTCTCGCCCTCGCGGACGCGTGCCGAGTGGTGGACGGCGCCGTAACCGGTGAGGACCGCACAGCCGAGGAGGGCCGCGTCGGTGAGCGGGATGCCGGCGGGGAGCGGCAGGACGCAGGACTCGGCGACCACGGTCTCCTCGGCGAAGGCCGCCACGTTCAGGCCGGGGTGCAGTTCGGTGCCGTCCGCCGTACGGGCGTACACGTCGGCGGAGCCGTTCAGCGCGTTGGCGCAGAGCCAGACCTCGCCCAGCGCGCAGGCGTGGCAGCTGCCGCAGGAGGGCGCCCAGTTGAGGACCACCGGGTCGCCGGGTGCGAGACGGGTGACGTCCTCGCCGACGGCCACCACGGTGCCCGCGCCCTCGTGGCCGAGGACCGCCGGGACCGGCACCCGCATGGTGCCGTCGGAGAGGGAGAGGTCGGAGTGGCAGACACCGGCGGCGGCGAGCCGGACCCGGACCTGGCCGGGGCCGGGGTCCGGGAGTTCGATCGCGGTGACCGACAGCGGGGCGCCCACGGCGGGCAGTACGGCGGCTCGGACCGTGAATGTCATCGCAGCGGCCTCCTCAGAACTGCAGGGACTTGGTCTGGAGGTACTCGGCGAGACCGTGCGCGCCCAGCTCCCGGCCGACACCCGACTGCTTGTAACCGCCGAACGGGGCGAGGGGGTTGAAGCGGCCGCCGTTGATGTCGACCTGACCGGTGTCCATGCGCCGGGCGAAGGCCACCGCCTCCGCCTCGTCCCCGGCCCAGACGGCGCCGGCGAGCCCGTAGACCGTGCCGTTGGCGATGCGCAGGGCGTCGTCCTCGTCGGTGTATCGCAGGATCGACAGGACCGGGCCGAAGATCTCCTCCTGCGCGACGGTCATCTCGGGGGTGACGTCGGCGAAGACGGTCGGGCTGACGAAGTAGCCCTGCTCGTGCGGGGATTCGGGGCCGCCGGCGACGAGCCGGGCGCCCTCCGCGATGCCCTTCTCGATGTAACCCCGCACGCGGGCCTGCTGCTTGGCGCTGACGACCGGTCCGATCCGGTCGCCGTACTTGGCGGCCGCGGCGGCCGCCAGCTCCACCGCCTCCTCGTACCGGTCGGTGTGCACCAGCATCCGGGTCCAGGCACTGCACGTCTGCCCGGAGTTGGACATCACGTTGGCCACGCCGACGTTGACGGCCCTGGCCAGGTCGGCGCTCGGGAGGATGACGTTCGCGGACTTGCCGCCCAGTTCGAGGGCGACCTTCTTGACAGCGGCCCCGGCGGTCGCGCCGATCTGCCGGCCGACCGCCGTGGAGCCGGTGAAGGAGACCAGGTCGACGTCCGGGTGCTCGGCGAGGGCCTGCCCGGCGACCGGGCCGAGGCCGGTGACCAGGTTGAACACGCCTGCCGGGAAGCCCGCTTCGTGCACCGCCTCCGCGAACAGCTGGGCGGTGAGCGGGGTGTTCTCGGCGGGCTTCAGCACGACCGAGCAGCCCGCGGCGAGCGCCGGGGCGACCTTGGCGACGATCTGGTGCAGCGGGTAGTTCCAGGGCGTGATCGCGCCGACCACGCCCACCGGCTCCTGGTAGACGGTGGAGTTGCCGACCTTCTCCTCGAAGGGGTGGATGGCCGCCAGGTCGGCGTACGAGCCGGCGACCGCGATCGGCACGCCCGCGTGCACCGCCTGGGAGAACTGCAGCGGTGCGCCCAGTTCGGCGGTGACCGTCTCGGCGATCTCGTCCTTCCGGGCCGCGAGTGCGTCGCGCAGCGCGCCGAGCCGGGCGGCCCGCTCGGCGGGCGGGGTCGCGGCCCAGACCGGGAGGGCGGCACGGGCGGCGCGTACGGCGGTGTCGACGTCCAGCGCGCCGCCCGCCGGGACCCGGCCGACGACCTGCTCGTCGACCGGGTTCACGACCTCGATCACGTCCCGGCTCTCGGCGGCGCGCCAGGCGCCGTCGATGTACAGGCCGTCGTGTGCCTTCATGCTGCTTCCTCCCGGCGGGGCTGCGTCGTCCGAGTCACAAACTAGCGGCGATAGTTTTAGCGCGCCAGACGTGCCCGGTGACCAGCTTGGGAACCATCAGAAGTCGACCTGGGCGTGTTCGTCCACCCGGCCCACGCTCTCCTGGGCGAAGGACTTCTCGTAGGCCCGCCGGATCTCCTCGATCTTCCGGTCGCTGCTCTTCGCCGCCGCCTCCGGATACAGCAGGACCAGCACGTACGACCGCTCCTTCTCGATCGCCCCGCGCGCGTCCCGCCACTGCCCGCGCCCGCTCTGCACGGTGAGCCCGTCGGGGAAGTCCGGGGTGACCTCCCTGTCGACGAAGGCCGTGAACTGCCTGTCGGTGACGGCGGGTCCGCCGTCCGGGCGGGCGGTGCCGAAGAGCAGCCGGGTCTCGATGTACGGCTTGCCACGCGCCGGTACGGCGGAGGGGTGGTCGGCGCCCAGTGCCGTGTACGCGGCCGGAGTGCCGGCGAGCAGGATCCCGGCCACCGCGAGGGCCGACCGGTTGCGGAGGTATGGGGTGCGCATGCCCCCTTCCTAGAGGGATCGCCCCTTCCAGGTCCGCGCTTCCGGTGGGAGTTCACCCGTCCAGGTCGAACCGCGGCGCCCCGCCGGTCACTTCGTCGCGGTCAGGTGGGCGAAGACCACCACGTTGCTGGTGTAGCCGGTCCGCCGGCTGAAGAGGCCGCCGCAGGTGATCACGCGGAGTTCGGGGCGCCGGGTCGGGCCGTACACCTCCTTGTCGGGGAAGCCGGCCTTGTCGTAGACCTTCACCCGGTCCACGGTGTAGACGGCGGTACGGCCGTCCGCGCGCCCGGCCTCGATCCGCTTGCCGGGCTTGACCTGCGCGAGTGCCGCGAAGACGGCCGGTCCCGTCCTGGTGTCGCGGTGGCCGACGGCGATCGCGAGGCCGGACTCGCCCGGTGTGGCGCCGCCCTGGAACCAGCCGATCAGCTTCGGGTCGTCGACCGGCGGTGTCTCCAGCTGCCGGCCCCGGTCGAGGCGGACCCCGATGACCGGCGCGTCGACACCCAGGAACGGGATGCGCATCGACGTCGGCCGGGACCGGGGCAGCGGGCGGGGCGGGGGCCCGGGGGGGGGGGGGGGGGGGGGCGGGCCGGGGGGAGGGTACCCCGTTGGTGGGCCACACTACCTCTCCCCCCCCCCACCCCCCACCCCCAACAAGAAAGAACACCGGAGGCCCCGTTTC
>NZ_JBVJNZ010000015.1:76340-108214 GCF_055583445.1 Streptomyces sp. NPDC104761 | reverse complement strand
CTCCTGCCCCTGTTGGGGGCGGCCCCCGGTGACGGGCTGCCAAACGCCAAAGAAGGAGGTCTGCCTCGACCTCGGCGGGGGGGGGAGGGGGGGGGGGGGGGGCCCCCCCCCCCCCCCCCGCCCCCCCGCCGCGAGGGCGTCCGACCCGTCCGGTGCGGCCGAACCGTCGTGCCCCCACCACCGGACCACTGTCACCAGGAGGACGGCCAGCAGGGCCGTCCTGGCGAGGCGGTAGGCGCGGGTCCGGTACCAGGGCCTGCGTCTGCGCCTACGCGGCGCCATGGGGCCGGCGGCGGATCAGCCGGACGTACACCACACCGCTGGCGGCGACCAGGGTGACGGCCGTGGCCGCGGCCACGGGCGAGAACGCGGCCGCCGTGTCGGCGATGCCGCCGCCGCCCGCGTGCACACCGCCCTGCGGGCCGTTGTGGTCACCGCCGCCCTGGCCCCAGGACGAGTCGTTTCGCTGGTTGTCCTGGATCTGCCCGTTCGGGCCGTCCTGGCCGCCCGGGTCGTTGGGGCCGTTCGGGCCGCCCTGGTCGCCCTGGCCGTTGGGACCGTTCGGGCCGTTCTGGCCGTTCTGGTCCTGCGGACCGTCCTGCCTGCCGTCGTGGCAGTTGACCCGGAAGACCTTCTCCTTCCGGGCGCCGTCCACGATCCACGCGAGCCTGTACTGCCCGTCCGCAAGCCCCAGCGGGTCGGTGTGACCCGCACCCCCGGCGAGCTGGATGGAGCCGGCGACCGTTGCGGCGGTGGGCAGGGGCGGCTGCGGCGTGATGGTGTAGCCGATCTGGGCGAGGATGTCGAAGTTGACCGCGTCGAGGTAGAACTTGCAGACCACCGGGTCGTCCTTCGAGACGCCGAAGGGCACGCCCACACGGTGGAGCCTGATGTCGCCGTTCTCCCCTTGGGCCACCGCGTTCGGCGCCGCCACCCACGACGCACCCGCCGCGGCGAGGGCGGAGAGGAGGACGGTGGCGCCCGCGCGGGAGCCGACGGTGCGTGGAAGTGTGAGCGTTGGCATGCAAGCTCCTCCGAGTTAGATGATTTTCATACAAATCGGCCTTTCGTCTGGACTGTCACTCATGCACTCCACGACCCGTGGCATCCACGTCCGACGCGCCGTCAGATATCGCTCGTGCGGCGCAACGCCTGACCCTTTCGCCGCGCCGACGGCACCCGACCGGCCCCCTCGCCCCCTCCCGCCGGCCCCGGCGAGCGCACCGCCACCCCTGCCGACACCAGCAACAACGCGCCCAGCATCACGAACGGCGCGGCCACCCCGGCCACTCCCGCCAGCAGCCCCGCCCCGGCCGGCGCGGCCACCTGGCCCAGCCGGTTGCCGGTCAGCCGCAGGGCGAGCGCCGTGGAGCGGGCGCCCTCGGGTGCGGCCTGGACCACCGTCGTCATCGACAGCGGCTGCCCGACCCCCAGGCAGAAACCGAGCACCGCCAGCACCAGGGCCAGCGCCCACACCGGCACCGGCACCGCGATCCCCGCACACAGCACCGCCGCCAGGAAGCAGGTCACCGTCAGCAGCACCGGCCGCCCGAGCAGCCGCAGCAACGGCGTGAGAACCAGCCGGCAGGCGATCGTCGCCCCCGCCCGCACACTGAGCAGCACACCGATCACGGCCGGGGAGATGCCCCGGTGCTCACCGACCACGGGAAGATACGCGGTCAGGATGTCGGTCGCGGACAGCACCGAGAGGCTGATCAGCATGCCTCCGGGAACCCCCCGGGCGCCCAGGATGCGGCCCACCGGAACCCGGTTCCCCTGCGCCGCACGGGACTTGACCGCCGTACGGTCCTCGATGCGCCACAGCGAGGTGAACGCGACCGCCGCCCCCGCGCCCGCCACCAGCAGCGCGAGCGCGCTCGTGGCCGCCATGTCCGGCCCGCCGATGACCGCACCGGCGGCGATCGGCCCGACCAGCTGGCCCAGCGACGCGCCGATGGTGAAGTGGCCGAAGTTACGGTCCTGTTCGTGCGCCGCCGACTGCCGGGCCACCAGCGACTGCGCGCCGATCACGAAGCAGAGGTGGCCGAGGCCCATCACCCCGCTCCACAGGGCCATCGCCCAGAGGGAGCCGGCGACTCCGCTGAGCGCGCAGCCGCCGGATATCAGGACGACGCCGACGGGCAGCAGGGGTGCGCAACGGCCGTGGTCGGTACGGCGGCCCAGCGGTACGGCGGCGAAGAGCGGGAGCAGGGCGTAGACACCCGCGAGCACGCCGACGGCCCGTTCGTCGGCGCCGAGGGCGAGGGCCCGGTAGGAGACGGCGGGGCGGGCCATCGAGACGGCGCCCTGCGCGAAGCCGAAGGCGATGACGAGGCGGAGCAGCCAGCGGCGGTTCCTGCCGGGCGCCATGGTGAAACCTCCCAGTGGTATGTCACATACTGCCCCGCAGTGCTGTGTGACATGGCACTGCGAGTGCCATGTCACATGGTCCCGAACAGGATCCCCGCCCCCAGCACCACCACCGACGTCAGGGCAGCCCACTTCACGACGAACCGCGTGTGGTCGCCGAACTCGACCTTGGCCATGCCGACCAGGACGTAGACGGCGGGCACCAGCGGGCTGGACATGTGCAGCGGCTGGCCGACGATCGAGGCGCGGGCGATCTCCACCGCGGAGACGCCGTGCGCCTGGCCGGCCTCGGCGAGCACCGGGAGGATGCCGAAGTAGAAGCCGTCGTTCGACATGAAGTACGTGAGCGGGATGCTCAGCACGCCGGTGACGAGGGCCATGTGCGGGCCCATGCCGTCGGGGATGTTGCCGACGAGCCAGTCGGCCATGTGGTCGACCATGCCGGTGCCCTGGAGGACGCCGGTGAAGACGGCGGCGGCGAAGACCATTCCGGAGACGTTGAGGACGTTCTCGGCGTGCGCGGCGATCCGGGCCCTCTGGGCGGGCATCTGGGGGTAGTTGACGGTCAGGGCCAGGGCCGCGCCGAGCAGGAACAGCACCGGGATCGGCAGCCACTCCATGATCATGGCGGTGAGCAGGGCGACCGTGAGCAGCGCGTTGAACCAGTACAGCCTGGGCCGCAGGGTCTCGCGGTGCGGGTCGAGGCCCTGGAAGCCGTCGTCCTCGGGCTCGCCGGGGAGGTCGGCGCCCGTGCCCGGGCCCTGACCCCCGCTCGCGGAAGGAGCCTTGCCCGCGCCCACGAGAACCGTCTCCGGCTCCTCCACCAGCACCTCGTCCAGCGTCAGCACGCCGAGCCGTTTGCGCTCGCGGCGGCCGAGGACGTAGGCGAGGGCGAGGACGAACAGCAGGCCCGTGGCCAGCGCGGGGATCATCGGCACGAAGATGTCGCTCGCGTCCAGCTTGAGCGCGGTGGCGGCGCGGGCGGTCGGACCGCCCCAGGGCAGGGTGTTCATCACACCGTTGGCCATCGCAGCGACACCGGTCATCACGACCATGCTCATCCTCAGGCGCTTGTACAGCGGGTACATCGCCGAGACGGTGATCATGAAGGTGGTGGAGCCGTCGCCGTCGAGCGAGACGATGGCGGCGAGTACGGCCGTGCCGACGACGATCCGCAGCGGGTCGGCCTTGCAGAACCTCAGGATTCCCCTGACGACCGGGTCGAAGAGGCCGACGTCGATCATCACGCCGAAGTAGACGATGGCGAACATGAGCATCGCCGCGGTGGGCGCGAGGCTGGTGACGCCGTCGATGACGTAGTCGCCGAGGTGGGCGCCCTTGCCGACGGCCACGCAGAACAGCGCGGGGATCAGCACGAGCGCCGCGATCGGCGACATCTTCTTCAGCATGATCAGGACCAGGAAGGTCGCGATCATGGCGAAGCCGAGGATGGTCAGCATGAGTGGATTACCTAACGTTCGCCCTTGAACTCCCACCAGGGCCGGCGGTGCGGACGACGTTAGGTCGCGTCAAACGTCGTTAACAAGACGTTGACGCGCGAGCAATAAGCGCGAAAGTCCAGGTCACGGGGTTGCGGTCACTTCGGCGGTGACGTCGGCGGTCCCTTCGGCGGTCACCTCGATGGGGATGCCGTTGAGGACGGCGTTGCCGGACAGCGGGTCGAGCAGGCTGCCGTCGAGGAGCTGGTTGACGTTGACGCCGGGGACGGTGGCGGCGTGGCTGAGGCGGGTGCCGGGGCGGTCGTGGCCCCAGCCGTGCGGGAGGCTGACGACTCCGGGGCGGACGCCGTCGGTGACCTCGGCGGGGGTGACCACCTCGCCGCCGGCGCCCTTGACGCGGACGTCGGCGCCGTCGCGCACACCGAGCCGTGCGGCGTCCTCGGGGTGGATGTGCAGGGTGCAGCGGTTGGTGCCGCCGGTGAGGGCGGGCACGTTGTGCATCCAGCTGTTGTTGGAGCGCAGGTGCCGGCGGCCGACGAGGACGAGCGCCGCGGGGCTGGTGTCGAGGGCCGTGCGCAGCCGGGGCAGGTCGTCGGCGAGGGGCCGGGGCAGCAGTTCGACCTTGCCGCTCCGGGTCTTCAGCGGTTGCGGGAGGCGGGGCTGGAGGGGGCCGAGGTCGATGCCGTGCGGGTGGGCGAGCAACTGCTCCAGGGTGAGGCCGTCGGGGCGGACGCCGAAGCCGTCGCCGTAGGGGCCGAGGCGCAGCATCAGGTCGAGCCGGCGTTCGGGGCCGGTGTCCCCGGTGAGCAGTGCGGCGAGTTCCTGCGGGTCCCGGCCGTGCACGGGCGAGTGGGGCTCCCTGACCGCCTTCCCGAGGGTCTGGCCGATGACCATGTCGTCCACGGCGGAGGGTTCGGCGCCGTGCATGCCGCCGGCCGCGAGGATCAGCCGGGCGTGGATCTCGGTCTCGGCCATCCGGCCGGGCTCCAGCGGGACGGCGGGACGCGTGTAGCGGACCTGGTTGCGGACGGCGAGGGTGTTGAAGGCGAAGTCGTGGTGCGGGCTCTGCGAGGGCGGCGGCGGGGGCAGGACGACGTCCGCGTGGCGGGCGGTCTCGTTGAGGTAGGGGTCGACACTGACCATGAAGTCGAGGGAGTCCAGGGCCTTGTCGAGGCGGTCGCCGTCCGGGGCGGAGAGCACCGGGTTGGTGGCGATGGCGATCAGGGCCCGGATCGGCTCGCCCTCCGCCGTCGCGGTGTCGATCTCCTCGGCGAGCGCGGAGAGCGGCAATTCGCCCTTGGCCTCGGGGTGTTGGCTGACCCGGGAGTGCCAGCGGCCGAGCGCGAAGCCGCGGCCGGGTCCGGCGGGCCGTGGGGTCCGGTCGGTGGCGGCCTGCGGGAAGAGCGCGCCGCCGGGCCGGTCGAGGTTGCCGGTGAGGGCGTTGAGGACGTCGACGAGCCAGCTGGCGAGGGTGCCGTGCGGGACGGTGCAGCTGCCGATCCGGCCGTATACGGCGGCGGTGGGGGCGGCGGCGAGTTCGCGGGCGAGGACGCGGATCGTGCCGGCGTCGACGTCGGTGGCGTGGGCGACCGCGTCGGGGGTGAAGTCGCCGATCGCGGCGCGGAGTTCGTCGAGTCCTTCGACGTGCGGGGCGAGGTGGCCGAGGTCCACCAGGTCCTCCTCGAAGAGGACCTGGGTCATCGCGGCGAGCAGCAGGGCGTCGGCGCCGGGCCGGATGGCGATGTGCCGGTCGGCGAGTTTGGCGGTGCGGGTGCGGCGCGGGTCTATGACGGTGAGGGTGCCGCCGCGGGCCCTGAGGGCCTTGAGTTTGCCGGGGAAGTCGGGGGCGGTGCACAGACTCCCGTTGGACTCCAGGGGGTTGGCGCCGATGAGGAGGAGGTGGTCGGTGTGGTCGAGGTCGGGCACCGGTATGGCGTTGGCGTCACCGAAGAGCAGCCCGCTGGAGACGTGCTTGGGCATCTGGTCGACCGTGGACGCGGTGAAGACGCTGCGGGTGCCGAGGGCGCCGACGAGGACCTGCGGGTAGAGGCCGCCGGCCACGGTGTGGACGTTGGGGTTGCCGAGGACGATCCCGACGGAGTCGGGGCCGTACCGCTCGACGACGCCCCGCACCCCGGCGGCGACCGCGTCGAAGGCCTCCGCCCAGGTGGCCTCGCGCAGTTCGCCGTCCCTGCGGACGAGGGGGGTGCGCAGCCGGTCGGGGTCGGCGTCGACGGCGCCGAAGGAGGCGCCCTTCGGGCAGATGAACCCGTTGCTGAAGACGTCGTCGCGGTCACCGCGGGCGCCGGTGACGCGGGTGCCCTCGATGGTGAGGGTCAGGCCGCAGGTGGCCTCGCACAGGGGGCAGATGCGGAGGGCGGTGCGGGGCATGGTTCCTCCCGGGGGCGGCGGTGCCTTGCGCGGTGAGCATACCGGTCGGTATGTGGGGAGGGGAGTCCTGTCGTCGTAGAAGTTCGGGCCGGTGGGGGCTGAGCGCGCAGTTCCTCCCCCAGCCTTCGGCCGGGGGACCGCCAGCGCCCCTTGCAGGGCGCTCCGCTCGGGGCGGTTTTCCGGGAACCGTCAGTCCAGAACCCGCGCCAGGTACGCCCGCAGCAGTTCCCGTGTCTCCGTGATGATCGACTCGTCGCCCTCCGGGGCCATCCGGAAGGACAGGTGGACCAGGGCGTCGGCCGTCTCGACCGCGACCAGGAAGGTGCGGCGCAGCGGCTCGTCGGGGGTGCGGCCGATGTACGCCGCCAGCAGTTCGGTCAGCCGGTCGGCCACCCGGTGGTTCGGCTCCGCGTCGCGGACGCCGACCGGGATCTGGTTGCCGAAGTCGACGAGGGAGAAGCCGGGGGCGGTGCGCTTCATGGCCAGGTACTCGTCGAGCACCGCGTCCATCGCCGTCCGCCAGTGCCCCTTCGGGGCGTCCTTCAGCCGCTCGGTGACGCGCTCGGAGTAGCGCTCCAGGTTGCGCTGGGCGAGGGCGTCGGCCATCTGCCGTTTGTTGCCGAAGAAGCGGTAGACCGAGCCGATGGGCACTCCGGCGCGCACCGCGACGGCCCGGGTGCTCAGTTCGTCGTAACCGACCTCGTCGAGGAGGTCGGCACAGGCGTCGAGGATCCGGGTCAGCCGTTCGGCGCTGCGGCGCTGTACGGGCGCTTTGCGAAGCGGTGTCGCTGGGGGCACGGGCTTCATGATGCCTTTCCGCCGGGATCAGGTGAACCTCGCCCCCCAGTACGCGGACGGATGGCCCATGCACTCATCGGGTGTCCGTACTGCTCGTGCCGGTGCCGGTGCCGGTGGCCGACGGCGTGGCGGGCACGGCTCCCGATGCCGACGGCGGGGCGGTCTCCGCGCCCGAGGCCGTGACGTCCGCGGTGCTCTCCACCGGTTTGCCGTGCACGGCCCAGACCGTGCCGTCGTCCGCGTAGAGCCGGGCGGTGATGTGGTGGGTGCCGTGCGGGACGAGCCCGGCGGGCAGGTGGTACGAGGGGGTGCGCAGCCGGGTCACCAGGCCGCCGTCCACGAAGAGGTAGGCGAGTCCGCGGCCGGCGACCGCCTTCGCCGCGGTGCCCGCCCGGGAGAACCGGAAGCGGTGCAGGTCGAGCCGTACGTCCCAGCCGCCGGACGCGTCCGGGGTGACCACCGTGCCCACCTCGGGCGCCTGCTTCCTGTCCAGCTCGCGGTAGTGGCGCCCTCTCTCGTCCGTGTCGTCGAGGATCTTGCCCACCGGGGCGGGGGACTCCGCCCCACGCCGCCCATGGGCGTTCCCGGTCCCGCACCCCGCCGCGGCGACGAGCAGCAGCACGCAGACCGCGAGCGCACCCGGCAGTCCACGCGTCCACGACATGCCCGGGAGCGTAGAACAGCGCGCCGCGGACCGGGATCCCCCTGAAGTCGGGTTCTCGCCCTACACCGCAGGATGATCCCCGCCCTCTTGCACGCACCCCCACGCAATCCTACGGTGATGCATAGGAATCGATGGCACGCAGGTTCAGGGAGCGATCATGGGCGATGGGGGCACCTCCCGCGCGAGCGCGTTCGAGCGGGAGCGCGGGGAAGCGCAGAAGACCGCCGAGGGGCTGGCGTACCTCTCCGGGTTCGGCAACGAGCACTCCTCGGAGGCGGTGCCGGGTGCCCTGCCCGAGGGCCGCAACTCCCCACAGCGCGCGCCTCTCGGCCTGTACGCGGAGCAGCTCAGCGGTACGGCCTTCACCGAGCCGCGGGCCCACAACCGCCGCTCATGGCTGTACCGGATCCGGCCCTCGGCCGCCCACCCGGCGTTCACCCGGGCCGCCGGCAACGGCGGGCTGCGCACCGCCCCCTTCACGGACGTCGCCCCGGACCCGAACCGGCTGCGCTGGGACCCCCTCCCGCAGCCCGCGCCGGGCACGGACTTCCTCGACGGCCTGTGGACCCTGGGCGGCAACGGCGACGCGACCCAGCGCACCGGCATGGCCGTGCACCTCTACCACGCCGACGCCTCCATGGAGCGGGTCTTCTCCGACGCGGACGGCGAGCTGCTGATCGTCCCGGAGCGCGGCGGACTGCTGCTGCACACGGAGTTCGGCCTGCTGCATGTGGAGCCGGGACATGTGGCGCTGATCCCCCGGGGGGTCCGCTTCCGTGTGGAGCTGCTGGATGCCACCGCCCGGGGTTATGTGTGCGAGAACTACGGCTCGCCGTTCCGCCTCCCCGACCTCGGCCCGATCGGCGCCAACGGCCTCGCAAACGCCCGGGATTTCCGGGTCCCCGTCGCCGCCTACGAGGACGTCGAGGGCCCGGTGGAGGTGGTCAACAAGTTCTGCGGCAACCTGTGGACCGCCACATATGACCACTCCCCACTGGACGTGGTCGCCTGGCACGGCACACATGTGCCGTACGCCTATGATCTGCGCCGTTTCAATGTGATCGGCAGCATCTCCTACGACCACCCCGACCCGTCGATCTTCACGGTGCTGACGTCGCCGTCCGACACCCCGGGCCTCGCGGGTGTCGACTTCGTGGTCTTCGCGCCGCGCTGGCTGGTGGGCGAGAACACCTTCCGGCCGCCGTACTTCCACCGGAACGTGATGAGCGAGTACATGGGGCTGATCGAGGGCGCGTACGACGCGAAGACGGCCGGGAAGGGCGGCTTCGTGCCGGGCGGCGGGTCGCTGCACAACATGATGTCGGCGCACGGCCCGGACCGGGAGACGTTCGACCGGGCGAGCGCGGCCGAGCTGAAGCCCCAGAAGGTGGACGACGGCCTGGCGTTCATGTTCGAGACCCGCTGGCCGGTGACGCTCACCCCGCAGGCGGCGACCGCCCAACATCTCCAGCAGCGCTACGACGACGTGTGGCACGGCCTGCAACGGCACTTCCGCCCCTTGCACTGAAGATCCCCCACCGGTACGGATGGCCCGTGACCTCCTTCGCCCCGGACTCGATCGTCCTCAACCGCAAGCTGCCGCTGTGGTATCAGGTGTCGCAGTCGCTGCGCGCCTCGATACTCGGCCGCTCGCCCCGGGACCCGCTCCGGCTGCCCACCGAGGAGCAGCTCGCGGAGCACTACGGTGTGAGCGTGCTGACCATGCGGCAGGCGCTGAAGGAGCTGGAGGACGAGGGCCTGATCAGCCGGCACCGGCGCCGGGGCACCTTCATCGAGCCGGACGCCCGGCGCGGCACACCGGTACGGCTGCTCGGTTCGGTGGACGCGATCGTGGCCCAGCAGTCCGGGATGACGGCGGAGCTGCTGGACCACGGCACGGTGCCCGTCACCGGCGAACTCACCGAGTACTTCCCGGACCTCACCGAGGTGGCGGCCTACCACCGGCTCCGCAGCGACGAGCAGACCGGCGAGCCCACCAACCACGCCCGCAACCACGTGCGGCCCGAACTGGCCGAGCGCATCGACCCGGAGGACCTGGTCCGGCAGCCGATGACCAAGGTGCTCCGGGACGTCGTCGGTGCCGACATCAGCCGGATCACGGACACGGTGGCGGCCCGGCTGGCCGACCCGGAGACCGCCCGGCTGCTCCGGGTCCCGCTCCTCAGCCCGATCCTGCACTACACGGGCGTCACCTACGACACCTCCGGCCGGGTCCTGGACCTGGCGGTCATCCACTACCGCGGCGACCGTTTCTCCTTCACGGTCACGCTCGACGCCACCTGAAGTCGTCGTACGATGCCGGGCGTGACGCACGACGACGCTCCGCTGCTTGCGGACCTCATGCCGTGGTCCGTCGCACCACTACGGCTCGGCCGGGGGTGGCCGACGGCCCCCGACCCGGCGACCCTGAAGGCCCGCTGGGACGCCCTGCTCAAGGCGGAGGGCCCCGACCGCGAGACCCTGTTCGAGCCGACGCGCGCCCGCACGCTCCACTCCGCGGTCGCCCAGCTCCCCGGCCAGCCCAGCGGCACCGAACCGCTCGCCGACGCGTCGGGCCCCTGCCCGGCCCCGGTCCGCGTCCTGGCCGCCCCGTTCGACGAACAGTGGCTGATCCCGGACCACCGCCTGATCGACGCGGCCCGCCCCGAGGTGTGGCGGGTGGCGGACGACCGGCAGGTCTTCGCCGTCGAGTCACCGGAGGGCATGCCCCTGCTGGCGACCTCCCACCTCCCCGCCCTGCGCGCGGGCCGCATCCGCCCGCTGTACCGCCGGCCGGGCGGCGCGGAGCCGAACCTGGCGCCGGGACTGCCGGCCTACCTGGCCGACCGGCTGGGCCGCGAAGTCACCCCGCAGGACGTCCTCGCCTGGACCCTGACCGCGATCCGCCCGGACCGCACCGTCCCCCTCACCGGCGACCCCGGCCTCTGGGCGCAGGGCGTGGACCTCGGCCGCCGGGCCCTGTGGCTGCTGCGCCGCGACGGCGACCGCCCCAAACTCCCGGGCGGCCGCCGCCCGTACGTCCGGGCCCCGCTTCCCGCCCGCCCCCGCACGATCCACTACGACGCGGAGGAGGAAGCCCTCCACTTCGACGAGGGCCGCGTCTCCCCCGTGCCCCCGCAGGCGTGGGACTTCAGGACGGGCGAGGCACGGGTCCTGGAGGCGTGGTTCGCGGCACGGACGAGCCAGACGGCCGAACCTGGCACCCTGGCGGCGATCACCCCGCCGGCCTGGCCCCAGTCATGGACATCGGAACTCCTGGAACTGATCACGGTCCTGACCTTGCTGGCGGACGTACGCGCGCAGCAGACCGAGCTGGAGATCAAGTCACCGATCACAGCGGCCGACCTGACGACGGCGGGCGTACTCCCGCCTCCGAAGGCGTCCCGCACGCCGGCGTCCATCCTGGAACACACCGAAGAAGGCCCAGCGGGCCAACTGACGCTGCTCTGACCGACCCTGCACCCTACGACGGCGCGAACCCTTCCAGGACCCTCTCCAACGCCCGCCGGAAAACCCCCTCCAGATCAATCGGCCCGGCATCCTCCGCGAACGCCGCCGCCATCCTCGGATACGCCCCCGAGGCGATCTGCCCGCCGAGATAGGCGAGGCGCACCGCGTTCTCGCGCTCCTCGGACCACGGCAGGTTCCGCACGCGTTCGGCCGTGTCGATCTCGTTCCGCACATAGGTCGTGACCACACCGTTCACCATGGCGATCAGCTCGAACTTGGTGCCGTAGGACACCTCCAGCGGATCCAGGCAGGCCAGACAGTGCTCCAGATACCGCAGGGCGTGGGGGCTGAACCCGTAGACCGGTGACATCAGGCGAGGCAGCCACGGGTGCCGGTGCATCAGCTCCCGCGTCTGTTCGGCGACCCGCATCATGTCGGCCCGCCAGTCCCCCGTCGGCTCCCACAACTCGTGTTCCGAGCTGATCGCGTCAACCATCAGCTCGTACAGGTCCTCCTTGCGGGGGACGTAGTTGTACAGGGACATGGTCCCGCACCCCACCCCGGCCGCCACATGCCGCATCGACACGGCGTCCAGCCCCTCCGCGTCGGCGATGCGCACCGCGACGGCGGCGATGTCGGCGCGGGTGAACGCCGGCTTCGGCCCTCGCCCGGCGCGCTCCGGGCGGGCCCAGATCACCTCGGGTTCGGCCCCTCGGACTGTCATCGATCATCACCTCGCCCACCATGCTAGTTACGTACGCCGTACGTAGTGCGCTATGGTCGTCCCATGACTACTACGTACGCTGTACTTAGTGAAGGTCTGGAGAAGCGCTTCGGCGCGGTGTCCGCGCTGCACGGTCTCGATCTGGCCGTCCGGCAGGGCACGGTCTGCGGACTGCTCGGGCCGAACGGGGCAGGCAAGACGACGGTCGTGCGGCTGCTGGCCACCCTCCTGCGGCCCGACGCGGGCTCCGCCCGCATCGCGGGGCACGACGTGGTCCGGGACCCGGCGGCCGTGCGCCGCAGCATCGGCGTCACCGGCCAGTACGCCTCGGTCGACGGCGATCTCACCGGCCGCGAGAACCTGCGCCTGTTCGCCCGGCTGCTCCGGGTGCGCAGGCCGGACGACCGGGCGGCCGAGCTCCTTGCCCGCTTCGACCTCAACGAGGCCGCCGACCGCAAGGCGGCCACCTATTCCGGCGGTATGCGCCGCCGCCTCGACCTCGCCGCGAGCCTGGTCCGCCGGCCGGCCGTGCTCTTCCTCGACGAGCCCACCACCGGCCTCGACCCGGCCGGCCGGAACGGCATCTGGGAAGCGGTGCGCG
Source organism: Streptomyces sp. NPDC104761 (assembly GCF_055583445.1). NCBI lineage: Bacteria > Bacillati > Actinomycetota > Actinomycetes > Kitasatosporales > Streptomycetaceae > Streptomyces > Streptomyces sp. NPDC104761. The sequence continues at coordinate 95,735 of NZ_JBVJNZ010000015.1, read as the reverse complement.
AGCTGACGGCGCAGGGCACGACGGTGCTGCTCACCACGCAGTACCTGGAGGAGGCCGACCAACTCGCCGACGACATCGCGCTGATCGACCGGGGCCGGGTGGCCAGGACCGGATCCCCCGCCGAGTTGAAGGCGCTCATCGGCTGGTACGCGCAGGCAGTGGTGGCCGACCGGGACGCGCTGCCGAAGGCGGCCGCGGTTCTCGACCGGCTCACCGGCAGGGAGCCGCAGTTCGACCACGACCGGCACACCGTCGGCGCCCTCACCACGGACCCGACCCTCACCCTCCCCCGCCTGGTGCGCGAACTCGACGCGGCGGGTGTCCCGCTGCTCGACGCGAGCCTCAGACCCCCGACCCTCGACGACGTTTTCCTCCGACTGACGGGAAGTCCCGCATGAGTGCGCTCGTGTACGACGGTGCCGCGATGACGGGCCGGCAGCTGCGCCGGGTCCGCAACAGCCCCGGCCTCGCGATCCTCACCCAGCTGATGCCGGTCAACATGCTGCTGTTCTTCGGCTACGTCTTCGGCAGCGCACTGGCGATGCCGGGTGCCGAATACCGCTCCTTCCTGGTCCCGGGGCTGCTGGTCGCGACCGCGGCGGGCGGTGTCATGACCGGCATGTTCCAGGCAGCCCAGGACACCCACCGAGGGGTGATGGACCGCTTCAGGGCCATGCCGGTGAGCCGGGCCGCCGTACCGCTGGGGCAGGCGCTGGCCGACCTCGTCGTCACCACGGCGGGTACCGTGCCGCTGCTCCTGGTGGGGTTCGCCGTGGGCTGGCGCGTGGAGGGATCGGCCGCCGCGGCGGCCGGCGCGCTGGGCCTCCTGCTCCTGTTCCGCTTCGCCTGCACGGCCGTAGGCATCTACCTCGGTCTGCTCACCCGCAGCGAGGAGGCGGCCGGCCAGCTCGGCGCGTCCACGTTCGTCCTGCCGCTGCTGTCCAACGCCTACATCCCCACCGGCAACCTCCCGGGCTGGCTGCGCACGCTCGCCGAGTGGAACCCGATCAGCGCGGTGACGACCGCCCTGCGCGACCTCTTCGGCAACGCTCCGGTACCCGACGGCGCGGCCTTGCCGGTGGCGCACCCCGTCGCGGGGTCGCTCGCCTGGAGCCTGGTCCTCGCCGGCGTCTTCCTGCCGCTCGCCGTCCGCCGGTACCGGCGCTGCTGACAAACCCGCCGGTCACCGGACATGATCCAGCGCATGGACCGTCTCCCGCTGCCCCTCGAGGGCATCACCGTCGTCGCCGTCGAACAGGCCGTCGCCGCGCCCTTCGCCACCCGGCAGCTCGCCGATCTCGGCGCCCGGGTCATCAAGGTCGAGCGCACGGACGGCGGGGACTTCGCCCGCGGCTACGACACCGCCGCCCGCGGTCTCGCCTCGCACTTCGTGTGGTGCAACCGGGGCAAGGAGTCCATCGCGCTGGATCTGAAGGACCCGCGCGGCCTGGACGTCGTCAGGCGACTCGTCGCGGACGCGGACGTCTTCGTGCAGAACCTGGCCCACGGTGCCGCGTCCCGGCTCGGGCTCGACGCGGCCACGCTGTGCGCGGCGCACCCCCGGCTGGTCGCCGTGGACATCTCCGGGTACGGGGCGTGGGGACCGTACGCCGACAAGCGCGCCTACGACATGCTCGTGCAGTGCGAGGCGGGGCTGGTGTCGGTCACCGGGACGCCGGAGCAGCCCGTGAAGGCGGGGATCCCGGCGGCGGACATCGCGGCGGCCATGTACGCCTTCTCCGGCGTCCTCGCGGCGCTGGTGCGGCGCGGGACCACCGGGCGGGGCGGGCCGGTGGAGGTGTCGATGCTGGAGGCGCTGGCCGAGTGGCTGGGGCATCCGCTGCACCACACCATGCACGGCGGGACGCCACCCGAGCGCACCGGTCTGGCGCATGCGGTCATCGCGCCCTACGACGCCTACCCGACCGCGGACGGCGGGCGGGTGCTGCTGTCGGTGCAGAACGACCGGGAGTGGCGGCGGCTTGCCGAACAGGTGATCGGGCGGCCGGAGTTGGGAGCGGATCCGGCGTTCGCCACGAACGCGGCGCGGGTGGCGAACCGGGCGCGGACCGACGACCTGGTCGGGACGGCCCTGAAGGCACTCGACGCCGACGAGGCGCTGGTGCGGCTGGAGGCCGCGGGCATCGCGTGCGCGCGGCTGCGGGACCTGCCCGAGCTGGCCGGGCATCCACAGCTGGCGGCCCGGGACCGGTGGCGGGAAGTGGGCTCGCCGGTCGGGCCGCTGCGCGCTCTGCTGCCCCCCATCACGCTGCCGGGCGGGGACGAGGCGCGGATGGGGGATGTGCCCGCGCTCGGCCAGCACACCGAGGCGCTGCTGCGTGCCGTGGGGATGACGGACGCGGAGATCGCAGCGTTGCGCCGGGACGGTGTGGCGGCCTGGGCGCGGGCCTGACGGTCAGGCGGTCAGTGCTTGTTGCCGCCGAACAGCGAACGGCGCAGCCGGCGCAGTGGCGCGAAGAGGGAGACACGGCTGACCCGCGCACCCCGGTCGCTGCGCCGCGCGGGTTCACGTGCGGTCAGCTCACGCATCAGCGACGTCGCCTCGACCGCCTGCTGCTGCGGTATGGCGGGACCCGCCAGCACCGACAGATGGCGGTCGAGACGCGAACTGGTCGCACCGCTCCCGCAGGTGATCGCAGGAACCCTCGCCCTGCTGCGTGTTATCTGATCCATGTCACTCCCCACCCGTACGAGTCCACCCGGCCCGGGCAGGGTAACCCTATCGCCCCGATGGGGCACCCGTGTATCGCGGTCACAGGATTCACCTTCCCCGCAAGGGTGTTGACGACCCCTCTTGAACTTCTCTTTGACTACTCTCCGAATCCAACCGATTTCAGGGCGAGTTGGACAACCGGCTGGCTGGTGGGCTGCGCTGAGCCGCCGGCCGGCTCCACGGTCACGGCGAGTGACGTCGCCGAACTGCTCAGACCCGTGGCGACCAGGGGCGTGTCGGCCTCGAAGAGCCCGAGGGAGCGCGGTTGCACACGGGGGCGCATGAGCCAGAGCTGGTGTACACGGCCGTTGGAGGGCGTGCCGTATCCGCTGAGCGTGACGACGGCCTGCCCCTCCGATACGGAGGCCACCGCTCCGATACTTCGCCCCTGGGCGTCCTTGTAGCTGGTCGCGCGGGCGTCGGCCGCGGCCAGAACGTGGGCGATCTCACGTGACTGGGCCCGCTCGGCGTCGAGCCGGTTCTGCGTCCGGTCGGCCTGCACCGCGAACAGCGAGGCGACGACCAGCGCGGCGGCCGCGGTGGCGGTGGCGAACGGCACGAACAGGGGGCGCGGACGGCGGCGCGGCGGCGGGGGCTGTGCGCCCCAGACGTGCGGCGGCAGATTGGGCACGCGCTCCCGGCCGGGGGCCGGCTCCTGCGGGGTGGCGCGGACGGCGGCCAGCACCCGGTCGCGCAGCGCGAGCGGCGGCGGGGCCGCGGCCGAGAACGCGAGCCGTACCGCGTCCTCGGTCAGCTCCCGGACCTCGTCGGCGCACCGGACGCAGTCCTTCAGGTGCTTCTCGAAGCGGCGCCGCTCGCCGGGCTCCAGGGCGTCCAGGGCGTAGGGTGCGGCCAGCGAGTGCAGGTCCTCGCGGTGCAGCAGGCGGCCGACCAGGCTCACGCCACACCTCCCAGGCAGTCGCGCAGCCGGGTGAGTCCGTCGCGCATCCGTGTCTTGACCGTACCCAGCGGCAGCTTGAGCCGCTCGGCCACCTCACGGTACGTGTAGCCGTCGTAGTAGGCGAGGGTGACGGACTGGCGCTGCAGGGCGGTGAGCCGGTCCAGGCAGCGGCGCACCCACTCGCGTTCCAGGCCGGCCTCCACCATCTCGGCGACCTGGTCGAAGGCGGGTTCGCCGGCCCGCAGCGCCTCGCGCTGCTCGCGTTCGCCGGCCGCGCGGGCGCTGCGCACCCGGTCCACGGCGCGGCGGTGGGCGAGGGTGAGGACCCAGGACAGGGCGCTGCCCCGGCCGGGGTCGAACTTCGCGGCGGAGCGCCAGAGTTCGAGGAGCACCTCCTGGGCCACCTCCTCGGACTGGGCGGGATCGCGGACCACGCGGCGCACGAGACCGAACACCGGCCCGGACACCAGTCCGTAGAGGTCCTCGAACGCCTTCTGGTCGCCACCGGCAACGAGCACCAGCAGTTCGTCCGCCTCCACCCCGTCCCTCCTTCTGTGGCCGCACCCGGCCCGTCCTCCCACACCAGGCATTCGCAACTGACGCACCTCCGGCAGAAGTACGTATGCGGGAGGCAAAAACGCGGGTCGAGCAGGAAGAAAAGATTTTTTTCTTCCGACCAATCCAAACGGCCCTCCGGCTCCGTATACCCGTCCGTCAAGCAAGTTGGGACCGAGGGACGGACGGCATGACACCTCTAAACTCCAGGAGCGGCGCGGGGCGCAAGGGCCTTGTCACGCTCATCTGTGGGGCACTGGCAACCGGCGGGATCACAGCCGCCAGCGTCGCCGCGCTGGAACCGGGGGCGGCCTCCGCCTCCTCCCACCGGGAGGCCCCGCTCATCTCGGGCACCCCGCAGTACGACAACACCGACCTGTACGCGTTCGTGAGCCCGGACAAGCCCGACACCACCACGATCGTGTCGGACTACATCCCCTTCGAGGAGCCGGCCGGCGGCCCGAACTTCTACCAGTTCGCCGACGACGCCCAGTACGACATCCACGTCGACAACAACGGTGACGCACTGGACGACCTGATCTTCCGCTACACCTTCAAGACGCAGATCAAGAACAAGAAGACGTTCCTCTACAACACGGGTGTGGTCGACAACCTGGCCGACCCCGACCTGAACGTCACGCAGTCGTACAACCTCGATCTGATCAAGTTGAAGAACGGCAGGCAGCAGCACGCGACGAGGCTCGCCAGCGACGTCCCGGCCGCTCCGTCGGACGTCGGCAAGGCGTCGATGCCGGACTACGCGAAGCTGCGCTCCCAGGCCATCTACAAGACGGTGGGCGGCGGCGCGACCTTCGCCGGCCAGGCCGACGACCCGTTCTTCGCCGACCTGCGGGTCTTCGACCTGCTGTACGGCGGCAACCTGAGCGAGGTCGGCAACGACACCCTCAAGGGCTACAACGTCAACACGATCGCCCTCCAGGTGCCGAACTCCCTGATCCGGCAGTCGGCTTCGCGCCCGACCGTCGGCATCTACGCGACGACGCAGCGCAGGAACGCGCAGGGCTACTACTCGCAGGTCTCGCGCCTGGGCAACCCGTTGGTCAACGAGGTCGTCAACCCGCAGAAGGACAAGGACAAGTTCAACGCGTCCCAGCCCAAGGACGACGCGCAGTTCCTGAAGAACGTCACCAACCCGGAACTGCCGAAGCTGATCCAGGCGATCTACAACATCAAGGCGCCGTCCGAGCCCCGCAACGACCTCGTCAGCGTGTTCCTCACGGGCGTCAAGGGCCTCAACACACTGCAGCCGCAGGCGAGGCCGTCGGAGATGCTCCGCCTGAACACGTCCATCAAGCCGACGGCCAAGCCCAAGCGGCTCGGTGTGCTGGACGGTGACAACCAGGGCTTCCCGAACGGGCGCCGGCTCACCGACGACGTGATCGACGAGGCGCTCCAGGTGATGGAGGGCGAGCTGGTCGGTTCGAAGAACGACCTGGGCGACGCGGTCGACAAGAACGACAAGAGCTTCGAGAAGTACTTCCCGTACGTGGCCGAGCCGACGGCGGGCTCGCGCGGCAAGATCGCCAAGGCGGCGGCCGGCAGCAGCACGAAGAGTGCGCTGGGCGACGCGCTGACCGGTTCCGGTGACGACAACATGACGCTGATCGCGGGGTCGGCGGCCGCGGGTGCGGCGGGCGTGCTGCTGATCGGTGCCGGGTTCGGCTGGTGGCGGCGGCGGATGCGGCGGCCGTACTGAGCGCTGCCGCGTTCAGCGCCGTAGTGCATCAGGCAGTGGGCGACTGCGGGCCGGCCGGTGGCTGGTCGCGCAGTTCCTCCCCCAGCCTTCGGCCGGGGGTACCCCCAGCGCCCTTCGGGGCGCTTCAAGACTGGCGCGGCCCGCACCCACCCAATCCCCCACGGCGCGGGCCGCGCCGCCCCGCGCGAACAGCTACTAGGAGAGGGCATGGCCCCGGGTACGAACGAGAAGCAGCCCGCCGAGACGAAGGACGACGAACGCGTCACCGCCCTGCGCCGGTTCGCCGCCGCGGGGCGGAACTGGCGGCGGGCCCAACTCGCCGGTTCCGCGCTGCTGATGGCGATCGCGCTGACCGGCGGGGCGATCGCCTTCGGGTCCTCGCGGGACGGCGGGACGGCGCCGGTGGCCACGTCGAGCGCGGTGGACCCGGCGCTGCTCGCGAGCGGGGACCTCGGCACGACCATCGCCTCGCTCCAAGCCCATCTCCGCACCCAGCCCAAGGACTCCGACAGCTGGGCCACCCTCGGCCTCGCCTACGTCGAGCAGGCCCGCACCAAGGGTGACCCGTCCCGCTACCCGCAGGCCGAGAAGTCCCTCAAGCGCGCGCTGCAGATCACCCCGGGCAACGACGAGGCACTGGCCGCCGAGGCCGCGCTCGCCGCCGCCCGGCACGAGTTCGCGCCGGCGCTCGGCTACGCGGACCAGGCCCTGAAGCAGAACCCTTACAGTGCGAACGCCCTGGCCTCCCGCATCGACGCCCTGGTCGAACTCGGCCGTTACGAGGAGGCGAGCAAGGCCGCCGACCTCGCCGACCAACGCAAACCGGGGGTACCGGTGTTCACCCGGTACGCGTATGTGCGGGAGCTCCGCGGCGACGTCAAGGGCGCCCAGCGGGTGCTGGAGCAGGCCCTGTCCACGGCCACGTCGAAGGGCGACATCTCCTACGTGGCCGCCCAGCTCGGTCTGCTCGCCTGGAACCAGGGCGACTACAAGACCGCGGAGACCTACTACGCCCGCGCCCTGACGGCCGACGACACCTACATCCCGGCGCTGGAGGGCCGCGCGCGGGTCCAGGCGGCGCTCGGTGACCGGGCCGACGCGATCAAGGGCATGGAACTGGTCGTCTCCCGCTATCCGCTCCCCCAGCAGCTCGTCGAACTCGGCGAGCTGTACGAGGACCGCAACGCCGAGGGCGACAGGGCGAAGGCCGCGGACCAGTACGCGCTCGTCGAGGCCTGGATCGCGCTCGCCCGCGCCAACGGCGTCAACGCCGACCTCGACACCGCCCTCGCCGCCGCCGACCACGGCAACAAGGCCGAGGCCCTCAAGGCCGCCCGCGCCGAGTGGGCCCGCCGCCACACCGTGCACACGGCGGACGCGCTGGCCTGGGCGCTGCACGTCAACGGCAAGGACAAGGAAGCACTGCCGTACACCCGCCGGGCCACCGCCACCGGCTACCACAACGCCTCCTTCGTCTACCACCTCGGCATGATCGAGCTGGCCGACGGCGAGAAGGCGGCCGGCCGGGCCGCCCTCACCAAGGCCCTCACGCTCAACCCCGGCTTCTCCCCGCTGGGCGCCCGTACCGCCCGCAAGGCGCTGGAGGACTCGAAGTGAACCTCCGCCGGATCGCCGCCGTCTTCACCCTGGCCTGCGCCGCGACCCTGCTGTCCGGCACGGGCGCGAGCGCGCACCCGCTCGGCAACTTCACCGTCAACAAGTACGACGGTCTCGTCGCCGCCCCCGGGCAGCTCCGCGTCGACCACGTCGAGGACCTCGCCGAGATCCCGGCGACCCAGGCCAAGCCCGACCTGAAACGGCTCGGCACGGCGAAGTGGGCCGAGCAGCGCTGCACGACCGCGGCCGACGGCAGCAGGCTCACCGTCGACGGCCGTACCACCCCGCTGACCGTGCGGACCAGCCACGCCGAACTCCGCCCCGGCCAGGCGGGCCTGAACACCCTCCGCGTGGAGTGCCGCTTCACCGCGCCCCTCCCCCAAGGCGCCGGAGCCGGCCTCACCTTCCACAGCGCGGGCGCGGACACCGGGCCCGGCTGGCGGGAGATCACGGCGCGCGGCGACCGGATGACCCTGACGAAGACGGACGTACCGAAGACGTCCGTCTCCCACGAACTCACCAGCTACCCGAAGGACCTGCTCTCCTCCCCCGCCGACACCACCACCGCCGCCGTCCACGTGCGGCCCGGCGGGGCGGCCCTCGCCCAGGAACGCCAGGACACCCCGGGCGCCGAGATCCTCCCCCGCGGCATCGACCGCTGGACCCAGGCCCTGACCGACCTGGTCGCCCGCAACCACCTCACCGTCGGCTTCGCGTTGCTCGCGCTCTTCATCTCGGTCGGCCTCGGCGCGATGCACGCCCTCGCACCGGGCCACGGCAAGACCCTGATGGCGGCGACCGCTGCGGCCCGCGGCGGCCGCGCCCGCCTGCGCGACGTCCTCCCGCTGGCCGCGTCGGTCACGGTCACCCACACCCTGGGCGTGGTCGCCCTCGGCGTCCTGGTGACGGCGGGCTCGGCGGCGACCCCGTCGGTGATCGCCTGGCTGGGCATCGCAAGCGGCCTCATGGTCCTGGCCGCGGGCGCCAACCTGACCCGCAGGGCCTGGCGGAACAGGGCCCACGAGCAGGCACACGCGCACGGCCACCATCACCACCATCACGACCAGGAGCACGAGGCGACCGGGAACCGGGAGCTGGCCCTCGTGGGGGCACACGAACACGCCCGTGCCGACACCCACGACCACGGCCACACGCACGATCACGGGCACGACCACTCCCATGGCGACGAACACCCTCATGACCACCACCACGCTCGTGGCCATGACCACGGTGCCCAGCCACATTCTCCAGCCCGTCCGGCGTTTGAGGACGAGGCCGTTCGGGCCGAAGGGGGGTCCGGGGGCGCAGCCCCCGATCACGGCCACACCAACATGCCGCACAGTCACGGCGGGTTCACCCACACCCACCCCACGGCCCCCACCCTCCGCGGCACCATCCTCCTCGGCTTCGCCGGCGGCCTCGTCCCCAGCCCCTCCGCCGTGGTCGTGCTCGTCGGCGCCGCCGCCCTCGGTCAGGCCTGGTTCGGCCTGCTCCTGGTCGTCGCCTACGGCGTCGGTCTCGCGCTGACGCTGACCGCCGCCGGGTTCGCCGTCGTCAGGCTGGGTACGGGAATGACTCGGGTGATGGACAAACGCCCTCGCTGGACCACCCACCCGATGGCGGCACTGGTCCGCAGGACCATTCCGCTCGTGTCGGCACTCGTGGTCGTGGCCCTGGGCGCCGGACTGGTGCTCAAGGGGGCCGCATCCGCACTTCTCTGAGTTACGTTTGTGATGAATTCGCGCGAGCTGCCGTGGGGGGCACCCGTGACCGAAGAGCCGGGCCGTGAGCGACTGATCGCGGGCCGCTACCGACTGCTGTCCCCGCTGGGCGAGGGCGGCATGGGCACCGTGTGGCGGGCCCGTGACGAGGTGCTGGGCCGTGCCGTCGCCGTCAAGGAGGTGCGGGCGCCCGCCGGGCTGCCCGGCTCGGACGTCGAGCGGATGTACGCCCGGCTGGAGCGCGAGGCCTGGGCCGCGGCCCGGGTCGCGAACCGCAACGTGGTGACGGTGTACGACGTGGCGATGGAGGGCGGACGGCCCTGGATCGTCATGGAGTTGATCCCGGGCGTGTCCCTCGCCGACGTGCTGGAGGCGGAGGGGCCGATGTCCCCGCAGCGGGCGGCCGGCGTCGGCGCCGAGGTGCTGTCCGCGCTGCGGGCCGCGCACGCCGCCGGGGTGCTGCACCGGGACGTCAAGCCCGGCAACGTGCTGCTGTCGAACGACGGCCGGGTGGTGCTCACCGACTTCGGGATCGCCACCGTGGAGGGCAGCTCGGCGCTGACCATGACCGGCGAGGTGATCGGCTCACCGGAGTTCCTCGCCCCGGAGCGGGCGCTGGGGCGGGCGTTCGGCCCTGAGTCCGACCTGTGGTCGCTGGGCGTCCTGCTGTACGCGGCGGTCGAGGGCGCCTCGCCGTTCCGGCAGGACACCCCGCTGAGCACGCTGCGGGCCGTGGTCGACGAGGAGTTGCCGCCGCCGTACCGGGCCGGACCGCTCGCCCCCGTCATCGAGGGGCTGCTCCGCAAGGACCCGGCAGCGCGGATCTCCGCCGAACAGGCCGAGCGGGACCTGCGGCTGGTCGCGGCGGGGGGCACCCCGGGGACGGCCGCCACCGTCCCGGTCCCGGGACCGTACGAGGCGCCGACCCTCGTCGCCCGGCAGACCCGGCCGTTCTCCCCGACGCCCCCGATGCCCACCCCGGCGGACAACCGGCCGCCCGCCGACGGCCGCGGCGGCGACCGCAGGGCCGGTACCGTGCTGATCATCGGGCTGGTGCTGGTCGTCCTCGCGCTCGGCGGGCTGACGTACGCCCTCCTCAACGGCGGCAACGGCGACGACGGCGGCGACAACGCCGGGGCGAGCCAGTCGGCCAGCAACCTCAGCTCCCCCGCGCCCAGCCACAGCAGCCGGCACGCGTCGAAGTCCCCGTCGGCGTCCGCGAGCAGCAGCGCGCCGGAGCAGAGCGTGAAGGTCAGTGTGGCCGGGTCCCGTACGGACTACTCGGGGGCCTGTCCGCCGTCGACGGCGCAGGCGCCCACGTTCACGGCGACGTTCACGGTGGGGAGCGTGCCCGAGGACGTGCAGTACCGGTGGGTGCTGAAGAACGGGAAGCTCGACGACCAGGGCTGGAAGACGCTGTCCTTCCCGGACGGCGGCGGGAGGACCCGGCAGACGCAGGTGACCGTGACGACCTGGTCCGACAGCGGGACGCTGAGCGACGCGATCGCCGTCGAGGTGCGCAGTCCGGTGGAGACGACGTCCAACTCGGTGCCGTTCTCGGTCACCTGCACCAAAACGACGGAGACCCCGACCGACGGGGCCTCCGCCTCGCCTTCGCCCTCCGGTTCGTACTAGGGCTCAGGACCTGGAGCTCAGGACGCGTTGCCGGTCAGTACCGGCAGGTAGCCGCCGGACTGGCCGGACGCGGTGGGGTGGTACGACTCGGTGATGTCCAGCCAGTTGACGCTGTGCAGCCAGGAGCTGCTGGAGCAGATCTCGTGGCTGGAGAACGCGCTGCGGACGTCGCCGAAGGTGAACCCGTGGTCGGCGGCGCGCTTGGCGATCGCGGTGTCGATGTAGTCGGCGGCGTTGTTGATGGCGGTGCGCTTGGTCGAGGAGAGGCCGAGGCAGGTCGTACCCAGCAGGTAGAAGCGGGGATAGCCGAGGACGACGACCTTGGCGTTGGGGGCCTTGGCGCTGATCGCGTCGTACACGTTGTCGAGCTTGCCGGGGAGGGTGGAGTCGACGTACGCCTCGGCGGTGCTGATGCGGGACAGGCAGGTGCTGTCGGAGCTGAGCACACACGTCGTCATGACGTCGGCGAAGCCCGCGTCGTTGCCGCCGATGGTGACGGAGACCAGGGCGGTCGAGGAGCTGAGCGTGCCGAGCTGGCCGGAGAGCACGTCGTCGGTGGTGGCGCCCGAGCAGGCGAGGAACGAGAACGAGGACGGGCTGTGGGCGGCGTTCCACAGGTAGGGGTAGGCGTTGGTGCTGCGGTCGCAGCTGCCACTCGAGCTGATGTAGCTGCCGGCGCCGACGCCGGACGCGTACGAGTCGCCGAGTGCCACATAGCCCCCGGTCGCGGCCTGCGCTTGCGACGCGGCCGCCCCGGTGAGGGCGAGGCCGGTGGCGAGGAGGAGTGAAGTCACGTATGCCGTAATTCGGGAACGTCTCATGGAACCTCCCTTTAGCAGGATCTCTGCCATAACTGTCGTAGCAACTACGCGTGTTGACGGGAAGTGTCCATGCCAAAACCGTTCAGGAGTTCAACCTGACAGCCCTTCGGGAGGCACGAGCCCCTGAAGCCCGTGTCGTAATCGATCATCGGAACACGCCGAAATCGAGCGACTTGTTCCCCGGAGGCATCAGGCGTCTCCGGGGAACGGTCATGTCCGGAGACCCGCTTGACGCCCTCCGTTCGGCTGCGCGACATTGAAGCCCGGCATCCGACGCCTTGGGGGGCAAAGTCGGCCATGCAGACCATACGTCTCAAGACATCATCAACAGCGGGCGAACGGGCACACCAAGGGCCGGGGAGGGACCTGGGGCCCCTGCTCGCGGGGGCCGCGACGGCCGTCGCGGGGACGGGTGCGCTGCTGGCGCTCACCGACTCGGGCGCGCTGTTGCGCGGGCCCTTGGCGCTGTTCTTCCTGCTCGCCGCGCCGGCCGCGGCGATCGGTGCGGCACTGCGCGGACTCGATCCGCCGGCCCGCGCGCTCACCTCGCTGGCGGGTGCCGTCGCCCTGGACATGCTGATCGCCCAGGGGATGCTCGCCACTCACCACTGGTCCTGGCGCGGCGGCATCGTCGCCGTGGCCGCGATCAGCCTTCTCCTGCTTCTGCTGGTACTCCTGCGACCGGTGGAACGCATTCTCGAACGGATGCCCCGGCGAACCGGGAAAACCCGTTCGAGTTGAAGAGCAGGGTCGGCCAAAGTTTCGTAACGGCCAATCCAATAAAAACGTGAGAACCAGTTCCGGGACTTGCCATACTGGTTCAATCGTCAATACCGTCATACATCTCACCCGCATCGGATCATCACCCAGCGGCTCCAGGGGAGGGCTCAGGACCGCGATGTTCCGGGGCGGGGCGCGGTAGGGGGGTGCCGTGCTCGGTGACCGCAATGACCACGTTCGTTTCTCCTGTGACCACTGTCGTTTCCGAGTCGTGCCGCGCGACCGACTGCCGTTCTGCGGCAGACCGGGCAACTTTGCCAGCTCACCTGCGGATACGGAGATCCTTGTTCCGTGCCACGAGTGAGTAGAACCCCCCTTTCGAACCGGACACCAAAGCGGGCCGCCCATGGGGCGGGCGGTCCACCGGACGAGAGGGACAAGACTCGTGAGTTCTGTTCTGCGTCAGCCGACTTCGGGCCAAGATCCGTTCATGGCCACCGAATACCGGCCGATCTCATCGCACCTGGCGATCACACCGCCGGTGAGTGTGGTGATTCCCGCCATGAATGAGGCGGAGAATCTCCCCTACGTCTTCAAGACACTTCCCGCCTGGATACACGAAGTGGTCCTGGTGGACGGTAATTCCACCGACAACACCGTGGAAGTGGCGCGAGAGTTGTGGCCCGACGTGAAAGTCGTCGAACAGAGTGGCAAGGGCAAGGGAGATGCCCTCATCACCGGCTTCGAGGCGTGCACCGGCGACATCATCGTCATGGTGGACGCCGACGGCTCGGCCGACGGTCACGAGATCGTGTCGTACGTCTCCGCCCTGGTCTCGGGCGCCGACTTCGCCAAGGGCTCGCGCTTCGCCAACGGCGGCGGCACGGACGACATGACCTTCATCCGCAAGCTCGGCAACTGGGCGCTGTGCACGGTCGTCAACCGCAAGTTCGGCGCCCGCTACACGGACCTCTGCTACGGGTACAACGCCTTCTGGCGGCACTGCCTCGACAAGATCGACCTCGACTGCACCGGCTTCGAGATCGAGACCCTGATCAACATCCGGGTGGTCAAGGCGGGCCTGAAGGTGCAGGAGATCCCGAGCTACGAGTACCTCCGCATCCACGGCACCAGCAACCTGCGTGCCGTACGCGACGGGCTGCGCGTGCTCAAGGTGATCCTGAAGGAGCGCTCCAACCGGCGTGACCTGCGCCGGCAGGTGCGGCACTCCCCGATGCTCACCGCGGGCCAGGGAGAGTCGTCTTGAGCGATCCCGACATCTCCGTCGTGATCTGCGTGTACACCGAGGACCGCTGGGAGGACATCCTCGCGGCGGTCTCCTCGGTGCGCGCCCAGTCGTATCCGGCGCTGGAGACCCTGCTGGTCGTCGACCACAACCCGGCGCTCCTGGAACGGCTCACGAAGGAGTACAAGGAGGCCACGGAGGTGCGGGTGCTCGCCAACGCGGGTCCCCGCGGCCTGTCCGCCGGCCGCAACACGGGCATCGCCGCCTCCTACGGCGAGGTGATCGCCTTCCTCGACGACGACGCCGTGGCCGAGCGGGACTGGCTGCGCCGCTTCGCCGAGGGGTACGCCGACCCGAAGGTGATGGCGGTCGGCGGCCGGACCCTGCCGATCTGGGCCTCTGGCCGCAGGCCCGACTGGTTCCCGGAGGAGTTCGACTGGGTCGTCGGCTGCACCTACCGGGGGCTGCCGGCCGGCCGCGTCCGGGTCCGGAACGTCCTCGGCGGAAACGCTTCTTTCCGGCGCACGGCCTTCGACGCGGCGGGCGGCTTCGCCACCGGCATCGGCCGCGACGGCGACAAGCGCCCGCTGGGCTGCGAGGAGACCGAGCTGTGCATCCGGCTCACCCGGGCCCGTCCGGACGCCGTGCTGCTCATCGACGACCGCGCGGTGATCCACCACCGGGTCCCGGAAGTCCGCGAGCACTTCGGGTACTTCCGCACCCGCGCCTACGCCGAGGGCCTCTCCAAGGCCCTGGTCGCCCGCAGCGTGGGGGCCGGCAAGGGCCTGGAGTCCGAACGCCGGTACACCACGCGTGTGCTGCCCGCGGGGGTCGCTCGTGGCCTGCGGGACGCACTGCTGGCCCGGCCGGGCGGCGCGGGCCGGGCGGGCGCGATCGTCGCCGGGGTGCTGACGGCGGCGGGCGGCTACGTGGTGGGGAGCGTGCGGGCCCGGCGGGGCGGCGCGACCTTCGCCGTCGCCCTGATCGAGGAGGGCTCCCATGGCTGAGGCCCCGGTCCCGATCCTCATGTACCACTCGGTCGCGTCCGCGCCCAACGACGCCACCCGCGCGCTGTCGGTGGCACCTGAGGCGTTCGCCGAGCAGATGGCGCTCGTCGGCGACCTGGGCCTCACTCCCATCGACACGGCGGATCTGGCGGCGGGCTGGCGCGACGGCGGCCCGCTCCCCGACCGTCCCGTCCTCATCACCTTCGACGACGGCTACGAGGGCGTCCACCGACACGCCCTGCCCGTGCTCGCCAAGCACGGCTTCGTGTCCACGCTGTTCGTCTCGACGGGCTGGATCAGGGGCGCGTACGACACCGGAGGCGGCCTCGACGCCATGCTCGACTGGGACCAGGTACGCGAACTCGCGGGCGTCGGCTGCGAGATCGGCGGGCACAGTCACACCCACCCGCAGCTCGACCAGCTGGACGACGACCGGCTGCGCACCGAACTGGTGCGCAGCCGGGAGATCGTCACGGACGAACTCGGCGCGCCTCCGGCCTCGTTCGCCTACCCGTACGGCTACTCCAGCCGCCGGGTCCGGCAGGCCGTGCGGGCGGCCGGGTACACCCAGGCGCTCGCCGTCGGCAACGGTCTCGCCCACCGCCGTCAGGGTCCGTTCGCGCTGCAGCGCGTCACCGTGCGCCGCAGTACGGACGCCGCGGAGTTCGTACGGCTGCTCGAAGGCCGTGCGATCGCCCGCAACTTCGCCAGGGACCGTGCCCTCACCAAGGGGTACGCCGTTCTCCGCAGAGCACGCCAGGTCCGCCGGAAGGCCATCCGTTCCCGTGTCTGACACGACTACCACCACACAGGCCGGCACACCCGGCACAGCGGCGCCCGAGCAGTCGGGGCGCCGCCTTCGCCTGCCCGGCCGGGGCGGCTCGTCCGGGGGCAGTCCGCTCTTCCGGAACGCCTACGCGCTGATGCTGAACACGGGCATCTCGGCCGTCCTGGGCCTGGGCTTCTGGCTGGCCGCGGCCCGCTACTACTCCGAGTCGGCCGTCGGCCAGGGCTCCGCCGCCATCGCCGCCATGAAACTCCTCGCGGGGCTCACCGCGGTGACCCTGACCGGCGCCCTGGCCCGCTTCATCCCGGTCGCCGGACGCCAGACCGGCACGCTCATCTTCCGTACCTACGCGGGCAGTTCGCTGATCGTGGCGCTGGGGGCCGGCGTCTTCCTGATGACGCTGGGCGTCTGGGGACCGTCGTACCGCTTCCTGCACGGGCCGCTGCCCGGGCTCGGGTTCGTCGTGGCGGTGATCGCCTGGAACCTGCTCACGCTCCAGGACGGGGTGCTGACCGGGCTGCGCAACGCGCCCTGGGTACCGGTGGGCAACACCGTGTTCTCGGCCGTCAAGCTGGCCCTGCTGGTCGCGTTCGCGGCGGCGATCCCGGTGGCCGGTGTCTTCGTCT
The DNA here is from genome assembly GCF_055583445.1 of Streptomyces sp. NPDC104761. Lineage (NCBI taxonomy): Bacteria > Bacillati > Actinomycetota > Actinomycetes > Kitasatosporales > Streptomycetaceae > Streptomyces > Streptomyces sp. NPDC104761. Next base: position 79,648 of record NZ_JBVJNZ010000015.1, on the reverse strand, counting down.
CCTGGGTCGCCGCGATCGCCACCTCGTTCGTGCCGCTGGGCTGGCTGGTGTTCCGGCGTCTGGTCCCCCGGCACGTCGAGGCGACCGCTGACCACGCGAAGCCGCCCACACTCAGGGAGATCGGCCGGTTCCTGGCCGGTGACTACACCGGCTCGCTGTTCTCCCTCGCCGTGGTCTACCTGGTGCCGGTCATCATCGCCTCGCAGGTCAGCTCCGAGGACAACGCGTACTTCTACATCACCACCACCATCGGCGGCACCACCAACCTGCTCGCCATCAACATGGGCGCCTCGCTGACCGTCGAGGGCTCGCACGACCCGGCCAGGCTGGCCGGCAACGCCCGGGCCGCGCTGAGGCGGATGGCCCGGATCATGATCCCCATCTGCGCGCTGCTGTTCTTCGGGGCGCCCTGGATCCTCGGCGTGTTCGGGCCCGGCTACGCGGACGCGGCGACCCCGCTGCTGCGCTGGTTCGCGGTCGGCGCGCTGCTCCGGGTCGTGATGGAGACGTACTTCGCGGTGCTGCGCGCGCAGAGCCGTACCGCGGGCCTGGCCTGGCTGCAGGGGCTGTTGTGCGTGCTGGTCCTCGGCCTGACCCTGCTGCTCCTGCCCCGGATGGGGCTGACCGGCGCGGGCGTGGCCGAGATCTCCAGCCTCGCGGTGATCGTGGCGATCGCGGCGCCCCGGCTGTGGCGCACGCTGCGGGCCGCCCCGGCCGAGGTCCCCGCGGACGCCGCGCCGGACGGGGACCTCGCCGACCTGGGGGGCCGCGAGGCACCGTCCGCCGCCGTCCCGCGCAGGCGGGGTCCGGCCTGGGCGCTGGACACCGACACCCTCGCCCTCGGCATCCATGTGGACTTCGACCATGTGGAGCGACGGCCGGACGTCCGGCCGGGGCCGGGAACTCCGCCCACGGGTACGCCCGTTGTCCGGCCGGACGACCGGCCGACATGGGCACTGCGGCCGCCACGGAACCTGGGGCTGCCGGTGGAGGAGAGGGAGCCGCACGCGGAGTCCTCGCTGGGGCCCGCCGAGGCCTCGCTGCTCAGGGAGGCGGAGGTCGACGCGCCGTTCGGGAAGGCTGCCGTACCGCGGGAGGCGGGCGAGCCGGACGGGCCCGACGAGGTTCCGGAGGGGTCCGGGTCCGCGTCGGCGCCCTCGCTGCGGGAGCGGCTGACGCCCACCCGCACGGGCGTCCTCCTCGGCTGTCTGCTGGCCGCCGCCCTGCTGCTCTACTGGGTGCCGGCGGCCCGGCTCGACGACGCCGACCTGGACCGGATGGGCGGGCTCGGGCTGGTCTCGGTGCTGCCGCTGCCGACGCTGGCCGGGGCGGCGCTGCTGGTCACGGTGTTCGCCGCGCTGCTGTGGCTGCGCCGGGAGCACAAGGCGCTGCTCCTGGTGACGCTGCTGGCGACGGTCGTGTCGCTGCACGCGCTGCCCGCCGTGATCGAGACGGAGCCGCGCTTCCCGACCGCCTGGCAGCACCTCGGGTTCATCGACTACATCGACCGGACCGGCTCGGCCGTGCCCGATCTGGACGCCCGCTGGAGCTGGCCGGGCTTCTTCGCGGCGGCCGCGTTCATCGGCCGGGCGTGCGGGGTCACGGACTTCACCGAGGTCATCCGCTGGTGGCCGACGTTCATCCAGCTCGCCTACCTGGCCCCGATGTTCCTGCTCGTGCGGTCGCTGCGGGCGAGCTGGCGGGCGAAGTGGACCGGCATCTGGATCTTCGTGCTGTGCGGCTGGGTCGGCCAGGACTACTTCTCCCCGCAGGGCTTCACCTATCTGCTCTACCTCGTGTTCGTGGCGATCCTGCTGGTCTGGTTCCGTGCCCCGCACGTCGTCTGGGCCAGGTTCCGGCCGGGCGAGGCGGAGGTCGAGCCGACGAACCGCCGTCAGCAGGCCGTGCTGCTCATGGTGCTGGTCGGGCTGTACGCGGCGACGGTGCCGGCGCACCAGCTCACCCCGTTCGTGATGCTGGGCGTGCTGGCGGTCCTGGTGCTGATCGGCCGGTCCGAACTGCGTGGGTTGCCGCTGCTGTTCGGGGTGGTCGCGGCCGTCTGGCTGGGCTTCATGGCCGAGCCGTACTGGTCGGGGCACTTCAACGAGCTGTTCGGCGGGGTCGGCGGGGTCGGCAGCAATGTCTCCACCTCGGTCTCCGGCCGTATCCAGGGCGGCAGTTCGACGCACAAGCTGGTCCTGTACGTCCGGGTCCTGCTGGCCGGGAGCATGATGGCGTTCGCCGTCTGGGGCTGGTGGCGCCGCCGCTTCCACCGGTACCGCGAGCGTTCCCTGCTGGTCCTGACCTTCGTCCCGTTCCTGGGCTTCGGCATGCAGTCGTACGGCGGCGAGATGGCGCTGCGCGTCTTCATGTTCGCCGTGCCGGGCGCGGCCCTGCTGGCCGGGCTCGCCCTGTTCCCGCGCACCGGGGCCACGGCGAAGGAGCGCGAGAAGGACAGGATCAGCCTGGCGCCGGTGGCCGCGCTGCTGGCGGGGCTGCTGCTCATGGGCGGTTTCCTGGTGGCCCGTTGGGGCAACGAGTCCTTCGAACGGGTCCGGCCCGGCGAGGTCGCCGCCATGGACTACGTGTACGCCCACGACAGGCCGACGGTACGGCTGCTGTGGCTGAGCAACGACACCGTCAACGACGTCACCCCGGCGATCCCGTGGGGCGCGAAGGACATGGAGCGGGTCGACTACGTGCCGACGCTCGCCCCGACCGACCCGGTGCTGGTGTCGAGCCTGGTCAAGGCGCTCAAGGACGCCGGTCCGAACTCGTATCTGATGATCAACCGGAGCCAGGTCACCTATCTCCGGATGGACGCCGGCTACTCGGCGACCTGGGAGAGCCGGCTGCTCCAGAACCTGGACGACCGGCAGGACCTGACGAAGGTCCTGGTCAACGACGACGTGACCATGTACGCGCTGCGGACGCGGCCCGCGGGCGCGGTGGCGACGCCGGATCCGGGGCCCATCGGGCCGCGGATCACCTGGACGCCGTGGTCGGTCATCGGCGGTCTGGCCGCTCTCGCGCTGGTCCTGCTGCTGACGGCACGCGAGGTGGTCCGGGTCGCGGTCCGGCCGGGGGTGCGTCAACTGCGCTGGCTCCAGGGCAGTTTCTGGTTCTCGCTGCCGCTGCTGGCGGTGCTGCTGGCCTCGTTGGCGCAGCGGTTCCTGACGCTCAAGTAGGAGGCCGGCCGAAGTGGGGGGGGGGGGGGGGGGGGGGGGGGGGGGGGGGGGGGGGGGGGGGGGGCGGGGGGGGGGGCGGGGGGGCGAAAAAGAAAGGGAAAAAAGGGTTAGGTTCCCGGG
>NZ_JBVJNZ010000015.1:38556-76330 GCF_055583445.1 Streptomyces sp. NPDC104761 | reverse complement strand
CGTTTTTTCTTTCCCCCCTCCCCCGTTCCTGTCTCCTCCTCCCTTTGCCCCCCCCCCCCCCCCCCCCCCACCCGCGCACCCCCCCCCCCCCCCCCCCCCCCCCCCCCCGCCCCCCCCACTTCACCTCGTAGGCCTTCATGTCGAACCGCCTGCCGTCCACCTGGGCACTGATCGCCCGGCCGAGGGTGTTGACCACCAGGACCGTCCTGTCGCTGGCGAGGACGCGCACGTTGGGCACGTCGTCCCGGGCGACGGAGACCGTCTCGTACTTCGTCCCCGGCGGGAAGGACTTCCCGAACCGCGACACCAGGTCGTACATGGGCAGGGCCTGCCCGCCGTCCCCGCTGTCGGTCGTGGACCACAGGCAGCCGGCGCAGTCGCCGCCCTTGCCGTCCTCCGGGTTCCAGTAGAAGCCGGAGTCGGCGCCGCCCCTGACCAGGGCGATCATGCCGGTGGCCTGGACGGCGACCCGGTGGTCCTCGGTCCAGCCGTCGCGTCGGTCCTGGCCGTCGGCGGGCTCCACGTAGTACTCGGCCCACCACAGCGGCAGGTCGTGCGTCCGCCTGCGCACCCATTCACTGACGTAGGTCAGCTTCTCCGTGGCGGCGAACTCGTCCGGCAGCATGTCGTCGTCGTTGGTGTAGCTGGACCCGTCGACGACCACGAAGTCGGCGCCGGCCTTGTGGGTGTTCCAGTAGTCGAAGGCGTCGACGACCCGCTGGTCCATGACGCCCCAGTCACCCTTGAGGGTGGTCGAGGCGTTCTCGGTCTGACGCGGGTCGAAGCTGTCCATGACGAGGTAGGGCCCGCCGACCATGATGTCCTTGTCGACGGCCTTCAGCGCCTTGTAGACGAGGTTGTAGAGCTCGGTGTAGCCCTCGTAGTCCCAGCGGCCCTTCGCGTTGTTCCAGAAGCCCTTGAACTCGTTCCAGACGATGAAGTGCCGTACGTCCGGGTAGCGCCTGGCGACGGTCGCGGCGAGGTCGGCGTAGTCCTGGTAGTGGTCGGGGGTGGGTGCGGTCTCCAGGGCGGCCTGGCTCCAGTCGGTGTTGTCCACCCCGGCCCTGCCGCCCTTCATCCAGTCCGGGGAACAGCACAGGGTGATCACCGGAGTGGCGCCCGACCTGCGCATGAAGTCGACGCGCCGGTCCAGTGCCGCGAAGTCGTAACGCCCCTTCACCGGCTCGGGGTTGTCGGCGCCCCAGCCCATGATCGCCTGGTCCTGCGGCATCCCGGCGTCCTGGGCGAGCCGGTCCTCGACCCGCTCGGTGGCGGTCGCACTGCCCTCGTCGGCGCTGTACTGGGTGTGCGTGAAGCCCCAGCCCACGGACGGCCCGGTGGTGCCCGCCGGGGTGGCGGGGGTGCCGTGCACCTTGTCGCCGTCCCGGGTCGTGCCCGCGGTGCCGGCGCCGCCCCCGGGAAGGGTGCCGACCAGTGTCACGATCAGGGCGAGCGCGGCCACACCCACCCCGAGCAGGGCGGTGAGCCGCCACCGCCGAGCCCCCGAATTCCACCCATGACGTCCCATCAAGGACAACCTTAACGGCGGAAATCGCCCCCCGGGGCAGGTATCGGGGATCGCCCGCCGGGCACCAGGGCGCGGGCGTCCGGGGGGCCGTGCGCATGACCTCTTCGGGATACTCCGGAAGCTCGGTACGCATCCGACACTCCTCTCCCACTTCGGAAAACGGGTGCGCCGCGGGCCCCGGTGACAGATCATGGCGACATGTCTGCCAAGCCGCACGAGACGCTGCCGATCCGGCTCAACGTCGACGACTCCGACTCCCCGTCCGACGTCGTCGACGCGCTGTTCCTCGGCCGCTTCGCGACGGGCGAGCAGCCGTACTCGCACGCGGCCAACATCGACCGGGTGCGGTCCGGGGCGACCCTGCTGCCGAAGGAGGCGCGCGTGCTGCGGGTGGCGCGCGACGACGACCGCAGCGCGACGCTCGCGGAGGGCGAGGGCTGGACCCTGCTCGTCTCCCGCTGGAACCGGGGCGCCGACGTCACCGTCACCGCCACCACCGCCGAACTGGCCGCCAAGGTGCTCAACGAGGCGACGGACGGCGCGGCCGACGAGCCGGAACCGCAGCCGGAGAACGTGACGATGGGCTTCTGGTACGTCTCCCCGCGCCGTGGCCCGCACCGCACCACGCGGCAGATCTCCGCGGGCACCTGGGACGAGGTCCGCGCCAACTACACGGCGCCGGTCGCGGACGCGATGGACCGCCTGATGAAGACGACACCGGAGGACATCGCGGGCCGCCTCCTGCTGCTGCACGGCCCGCCGGGCACCGGCAAGACCTCCGCGCTGCGCACCCTCGCCCGCTCCTGGCGGGACTGGTGCCAGGTGGACTGCGTCCTCGACCCGGAGCGGCTCTTCTCCGACGTCGGCTATCTGATGGACATCGCGATCGGCGAGGAGGACGGCGCCGGCAAGGGCCGCTGGCGGCTCCTGCTCCTGGAGGACTGCGACGAACTGATCCGCGGCGAGGCCAAGCACACGGCCGGGCAGGCGCTGTCCCGCCTGCTCAACCTCACCGACGGCCTGCTCGGGCAGGGCCGCAACGTCCTGGTCGGCGTGACCACCAACGAGGACCTGGAGCGGCTGCACCCCGCGGTGGTCCGCCCCGGCCGTTGCCTGGCCCGGATCGAGGTGGGCGCCCTGACCCACCGCGAGGCGGTGAACTGGCTCGGTACGGAGGAGGGGGTGGGCCGGGACGGGGCGACCCTGGCGGAGCTGTACGCACTGCGCCGGGGCACGGCGCCGACGTCGGTACCGGGGGCGCGGGAGGGCGCGGACGCGGGCTTGTACCTCTAGCCGGTGCTTTGATGGAGGTATGCCCTTCTTCATCGGAACGTCGGGCTGGCAGTATCGGGACTGGCGGGGCGTCCTGTACCCGGCCGACGTGCCCGTGCGCGCGTGGCTGGAGGAGTACGCGGAGCACTTCACCACCGTCGAGCTGAACAACGCGTTCTACCGCCTCCCGACCCGCGAGAACTTCGAGTCCTGGCGGGACCGGGTCCCGCCGGACTTCGTGATCGCGGTCAAGGCGAGCCGCTATCTCACGCACATCAAACGCCTCAAGGAGCCGCAGGAGCCGGTCGACCGGCTGATGACCCACGCGGCGGGCCTCGGCGACCGGCTGGGCCCGGTCCTCCTCCAGCTCCCGCCGACGCTCAGGGCGGACCCGGCACTCCTGGACGCCTGCCTGGCCTGTTTCCCCCGCGGGGTCCGCGTCGCGGTCGAACCCCGGCACGACTCCTGGTGGACGCCGGAGACCCGCGATGTCCTCGGGTCCCGTGGGGCGGCCCTGTGCTGGGCCGACATCCAGGCCCGCCCCATGACCCCGCTCTGGCGTACCACCGACTGGGCCTACGTCCGCTTCCACGAGGGCCGGGCCACCCCCTGGCCGCGCTACGGCCGCCGCTCCCTGGAGACGTGGGTCGACCGCATCGCCACGGCGTACCCCGAGAAGGCCGACGTCTACACGTACTTCAACAACGACCCGGGCGGGGCGGCGGTCCGGGACGCGGTGGCCTTCGGGAGGGCGGCGGAACGGGCGGGACTGACCGTGACGAGGACGCCGGAGCTGAGCACCGGCAGGTGACGCCGTGGTTCCCGTCTCGGGCCGAGCGGAGTACGGCACCGCCGGATGCCGCCGTCGTGGCCGGGCGCCGCGGCGGAAGGGATTGAAGCCCTGGTCGCCGCCGCGGCGGAAAGCGTCGAAGCCCGCCGTCGTCCGTCGTTCCCCCTGGTCCCCTCTTCTCCGGGGCGGCTCTTCCCCCACCTGCTCTTCCCCACCGGCTCTTTTCTGCCCGCCGCAACGGCGATCTGCCAGTACGGCGGAATCCGGCGGTGCCGGGCTCCCCTCAGCCCCCGTACGGCTCCCCTCAGCCCTCCCCGTACGCCGCCCGCAGCGCATCCCGCACCGCGGCCAGCGCCTCCTCCTCGGCCAGCCCCAGCCGGCGCGCCCGCTCGGCGTAGGCCTGGGCGGCCAGCGACGCCTCGCGCTCGGCGGCCGAGCCCGCCGCGGCGACGAACGTGCCGTTGCGCCCGCGCGTCTCGATCACCCCGTCGGTCTCCAGGGCCCGGTACGCCTTGGCCACCGTGTTCACCGCCAGGCCCAGCGACTCGGCCAGCCCCCGCACCGTCGGCAGCCGGTACCCCACCGGCAGCACCCCGCCCCGCGCCTGCTCGGAGATCTGCGCCCGCACCTGCTCGTACGGCGGCGCGCTGTCATCGATGTGGATCTTCAAGGTCACGGCCCGATTCTCCCGTACCGGCCGGAAAATGAGAGGCATCCGGCACACGTCCCGCATAGCGTGCGCCCCATGACAGTGATCGTGCGTGACCTGCGCCCCGAGGTCCGGTCCGACGCCGAGGACTTCGCCCGGGTCAGGCAGCTCGCCCTCCCCTTCATGCTGTTCACCCCGGAGTCCCTGGTCCATGAGCTGACGCACACCCACCCCGCCGCCCGCTTCCGCCAGCTGGTCGCGGAGGAGGACGGCGAGGTCGTCGGCACCGCCCAGGTCGGCCTCGCGCACGAGAGCACGGAGCCGGGCCAGGGCTTCGCCAACGTGTACGTGCATCCGGAGCGCACCGGCCGGGGCGCCGGCACCCTCCTGGCCCGTACGGCGGAGGCGCACCTGTCGGCCGTCGGCGCGCGCACCTCGTACGCCTGGGTCCTGGACGCCCGGTCCAACCGCGCCTTCGCCGAGCGCCGCGGCTACACCGCGAGTCGCTCCGCGCACTTCCTGCGGCTCGACCTCGCGCACGGCGCGCTCCCGCCGCTGCGGACTCCCCCGCCCGGTGTGGAGCTGCGCACCGGCGCCGACTTCGCCGACGACCCGCGCCCGCTCTTCGCTCTCGACGCGGAGACCACGCGGGACGAACCGAGCGACATCGACACGGAGTTCGCCGACTACCGGGCCTGGCTGGACGGGACCTGGCGGCACCCGCTGTTCAGCCGCGAACTGACCTCGGTGGTCCTGGTCGACGGCCGCCCCGCCGCCTTCAGCGCGGCCCGCACCGACGGCGGCACCCGGTACGGCACCGTCATGACCGGCACGGCCCGCGCCTTCCGCGGCCGGGGACTGGCCAAGCTCGCCAAGAACGACTCGCTGCACCGTGCCCGCGCCGCCGGCTTCACGCAGGCGTTCACGGGCAACGACAGCGGCAACGGCCCGATGCTCGCGATCAACAAGTGGTTCGGGTACGACATCTGCGCGACGGAGGTCAGGTATGTCCGCGAACTCGGCTGAGCCGACCGGCACGGTGGACGTCGTGCTGGTCAAGGCGGGCCGCACGAAGATCCGTTACCCCGCCGAGCTGCTGGGCGACGACGGTACCCGGATCGCCGTGCGCGCCCCCTGGGCCGGCGACACGCCCCGCGACTTCGGCTTCGTCCGCTTCGAACAGGGCGATGTATTCACCGAGTTCTACTGGCGGGACCGCTGGTACGCGGTGAAGGAGGTGCGCGCCGCCGACGGCACGCTCAAGGGCTGGTACTGCGACGTCACCCGGCCGGCGACGCTCAGCGGCGGCCGGCTGGTCGTCGAGGACCTCGACCTGGACCTGTGGCGCTCCGCCGACGGTACGGACGTACGCCGCCTGGACGAGGACGAGTTCGCCGAGAGCGGGCTGGCGGCGCGGGATCCGCAGGCCGCGGCGGCGGCCGTGGCCGCGCTCGACTCGCTGGAGGCCCTGGCTCGGGAACCGGATTTCGCCGCTCTGCTGACCTGAAGTCCCCGGGCACCCGCAGACGCCCTCACACCGTCGCCACCACCGCGTACCGCTCGTCGTCCACCTCCTTCCCCCACAGCGCCGTCACCGCGGACAGCGGCTCCACGCGCACGTCCGCGGCGAGCGGCGCGAGGAGGGCGGTGAGCCGGGCGGCGGGTATGCCGACCGGGGTCACGGTCCCCCACACCCCCTCCACCAGCACGAACCGTCCCCCGGGCCGCAGCAGGCCCCGCCAGTGCCGCAGCACGCGCGCGGGGTCGGGCAGCGCCCACAGGACATGCCGGACGAGCACGACGTCGAAGAGCCGCTCGCCCACCGGCGGTGCCGCCGCGTCGCCGAGCAGGAACACCGCGTCACGGCCGGCCAGCTTGGCGCGGGCCCGCTCCACCATCGCCGGGGAGCTGTCGGCCCCGGTGACGCGGTGGCCCTGCTCGGCGGCGAGGAGGGCCAGGCTGCCGGTGCCGCAGCCGAGGTCGAGGACGTCGGCGGGGGGCTCGGGCAGCCACGCCCGCAGCCGCGCCGCCCAGGCCGCGCGGACCTCGGGCACGCCGAGGCCGTGGTCCGGCTCCTCGTCGAACCGGGCCGCCTCGGCATCCCAGTCGACACTCACCGCAACCGTCCGATCACTTTCATTTTTCATGCCCCCAGCGTGACACCCGCCACTGACACTCGATCCGTGTGACAGCGACCACTGACAGACCGCCACCGATGAGGAACTCTCACCAAAAGCGTCTATCTCCGTGACAACGCGGAACCCGGTAGGCACTGAAGGAGGCAGCTATGCGCCGCACTACCGTGCAGAAGCCCCTGAAGAGGTCAGACAGCCGCCGGCTCCGCGAGGAGGCCGACGAGCGCCCCGCCGGACGCCCGGAGGTGCGGAAGGACATCGCACGCACCTGGTGGCCGGACGGCTGACCATGGGCCCTGCCGCGCCCTTCAGTCCAGCCGCTTGCGGTAGTGGATGCGGTCGTACGGCCCGTCCACCCGCCGCTCGACGACTTCGTACCCGTGCTTCGGGTAGATCTCCTGGTTCTCCCACATCAGCGCGTTCGTGTAGAGCCTGACCTCGGGCAGGCCGAGCGCACGCGCGCGTGCGTCCACGAACTCCAGCAGTCGCCGTCCCACTCCCGTGCCACGTGCGTCGGGATGGACGGCGATGCTGTCGAGGAACAGGTGGTCCTGGTGGGCCTCGATGACGACGAGCCCGGTCACCGGCTCCCCGACGACGAACACCCGGCCCGCGGCCACATTCGCCATGTGGTCCGCCTCCATGGGCTGCGGCACCACTCCGATCCGCGCGATGTAGTGGTGATACGCCATGTCGGTCACGGCCTTCACGGCCGGTACGTCGGCCGGCCGGGCAGGCCGGATCTCGTCGTTCGTCATGGCGTGAACGCTAGCTACCTCAGCGCAGTCCGAACACTCCCTTAAGGCGACCATAAGGATCTCCGTCGCCCACTCCCAGCAGGCGATTTCTCGGTTTCCTGGGGCTAGCTTTCTGATCGCCCCCACGGGATCCGGCCCGGCCGAGCCCGGCCCGGCCGAGCCCGCCCCGTCGGTGCCGCGGCGGGCGCCGCGGCGCTGACCCCTCATGGCTCCGGGGCCTGACCGGCGGCTCAGGCCGGACAGGCCCCGGCGGCGTTCGGTTGGGCGGCGGCTCAGCTGAACGCCGACGCACAGCTGGTGGCGGTGGCGTGTGCCGGGTCGAGCGCGTTGGCCACCTCGTGGAAGGCGATCCGGTCGAAGAGCCCGATCGCCACGTGCTCGGAGAGGTCGAGCGAGCAGAGGTCCTGGAGCAGGACGTTGTGGACGTCGGAGCCGCTCAGGTACTGGCTCTGCCAGGGTGTGGCCACCTCGTCGTACTTGGTGGCGATGACCGTGTAGTGCACTCCGGGGACGGTGTCGCCGCCCGCGTTGAGCTTGGTGAGGAAGGCGGAGCCGGGGATCTGGTCGGCGAGGCCGGGGGTGGTGGCCTTGATCAGGTCCGAGGCGCCGGGGAAGTACGGCAGCAGGTTGGTGAGGCCGCTGAGGGTGGCGCCGTGGTTGTCGGGGGCGAGGCCGACGAGGGCGTTCACCTTGTCGGAGCCGCCGAGGAACTTCAGGTAGTAGCGGGGCATCATGCCGCCCTGGGAGTGCCCGACGAGGTCGGCCTTGGCGGCGCCGGTCGCGGCGAGCACTTTGTCTACGAAGGCGGAGAGCTGAGCTGCCGACTGGTCGATGGGGCCGAGGCCGTAGAAGACGGGGACGCCGGACAGCTGGCCGTAGTCGAGGGAGAAGACGCAGTAGCCGCGGTCCTCCAGGTACGGGGCGAGGGAGAGCCAGTTGTCGACGGAGTTGCCGAGGGTGCCGTGGACCAGGATCACCGGGCGCGGGTGGGCGGCGGAGGGGCGGCAGGAGTAGTCGTTCCAGCCGGTGGTGGGGCCACTGGAGGCGTGGGCGGTGGCGGCGGGAACGGTGGCGACGGCGGCGGCGAGGAGCAGCGCGGTCAGGGGTCTGAGCACTCGTTTCCAGGGCAGCATCGGGTGATCTCCTTGCGGCTCAAGGGAGTTACGACGGCCTTACGCCCTGTGATCCGGATCACGAAGGATGCTGTTCACCCATCAAGTTACGGACGAGTAGTGCAAGCGTGAAGTTACGCGTCGGTAAAACTTCCGAGTAACCGGTCGCGCGCCATTCGCCTGATGGGGTGTCACCAGCTGGGCCTGAGGGGACCATAGGGCGCGATACGCGCCAAACAGTCCCACAACACGCGCACTCCACCCTCCCCCAGCACGTCACCCCAGCCCCGGACGACCTCCGCGGCCGCCGCCTCGGCAGCCCGCGTGCACGCCCACCCCCGCTCGGTGAGCACGATCAGCCGCGCCCGCGCGTCCGCGGGGTGCGGCCGGCGCTCGGCATACCCCCTGCGCACGATGTCGTCGACAAGCTGACTCGCCGCCTGCTTGGTCACCCCGAGGTGCGCGGCGAGTTCGGTGACGGTGGCCCCGTCCGGGGCGAGCCGCGAGAAGGCGAAGCCGTGGGCGGGCCGCATCCCTTCGAAGCCACGGGCGACGACCCCGTCGTTGATGCGCTGGGTCAGCTCACCGGCTGCGGCGAGCAGGGCTGCGGACAGGGCCATGGCCTCGGAGTTCTGCACGGAGGAATTGAAACACCGTTGACAGACAGGTCAAGCGGCTTGACCATATAGTCAACCTACTTGATCATACAGCCGGGAGGCACCCGTGCCCGTCGTCCGCTCCGCCGAGGCCACCACCCACGAGATCCACGGCGCCCGCTTCGTCTCCTACGCCACTCCCCGCACCGGCAGCAAGGAACTGTGCGCATGGCGCGGGGAGATACCGGCCGGGACCAGGGCACCCGCCCACACCGTCAACCGGGAGGAGATCCTCCACCTGCTGGTCGGAGAGCTCCTGGTCACCGTCGACGGCCGCACCGACCGTGTCCGGTCCGGCGACACCGTCATCGTCAACCCCGGCGCCACCCTCGCCGTCGAGAACCCGACCGACCACACCGCACTCACCTGGGTCACCACGTCCGTCGGCCTGGAGGCCGAACTGGCCGACGGCAGCCGCATCGTGCCGCCGTGGGCCAACTGACGTACCGGTGACCGGCCTCAGCCCGGATTCGCGGTCGGTTCACCAGGGCCCAGGGCGAGCTGTGCGCAGAGGCAGTACTTGCCTTCAGTGGTGGCGTGTTCGGTGATGTCGGCGAGCCACAGCCGGTTCGGGCCGGTCGCGCTGACGTCACGGCGGACCAGGTCGTCGTGCACCGGCGGGCCGGCTTTCCTGCCCTTGCCACGCTTCTTGCGCGAGCACCCCCACCAGCGGTTGCCCCGGCGGATCAGGGCGAAGCCCTCCGGCAGGCGTGCCGGAGGGCTGGGCGCGGACCTCGCCGACCAGGTGTGCGCCGAGCGGGGCGAGCACCACGCGGGCCGCGCGCACCGGCCCGGCCGGTGTCAGCCGGAGATCTCCTTGCGGCCGGAGCCGACGCCGATGGCGATCTTGCGGGGCTTGGCGCGCTCGGCGATCGGGATGCGCACGGTGAGCACGCCCGCCTCGTAGTCGGCCTGGATGTGCTCGGTGTCCAGGGTGTCGGCCAGCACGATCTGGCGGCAGAAGACGCCGAGCGGCCGTTCCGACAGGTCCATCTGCACGTCGTCGGCCTTCGCCACGGGCCGGCGCTCGGCCTTGACGGTGAGCGTGTTGCGCTCGACGTCGATGTCGATCGCGTCCGCGGTGACGCCGGGGATGTCGAAGGCCACCACGTACTGGCCGCCGTCGCGGTAGGCGTCCATCGGCATCGGGGACGGTCGCGACCAGGTGCCCAGGCCCATCAGCTGCTGCGTCCGCCGGTCCAGCTCACGGAAGTGGTCGGTGCGCATCAACATGGGAAAACACCTCCAGCGGGTTCGGGCAGTTGCTGCCAATGCGCTGCACGGACACCGTTGTAACATGTCATCCAATCGATGACAAACATGATGTCGTCGACCCGATGACCATCCGAGGGAGGTGCTCGTGACCGCAGCCGACCAGCCGTCCACGCCCCGTACGAACGCCCACAGCCCGGCGTCCTTCGTTGCCGCCGCGGCGGCTCTTGCCGCCATAGACGACGCGCTGCGCGATGCCCAGCACGAGATCCCCGACGCCGCCGGCCCCGGTCCCGAGCAGGCGCTGGCCTCCCTGATGCTGCTGCGGCAGGTGCGCGAGCGGCTCGCCGGCTGGGAGACCGGCCTGATCGAGACCGCCCGTGACGCGGGCGCCAGCTGGGCCGACCTCGCCGGCCCCCTCGGCGTCGCCAGCCGCCAGGCCGCCGAACGCCGCTACCTGCGCGGCCGTCCCGGCGCCGTCGGCACCACCGGCGAGCAGCGCGTGACGGCCACCCGCCAGGCCAGAGCCGCCGAACGCACCACCGCCACCTGGGCCCGCGCCAACGCCGCCGACCTGCGCCGCCTCGCCGGACAGATCACCGCGCTCGCCCACCTCGCTCCCGAAGCGCGCTCAGCCCAGGCCGCCCTGCACGCCGCTCTCGGCGCCGCCGACGCCGCCGAGCTCATTGCGCCCCTGACCGGCATGCGTCCCTATCTCGATGCCCGCCACACCGGCCTCGTCGCATCCCTGGACGCCCTCGAAGACCGGCGGACGGCGACAGCCGCCGACGATGACTGACCCCAGCCCGCGTCCGAGTCCGAGTCCGTTCATGACGATCCCACAGAAAGAGACCCACATGGGCAGCAGTGTCGAGACACTGGAATTCCAGGCCGAGACCCGCCAGTTGCTCCGACTGGTGATTCACTCGATCTACTCGAACAAGGACATCTTCCTGCGCGAGCTGATCTCGAACGCCTCCGACGCCCTGGACAAGCTGCGGCTGGAGTCGCTGACCGACTCCCGCCTCACCGAGACCGACACCACCGACCTGCACATCTCGCTCGAGGTCGACAAGGACGCCCGCACCTTGACCGTCCGTGACAACGGGATCGGCATGACCCGGGACGATCTCGTCGAGCTGATCGGCACGATCGCCAAGTCCGGCACCGCCGGCCTGCTGGAGAAGATCAAGGAGGCCAAGGACGCCGCCACCGCCGAGAACCTGATCGGGCAGTTCGGCGTCGGCTTCTACTCGGCGTTCATGGTCGCCGACAAGGTCACCCTGCGCACCCGGCGGGCCGGCACCGACTCCGGCACCCAGTGGGAGTCCGACGGCGAGGGCACCTACGACCTCCAGAACGTCGACGGCCTGCCCGTGGGCACCTCGGTCACCCTGCACCTCAAGCCCGCCGACAGCGAGGACGGGCTCGCCGACTACCTGTCCGAGTCGAAGATCCGCCAGATCGTCAAGCGGTACTCGGACTTCATCCGCTGGCCGATCCGGATGGCCGGCGAGCGCACCGAGGCCGAGGGCGAGACCACCTCCGACGTCGACACGCTCAACTCGATGAAGGCGCTGTGGAGCCGGCCGCGCAGCGAGGTGACCGAGGCCGAGTACCACGAGTTCTACCAGCAGATCAGCCACGACTGGCTGCCCCCGGCCGAGACGATCCACATGCGCGCCGAGGGCACCTTCGAGTACGAGGCGCTGCTGTTCATCCCCTCGCAGGCACCCTTCGACCTGTTCTCCCGCGAGACCAGGCCCGGCGTGCAGCTGTACGTCAAGCGGGTGTTCATCATGGACGACTGCGAAGCGCTCATGCCCAACTACCTGCGCTTCGTCAAGGGTGTCGTGGACGCCCACGACCTGTCGCTGAACGTCTCCCGCGAGATCCTCCAGCACGACCGGCAGATCCGCGGCGTACGCCGGCGCCTGGTCAAGAAGGTCCTCGGCGCCCTCAAGGACATGCAGTCCAAGGACGCCGAGCGCTACGCCAAGGTGTGGGCGCAGTTCGGCCGGGCGCTGAAGGAAGGCCTGCTCGAGGACACGGACAACACCGAGACCCTGCTGGAGCTGCTGTCGGCCGCCTCCACCCACGACCCGGAGAAGACCACCACGCTGCGCGAGTACGTCGAGCGCATGAAGGACGGCCAGGACACCATCTACTACCTGACCGGCGAGAGCCGCGCGACGGTGGAGAACTCCCCGCACATGGAAGCCTTCGCCGCCAAGGGCTACGAGGTCCTCATCCTCACCGACCCCGTCGACGAGGTGTGGGTGGACCAGATTCCGGCCTTCGACGGTCACCGTCTGCAGTCCATCGCCAAGGGCCAGGTCGATCTCGACGAGTCCGCCGACGGCGGCCAGGAAACCGACGCCGAGAAGGCCCAGCGCGAACAGGACTTCGCCGCCCTGCTTCCGTGGCTGACCACCACCCTGTCCGAGCAGGTCAAGCAGGTCCGCCTGTCCTCACGCCTGACCACCTCGGCGGCCTGCATCGTCGGTGACGCCCACGACGTGACGCCGACCCTGGAGAAGATGTACCGGGCGATGGGCCAGCAGATACCCCCGGTCAAGCGGATCCTGGAACTCAACCCCGCACACCCGCTGATCAACGCCCTGCGCACAGCACACGCCGCGGGCGCCGACGACCCGGCACTGGCGGAGATCGCCGAACTGATCTACGGCAGCGCGCTGCTCGCCGAAGGGGGCGACCTGCCCGACCCGGCCCGCTTCACCCGGCTGCTCACCGACCGCCTGGCCCGCACCCTGTAGCCACGGGGCGGCCCGGCACCGGCGAAGCGCCCGTGCCGGGCCGAGGGGTGATGCCGGTGCCGTTGAACGTGATGTCGAGCCGCCCGTAGGCGTCGACGGCGTGGTCGACGGGCGATGTCGCATGCGGCGGTCACAACTGGGTCTGGCCGCCGTTGACCTCGTAGACGGAGCCGGTGACGAAGGACGCCTCGTCCGACAGCAGGAAGGCCGCGACGGCGGCGACCTCGTCCACGGTGCCGGGGCGCTTCATCGCGGTCTTGTCGGCGATGACCTTGCGCACCTCTGCGGGCAGGGCCTGCGCCGACGGTGCGTCGATCGGGCCGGGCGCGATCGCGTTGACCCGGACGCCACGCCGGGCGTACTCGACGGCTGCGCTGCGGGTCAGGCCGACGATCCCGTGCTTGGAGGCTGCGTAGGCGGGGCGTCCCGCGTGGGCCATCACACCGGCGGTGGAGGCCATGTTGAGGATGGCGCCGCCGCCGCTCTCGACGAAGTGGGCCAGCTCGGCCTTCATGCAGAAGAACGTGCCGGTCAGGTTGGTCCCGATGACGTCGAGCCAGTCCTGCGGGTCGACCTCGTGGGTGTCGGTCGGTGCGGGGGTGATGCCCGCGTTGTTGAAGGCGAAGTCCAGGCGGCCGTAGGTGTGCACCGCGAACGCGACGAGCTCCTCGGCCGCCTCGAAGGTGGAGATGTCCGCCGTGAACGCGGTGGCCTGCCCTCCCTCGGCGGTGATCTCCTTCGCGACTCGTTCGGCCTCGTCGGCACTGCGGTCCGAGACGACGATCTTCGCGCCCTCGCGGGCCAGCCGCTTGGCTCCCGCCTCGCCCAGGCCGGAGCCGGCACCGGTGACGATTCCTGCCTTGCCGTCGAGTGACATGACGTCCTCCTTGGTGATGGTTGCTGTCGGTGAGTCAGTGGGCGGGGGCCAGGACCGTGAACACCGCTCCGGTGGGGTCACCGAGCACCGCGATGACGCCGTGATCGGTCGCGGTGGCCGGCATCAGCGCGGTGGCGCCGAGGTGGACGGCGGCGTCGGCCGTCTGCGCGGCGTCGGCCACGGGCGGGCGGTCCGCGCCGAGATCGCGGCCAAGGCGATGCAGCTGTTCCTGGCTCAGGGGTTCGAGGAGACGACGGTCAAAGAGGTCGCAGCCTCGGTGGGGATGTCCGTCCGGAGCCTGTTCCGGTACTTCGACACCAAGGAAGACCTGGTGATCGGCGGGCTCGTCGAACTCGGACACGACGTCGCCGCGGCCTTGGAACTCCGACCGGCCGACGAGGATCCGTGGACCGCGCTGCGGCAGGCGCTCAAGGTGTGCGTCGACTCGCTGGAAGGCGACGAAGTCGGCTTGCGTCGGGCGAAGTTGCTCGCCACCACTCCCTCACTGCGTACGGCCATGTTCGAGAAGCATCTGCGCTGGCAGCAGTTGCTGGTTCCGCACATCGCGCACCGCCTGCGTGCAGCCTCTGGACAGGCGCAGGCCGAGGCGCTGCCGGCGCGTGCGCTGGTCTCGGCAGCCCTGAGCTGCCTCGACGTCGCGGCGGTGGTGTGGACCGAGGACGAGGGCGGCCGGCCGTTGACGAACCTGGTCGACGACGCGTTCGCTGCCGTGCGTCCGCCGTCGCGACTCCCGCGGATGCCGGCCTGAGCGACGACAACGGCCTCAGCGCCGAAGTCGTCCGCCGGGTCCGGGCCTGCCGCGGCTTGCCGAGGCAACCGGGTACCCGTTGAGTTCCTGGTGCAAGCGGTCAGTCCGCCAGGGCGGCCGGCCGTACAGCCTCTGGCCCGAAACGCCGGCGGGCGCGGTCCGCGGCGGCTTCGGCGGCGTGGGCGCGGGCGTCGCCGGGGTCCAGGGAGAGCTGCCGGTAGGCGCTGCCGGCCGGCCGGAGCCCGTCGGCACGGATCGCGAAGGCCCGGGCCCTTGCGCGCTGCAGCCCGAGGGAGGCCAGCAGCCCCAGGGCCGTCGCGGCGAGGGCCGGAGAGTGGTGGGTGGGTTCCGGCAGGGCACGTGTGCGGGTGGTGGAGCTGCGGTCGGCGTACCGCACCGTGAGAGTGAGCCGGTCGGCGACCTGGCCCTCGCCACGCAGCCTTTGGCCGATCCGGTCGGCGAGCCCCAGGACGGCCCGGTGGTGCTGGGCGGGATCGAGGGAGTCCCGTTCCAGTACGAGGTCGGCGGCCAGGTGCGCTGCCGGTTCCGAGGGGACGACCGGGCGGGGGTCGCGGCCGCGGGCGCGCTCGGCCAGCAGCCGGGCGGGGCCCGCGCCGAGAAGCCGCTGCAGAGTCCCCGCCGGCAGGTCGACGATCTGGCCGATGGTGTGCAGGCCGTATCTGCCGAGCGTGTCCGCCGTGGCGCGGCCGATCCCCGGCAGCGCGGTGACCGGCCGCGGGTACAGCCAGTCGGCGGCGTCGGCGGTGGGCACCCAGGTGGTCTCCCCCGGCGCGGACGCGTCGGCCGCCATCGCCGCGAGCATGCGGTTGCCCGCGAGCCCGGCACTGCTGTCGATGCCGTAGAGGGCCTTCAACCTCATCTTCGCCAACTGGACCACGTCGTACGGGGACAGGTCGAAGTACCGGAGCGCCGACGTCAGGTCCAGCTGGACGGCGTTGGGCGGCACGGCTTGGACGTGAGGCGTGATACCAGACACCAGTTCGATTACATCGGCGTACTGATCCTCGTTCAGTGAGGTGTGCAGGTAAAGGTGGGCGATGTGCCGCTGCCGTGTACGCGTCCCGCTCATCCCGCGCTCCCCGGGCTTCGGTGGCCGAACTTCTTCAGGTCCGCCGAGCGGGTGCCGGCGGGCTGGAGGTCGGCGTACGGGTGCAGCCGGGCTCCTGTCGTGCCGTTGGCCAGGGTGCGGTGCGGCTGGGCGGGGGTCGGGTTCGGACGGCTCCTGCCCAGGAGGGCGAGGGCGGCCTCGGGACCGTTGTCGCGGCGGGCCGCGGCGATCTCGTCCAGGTCCCAGGCCATCGTCCCGACGACGGTACGACGGGTACCGCGCACCTGGACCGTGCCACGGACCAGGAGCAGCCCGCTGTGGAAGACCGTGTACGCGCAGGCCGGGTGGGAGTCCTCGAAGAACGCCAGGTCGACCAGCCCGGACCCGTCCTCCAGTGTGACGAAGATGATCCGCCTGCCGCTCGCGATCGGCGGGGTCTGGGTGGAGGCCCGTACCCCGGCGACCAGGACCTGCTGACCGGCGCGCATCCCTGCCAGGTGCGCCGCGTCGGTCGCGCCGATCTCGCGCAGCAGCCGGTGGTGGTGCTCCATCAGGTGCCGGGAGACGTCGATGCCCAGCGTGCTCAACTCGGCGCTGAGAGCCTCGCGGCCGGTCATCTCCGGCAGACCGCTCGGTTCCGGCCCGCCGACCGCGCCCGCGTCGATGGGCAGCTGGCCCGCACCGGCGGACCGGTTGCGGGACTGGCGGTGCAACTCGGCGATCTGGAGCAGCAGGTCGCGGCGGGTGAGGCGGCCGTCGTGCAGGCCGTTCAGGGCACCGATCTCGGCGAGACGTTCGGCGACCGGCCTGCTGGGGTGGGCCCGCTGCCAGAAGTCGGACAGCGATCCGTACGGCTGCCCCGCCTCGATCCGGGCGCACTCCGCCTCACTGATGCCGCGCACCCCGGACAGCGCGAGGCGTACGCCCCACCGGTCTCCGTCGGCCTTCTCCACGGTGTGTTTCACGCGAGAGTTGTTGATGTCGACGGGCAGGACGGGCACCCCACCCCGGCGGGCGTCGGCGACCAGGACCCGCTTGGGCCACATCCCGGGGTCGTGTTCGAGGAGGCCGGCCAGCAGGAACGCCGGGTAGTGCGCCTTGAGCCAGGCGCTCTGCAACGCGGGCACGGCGAAGGCGACCGCGTGGGCCCGGCAGAAGCCGTACGCGCCGAAGGCCTCGACGGTCTTCCACACCTCGTCCCGCACGGCCGCGCTGTAGCCACGCGCACCGGCCCGTTCGTGGAACCAGTCCCTGATCCTGGGCAGTTGCTCCTTGTCGCCGAGCGCCCGCCGGGTGATCTCCCCGAAGGCCCGGTCGCAGCCGGTCAGCACCCGCAGCGTCTCGATGATCTGCTCGTGCCAGATGGTCACGCCGTAGGTGTCGGAGAGGACCGGCTCGAGGTCCGGGTGGGCGTAGCCGGGTGCGCCGCCGTGCCGGGCGGCGATGTACCGCTCGGGCATGCCGCCCGCGACCGGTCCGGGACGGAAGAGGCTGATGTCCGCGATGACGTCCTGCACGTCACGGGGCTGGAGCCGGGACAGCAGGTCCTGCTGTCCTGGTGACTCCAGCTGGAACAGGCCCAGGGTCTGGCTGGCCTGGATGAGCTTGAAGGCGAAGACGTCGTCGAGCGGCACCTGCCCGGGGTCGTCCAGGTCGATGCGGTTGCCGGTGGTCCGTTCGATCTCCGTGACCGCGTGGGCCATCGCGGACTGCATCCGCACGCCCAGGACGTCGAGCTTGATGTTGCCCAGCGCCTCGATCTCCTCCTTCGCGGCCATGGCCATGGGGTAGTCGCCCTGCGGGGTGGGCTGCACCGGCAGCCGGTCCAGGAGGGTGGCGTCACTGATGACCACGCCGCAGGGGTGCATGGCCATGCCGTGGACCAGGGAGTCG
Source organism: Streptomyces sp. NPDC104761 (assembly GCF_055583445.1). Lineage (NCBI taxonomy): Bacteria > Bacillati > Actinomycetota > Actinomycetes > Kitasatosporales > Streptomycetaceae > Streptomyces > Streptomyces sp. NPDC104761. The sequence goes on along the minus strand of NZ_JBVJNZ010000015.1, from coordinate 58,833 downwards.
AGGCCCTCGGCGAGCTCCCACAACGGCCCGTAGCGGGATGCCTCGGCGGCCAGTTGCCGCAGTTCGGGCAGTTCGGCGAGGGCGCCGGTGATGTCGCAGGCGCGCAGGTGCGGGAAGCTCTTGGCGATCCGGTCCACGTCCGCGGGCGGGATACCCAACGCGAGACCGGTGTCACGAAGCGCCCGGCGCGCCCGGTAGGTCTCGGGCATCGCGGTGACCGCCACCCGCTCCTTCCCGAAGCGTTCGAAGATCGTGTCGTAGCACTCCAGGCGGCGGGCGGACTCCACGTCGATGTCGATGTCGGGCAGTGACTCCCGGCGCCTGCTGAGGAAGCGTTCGAACAGCAGGCTGTGGTCGAGCGGGTTGGCGGTGGCGATGTCCAGGGCGTGGCAGACCAGGGAGCCGGCACCGGAGCCGCGGGCCGCGACCCGGATGCCCCTGGCCCGGATGTCGGCGACGACCTGGGCCACGGCGAGGAAGTACGCGTCGTAGTTCCAGTGGGAGATGACGGCGAGCTCCTCGTCCAGCCGGGCGCGCGCCTCCCGGTCGCGGTCGAGGCCGCGCCGGGCCAGGCCGGCCTCGCTGCGCAGGCGGAGCAGCCGGGCCGCGCCACCGGCTCCGGGCTCGGCGCCGAAGAGCGACGGCTCGGGAAGGTGCGGGGTGCCGAGGCCGAGGTCCGCCTTCGGATCGACGGTGCACGCGTCCGCGGTGGCGGCGGTGTCCGCCAGCAGCCGGCGGGCCCGGCGGGGGTCCGCTCCGGCGCAGTCGGTGATCATGCGGGCGACGGCCGCCATCCCCCTCTCGTCCCTGAGCCAGCGCTGTCCGCTGTCCAGCCGGCGCCGGTCGATCGGACGCAACAGCCGGGCGGCGTCCAGGACGTCGGCGAGGCGGTGCTGTTCGGGGTCGGCGTAGCGGACGGCGTTGGAGAGCACGGCGGTGGTGCCGGTGCGGTCGGCCAGGGCGAGGGTGCGGGCGGCCAGACGCAGGGATCCCGGATCCGTGCCGGAACGTTTCTGCGCGACGGCTTCCAATCGAACATCCCTCCCGAAGATCTCCTGCCAGGGCGCCAGCAGCTTCACCGCGACGTCCTCCCGGCCCACCGAAAGCGCCCGTACCGGCTCCGAGAGCGGGCCGAGCAGCACGGTGAGACCGGGGCCGCCATGCTCGCGCAGCGCCTCCCACGGCACCACCGGCGGCGTGCCGGACACGGCGCCGACGTGGGCGGCCGACGTGATCCGGCACAGCCGGGCCCAGCCCGTCCGGTCCTGGGCGAGCAGCACGAACCGCAGCGGCGGCTCGGCCACGTGCGCACCGCCGCGCGCCGGGGTGCGGGGCCGCGGGGCGGGCGGCGGGGGCGCCAGGGCCGCCACCGCGAGGTCGATGCCGAAGACCGGCCGGACCCCCTCCTTCGCACACGCCTGCGCGAATCGAACAGCCCCGGTGACCGTGTCCCGGTCGGTGAGCGCGAGCGCGGACATGCCCCGCTCCGCCGCCCGCTGGGCGAGTTGCTCGGGATGGGAGGCGCCGTAGCGGGCGGAGTAACCGGACGCGACGTGCAGATGGGCGAAGCCCGTCATGCCGCACCTCCATCACTCCACCCCTTTTCAGCCATACACCAGATACGCCCGATATGTTCATCGTACTCTCGTTCGATTACTCTAACCCCATCAGCCCCGGTCAGCGACCCTGAATCGAACATGCAAACGATTCTTTGGGGGGACGGGCCGGGAGGGGCGACGACCGGAACGGGCAGCGTCCTGTCAGTTCCTCGGCGCGCTGGCACAGTTGGCCAGAGCCGCTGCCACAGCGAGAAAAAGCCGCCGCCATGACGCACCCCTGACGGCCGTTCGGCACCCACGAGGAGAACCCACGAGGAGAGACGCGCTCTCGCATCCGCGTCCAATGGAGCACTCTCCGTAACGGCCACGGGGTGGTCCGGCCGTCCCGGGGGCGCGTCCGACGGCGGAGCACGACGAAGGCCCTGCCCCCGCGCAGGGACAGGGCCTCGCCGGAACACGGCGCGTGTCCGGCCGATCTAGGTATTGGTGGGTGTCAGCCGGCCCGGACGCCAGGGCTGTCAGCCGATCCGGACGCCAGGGCCGTCAGCCGATCCGGACACGTCCGGACACCGGGGGCCGTCAGCCGATCTGGGCCCCCGTCGCCGACAGCGCCTCCGTCACCGGCTGGAAGAACGTCTCGCCGCCGGAGGTGCAGTCGCCGCTGCCGCCCGAGGTCAGGCCGATCGCGTTGCTGCCCGAGAAGAGCGAACCGCCGCTGTCACCGGGCTCGGCGCACACGTCGGTCTGGATGAGTCCGCTCACCGTGCCCTCGGAGTAGTTCACGGTGGCGTTGAGGCCGGTGACCGTGCCGTCGTGGACCTGGGTGGTGGAGCCGCTGCGGGTCACCTTCATGCCGACGGTGGCCTCGGCCGCGCCGGTGATCTGCTGGGCGGAGCCGTTGTAGAGGTCGACCTCGCTCGGGTGGGCCACGCCCGAGGTGTACTTGACCAGCCCGAAGTCGTTGCCGGGGAAGCTGGACCGGGCGTTCTGGCCGATCACGGTCCCGGAGGAGTCCGACCAGGTGGAGATGGCCTGGGTGCAGTGTCCGGCGGTCAGGAAGTACGGCTGGCCGTCCTTGACCACGTTGAAGCCGAGCGAACAGCGGCCGCCCGAGCCGGTGATCGCGTCGCCGCCGGCGATGAAGGGCTTGAACTCCCCCTTCGAGTGACGGAGTTCGACCTTCCCGCCGAGTCCGTCGACGACCTTGGTGAGTTTGGCCAGCTCGGCCCCGGTGACCGTCCGGTCGGCGGTGACGACGACCTTGTTGCCGACCGGGTCGGTCGCCCACGAGGTGCCGGGGATGGTCGCGTCCTGCTTCAGGGTGGTGCGTGCGCCGTCGAGTTCGGCGAGGGAGTTGGCGACGAGTCTCGCCTTGGCCCCGGCCGCCTCGACTGCCTTGGCGGCGGTGTCGTCGACCACGTTGACGACGAGGTTCTTCGAGCGGGCGTCGTAGTAGGTGCCCGCAGCGTCGGTGCCGAGGTCGGCGACGAGTGTCGAGGCGAGCTTTCCGGCCGCGGGAGCGGACAGGATCTGCGGTGCGGCGGTCCTGGCGGGCTCGCTCGCGTTCGCACTCTGGAAGGTCACTCCGGCGGCGATGAGCGCGGCGACACCCGCGCCGGCGAGCGCCGCCCGGCGCCGGGGTATGCGTCGGTGCTTCAACTCATGTCCTCCTGTGGGGGGTCGGCGCGCAAGGTTGTGGGGACCTCGAAGGCCGGAAGGCTGGTTGACGGCCGCCTACTATTCCGAGACCCACAGGGAGCACACAAGGTCGACTTCAGGTCTCGTGTGCGCGGATGTTGTGCGCCCCCTGTGCGCGGATCGTGCCCGGCCGCCGGTCACCCCGGGAGGATTCGCACTGCAAACACCGCGTGCGAGCGACGGGCGGCCGACCGTGGCGTCCGTCGGCGCCCTCCTCCGGCTATCCCTGGCCGGAATTCGCCCCCGCCGCCCCTTCGGTCCCGCCGGCACCATCGGCCCCGGCCGCCGGGGGCAGTTGCTGCTGCGCCCGCTCCAGGAACCTCAGCAGCTCCACCGGGAACGGCAGCACCAGCGTCGAGTTCTTCTCGGCGGCGACCGCCACCACCGTCTGCAGCAGCCGCAGCTGGAGCGCGGCGGGCTGCTCCGACATCTCCTTCGCCGCCTCCGCGAGCTTCTTGGACGCCTGCAGTTCGGCGTCGGCGTTGATGACGCGGGCCCGGCGCTCCCGGTCGGCCTCGGCCTGCCGGGCCATGGACCGCTTCATGGTCTCGGGCAGCGAGACGTCCTTGATCTCGACGCGGTCGATGGTGACGCCCCACTCCACGGCCGGGCTGTCGATCATCAGCTCCAGGCCCTGGTTGAGCTTCTCCCGGTTGGACAGCAGGTCGTCCAGCTCGCTCTTGCCGATGATGGAGCGCAGCGAGGTCTGCGCCATCTGCGAGACGGCGAACCGGTAGTCCTCGACCCGGACCACCGCCTCGGCGGGCGCGGTCACCTTGAAGTAGACGACGGCGTCGACGCGTACGGTCACGTTGTCCCGGGTGATGCCCTCCTGCGCGGGCACCGGCATCGTGACGATCTGCATGTTGACCTTCTGGAGCCGGTCCACGAACGGGACGATCATGGTGAACCCGGGCTCGCGCACCTCCGGTCGCAGCCGGCCGAGGCGGAACACCACACCCCGTTCGTACTGCCTGACGACCCGTGCCGCGGCCAGCGCGTAGACCGCTCCGGCGGACACGAGAGCGGCCCCGGCCGCCACCAACGCCTCGACCATGCCGACCCCCAGGGGGTGACTCCAATGGTCCTTCGACGGTAACTCCGGCACCCCGTCAAAAGGGAGCCCCCGCACGCCGGTTGCGTACGGGGGCCCACCGGGAGAACCGGTCCGGGAGGATCGTCAGCCGACGCTCACGCCGTAGTAGCTCAGCGCCTCGGTGACCGGCTGGAAGAAGGTCGTACCGCCGGAGGTGCAGTCGCCGCTGCCGCCGGAGGTCAGACCGTAGGCGACCGAACCGCCGTAGAGCGGGCCGCCGCTGTCGCCGCCCTCGGCGCAGACCGTGGTCTGGATCAGGCCGTAGACGATGTCACCGCTGCCGTAGTTGACGGTGGCGTTGAGCGCGGTGACCCGGCCGCTGTGGGTGCCGGTGGTCGAACCGCGGCGGTACACCGTCGTCCCGACGCTGGGCGTGGCCGCGCTGGAGATGGTCTGGCTGCCGACCGCGCTCGGGTGCGCGATCGAGCTGTTGGTGTACTTCACCAGCGCGAAGTCGTTGCCGGGGAAGCTGTAGCTGACGTTCGTGCCCAGGACCGTGGTGTGGCCGGAGTTGCTGTACCAGGTCGAGGCCACCTGACCGCAGTGCCCGGCGGTCAGGAAGTAGTACGTGCTCCCGCTGTGCACGTTGAAGCCGAGCGAGCAGCGGTAGGCGCCGCCGTAGATGGCGTCGCCGCCGGTGATCAGCTTCTTGAAGGTGCCGGGGGTGTGCTTGATGGTGAGCGCGCCGGAGTTGACGCCCGCCTGCCGCTTGATCTTGGCGATCTCGGCGTTGGATACCGTGGAGTCGACGGTGACGACGACACGGTTGGTCTTGCTGTCGACGGCCCAGGCGGTGCCGGGGACGTCCGCCTTCAGGACGGAGCTGTTCACGGCCTTCAGTTCGGTGGTGCTGAAGGTGTGAACGTCACTCGCGCTCGCGGTGGGGACGGCGAACGCTGCCGCGGCCAGGAGACCGGAGGCCACGGCGATCAGCCGGGTCCGTCTCGCGATACCGCTGCGGGGGGTGGTGCGCTTGATCCTCACTTGTCGTTCCCTCCCAGGGGAAGTCGGGGGCCCGCGTGGGGTCGGGGCCCGTGAGGCGCAGTCAGGGGGTGGCGCCCGGTTTTCGGACACGCAATGCCCCTGACAAGCGCTGTGGGGGAGTATTCGGGCGAACGGCCGGTACCCGCAAGGGTGCCTTTCGGCCGTGCGACCGTGTTCGAACCATGCCGACTTTGTGCGATCTCGTCGTGGTCCGGGCGAGTTGACGCCCCGACCGTGTCCGTCGAATATCCGTCGAATCTCCGCCGGATGCCTCAGGCGAGCTTCCGCTCCCCCGCCTCGACGGCGAGGTCCAGCGTGTTGCCCGGCGGCGGAAAAGGGCAGATGAGGTGGTCCGCGAAGGCGCACTGCGGCAGCTGCGCCCGGTTGAAGTCGACGGTGGTGGAGCCCTCGGCGGCCGGGGCGGCCGAATAGCGGAACCTGAACCGGAAGCCGCCGGCTCCGCCGGTGGTGTCGGCGAACACCGCCCACAGCCGGCCGTCGGGCTGCTCGGCGACCCGGAGCGTCCGCTCCCGCCCGGCCAGGGTGAAGCCGAGCTCCCCGGCGAGCACGAGGGCGCGCTCCACTCCGTCCGCGGTGCCGACGCGGACGGTGCGCGGGTGGCCGGCGTACGGCGTGAAGCGTCCCGGGACCGACCAGCGCGGGTCGTACGGGGTGGCGTCGATGCCGCGGAAGGCGCGGCGGGCCCCGGCGGCCGGGTCGTACTCCCGTATCCCCCACATGCCCTCCCGGACCAGGACGACCAGCCGGCGCTCGCCGAGCGTGACCCGGGACGAGGGTTCGGGGTCGGCGGCGAGCCGGACCTCGCCGGCGAAGGGTTCGCCGTCCAGGGCCAGGCCGTCGGCCGCCGTCGCGGTGAGCACGACGCCGTCCCCGTCGGCCGCCCAGATCCCGGGGAGGGCGGGGAGCCGGCCGTCCGGATGGTCCTCGATCCAGTGACTGCCGACCAGTGCGAGCGGCCCGTACGGCGCCGACACCGTCTCCTCACGGTGTGCGTGCCGGCGCTTCCAGTCGCCGGCCGCGTCCGCGTTCATACGATCAGTCCTTCCGTCGCCTTCGTCGTCGCTCCTGTCACGTCTCTCCTCTGCGCAAGGTATTTCACGGCGCAGCGAGTTGCCCGGCGGGCCGGGCGAGGCCGAGGTGCTCGCGCAGGGTGCTGCCCGGGTAGAAGGTGCGGAACAGGCCGCGGTGCTGAAGGAGCGCCACGGTGCCGTTGACCAGGCGCTCCAGGTCGCGGCGCGGCTCGGCAGGGACCAGGTGGAAGCCGTCGGTGGCGCCCTCGCCGTGCCAGCCGGCGACCAGCTCCGCCAGATCCACCGGACCACCCCGGTACAACGGCCCCTGCACGGTCTGCCGGGGGCCGCCGCCACCGTGCCCCGGCTCGGCCGCGCGCTCCCCGTCGCCCAGATCCACCAGGAGGCTCACCAGCACCCGCAGGGCCTCCGGCTCCCGCCCGAACTCCCGTGCCTGCCCGCGCAGTTCCTCCCGAACGGCGGCGGCCTGCGCGGAGCTCGCGGCCCGTACCAGGGCGACGTCGGCGTACCGGGCGACGGCCTGCCGGGCGGCGGGCTCGGTGGCGTCGGCCACCCGGACCGGCTGCTCCGGCGCGGGCCCCGGGGTCTCGGTCCACCGGCCGGCCCGGCCCCGGCTCACCCGGTCGAGGTGGGCGACGGCGGCCTCGGGGCCGGCCGTCAATGGCACCAGCCCGATCCGCCGGGTGGCCGGGGCCACCTGTGCCAGCACGTCGGCCGCGCCGGTCTCCGGCCACCCGAACCGGTCGTCGAGCGTCACGAAGTCCAGTCCCCCGCTCTCGGCCAGCCGCACCAGCTCGACGCAGCGCTCCGCGTCGAACACGCCGGCCTGGTCCACCGCGGCGGCCAGATGCAGCAGCCCCCGGCCGTACGAGCCGGTCATCACCACGAACAACCTCCCTGTAGGACAGCCTGTAAGACAGACGTGCGCCGGCCGTGCCGCCCGCTCATGCCCCGACTCCCGCCAGGAAGGTGAGGGCCGCGCGCGCCGTGGCGTCGTTCTGCCGGAACGCGGGCCCTCCGGTGCGCGGCCGGGTGAACGCGCCGGGCGTACGGCCGTTCGTGAACGGCCCGAGCGCGAACCGCCGGGGATGCGGCCGCCCGGCCCCGTCGAGGATCCGCCCGTCGGCGGGGTCCACCCTGAGCAGCCCGTCGGCGGTCTCCGCGGCCTCGTCGGCGGCCAGCCCGCGCAGCAACGCGTCCCGGGCCCGCCCCACGGTGGGTTCGGGCAGCCGCGCCTCGACGAGGGCCCGCGCCGCCACGGCGAACCCGGGCACCGTGTCGGCGGACGCCCGGAACACCCCGTCCTCGGCCGTCACCGTCATCCCGGCGCCGACGAACCGCAGCACCCCCGCCCGGGACAGCGCGAGCATCTGCCGCAGCCGGGGGCCGGGCGGCCCGGAGGCGAGGTAGCTGAAGAACCCGTGCCACCAGGAGCCGATGTCGCCGAGGCGGACCAGCTGCCCGTAGACGGAGAGCAGTCCGAGGAACACCGCCAGGTCGGCGCTGTACGCGGGGTCGTGCCTGCGGTCCAGGTCCGCCTCGATGTAGCCGCGCAGCCCCTCCTGGAACTCCTCGTGGGAGCCGTACCGCGCCCCGTCCAGCGGGTGGTCGAGCGCCGCGAGGTCGAGCCGGTCGGCCGGATCGGGTACGGCGGCCGCCACCAGCGCCCGCACGTCCGCCTCGCCCTCGGCGGCGGCGTACTTCTCCTCGAAGTCCCGCCAGGCGACGGCCGTCCGCTCCGGGTGGACGGTGAACAGCCGGTGGTAGTGGGCGAAGCCCAGCTCCTTCGCCACCAGCGGCCACACGTCCCGCCGGAAGTCGAAGCCGCCCGGCTGGGCGAGCAGTGCGTCGATCTCGCCGGGGCCGAGGAAGCGGGGCAGCGGCGGGCGTTCGCCGGTCCAGTCGTAGCCGATCTTCGAGTGGTACGGCACGCCGCGCCGCGACCCGACGTAGAGCACCGGCTCCTGCCCGGACGGCACGTAGGTGTCGCCGTCGTAGCGGCCGCCCCGCCCCTCGGTGAGCAGGACCATCAGGTCGACGAAGGCGAGCCCGAACCCCCGCACGAGCACCGGTTCACCGGGCCGCAGCGCGGACAGGTCGCTGTCGGCGGTGAAGTCGGGCGGCAGGTGGACCAGGCCGTGCGCGTCGGCGTACGCGGCCAACGCCGCCTGTTCCGGGTCGAGTTCGGCGTCCAGGTGACCGAGGGCGAGGACGACGAGGTCGGCGAGGAGCGGACGCGGCCGGCCCTCCAGCCAGACCTGCTGGCGGCCCTCGCGCGGCCCGCTGACCCGCAGGGCCCGGCGCGGGTGGTGGTGGACGGTGATGCCGTCCGGGAGGTCGGCGACGGCGCGGTCGTGGACGTGACGCAGGTAGCGGCCCTGGATCTGCCGGTCGGCGAAGGTGCGGCCGTCCAGGCCTGCCCACTCGTGCAGGGTGGGTCCCTCCCGCACCGGCCCGGCCATCTTCACGGTCTCGTCCGTGAACATGGTGACGTCCTCGGCGTGCGAGTTCATCCACAGCAGCGGCGACTGGGCGGCCCGCCAGATGCGCCCGGCGCCCGGCGGATGCGGGTCGACCAGGTGGATGTCGAGACCCGAACCGGCGTACAGCTCGGGCGCGTTGGCCGCGATCCGCTCCAGGAGTCCGGTCCCGCGCGGCCCGGCTCCCACGATCACCAGTTGGGGTCTCATCGGGCAGCCCCGGGCCCGGGTATGCCGGAGGCGGGGTGGGTGGCGGTTCTGGCAAGGGTCTCGGAAGACATGCGAAGGCTCCGTGGCGGATCAATCGAACACGGTGGACGCGCACACGGGGGTGCAGGTGCCTTCACACGGAGCGCCGGAGTACGGCGCTCTTACGGCCGAGCCCCTCAGCAGGGCCGTCCGTCGACTCTACGGTGCCGTTTCCCCTCGTTGTCAAGGGTGTCCAGAGTGTGAGCGGCGCGTCTCAGGTCAGTTGACGGAAAACCGGAGACCTGTTCCACTTGGCCCATGCATCCGCAGCAGTGGCTGGTCACCCGCTCCCACATCGACTTCGGTCGAGTGTGGTCCTGTTCCTGTTGAGCTGACCCCCTGCGCCCCGCGAACAGCGGGGCCTCCCCGCGTTCTCTCCCGCCTTCGCACGCACACCCCTCCCTCGCAACAAACGCCCAGTTCACGCGCCCCGTAAAGGGCGCGGGGAACTGCGCGAGCAACCACACACCACCAGCACTCGCCACACACCCCGCGCCCCCTACGGCGACTGGCGCACAGCCATCGCCCTCCGCCTGGGGACGGACCTCACCCCGTTCGTGGATCAGGCCCTGCAGCGTGATCTCCAGCCGGGCGTTGTCGGCGGTGGCCGAGGCGTTGCGGTAGGCGGAGATCTGCTCGGCGGCCGCGACGCCCAGCAGCGTCAGCAGGACGGCGAGGGCCAGGACCAGGATCCTCAGGAGCCTGGCGCGAATGGTGGCTGCTTGCACGGAAGTGCCTTAATGATGAGGCGAGTTGATGGATGTGCGGAACCGGTGAGGGAGAAATGGTTCTGCGCTCCGGCCAACGAAGATCTCCGGGCAGCGATCACCCGATCATGTTTCTGTTTTACGTCACGGAAACAGGATCAGGGCGAATCCCGAGGCGGTGGCCCCGGCGCAGCACTTCCGTATACGGTGACGGACACTCATCCCGGTTGACGCCGCCCGCCGCCGGACCCGCGCCGGACGAGGTTCCCTGAGTGGGCGTCAGACCGTCCAGGAGGCAGCCCGAAGAGGCCCGGAAGGTGCGACGGAGGGACTCGGGGCCGCCTCCGTCCGTTCACCCGGACGCACCGCCCATCACCCGTACGCCGGGAACAATCATATTTCACTCTCAGTCAGCAGACGTGTGAGCTAACGCCCTTGGGGTACCTGGGCTCTCGACGTTTTGGCTCTGCACCAGTACCGTCACAAACCCCCCGTGCGGCGTCTATCCACTTGGCGCGACATCCGCATCATGGACGACCATAGGGATGCGGAAGCAAGAAAGACCGCTGTGAGAGGAGGCGTCCATGGGATCGGTACGCAAGGCGAGTGCCTGGCTCGGCCTCGTCGACGACAACGATGACGAGCGCTACTACGACGACGACTACTCCGAAGGGACCGAGCAGCCCGGGGATGCCTGGGTCACCGACCCGCGGGTCAAGGTGGCCACGGACACCGCCGAGGAGAAGGGCCGCCGGATCGGCACGGTCACCCCGGACAGCTTCCGGGACGCCCGCGCGATCGGCGAGCTGTTCCGCGAGGGCGTGCCGGTCATCGTGAACCTCACGGCCATGGAGCCGGGCGACGCCAAGCGTGTCGTCGACTTCGCGGCCGGGCTGACCTTCGGCCTGCGCGGCACGATCGAGCGGGTCGCCAACCGGGTCTTCCTGCTGACCCCCGCGAACACCGAGATCGTCAGCGGTGAGCCGGCCAGGCGCCGCGAGGACGGCTTCTTCAACCAGAGCTGAGGCAGGGCCCTCACCGGCCCTGCCCCCGCCGCGGGGTTCACCGGAAGGCGTCGAGTCCGGTGAGTGCCTTGCCCAGCACCAGCTGGTGCATCTCGACGGTGCCCTCGTAGGTGAGCACCGACTCGAGGTTGGTCGCGTGCCGCATCACGGGGTACTCCAGTGAGATCCCGTTCGCCCCGAGGATCGTCCGCGCGGTACGGCAGATCTCGATGGCCTCGCGTACGTTGTTGAGCTTGCCGAAGCTGACCTGCTCGGGACGCAGGCGACCGGCATCCATCCGCCGCCCCAGGTGATGGGCGAGCAGGATCCCCTTGTGCAGTTCGACGGCCATGTCGGCGAGTTTGGCCTGGGTGAGCTGGAAGCCGCCGATGGGGCGGCCGAACTGCTCGCGCGACTTCGCGTAGTCGACGGCGGTCTCGAAGCAGGTGCGTGCCGCGCCCATGGCGCCCCACACGATCCCGTACCGGGCGTGCGACAGGCAGCTGAGCGGCCCCTTGAGGCCGGTGACCTCGGGCAGCACGGCATCGGCGGGCAGCCGCACGTCGTCCATCACCAGCTCGCTGGTGACGCTGGCCCGCAGCGACCACTTGTGCTTGATCTCCGGCGCCGAGAACCCGGGCGTGTCCGTGGGCACGGCGAACCCCCGGATCCCGTTGTCCGTCTGCGCCCACACGACGGCGACGCCCGCGACCGACCCGTTGGTGATCCACATCTTCCGCCCGCTCAGCACCCAGTCGCCGCCGGCGTCGCGCCGGGCGTACGTCCGCATGGCGGCGGGGTCGGACCCGTGGTCCGGCTCGGTGAGCCCGAAGCACCCGATGACGTCACCGGCGGCCATGCCCGGCAGCCACCGCTGCTTCTGCTCCTCGCTCCCGAACCGATGGATCGCGTACATGGCGAGCGAGCCCTGCACGGACACGAGGGACCGGATCCCGGAATCGGCGGCCTCCAGCTCCAGGCAGGCGAGCCCGTACTGCACGGCGGAAGCACCGGCGCACCCGTACCCACTGAGCGACATCCCGAGGGCCCCGATCGACCCGAGCTCCTTCGCGAGCTCCCTGATGCCGGGCAGCTCCCCGCTCTCGTACCACTCGGCGACGAACGGCAGCACCCGATCCGCCGCCCAGCTCCGCACGGTCTCCCGTACGGCGAGATCCTCCGGCTCCAGAAGATCGTCGATCCCGAGCGGGTCACCGGCATCGAACGGAGGCAGCTTCACGGACGCGGACATTCAGAACCCTCCCAAAACTAGCAGCGCTAGTTGCAGTCTCCCTGTTCCCCCACCCACAAATCCACCATCCACCCCGCACCCGCCGACGGCGACCCATCCCCGCAGGTCGCCCCACCCCTCCCCCAACCCGCACGGGCGGTGCGTGGGAGAAGTTCTGACCCGCACCCGCCAACGGCGAGCCGCCGGGAGAAGTCAACGGCGAAGGCCCCCGCCGGCTACGCGGAGACGCGGGAGCGTTCCGCCTCCCTCGGGGCAGGGAGGTCCACCGACGCCGCGGCGTCCTCGCACTGCATCACCCGCGGCAGGCGCAGCGCCATCACGGCCCCCAGCAACAGCAACCCCGCACTCACCAGCAACGTCACATGCAGCCCGTGCACATAGGAGTCCCGCGCCGCCCGCCGCAACGCCGCCCCCGTCGACCCGCCCAGCCGCCCGGCCACCTGGTACGCCTCGCCCAGTGAACGCCCCGCGGACGCGGACGCCGACGCCGGCACCCCCGGCACCCCGGCCAGCCGCGGCGCGTACGCCGCGTTCATCACGCTGCCGAGGAGCGCGATCCCGATCCCGGCGCCCAGCTGGTACGACGTCTCGCCGATCGCCGCCGCCCCGCCGGCCTGCGCCGCCGGCGCCTCGCTCAGCATCGACTCGTACGCCCCGAAGAGCGTGGTCTCCAGACCGAAGCCGAGCAGCAGGAAGCCGAAGAGCAGCAGGCCCGCGTTGTCGGTCCCGCCCATCGGCGTCAGCGTGAGCACGGCCGCCGCGGTCAGGCAGAAGCCGAAGCACACCATCCGGCGCGGCCCGAACCGCCGCAGCAGCCGCGCCCCGGCCAGCCCCGCCGCCATCGCGGCGAGCGTCAGCGGCAGCAGCCGCAGCCCCGTCTGCAACGGCGAGAGGCCGAGCACCAGTTGCAGGTACTGCGCGGCGATCAGCTCGAGACCCACCAGCGCCAGCATCGCCAGCACGATGCAGCCCACCGCCGTGGAGAACGCCGGCCGCGCGAACATTTTCAGGTCGACCAGCGGGAACGTCCGCCGCCGTTGCCGTCGTACGAACAGCACCAGCAGCAGCGCGCCGAGCACGAGCGGTGCCACGGTCAGCGCACTGCCCGCCGGCTCGCCGCCGCCGAGGCGCTTCACCGCGAACACCACACCGAACAGGCCGACCGCCGCCATCAGCGCGCCGAGCACGTCCCAGGGGCCGTCGCGGTCGCCGCGGGACTCGGGGAGGAGGAGACGCCCCACCGGAAGGCTCACCAGCATCAGCGGGATGTTGACCAGGAAGACGGAGCCCCACCAGAAGTGCTCGAGGAGGAAGCCGCCGAGGAGGGGGCCGACGGCCGCACCGACCGCCGCCACCGCGCTCCAGATACCGATGGCGAGGGCCCGCTCACGCCGGTCGGGGAAGACCGCCCGGAGGATGGAGAGGGTCGCGGGCATGATCATCGCGCCGCCGACCCCGAGCAGTGCCCGGGCCCCGATCAACGCCGCCGCGCTCGGTGCGAGGGCGGCGGCCGCGGAGGCGATGCCGAAGAGGGTGTAGCCGAGGAGGAGGACGCGCCGCCGGCCCACCCGGTCGCCGAGCGTGCCGAAGAGGATCAGCAGCGAGGCGCAGACGAGCGGGTAGACGTCGACGATCCAGAGCAGTTCGATGGCGCCGGGCTTGAGGTCCTCGGTGACGGCGGGCATCGCGACGTGCAGCACGGTCGCGTCGAGGGCGACCAGCAGCAGGCTGACGCAGAGGACGACGAGGACGACCCAGCGGTTGGCACCGGCACCGGCCCTGGACACCGCACGACGGCGCGGTCGTACGGCGGCCGTGGTCGTCCCGGACATGTACGTACCTCCCAGATGGTCACTCGCGTGGGCGGACCGGCGGGGTGGGGACTCCCCGTCGTACGGCCGGAGAGGAGCGGGGTCTCCGGCCCGCGCGGACGAACGCGAGTGACATGTCAGCGTACGCGAGTCCGCTGCGGGGGCACGTGGCGGACCTCTCACGCGCCCCGGAGAACTCATGTGGCGTACGCCACTGCCCCGCTCCGCACCACGCCCGCGTGAACCCCGCGGCTCCGCGGCCCGTCGATAATCGAGGCCGTGACCGATCTTGAAACGCCCGTGGCGGCACCGCGCGCCCCCACCCTGCGCCGGGCGGCGCCGGCCCTGCTCGGGTACGCGGCCGTACGCGCCCTCGGCCTGGCCGTGCTGGCCGGCTGGAGCGCGGCACGGGGCAAGAGCGCGTACACCTTGTTGACGGCACGCTGGGACTCGCTGTGGTACACGCGGGTCGCCGAACTGGGCTACGGCTACCAGGTGCGGCTCCCGAACGGCGACGTCCACTCCAACCTGGCCTTCTTCCCGCTGCTGCCCTGGCTCGAGCGCCTGCTGCACGCGCTCGCTCCCCTGTCGTACGCCGACGCCGGCTTCACGGTGAGCCTGCTCGCCTCGCTCGCCGCGGCCTGGGGGATCTTCGCGGTCACGGACGTCGTCCACGGCCGGCGGGTGGGGGTCTGCGCGGTGCTGGTGTGGGCCGTGCTGCCCGTCGGGATCGTGCAGTCGATGGCGTACAGCGAGTCGCTGTTCACGGCGCTGGCCGCGTGGTCGCTGTACGCCGTGCTGACCGGTCGCTGGGTGACCGCGGGGGTGCTGGCCGCGCTGGCGGGACTGACCCGGCCGGTGGGGCTCGCCGTGGTGGCAGCGGTGTGGGCGGCGGCGGTGGTCTCGTTCGTGCGGGATCGCGGCAGAGGCGCGCAGGACGGTGGTACGGATCAGCCGGACGGCGCGCATGTCGCCGAACGCGCCCCCGAGGCGGCCGGTGCCGCCCACGCCCGGCGCGCCCCGCGGGCAACCGGCGCACCACACGCAACACGCGCCCCCCACGTCGCCACCCCCGCCGCCCCCGCCTGGCGCCGCGTCCTCGGCATGCTCCTCGCCCCCCTGGGCGCCGCCGCCTACGTCCTGTGGGTCGGCCACCGCACCGGCCGGGGCCCACTCGGCTACCTGGACGTCCAGGCGGGCTGGCGCAACGGCTTCGACGGCGGCTATGCGTTCGCACGCTTCACAGCCGACAAGTTCACGTCATTTCCGTCCGCTCTGGCCGGAGCGGGTTTGATCCTCGGCGTCGGCCTGCTGCTGTGGCTCTACGTGACCGGCGTCCGCCAGCGGCAGCCGCTGCCCCTGCTGGTCTACACGGGTGTCGTCCTCGCGCTCGCGCTGTGCGCGTCGAGCTACTTCGGGTCCAAGCCGCGGCTGCTGATGCCGGCCTTCCCGGTGCTGCTGCCCCTCGCCCGGGCCCTCGCCCGGCTGCGCACAGGCAGATCGGCGCTGGTCACGGCAGGTGTGGCGGTGGCCTCGGCGGTCTATGGCGCGTTCTGGCTGAACGGCTCCGGACCTCCATGATCGTTCCGGTGGGCCCGATGAGCAGCGGGAGAATTCCACCCCACCCTTCGGTTAACGAATTCATAAGTGCCATAAAACGGCGACCCGACATGATCAAAGGAATTGAAGGGCGGACCCGCCGAGGATTACGGAATCCTTAGAATTCGGCGACCTCCTGAGAGGTTTCCCACATCACATCGTCATCACAAAGCCGCTGTTTCGTCCGGGAACAGAGCTCACTCGCTGTAACGTCGATTGGGTGCGTACCGAACGAAACCTCACCCGTCTGGACCGGGTGTTCGCCAGGCTGGACCGTGAGCCGGAACGGCCGGCCCACATTGATGTGCCGAAGATGAGCCGGCACCGGGTCGTGTTGTTCACCGCGACCCTCGCCTTCTACCTGGCGATCGTGTGGGCCGTCGTGATCACGTCCTGGCTGGTCCGGCTCGACTGGCAGGTCATGTTCTTCCGGCCGTACCAGCAGTGGGCGGGAATCCACTGGTTCGTCGACTACTACGTGGTCCTCGGCCAGCGCGGCCCGACCGCCGTGATGGTCGCGGCCTGGCTGGGCTGGCGTTCATGGCGGCAGCACACCCTGCGCCCGCTGCTCACCCTCGGCGCCTCGCTGCTGCTGCTCAACATCACGGTCGGCGCCGCCAAGCTCGGCATGGGGCGCCTCGGACCGCACTACGCGACCGTCATCGGCTCGAACGAGATGGGCCTCGGCGGCGATATATTCCCCAGCGGACACACCGCCAACGCGGTGGTGACCTGGGGAATTCTGGCATATCTGGCCTCCACCCCGAGAGCCCGCCGCTGGCTCTCCGCCGCCTCGGCGGTCACCTCCCTCGGCGTCGGCATGTCCACCGTCTACCTCGGTACGCACTGGCTGAGCGACGTGTTGCTGGGCTGGGCGGCGGGGCTGCTGATCCTGCTGGCGCTGCCGTGGTGCGAGCCGTTCATCGCCCGCGCCGAGACCTGGCTCTTCGACATGCGCGACCGCTGGCGCGCCCGTCGCGGCAGCACGGTGCCCGCAGCGGTCCCGGTGCCCGTCGTCCTCAAGCCGCGCCCGGCGCCCGTCGAGCAGGCGGCGCCGGAACGCGAACCGGTCTCCCTGTCCCGTCCGCCCAGGGCTCCGATCCACCTGGCGCCCGGCCCGCACACGGCCCGCTCGGAGCGCACCCCGGTGACCCCGGTGGGCAGCCGTCGCCCGCAGCACCCCGAGCGGCCGCCGCGCGGCACCGCCGCCCAGGCGGCCCGCCCGCTGACGGGCGGCTGACGGCGTTACGGAGGCGTCGGGGGGGCCAGGTACGCACAGCCGGCCCCGGCACCGCGAAGGCCCCGGTTTCCGCACTGCGGGAACCGGGGCCTTCGCCGTCGTACGGTCAGCCCTTCCAGGCGCGCGCCACCACGCCGTCCCGTACCTCGAAGTTGAGCCGCCCCTGCCGGTACTCCATGGTGATGATCGCGCCCGGCGGCAGCGAGCGCACGGTGGTCCATCCGCGCTGCCGGGCGAGCCGTTCCGCGTCGCCCGCGTCGCGGCCTACGTACCCTTGCGGGCTGTCCTGGGGCTCCGTCGGCGGAGCGGTGTCCGGTGCCATACGGCCCACGCTAGGCCGGTTCCGGCGAGGGCGGAAGCCGGAGTCCCGCGTCCACCCCCGGTCACACTTCTGTCACAGAACCACGACACGCGTTTCGGTCGAACTCCGTCACACGTATGAGCGGTTCCCTGCGTCTTCCTGGCGTATTCGAACGCAATTCCCCGAGGCCGGTAGGGTCTTCCGAAAAACCGCCGGAAAGAACCGGGAACGGGGATCCGGGACACTCCGGCGCCTGCATTCCCTTTGGATTCCGAGAGGCCGCGCCGAAGCTGACACCGCATAAGAGATTCACCGGTTCGGCACAGAACCCCCGTACCGCGCGGGTAGGCCCGGGGGTGCGGCAACGCGAACTCGGAGCGCGCCGTCCGCACGTGAATCGCCCTCACATACGGGCACGCACCCCATTCGGAGCATGTACATGTCCCCACGAAACGCACCGTGCCCCGCCCGGTCGGACCGGGCGGGGCAGAGGGGTGCGGGGCAGGGGTTCGCGTCAGAGCGCGAGGCGCTGCCCCGGCATGATCAGGTTCGGGTCGTCGCCGATGACGGCCCTGTTGGCGGCGTAGAGGCGCTGCCAGGTGGTGCCGTGCCGCTCGGCGATCCGGCTCAGGGTGTCGCCCTCGCGGACGGTGTAGTCGCCCTTGGCCGAGGTGCGGCCGGTGCCGGCCGTCGAGCGCTGCGGCTTCTTCGCCGCGGGGGCCGACTTCCGGATGGTCGACGTTGCCGACGACTTCGTCGACCTGGTCGCCGACTCCGTGCTGCTCTTCGTGCTCGCCGAGGCGTTCTCGGGCGCCGAGCCGGTCGCCCCGGCCCGCCCCGAGCAGACCGGCCACGCGCCCCAGCCCTGGGCGTGCTGGACCTTGGTGGCGACGGCGATCTGCGCTTCCCTGGAGGCCTGGTCGGCCGTCGCCGCGTAGGCGGTGCCGCCGTACGCGCGCCAGGTGGAGGCGGAGAACTGGAGTCCGCCGTAGTAGCCGTTGCCGGTGTTGATGTGCCAGTTGCCGCCGCTCTCGCACTGGGCGATGCGGTCCCACACTCCGTTGTCCGCCGCCGCGGCGTTGCCGGTGGCTGCCAGCAGGCCCAGCGGGGCGAGCAGCGCCGCTCCGGCCAGGGCGGCCGTCGTACGGCCCTTGCGGGAGCCGTTCTTGTTCGCGGCGGTCTCACGGGTGGTATCGGCACACTCGGACATGTATTTCCCTCTCCACGTACCCGGGGTCCCCCGGGCGGGACGCGGTCCCCGCGCAATGGACGCGGTTCCTCGCGCTCGCCCCGTCCGCCGCGGCCGGTACTGCGGTGGTGCTCTGCCTGGTGCCGGCCGGCGGACGTACCCGAGCGGTGCTCGCTGCACACGGCGGAGGAATCTAGGGATCGGGAACGCCCGAAATCAACCAACTCCCTGTCGGTCCAGGCCAGTTCGGTGTTACCGTGGGTAGCGGCGATTTCCAGCCACCCACTACATTCCAGGATTTCGTGATTTGTCGACCACGGGTTCGACGGATCTGTGATTCACTTCACCGCGTCAAACTCCTTTGGCTTGCGAAGAGTTGACGGGGAGTGCCGGATTCCGCACGACGGGTGACCCTGCGCAGTGGATGGTTCGATCCCGCTCCCCCCAATGCGTGACCCCCACCACAGATCGCCCGTTGTCTTCTTCATGAGCCCGCGACCCCGGGGGCTCACGGGCCGGGAGCCACCCGGGCCTTCACGTACCGCATCCCGAGGGAGCCACCGTGCCGCGCATGCTCGACGTCAGCGACGAGGTACGCGCCGAGATCGGCGACGAAGAAGCCGACCGGCTGCTCGCCGGAGACAACGCCCCCGGCAGTTACGACTGCACGTCCTGCCGCACCCCGGGCGACTCCGAACAGGAGCGCACCAGCACCGTCCTGTTCATCGGCGACGAGACCGCCGTCCTCGCCTTCGCCCACGCCACCTGCCTGCCCTCGCAGGTCGTCCAGGTCACGGAGGAGCAGCTGCAGGGCGCGGTCCGCTCCATCAGCGGCGACAGCGCGCCCGGCGGCGGGGCGCGGAAGTCCGTGCCCGAGCAGGCGGTGCTCGGGGTGACCAGCGGACTCGTGCTGATCGCCGGGGAGTTGCACCCCGCGCTGGTCGTGGAGCCGACCTCGCCGATCGTGCGGCCCGGCACGGACGGGGTGGGCGACGACTTCCTGCCCCTCCTCATCGAGCAGGGCTTCATGCCGGTACCGGAGCTGACGGCGGTGCCGCCGGTACTGCACGGGTGGTCGGTGCTGCTGGCGGTGGGTCAGCTGCACGCGGTGCTGCAGCCGGGACCGGTGGGCGGGCAGCCGGTGGCGTGGTGGCAGGCGCATCAGCCGCTGCAGGTGACCGACGGGTGGCGGGCGGCCGCCAACAAGCACCAGCAGGTACTGATGTTCGCGGCGCCGGTGGGGTCGATCGGGCGGCAGCCCCGGGAGGATCTGCTGCGCGACGCGATCGACAAGGCGGCGGCGAACGGGAAGCTGGT
The DNA here is from genome assembly GCF_055583445.1 of Streptomyces sp. NPDC104761. Classification (NCBI taxonomy): domain Bacteria; kingdom Bacillati; phylum Actinomycetota; class Actinomycetes; order Kitasatosporales; family Streptomycetaceae; genus Streptomyces; species Streptomyces sp. NPDC104761. The sequence continues at coordinate 39,295 of NZ_JBVJNZ010000015.1, read as the reverse complement.
GGCGGCGGCGTTGCCGCTTGCGGGGATTTGAGGGGCGCCCACGGGGGTGGGACTACGGTCCGGTTGGCGACTGCGGCAACATCGTGGCCGGTCGCGCAGTTCGCCGCGCCCCATACGGGGCGCAAGCGCACCTAAAAGCAAACTACTGGCCGCATCTCTTGAGGAATCCTGTCGTTTGGACATACGTGCACGCATACGACCTTCCTCCCCACCGGCCGTCCTTCTCCGCCGTTCCCGCTGCCCGTGTGGCTCCGGAGGCCCCGGGCGGGCTCTCGGCCACGCCGATCTACGACTCGCTCTACACGGAGTGGGTCAAGGCCTTCCGTACGCTGCCGGGTGATCGCAGCGGGGAGGAGTCCATGGGGTTCGTCGCCTTCGGCACCGCCCCGTTCAGTACCGGCACCCACGGTCTGGGGTCGTACGGAGGGAGCTCGTACAGCGCGTACAGCGCGGGTGCCTACAGCGCCCGGAGCGGCGGCGGGCAGCCGCAGCCGCCGCAGTGGCAGCGGATCGGGACGCTCGGGCGGGCCCAGGAGAACGGGATGGCGCCCGTGCAGGTGGCGCTTCCGCCGGCACCGCGCCGGGGGATGTGACGCATGGCAGAGGGGGGGGGGGGGGGGGGGGGGGGGGGGGGGGGGGGGCGGTGGGGGGGGGGGGGGGGGGGGGGGGGGGGGGGGGGGGGGTGGAGGGGGGGGGGGAGGTTAGGGGTGTCGGGGTGGTTCAGCTACGTGATGTAGAC
>NZ_JBVJNZ010000015.1:0-38546 GCF_055583445.1 Streptomyces sp. NPDC104761 | reverse complement strand
AGGGGGTGGAGGGAGGGAAGGCGTGGGGGGGGTGGGTGGGGTCTGCTGTTCCGTGTTAGGTGTTGGGGGGGGGCGGGAGAGATAGAAGCCAACCCCCCCCCCCCCCCCCCCCCCCCCTCTGCCATGCGTCCCTACTTCTTCTTCGCGCCGCGCTTCTCGCGCACCCGCACGGAGATATGGATCGGCGTGCCCTCGAAGCCGAACTCCTCGCGCAGCCGGCGCTCGATGAAGCGGCGGTAGCCCGCCTCGATGAAGCCGGAGGCGAACAGCACGAACCGCGGCGGCTTGGTGCCGGCCTGGGTGCCGAACAGGATGCGCGGCTGCTTGCCGCCCCGGACCGGGTGCGGGTGCGCCGAGACCAGCTCGCCGAGGAAGGCGTTCAGGCGGCCGGTGGGAACGCGGGTCTCCCAGCCGGCCAGGGCGGTCTCGATGGCGGGGACCAGCTTCTCCATGTGCCGGCCGGTGCGCGCCGAGACGTTGACCCGGGGAGCCCAGGCGACCTGGCCGAGCTCGGTCTCGATCTCGCGCTCCAGGTAGTAGCGGCGCTCCTCGTCGAGGGTGTCCCACTTGTTGAAGGCGAGGACGACCGCGCGGCCCGCCTCGACGGCCATGGTGACGATCCGCTGGTCCTGAACCGAGATGTTCTCGGAGGCGTCGAGCAGGATGACCGCGAGCTCGGCCTTCTCGACGGCGGCCGCGGTGCGCAGCGAGGCGTAGTAGTCGGCGCCCTGCTGCAGGTGGACGCGCTTGCGGATGCCGGCGGTGTCGACGAACTTCCAGGTGACACCGCCGAGTTCGATCAGCTCGTCGACCGGGTCGCGGGTGGTGCCGGCGATCTCGTTGACGACGACGCGCTCCTCGCCCGCCACCTTGTTGAGGAGGGAGGACTTGCCGACGTTGGGTCGGCCGATGAGCGCGATCCGGCGGGGGCCGCCGACCCCGGCGGCGCCGAAGGTCTGCGCGGGCGCGTCGGGCAGCGCCTCCAGGACGGCGTCGAGCATGTCGCCGGTGCCGCGGCCGTGCAGGGCGGAGACCGGGTGCGGCTCGCCGAGGCCCAGGGACCAGAGGTAGGCCGCGTCGGCCTCGCCGCTGGGTCCGTCGACCTTGTTCGCGGCCAGCACGACCGGCTTGCCGGCCTTGCGCAGCAGCCGTACGACCGCCTCGTCGGTGTCGGTCGCGCCGACCTTGGCGTCGACGACGAAGACGACCGCGTCGGCCGCCTCGATCGCGTACTCGGCCTGCGCGGCCACGGAGGCGTCGATGCCGAGGACGTCCTGCTCCCAGCCGCCGGTGTCGACGACCTTGAAGCGGCGGCCCGCCCACTCGGCCTCGTAGGTCACGCGGTCCCGGGTGACCCCGGGCTTGTCCTCGACGACGGCCTCGCGGCGGCCGATGATGCGGTTGACCAGGGTCGACTTGCCGACGTTGGGGCGGCCCACGACGGCGAGGACGGGCAGCGGGCCGTGCCCGGCCGCCTCGATGGCGCCCTCGACGTCCTCGATGTCGAAACCCTCTTCGGCGGCGAGCTCCATGAACTCCGCGTACTCGGTGTCCCCGAGCGCCCCGTGGTCGTACTCGTGCTCAGCCGAGTCGCCGGGCTGGATGTGGTCGTTCATGAAGTCCGTACCTCGTCGTTCATCGTGGTGATCGGTGGACCGGCCGCCGCAGAAGGGGCTGGTCCACTACTCAGTCTCGCCTAGCGTCCGGTCAGACGCCTGGCGTTTTCCAGGTGGCCGGCGAGCTGCTTCTGGATGCGCTCGGTGGCCTCGTCCAGGGCCTTGCGGGTGCGCCGGCCGGTGCCGTCGCCCGCCTCGAAGGGGTCGCCGAAGACGACGTCGACGCGGGAGCGCAGCGGGGGCAGCCCCTTCACCAACCGTCCCCGCCGCTCGGAGCTTCCCAGTACGGCCACCGGGACGATCGGCGCCCCGGAGCGCACCGCGAAGTAGGCGAGGCCCGCGCGGAGCGCGGCGAAGTCGCCGTCGCCGCGGCTGCCCTCGGGGAATATGCCGAGCACTCCCCCGGCCTCCAGGACGCCGAGCGCCCGGGTGACCGCCGTGCGGTCGGTGGACTGGCGGTCCACCTTCAGCTGCCCGATCCGGGTCAGGAACGGGTCGAGCGGCCCGACGAACGCCTCCTTCTTGATGAGGAAGTGCGTCGGCCGGGGCGCCACGCCCATGACCATCGGACCGTCGATGTTGTGCGAGTGGTTCACGGCGAGGATCGCCGGGCCCTGCGCCGGCACCTTCCAGGCGCCGAGCACGCGCGGCTTCCACAGCCCGTACATCAGGCCGACCCCGATGCGGCGCCCGGTCTCGGCGCCGCGCTGCGACGGAAGGCTCACTTCCCGGCCCGCTTCTCCTCGACGAGGGTGACGACGCACTCGATGACCTGGGCCAGCGTCAGCTCGGTGGTGTCCACCTCGACCGCGTCGCCGGCCTTGGCGAGCGGCGAGGTCTTGCGGGACGAGTCGGCGGCGTCGCGCTTGACCAGGGCCTCGCGGGTGGCGTTGACGTCGGCGCCCTTCAGCTCACCGCTGCGGCGGGCCGCGCGGGCCTCCGGGGAGGCGGTGAGGAAGACCTTCAGGTCGGCGTCGGGCAGCACGGTCGTGCCGATGTCGCGGCCCTCGACGACGATGCCGTGCGCGGCGGCGCGGGCCAGCGTCCGCTGCAGCTCGCTGATCCTGGTCCGCACCTCGGGGACCGCGCTGACCGCGCTGGTCTTGGAGGTGATCTCCTCGGTGCGGATCGGGCCGGAGACGTCCACGCCGTCGACGGTGATCGTCGGCTTGACCGGGTCGGTGCCCGAGACGATGTCCGGCTTGCCGGCCACCGCGGCGATCGCGGTCGGGTCGGTGAGGTCGATGCCGTTGTTCACCATCCACCAGGTGATCGCCCGGTACTGGGCGCCGGTGTCCAGGTAGCTCAGGCCGAGCTGCTCGGCCACGGCCTTGGACGTGCTCGACTTGCCGGTGCCCGAGGGGCCGTCGATCGCGACAATCACGGGCTTTACGGCGCCGTTTTCCACGGGTGGACACCTTCCGGGTGCAGGGTGGTGGGTGGTGTGGGGGCGGCAGTGCGCCCCGCACAAGGTTACCGGCCCCCGGGACCGCCGTTTCCAGCGCTACTGCCGCAGCGCCCAGCCCCGGTCCCGCAGCGCCGACGTGAGCACGGGCACCGCCTTCGGCTCCACCCAGAGCTGGACGAGACCGGCCTGCTGACCGGTCGCGTGCTCGATCCGCACGTCCTCGATGTTGACGCCGGCCGCCCCGGCGTCCGCGAAGATCCGGGCCAGCTGTCCTGGCTGGTCGTCGATGAGCACCGCCACGACCTCGTACGTCCGCGGCGCCGAGCCGTGCTTGCCGGGTACCCGCACCTGGCCGGCGTTGCCGCGGCGCAGCACGTCCTCGATGCCGGCCCCGCCCGCGCGCCGCTTCTCCGCGTCCGAGGACTGCAGGGCGCGCAGGGCGCCGACCGTCTCGTCGAGGTCGGCGGAGACGTCGGCGAGCAGGTCGGCGACCGGGCCGGGGTTCGCGGAGAGGATGTCGATCCACATCCCGGGGTCGGAGGCGGCGATGCGGGTGACGTCCCGGATGCCCTGTCCGCACAGCCGCACGGCCGACTCGTCGGCGTGCTCCAGGCGGGCGGCGACCATGCTGGAGACCAGGTGGGGCATGTGGGAGACCAGGGCGACGGCGCGGTCGTGGGCGTCGGCGTCCATGACGACCGGCAGGGCCCGGCAGAGCGAGACCAGTTCCAGGGCGAGGTTCAGCACCTCGGTGTCGGTGTCCCGGGTCGGGGTGAGCACCCAGGGCCGGCCCTCGAAGAGGTCGGCGGTGGCCGCCAGCGGCCCGGACTTCTCCCGGCCCGACATGGGGTGCGTCCCGATGTACGACGCCAGGTCCAGGCCCTTGGCCTCCAGTTCCCGGCGCGGGCCGCCCTTGACGCTGGCCACGTCGGCGTAGCCGCGGGCCAGGCCCCTGGTCATCGCGTCCGCGAGGACGGCGGCGACGTGGGCGGGCGGGGCGGCGACGATCGCCAGGTCGACCGGGCCGTCGGGCGCCTCGTCGGTGCCGGCGCCGAGCGCGGCCGCGGTGCGGGCCTGCTCGGGGTCGTGGTCGGCGAGGTGGACGACGACGCCCCGCTGGGCGAGGGCGAGCGCGGCGGACGTACCGATGAGACCGGTCCCGATGACGAGCGCGGTCCTCACTGGGCGATGTCCTTGCGCAGGGCGGCCGCGGCGCCGAGGTAGACGTGGTTGATGTCGGCGCGGGGCCGCTCGGACTCGATGTGCGCCAGGATCCGCACGACGCGGGGCATGGCGCCCGCGATGTCCAGCTCCTGGGCGCAGATCAGGGGCACGTCGACGATGCCGAGCTTGCGCGCGGCGGCCGCGGGGAAGTCGCTGTGCAGATCGGGAGTGGCCGTGAACCAGACGCTGATCAGGTCGTCGGCGGTCAGGCCGTTCCGCTCCAGGATGGCCGTGAGCAGTGCTCCGACCTGCTCGTCCATGTGGCCGGCCTCGTCCCGCTCCAGCTGGACGGCCCCCCGGACCGCTCGTACCGCCACGGTGCTGCTCCTGTTCTGACGTCGCCCTCTTGCTCCGTCCAGCGTAGTCAGACCGCCGCCCGACCCGTGCGCCGTGCCCGCCCGCTGAGACGTCCTAGGGCCTGTCTGACAATTCCCGTCGTCGCCCGGAGGGCGGCCTCGCGGCGTCAGGTGCGTGCTCTCGGTGTGCCGGGCCCTGGCCCACGTACTGGACGTACTTGGGTCAGGGCCCGGTGCGGCGAGAGTGCGTGCATGGCGTCGCGAGGCAGGCGGGAATTGTCAGACAGGCCCTAGTCCTGCTGCGCGGCCGGAGCGGACTTCGCGAGGGTTTCCAGGAGCCCGCCGAGCGAGCCGCCGCCCTGGCCGTGGCTCATCGCGCCGATCAGCGTGGTCAGCATCCCGGCGCCCTCGCCGTCGTCGCCCAGGAGGCTGCCGAGTATGTTTTCGAGGTCATCGCCTGCCATGGCCCCAATGTCACGCGTACGACCCAATTCCGCTACTCGGGGTGAACCGCTCCTGTGCGCCTCTGCACGCCGGGCCCGCCGGTCCGCTCTCATGGCAGCCAGACCCGCCTCGGGAAGGTCCGCCATGAAACGCCCCGGTCCGTTGCTGACCCTGCTCGCGGGTCTGCTGCTCGGCCTGCTCACGCTGACGCTCGACGTTACGGCGGGGACGAGGAGTCTCTCCTCCCCGCCCCAGTCGCCACCGAAGCTCGCCGCCGTCCCTCACGCCGGGCGCACCGACGACGACTCGTCCCCTCCCGGTCCGCGACGCAGGGCCGTCAAGGGATCGGTCCTGTACCGGGCCACGGCGACCGTGCGCGGGGCGAAGGCCGACGGCGGCTGGATCGTACTCGCCGGCATCCGGCCGTGACCCGAGGGAGCCGACCATGACCGTCGACCCGAACGCCGCCGCCCAGGGCTGGCCGCCGCCCGAGCCGCACCGCCACGGCCCGCACCCCGTCCGCTTTCTCGTCCCCGTCCTGGTGGCCGGCGCGGTCGCCGTCGCCCTCGGCGTGTACGGCAGCGTCCACCACCCGACGGGGCGCGTCTTCGGCCTCGGCGCCTTCAGCAGCACGTTCGCGGGGAAGTCGTGGCTGGCCTCGATCGCGGTCCTCTTCGCACTCGTCCAGCTGGTCTCCGCGCTGATGCTCTACGGCAGGCTGCCGGGACCGCGCTGGGCCTCGGGGCTGCACCGCTGGTCGGGGCGGATCGCGTTCCTGGTCGCCGTCCCCGTGGCGGTGCACTGCCTGTACGCGTTGGGCTATCAGACGTACGAAACACGCGTTTTGTGGCACTCCATCCTGGGTTGCTTCTTCTTTGGTGTTTTCAGTGCCAAGATGCTGCTGCTCCGCTGGGAGCGACTCCCTGGCTGGCTGCTGCCGATCGTCGGTGGGCTGGTGTTCGCCGTGCTCACGCTCGTCTGGCTGACGTCCGCATTCTGGTTCTTCCGCACGTTCGGGGTGACGACATGACCGACGGCTCCACTCGACGCACCATGCTCACGACGGGTACCGCGGCGCTCGCCGCGACCTGCGTGGGCTGCGGCGGCAACAACGGCAACGGCTCCTCCAGCTCGTCCGGGACGCCGACCCCGTCCGGGACGCCCGCCTCCCCCGCGTCACCCACCGCCGGGTCGTCCGCCTCCGGGTCGGCGAGCGCGGCCTCCGGGAAGGCGCTGGCGCAGACGAGTGACATCCCCGAGGGCGGCGGCACGATCTTCAAGGACCAGAAGATCGTGGTGACCCAGCCGACGAAGGGCGACTTCAAGGCCTTCTCGGCGATCTGCACCCACATGGGCTGCACCGTGGACAAGGTGGCGGACGGCACCATCGACTGCCCCTGCCACGGCAGCAAGTACCACATCGCCGACGGCTCGGTCGCCCACGGCCCGGCGACCAGGGCGCTGCCGGCCGAGTCGATCACGGTGAGCGGAAATTCGATCACCCTGGGCTGACTCGGCCACGTACGCTCCCCGGCATGCAGCCCGAGGACCTGGTACGCGACCACACGATCTACGCCTGTGTCATGGGGTCGCGGGCCTTCGGTCTGGCCACCGAGGACAGCGACACCGATCGCCGCGGGGTGTTCCTCGCCCCCACTCCCCTGTTCTGGGGCTTCGAGAAGCCGCCCACGCACGTCGAGGGGCCGGGCGAGGAGCGGTTCTCCTGGGAGCTGGAGCGGTTCTGCGAGCTGGCGCTGCGCGGCAACCCGAACATCCTGGAGTGCCTGCACTCGCCCCTGGTCGAACACGTCGACGACACGGGCCGCGAACTGCTCGCCCTGCGCGGCGCCTTCCTCTCCCGGCGCGCCTACGACACCTTCACCCGGTACGCCCTCGGTCAGCGCCGGAAGCTCGACGCGGACGTCCGGACGCACGGCGCCCCGCGCTGGAAGCACGCGATGCACCTGCTGCGGCTGCTGACGAGCGCCCGCGACCTGCTGCGCACCGGCGAGCTGACGATCGACGTCGGTGACCGGCGCGCGGAGTTCCTGGCGGTGAAGCGGGGTGAGGTCTCCTGGGCGGAGATCGAGTCCCGGATGGCCCGGCTGGCCGCGGAGACCGAGCGGGCCCTGCACTCCAGCCCGCTCCCGGCGGAACCGGACCACGCGCGCGTGGCCCGCTTCCTGTTCCGGGCGCGCCGGGACTCAGCCCTCCAGACGCACGCGGACCACCAGGTCGTGCAGGGCGTCGTGCGCACGGGGCACGTCGGGCAGCGCTGAGCCGTCCTGCGCCTCGTCGAGCAGGACGTGCAGCCGCTCCACGTCGGCCTCCACGCGCGCGTGGTCCACAGCGGCCTTGCCGTGCTCCTGCTCGGCCTTGGCGGCGATCAGCTCGGGCAGGTGGGCGGAGGCCTCCGGCACCTCCCCGAGGAGCGTGGGCAGATGGGCCTGCACCTCGCCGCTGCGCATCAGATGGATGCCGGTGAGCAGCACCCGGAACGTGTAGAGCAGCGGTTTGAGTTCGCCGGTCTTCTCGAACAGCCGCCACTGGGTGACCGCGAACCCGCGGTAGTGGTGGGCGTGGTGGCCGGTGAGCACGCCCGGGGCGAGAGCGGCCAGCTCGCGGTGCGTGTCGCCGGTGTGCACGACGAGCGGTGACAGGAGCTGTTCCAGCACATAGCCGTTGCGGCGCAGCATCAGCCGGGCGAACTTGCGCAGGTCGTGGGTGACGAGGTCCATCTCCACGCCGTAGCGCACCCAGGTCTTCGAGCGGGTCTCCTCCGGCTCGCGCAGCCCGACCAGGTCGGCGGCGGGCAGCAGGTGGACGCCTCGCAGGTCCAGGTCGGAGTCCCGGGACGGGAAGCCGTACAGGTGCGCGCCGGAGACGGTCGCGAACAGCAGGGGGTCGGGCTGCTCGGCGACGACGGGCGCCAGGTCGAGGTCCGGGTCAAGGTCGTCGATCATGTCCTCAAGCGTCCCAGAGCGCACCCAGGGTCAGCAGGTCGCCCCCGTACTCGATCCGGTCGGCCCACTCCGTCGGCCAGGCGTCCGCGCCCAGCGAGGCGCCCGCGAAGGCGCCGGTGAGGCAGGCGATCGAGTCCGAGTCGCCGGAGGAACAGGCGGCCCGGCGCAGCGCGAGCAGCGGCTCGCCGGGGAAGAGCAGGAAGCAGAGCAGCCCGGTGGCCAGCGCCTCCTCGGCGATCCAGCCGGCGCCGGTGGCCAGGCACGGGTCGTCCTCAGGCGAGGCGGTCCGCACGGCCTCCTGGAGCCGGTCGAGTACCTCCAGACACTCGTCCCAGCCGCGCGCCATGAACGACTCCGGCGTCGCGTCCTGGCTGCGCGTCCACAGGTCGCCGAGCCAGGTGTGGTGGTAGCGGGCGCGGTTCTCGCGGGCGTACGACCGCAACTGCCCGACGAGCCCGTCCGGTTCGGCCCCCTGCGCGAGCAGGTGCACGGCACGCGCGGTGAGGTCGGAGGCGGCCAGGGCGGTGGGATGGCCGTGGGTGAGCCCGGCCTGCAACTGGGCGGCCCCGGCGCGCTGTTCGTCGCTCAGCCCCGGCGCGAGCCCGACGGGGGCGACCCGCATGTTGGCACCGCAGCCCTTCGAGTCGATCTGGCTGGCGTCCTGCCAGGCGCGCCCCTCGTCCTTCAGGAGGTTGCAGGCGCGCAGACAGGTCCGGCCGGGCGCCCGGTTGTTCTCGGGCGACTGGTACCAGTTCACGAACTCCTCGCGCAGCGGCCGCTCCAGCCGCTTGGGGGCGAGCACTCCCCGGTCCATGGCGGTGCGTATCGCGTGTGCCACGGCGAGGGTCATCTGCGTGTCGTCGGAGACGATGGCCCGCTTCGGCAGCTGCATCTCCCGCCACGGCCCGGACTTGGCGAGGATCGAGGGCACGTCGTTGAACTCAGTGGGGAAGCCGAGCGCGTCCCCGAGGGCGAGGCCGATCAGGGAGCCGGTGGCGGCGCGCTTGTCGCCGATGTTCGTGGTCATGCGGGGCGTCCTTCCCGGGACGGGCGGAGCAGGGGCGGGTGCAACGCGGTGGCGGTGCCCGCGCGGTAGAGGGCGGCGGGTTTGCCGCGGCCGCCGGTCAGCCGGGCGGCGCCGGGGACGGGTTCGACGAAGCCGGGGGTGGCGAGCACCTTGCGGCGGAAGTTGGGGCGGTCCAGCGGGACGCCCCACACGGTCTCGTAGACGTGCTGCAGCTCGCCGAGGGTGAACTCGGACGGGCAGAAGGCGGTGGCGAGGCAGCTGTACTCCAGCTTGGCGCCGACCCGTTCGTGGGCGTCGGCCAGGATCCGCTCGTGGTCGAAGGCGAGCGTCCTGCCCGGGTCGTACGGCAGCCAGCGCGCCTGGGCCGCGTCGCCGCCGCCGTGCGGCTCGGGGGCGTCGGGCAGCAGCGCGGTGAAGGCGACGGAGACGACCCGCATCCTCGGGTCGCGGTCCGGCTCGCTGTAGGTCCGCAGCTGCTCCAGGTGCAGTCCGGACACGTCCGACAGTCCGGTCTCCTCGGCGAGTTCCCGCCGGGCCGCCGTCTCGGCCGACTCCCGCGGCAGCAGGAAGCCGCCGGGCAGCGCCCACTGTCCGGCGTACGGCTCCTGCCCGCGCTCGACGAGCAGCACGTGCAGGGCGCCGGCGCGGAGGGTGAGGACGGCGAGGTCGACGGTGACGGCGAAGGGTTCGAAGGCGTACTTGTCGTAGCCCTGCATGCGCCCGTGCACCCCCCTCGATGATCGGTACGACTAATAGTCGTCACGACTATAAAGAGGGAGGGGCGACCCGCGCAAGCCCTCAGTGGCCGCTGGAGCGCCGTGCACGGACACGGCGACGGCCGGTCCCGGAGTACCGGGGACCGGCCGTCGGAGGGCCGCACACGCCCCCTCACGGGGTTGCGCGGCCCTGGAAGGGTCTAGAGGTCGACTTCCTTCATGAGCATCCCGACCTCGGTGTTGGACAGGCGGCGCAGCCAGCCCGACTTCTGGTCGCCGAGGGTGATCGGACCGAAGGCGACCCGCACCAGCTTGTCGACCGGGAACCCGGCCTCCGCCAGCATGCGCCGCACGATGTGCTTGCGGCCCTCGTGCAGGGTGACCTCGACGAGGTAGTTCTTGCCGGTCTGCTCGACCACCCGGAAGTGGTCGGCGCGCGCGTACCCGTCCTCCAGCTGGATGCCGTCCTTGAGCTTCTTGCCCAGGTCGCGCGGGATCGGGCCGACGATGTGCGCGAGGTAGGTCTTCTTCACGCCGTACTTGGGGTGGGTCAGCCGGTGGGCCAGCTCGCCGTGGTTGGTGAGCAGGATGACGCCCTCGGTCTCGGTGTCCAGGCGCCCCACGTGGAAGAGCCTGGTCTCCCGGTTGGTGACGTAGTCGCCGAGGCACTGCCGCCCGTCCGGGTCCTCCATGGTGGAGACCACACCGGCCGGCTTGTTCAGCGAGAAGAACTGGTACGACTGCGTGGCGACGGTCAGCCCGTCGACGCGGACCTCGTCCTTCTCCGGGTCGACGCGCTTGCCCTGCTCCAGGACGATCTCGCCGTTGACCTCGACCCTGGCCTGCTCGATCAGCTCCTCGCAGGCGCGCCGGGAGCCGTAGCCGGCGCGGGCGAGCACCTTCTGCAGCCGCTCACCCTCCTGCTCGGCCCCCGGGAAGGTCTTGGGGAGCTTGACGTCCTTCTTGCCCGCGTACCGCTCGCGGTTGCGCTCCTCGGCGCGGGCGTCGTACTCACGGGAGCTCGCCGGAGCCGTACGGCCGCGGCCCGTGCCCTGGCTCTGCCGGGGCCCACCCTTGGCTCCGCCGCGGGCCGAGGCGCCGCGGCCCGACTTCGGGCCGTCCTGGGTGGCGCCGGGGCCCACGTCGTAGCGCCGCTCCTCCGGGCGCGGCTTCTTCGGCCGGCCCGTGCCCTGCTTGTCGTCGCGGGCGTTCCCGGCGCCGCGGTAGTTACCGCGCCCGCCGCTGCTCCCGCCGCGGCCGCCGCTCGTGCCACCACGGCTCCCGCCGTTGTTTCCGCTGCTGTTCCTGCCGCTGCTGCTTCGCATCAAAGTTCCGTCTAGTCGTCTGCGTCGTCTGCACCCGGCGCATCGGGTGCGTCCGGATCGAACGACGGTACGCCCTCCTGGGTCTCGGCCTCGATCGCCTCCGCCTCCGGGAGGAAGGGCGCGAGCTCCGGGAGCTCGTCCAGGCCGCGCAGGCCCATCCGCTCCAGGAAGTAGTTCGTCGTCCTGTACAGGATCGCACCTGTTTCGGGTTCCGCGCCCGCCTCCTCGACCAGACCCCGCTGGAGCAGGGTGCGCATCACACCGTCGCAGTTGACCCCGCGGACGACCGAGACCCGGCTGCGGCTCACCGGCTGGCGGTACGCGACGACCGCGAGGGTCTCCAGGGCGGCCTGGGTCAGCCGGGCGGTCTGCCCCTCCAGGACCAGCCGCTCGACGGCGGGCGCGTACTCGCCGCGCGTGTAGAAGCGCCAGCCCCCCGCGACGAACCGCAGCTCGAAGCCGCGGCCCTGGGCCGTGTACTCGTCGGCCAGCGCCCGCAGCGCCTTGGTGATCGTCTGCCTCGGCCGCTCCAGGAGCTTGGACAGGTGCTCGACGGTGGCCGGCTCGTCCACGACCATCAGGACGGCCTCCAGAGCCGGCTTGAGGTCGAGTTCGGCGACGGGCCGCAGCCCCGCCGGCAACTCCGCGGTCTCCTCACTCACGCCTTCTCCTTCTCCTCCTTGGACGGCTCGGGCGGCCGGTCGAACTCGTCGGTCACCGTCGGCTGGGTCCCCGCGTCACCGCCGGTCCACCGCACGATCAGATCCCCGAGGGCGGTCTCCTGGTCGAGGGCGACGGCCTTCTCCCGGTACAGCTCCAGGAGCGCCAGGAAACGGGCCACGACGGTGAGCGTGTTGTCGGTGTCCTCGACGAGCACCCGGAAGCTGGCCTCTCCCAGCTCGCGCAGCCGCGCCACCACGATCCCCGCCTGCTCCTGCACGCTGACCAGCGGGGCGTGGATGTGGTCGACGTACACCTGCGGCTTGGGTCTGGGCTGCATCGCCTTGACCGCCAGCTTGGCGAACCCCTCGGCCCCGATGCTGATGACGACCTCGGGCAGCAGCTCGGCGAGATGCGGTTCCAGGCCGACGGTACGGGGCCAGCGGCGGGCCTCCTCGTCCAGGCGCCGGTTGAAGATGTCGGCGATCTGTTTGTACGCCCGGTACTGCAGCAGCCGCGCGAACAGCAGGTCCCGCGCCTCCAGCAGCGCCAGGTCGGCCTCGTCCTCGACCTCGGCGGCCGGCAGCAGCCGGGCGGCCTTCAGGTCGAGCAGCGTGGCGGCGACGACCAGGAACTCGGTCGTCTGGTCCAGGTCCCAGTCCGGCCCCATGGCCCGGATGTGCGCCATGAACTCGTCGGTCACCTTGGAGAGCGCGACCTCGGTGACGTCCAGCTTGTGCTTGGAGATCAGCTGGAGGAGGAGGTCGAAAGGACCCTCGAAGTTGGCGAGGCGAACCTTGAAGACGCCGTCGGGGGCTTCTGCAACGGGGGGCTCCTCTTCGGACGCGCCGCCGTTGTGGGCAGGCGTTCCGCTGGGCGATGGGGGTCCCCCCGCTCGAGCGAAGTCGGGAGCGGGGGAGGGTGGGGACAACGGCCCACCGGCCTGAACCGGACCCGCAACCTCAGCCGACGACGACCCGCCGTCCACGAACGGCACCGCTTCCGGCGCCGGAGGCGCAACCCCCGGCCCCCTCCCCAGCGCACGCCTGCGGCCGGCGCCGGGGCCGGTAGCGGGAACGTCGTTCGAGGTCATAGCCGTCGCAGGCTACCGCTTACCGTCCACTCGGCCGACTACCGACCCCGCAGCCGTCGCACGAGGATGCTCGCGTCCCCGCGGGACTCCAGGTCCGCCAGGACCACGGCGACCGCCTCGCGGACGATCCGCCCCCGGTCCACGGCCAGCCCGTGCTCGCCCCGGAGCACGAGTCGGGCGTGCTCCAGGTCCATCAGCTCCTCCGCGGAGACGTACACGGTGATCTTCTCGTCGTGCCGCTCCCGCCCGCTGGGCCGCCGGGCGGGCGCCCTGCCCCCGCGCTTGCGCGGCTGGGCCTGGGCGTCGGCGCCAGAACCTTCCTGCGGCCCCGGCCGGCGCGGCCCGGCGGCCGCCACCGTGGCCGCCGCCGTGTGGTTGCGGGACTCCCCGGCGTCGGCCGGCTCGGCCTCCGCCGCCACGTGCTCCGCGCCCTCCCCGTCGCCGCCCTGCACGGGCACCGACTGGGGCGCGTCCTCGGCGGCAGCGGCCGCCGTCTCGTCGCTCTCCCCCGCGGGAGCCGGCACCCGGGCCTCGCCGTTGACCGGGCGCCTGGGCGTGGACGGCTGCAACGCCATCCCCCCGGTCGTACGGAACAGTTCGTCGGCCCCGGGCAGACTCACTCGGCGTGACACCGGGCGAGCACCTCCCTGGCGAGCTGGCGATAGGCGGCGGCACCGACGGAGTTGGAGGCGTACGTGGTGATCGGCTCGCCGGCGACCGTGGTCTCCGGGAAGCGGACCGTGCGGCCGATGACCGTGTGGTAGACGTGGTCGTCGAACGCCTCGACCACACGGGCCAGCACCTCACGGCTGTGGACCGTGCGCGAGTCGTACATCGTGGCGAGGATGCCGTCGAGCTCCAGCTCCGGGTTGAGCCGCTCCTGGACCTTCTCGATGGTCTCGGTCAGCAGGGCGACACCGCGCAGGGCGAAGAACTCGCACTCGAGCGGCACGATCACCTTGTGAGCGGCCGTCAGCGCGTTGACCGTGAGCAGGCCGAGCGAGGGCTGACAGTCGATCACGATGTAGTCGTAGTCGGGCAGCAGCGGCTTCAGGGCGCGCTGCAGCGTGGACTCGCGGGCCACCTCGGAGACCAGCTGGACCTCGGCGGCCGACAGGTCGATGTTCGAGGGCAGCAGGTCCATGTTGGGGACCGCGGTCTTCAGGAGGACCTCGTCGGCCGCCATGCCCCGCTCCATGAGCAGGTTGTAGACGGTGAGGTCGAGCTCCATCGGGTTGACGCCGAGACCCACCGACAGCGCGCCCTGCGGGTCGAAGTCCACGAGCAGCACCCGGCGGCCGTACTCCGCGAGCGCGGCACCCAGGTTGATGGTCGACGTGGTCTTGCCGACGCCGCCCTTCTGGTTGCACATCGCGATGATCGTCGCGGGGCCGTGACTGGTCACCGGGCCCGGGATCGGGAAGTACGGGAGCGGGCGCCCGGTCGGGCCGACGCGCTCGCGGCGCTGGCGGGCCGCGTCGGGCGCGAGCGTGGCCGCGTACTCCGGATCGGGCTCGTACTCGGCGTCGGGGTCGTAGAAGTGCCCGTCGGGCAGTTCGTCGTAGTCGGCGAATTGGTTGTGGGGCGCGCCACTTCCGTCGCCGGCCATGGCGTTCACGTGATGGCCATCCATGCTCTGGTGTGCTGTCCGCGTGGTCAGCGGAGTCCGGGCTGCTGCGAAGGTACGCACCGCGACGGAGCCGACAGCCTCGAACCCCGCGGGACCCTGGTCCCGTACCGGCATTCCTGGTTGACCACCCCCGGGAGAAAATGTCGACTCATTCACAAGTCGTCTTACCTCCTTGGTGACCAGGAAACTTCTAGACAGGTCAGCGTGGCACTATGCCGACGGTTGGCGACTCTATGGCGTGTCGGGCGTTCGCAGCAACACAATCCGCCGGACCCGGCAGGATGTGTCGGCAATGAAACATCCCGCTGTCAAGGGCGTACGGCCGTCGCACAGCAGGTTTCACCGGTGTGCGAATCGGTCGAAGGGTTACGTTCGAGGCGAGTTGACCGCAAGTCGCAAAGTGACCATACACACATCTGGCCGGACCTTGTCGGGCAAGGTCCGGCCGGGTGTGCGCGATTGACGCGCCTTGTTGACGTATCGCCTTTACGAAAAGGTGACTTGCCGGTCGGGGTCGGCTCAGCCGATGAGCGTGTCGAGGTCCACGTGCTCCAGGCCGAGCGCCTCGGCGACCTCCTTGTAGACGACCTTGCCGTCGTGCGTGTTGAGGCCCTTGGCGAGCGCGGCGTCGCGGCGCAGCGCCTCGACCCAGCCGTTGTCCGCGAGCGAGACGATGTACGGGAGCGTGGCGTTGGTGAGCGCGTAGGTGGAGGTGTTGGGCACCGCACCGGGCATGTTGGCGACGCAGTAGAAGACCGACTCGTGGACCTTGAAGGTCGGCTCGGCGTGCGTGGTGGGGCGGGAGTCCTCGAAGCAGCCGCCCTGGTCGATCGCGATGTCGACAAGGACACTTCCCGGCTTCATGCGGGAGACCAGCTCGTTGGTGACGAGCTTCGGGGCCTTGGCGCCCGGGATGAGCACCGCGCCGACCACGAGGTCGGCCTCCAGGCAGGCCTTCTCCAGCTCGAAGGCGTTGGACATGACCGCCTTGACCTTGGTGCCGAAGATCCGGTCGGCCTCGCGCAGCTTGTTGATGTCGCGGTCGAGCAGGGTCACGTCGAAGCCCATGCCGATGGCGATCTGCACGGCGTTCCAGCCGGAGACGCCGCCGCCGATGACGACGGCCTTCGCGGGCAGCACGCCCGGGACACCGCCGGGCAGGACGCCACGGCCGCCCGCGGCGCGCATCAGGTGGTAGGCGCCGACCTGCGGGGCGAGCCGGCCGGCGACCTCGGACATGGGCGCGAGCAGCGGGAGCGCACGGCTGGGCAGCTCGACGGTCTCGTAGGCGATCGCCGTGGTACCGGACTCCAGGAGGGCGTCCGTGCACTCCTTGGAGGCGGCGAGGTGCAGGTAGGTGAAGAGGGTCTGGTCCTTGCGGAGGCGGTGGTACTCCTCCGCGATCGGCTCCTTGACCTTCAGCAGCAGGTCGGCGGTGGCCCACACCTCGTCGGCGGTGTCCAGGATCGTGGCGCCGGCGGCGGTGTACTCGTCGTCCGGGATCGACGAGCCGACGCCCGCACCGCGCTCGATGACGACCTGGTGGCCGTGGCGCACCAGCTCGTGCACGCCGGCCGGGGTGATGGCCACCCGGAACTCGTTGTTCTTGACCTCGCGGGGGATGCCGACCTTCACGTCGATCACGGTCCTTGGCTCAGAGGGTGTGGGGGCATAGACGCACATACCCGGCATGCGGCGGCATACCAGGAGACACCGCGGAAGAACCGGCGGCAGAGCCAGTTTAATGAAGGCGTTCCGGCTGTCTAGCCTTTCATTGCATCAATCTTCGTCGGAAGCACTACGGATTTCGCAGGTGTTAGCGCCGTGTTCCGGGTCGGAGTCGCAGTCCGAGGCCCCGAAGAGGTCCGGCGGTTCCTCCCCCAGCATGCGCTCGGCGGCCGAGCGGTGCAGGCTCGCGGCGGTGGAGTCGCCGAGGCGTTCCAGCGTGTCCGCGAGTCGCAGCTGGAGCGCGGCCTGGAGCCGGGTGTCCTCGGCGCGCCGCGCCCACTCCACCGCTTCCTGGCAGGTGCGCAGCGACTCCTCGGGCCGTCCCGCGTACTCCTGGACCCGGGCCAGCTCGCTCAACGCCCGTGCCTGCGCGGGCACGTCACCGTTCTTGCGGTGGCCGGAAACTGCCGCCCGCCACGCCCGGAGGGCTTCGCCGTAGCGGCCCGCGTAGGTGTGCGCGCCGGCGATGCGGCCGTAGAGCCGGGCCGCCTCGGCGCGCTCGCCGCGGGCAAGGCGTTCGGCGAGGGCGCGGCCGAACCAGTCGGCGGCCCGGTCGTAGTCCCCCCGTTCCAGATAGGTGCCACCTACGGATTCCATTGCGCGACCGGTCGCGTACGGGTCATTTGCTCTGCGTCCGGCGTCCAAAGCGGACCGATATCGCACCAGCGCGTCCGCCGTCCGCCCGGTCTGCGCGTCCAGGTCGCCGAGGTTCAGCAGCGCGGCGGCCTGCTCGCGGGGCAGGTCCCGGCGCCGGGCGACGTCCAGGACGAGCCCGTGGATGCCGTACAGGTCGGGGGCCGCGGCCTGGGTGCCGAGGTGCGCCACCATGGCCTTGACCAGCTGCGCCATCAGGCGGCGGGCCAGCGTGTCGAGCTCGCCGTCGGCGACCGCCGCGCGGGCGGCGGCCAGCAGGGCCGGGCGCCGGACGCGCAGCCAGTCGGCGGCGGCCCGGGGGGTGGGGAAGCGCAGCTCGCGGGGGAGCGCCTGGAGCTTGTCGCGGGCCTGCGGGTTGTCGGTCTCGGTGATCGCGCGGCAGGACTGCAGCAGCCGTACCGTGCGCTCCAGCATCCGGGCGCGGGCCAGCTGGAGCTCGGCGGACCGCTCCTGGCTCTCGGCCAGCACCAGGAGGAGCGGGTGCAGGCAGCCGGGGACCTCGTACTGGGGCACCAGGGAGCCCACGGGGTGCAGCAGGCCCTGCCGGACCAGTTCGTCCAGGGTGGTGCGGGCGGTGTCGACCGTGCAGCCGGCCAGGGCGGAGGCGGTGTGCGGGTCGACCAGGCCGGCCGGGGCCAGGCACAGCAGGCGCAGTATCCGCGCGGACCGGTCCGGCAGCTGGTCGTGCACGAACCGGAAGACCCGGGCGAGTGCGGTGCCGTCGTCCGGCTCCGCGTGCAGCCGTT
The DNA here is from genome assembly GCF_055583445.1 of Streptomyces sp. NPDC104761. NCBI lineage: Bacteria > Bacillati > Actinomycetota > Actinomycetes > Kitasatosporales > Streptomycetaceae > Streptomyces > Streptomyces sp. NPDC104761. The sequence continues at coordinate 21,016 of NZ_JBVJNZ010000015.1, read as the reverse complement.
TGGCGAGGTCGGAGACGGCCGCCTGGGGGCGGGCGGCGAGCCAGCCGCCGGCCAGGACGAGCGCGGCGGGCTGCGCCTGGCAGACCTCGACCAGCGACTCGGCGGACCGGGGGTCGACGGTGATGCGGACCGCGCCGGTGTACCGGCTGAGCAGTTCCACGGCCGACTTGGTGTCGAGGCCGCCCAGGGTGCAGGGGCGGACGTCCGAGATCCCGGTGAGCGGACCGCCGGAGACCGCGACGGCCAGGCAGTCCGGGCTGTCGGGGAGCAGGACGTCGACCTCTTCGGCGCCGGGCGCGTCGTCGAGGAGCAGCAGCATCCTGCGTCCCGTGAGGGCGGTGCGCAGGGCGTGGGTGAGGTCGTCGGCGGCGGCGCCGGGCGGGGTGGGCAGCCGCAGGGCGGTGAGGAGGTCGCGGGCGGTGCGCTCGACGGGGACCGGGGTGCCGTCGGGCTCGGTGAGGCGGGCGCGCAGCACCCCGTCGGGGTAGCCGGCGGCGACCTGCCGGACGAGTTCCGCGGCGAGGGCGGTGCGGCCGGAGCCCGGTCGGCCGGCGATCAGCAGGACTCGGGCCCGGGGGGCCTTGCGGCCGGCGATCGTGTCCAGGCCCGCGCGCTCGATGTCGGCGCGCAGTTCCTTCAACTCCCTTGTACGGCCCAGGAACCGGTCGTCCGTGGCCGCGGGCGCCGATCGCCGACCGCCGCCTGTGTCCACCGCCTGATCCGTCACGGGCCACACTCCCGTCCCACCGCACACGCAGGCCCGCCGGGGCTCCGGTTCGGGCGTTTCGGCTCAATCGCGTCGAGCCTAGTTCACCTGCGCGGACCTTCCCGGCAGAGCGTGGCGGGCGCATCGCCCGATCGGATCAGGCGATGGTCACACCGGTGCGTCCGGAAGGGTGGCTCAGGACTCGAAGGGGCGGGCCGGCCAGGGCGCGTCCGCCGGGCGCAGCGCGTCGAGGCCGTCGCCGGCGCGGGCGGCGACCAGCGAGAGGACGCCCGTCACCAGGCAGGTGTTGTGCAAATCGCCGGCGAGGACCAGGCGGACCAGCTCGTCGACCGGCACGCGCGCGTACTCCAGGTCGATCTCCTCGTGCTCGGTCTCGAAGCGCTCCCCCTCGGCATCGGCCAGGTCCCGGGCGAGAAAGACCCGCACCGCCTCGTCGCAGCCGCCGGGGGTGGTGTACAGGTCGGTCAGCACCCGCCAGTCCCCCGCCTTGACGTGTGCCTCCTCGTACAGCTCGCGCTGGGCGGCGTGCAGCGGGTTCTCGCCGGGGACGTCGAGCAGGCCGGCCGGGATCTCCCAGAGCTTCTGCCGTACCGGGTGCCGGTACTGCCGGATGACCAGGACCCGGTCCTCCTCGTCGAGGGCCAGGACGGCGACCGAGCCGGGGTGGACCTGGTAGTCGCGGCGGACCACCGAGCCGTCGGGCATGACCACCTCGTCCGTGCGGACCGAGGTCTTGTTGCCCACGAAGGGGGTCTCCGTCGCCCGGATCTCCCACTCCTCGGGGGTGTCCTTGATCGTCATGCCGTGCCGCCTTCCACGTGCAGAGAAGAAAACCGGGGTGCGCACCTTTGAAGGTATGCACCCCGGCCACCGTACAACCGGTGTGTTACTTCGAATTCTCCTGCTCGACGGCGCCCTGCTGACGGGCGACCGCGGCCTTCACCAGCCCCGCGAACAGCGGGTGCGGGCGGGTCGGGCGGGAGCGCAGCTCCGGGTGGGCCTGGGTGGCGACCAGGTAGGGGTGGACGTCGCGCGGGTACTCGACGTACTCGACGAGCTTGCCGTCCGGGGAGGTGCCGGAGAACTGCAGGCCGGCCTTCTTCTCCAGCTCCGCGCGGTAGGCGTTGTTCACCTCGTAGCGGTGCCGGTGGCGCTCCTCGACGTACTCCTTGCCGTCGTAGACCTCGCGCACGATGGAGCCCTCGGCCAGCTTGGCCGGGTACATGCCGAGGCGCATGGTGCCGCCCATGTCGCCCTCGCCGGCCACGATGTCGAGCTGTTCGGCCATGGTGGAGATGACCGGGTGACCGGTGGCGGAGTCGAACTCGGTGGAGTTGGCGTCCGGGATGCCGGCCAGGTTGCGGGCGGCCTCGATCACGATGCACTGAAGGCCCAGGCAGAGGCCGAGCAGCGGGATCCGGTTCTCGCGGGCGTAGCGGATGGCGCCGACCTTGCCGAGCACCCCGCGGTCGCCGAAGCCGCCGGGGATGCAGATGCCGTCGACGTCGGCGAGCTGGGCCGCCGCGCCGGCCGGGGTCCGGCAGTCGTCCGAGGTCACCCACTTGATCTTCACGCGGGCCTTGTTGGCGAAGCCGCCGGCGCGCAGCGCCTCGGTGACCGAGAGGTAGGCGTCGGGCAGGTCGATGTACTTGCCGACCAGCGCGAGGGTGATCTCGTGGTCGGGGTTGTGGACGCGGTCGAGCAGGTCGTCCCAGGTCCGCCAGTCCACGTCCCGGAACGGCAGGTCCAGCTTGCGGACCACGTAGGCGTCCAGGCCCTCGCCGTGCACGGTCTTCGGGATGTCGTAGATCGAGCGGGCGTCCGGGCAGGCGACGACCGCGGCCTCGTCGACGTCGCACATCAGCGAGATCTTGCGCTTGATGGCGGTGGGCACCTCGCGGTCGCAGCGCAGCACGATTGCGTCGGGCTGGATGCCGATGTTCCGCAGGGCGGCCACGGAGTGCTGGGTGGGCTTGGTCTTCAGCTCGCCGGACGGGCCGATGTAGGGCAGGAGCGAGATGTGCACCACGAAGACGTTGTCCCGGCCGACCTCGTGCCGGACCTGGCGGACGGTCTCCAGGAACGGCAGCGACTCGATGTCGCCGACCGTGCCGCCGACCTCGGTGATGACCACGTCGACCTCGTCGGTGGCCATGCGGCGGATGCGGTGCTTGATCTCGTTGGTGATGTGCGGGATGACCTGGACGGTGTCGCCCAGGTACTCGCCGCGCCGCTCCTTGGCGATCACCGTGGAGTAGACCTGACCCGTGGTGACGTTGGCGGAGCCGTCCAGGTCGCGGTCAAGGAAACGCTCGTAGTGGCCGATGTCCAGGTCGGTCTCGGCACCGTCGTTGGTGACGAACACCTCACCGTGCTGGAAGGGGTTCATCGTGCCCGGGTCGACGTTCAGGTACGGGTCGAGCTTCTGCATCACGACGCGCAGGCCCCGGGCCTTGAGCAGCATGCCCAGGCTGGAGGCCGTCAGGCCCTTGCCGAGCGAGGAGGCGACACCCCCGGTGACGAAGATGTGCTTGGTCGTCGTAGATTTCGGCGGCATGGCCAAGAGGGGGCTCCCGTGGTCGCGGTCTGTCGTGCGGTACGGCTGCCGTCCGGGAGTTTCCGGGGGTGGTGCCGTCGCTGCGGTTCGGGGGATTCACGCCCACCGGTCCACGGGCTACCAGGGTATCAGCGCCGCGCAGGGATGGCTTCCGGCCACGCTCCGTACCCACGTCGGCACGGACATGGGACCTCCCTTACCGGCTTTTCACCCAGGGCTCACCCGTTCGGCCCACACAGGTTGCCCGGAGCGGCACGCAGATCATCTACGTGCGTCGTATCCTGCTCGGACACTCGCTGCCGAGCCCGGCCGGAAAACACGGCACACCCCCGCCCGCACTCCCGGAACAACGAGAGCTTGGCAGTTCGTTGAGCTATGACTGTCGTTTTGCCTCAGGGCAGGGCGGGCTGCTTTGCTTCACCGCTCAACGACGCACAACAACAACCCCCCTTGACCGCACTAGCGACAGCCCCCTCTTCGCCTGGGGGTGACGTGGCCGTTCGACTGGAGTTGCACGTGGCCGGGCGCATCGAAGATTACGCACTCATCGGAGACATGCAGACCGCTGCCCTGGTCTGCCGGGACGGCACGGTCGACTGGCTGTGCCTGCCCCGCTTCGACTCGCATGCCATCTTCGCCGGTCTGCTCGGCACCGAGGAACACGGCTTCTGGCGGCTCGGCCCGGCGCACGCGGCCGACTCCCAGCCGCCGACCGCGGCGCGCCGCACCTACCGCGGCGACTCGCTGATCCTGGAGTCCGAGTGGGACACCCCGCGCGGCACGGTCCGGGTCATCGACTTCATGCCCCCGCGTGACGGCGCGCCCCAGCTGATCCGCATCGTCGAGGGCGTCACCGGCCGGGTGCCGATGCGCTCGGTGCTGCGCATGCGGTTCTCCTACGGCCGGGTCGTCCCCTGGGTGCACAAGCACGACGGCCGTACGGTCGCCGTCGCGGGCCCCGACTCGGTGTGGTTCGACACCTCGGCGGAGACCTACGGCAAGGCGCTGACCACGTACGCGGACTTCACGGTGGCCCCCGGTGACCGGATCGCGTTCACGATCTCCTGGGAGCCCTCGCACAAGCAGCCGCCCGCGCTGCCGGAGCCGGAGCAGTCGCTGCAGGCGACCGAGGACTTCTGGCGGGAGTGGGTCGAGCACTGCACGTACCACGGCCCGTACCGCGAGGCCGTCGTCCGCTCGCTGATCACCCTCAAGGCCCTCACCTACGCCCCCACGGGCGGCATCGTCGCCGCGCCGACCACCTCCCTGCCGGAGGACATCGGCGGCGTCCGCAACTGGGACTACCGCTACACCTGGCTCCGCGACGCGGCCATCACCCTGTCCTCCCTGCTGCGCACCGGCTACCGCGAGGAGGCCCGCGCCTGGCGCGAGTGGCTGCTGCGCGCGGTCGCGGGCGACCCCGAGAACCTGCAGATCATGTACGGCATCGCGGGCGAGCGGGAGCTGGGCGAGGCCGAGCTGGACTGGCTGCCCGGCTACGAGCACTCGGCGCCCGTCCGGGTCGGCAACGGCGCGGCGCACCAGCTCCAGCTGGACGTGTACGGCGAGGTCACCGAGGCCCTGCACCTGGCCCACATGACCGGCCTCGCCCGCAACGACTACGCCTCCCTCCTCCAGCTCAAGCTCATCCGCTACCTGGAGGACCACTGGGACGAGCCGGACGAGGGCATCTGGGAGGTGCGCGGGCCGCGCCGGCACTTCGTGCACTCCAAGGTGATGGCCTGGGTCGCGGTGGACCGCACCATCAAGCTGATCGAGTCCGGGGACGCGGACGGCCCGCTGGAGCGCTGGAAGGAACTGCGCGACGACATCCACCGGGACGTCTGCGAGCGGGGCTACGACAAGGAGCGCAACACCTTCACGCAGTCCTACGGCTCCCAGGAGCTGGACGCGTCGCTGCTGCTGATCCCCCAGATGGGTTTCCTGCCGCCGGACGACAAGCGGGTCATCGGCACCATCGAGGCGATCCAGCGGGAGCTGTCCACCTCGGACGGCTTCATCCTGCGCTACCCGACCGCTGGCGGCGACGAGGGCGTGGACGGCCTGCCCGGCGACGAGGGTGCCTTCCTGGCGTGCTCGTTCTGGATGGCCGACGACCTCGCGATGATCGGCCGGGTCGACGAGGCCCGCAAGCTGTTCGAGAAGCTGCTCGCGCTGCGCAACGACCTCGGGCTGCTCGCGGAGGAGTGGGATCCGCGGCTGAAGCGGCAGGTGGGCAACTTCCCGCAGGCGTTCAGTCACGTGCCGTTGATCGACACGGCGCTGCGCCTCACGGCTTCCGGGGCGTACGGAGGATAGCCGCCGGGCGGAGCGGGCGAACGCCGTCGGCGGGGCGGTCCCCGTCGCAGCGAAAGGCGCCCGTTCCGGCGGACGGTGCCCTTCCGGCGGACGGTGCCCTTCCGGCAGAGGGTGCCCTTCCGGCAGGCGGTGCCCGTTCCGGCAGGCGGTGCCCTTCCGGCAGGCGGTGCCCCTTCCGGCGGAGGGTGCCGCGGAGGCATTCTCCCAGGTAGCGTCCGCTCCATGGACAGCGGTAGGGGCAGCGGGCCCGACAACCAGGGCGCCGGGATCACCGTGCAGCGGGCACTGGAGCTGCCCGCGCTGCGCAGCGGGCTGCCGGAGATCCTGGCGGGTGCCGACCGGCTGAACCGCACCGTGCGCTGGGTGCACGCGGGCGAGGTGCCGAACATCGCCTCGCTGCTGAAGGGCGGCGAACTGCTGCTGACCACCGGCTACGGCCTGGGCACCCGCCCCGCCGAGCAGCGGGCCTTCGTGCGTACGCTCGCCGAGCGGGGCATCGCCGCCCTGGTGGTGGAGCTGGGCGCGCGGTTCTCCCGGCTGCCGGCCACCCTCGTCGACACCGCGAGGACGACCGGGCTGCCGCTGGTCGTGCTGCACCGCGAGGTGCCGTTCGTGACGGTCACGGAGGAGATCCACACCGAGATCGTCAACCACCACTACACGCTCCTCCAGCGCGCCGAGGAGGTGCACCGACGCTGCACCGAGGCCCTGCTGGACGGTGGCGGCATCCCCCAGGTGCTGGCCATCCTGGCCGACTTCGGCGGCAACCCGGTCTTCCTGGAGGCCGCCGACGGCAGGCTCCTGTACGCCGCCGGTTCCGGGCCCGAGGGGGCCGATCCGCTCCAGGTGTGGGAAGGGCTGCGCGGCCAGCACAAGGACGCGCCGCCGCCGACCGGGGTGGTCCTGGTGGACGTGCCGGGCGGGGGGCCGGGCACGGGCTCGGTCCGGGCCCGGCTGGTGCTGTCCCCCGTCCGCGGGCCGCTCGCGCCCGTGCACCGCATGGCCGCCGAACGCGCCGCCGGCATCCTGGCCGTCGTCCTGATGCAGGCCCGCCAGGAGGAGGAGCTGGCGGCGCGCGGGCGCGGCGACTTCCTGACCGACCTCGCCGAGGGCCGCATCACCGCCGAGGACGCCCCGGCGCAGGCCCGGGTCCTCGGCTTCAAGCCCGGCGGCAGCCCGCTGCTGCCGGTGGTCATGCGGGTCGGCGACTCCCTGTCCCCCGGTGGCGGCTGGGCGGTGCTGGCCCGCGCGGTGGGCGAGGAACTGGCCGCCGTGGGCGTGCCCGTCCTGCTCGGCGTACGGCCGGTCGAGGGCCGCGTCCCGCTGCTGCTGGGCCTGCGCTCGGAGGCGGAGCGGGCGACGGTCGCGGACCGGGTCGCGGCGGCGCTCCGGGCGGGAGTGGAGCGCGCCGGGATGCAGCGCCCCGGCGCCGCTCCCCCGGTCGTGGTGGTCGGCGCGGCCGGCGGCTGGGCGGCGGCGTCGGCGGGCCTGCGGCACGCGGCCGAGACGGCGACGGCCGCCGAGGGCCTCGCCGACCGGCCCTGGTTCGACGCCCGCCGCCTCGACATCGACCTCCTGCTGTGGCGGCTGCGCGACCATCCCGACCTGGCGGCGTTCGTCGACCGCGCGATCGGCCCGCTGCGCGACCACGACCACCGCTCCAGGCCGCCGCTGCTGCCCACCCTGGAGACCTACCTGGCGCACGCGGGCCGCAAGGCGGAGACGGCCCGTGAACTCCACCTCAACCGGCAGACCCTCTACAACCGCCTCGCCCGCATCGGGGAGTTGCTGGGCACGGACCTCGACGACCCGCAGGTGGTCATGGCATTGAGCCTGGCACTGCGGGCCCGCCGGCACGTTCCCTAGGGCCGGTTCCCTGGGGCCGCACGCTCCCTGGGGCCGCACGGTCTCAACGTCTCACGGCCTCACGGCAGCGGTCGGGGCTGCGTCAACTCGTCGTAGACGCTGAGCACTTGGGCCACGGTCTCGTCCTCCGTGGGCCAGCCGGCCGCCTGCCGGGCACCCCGCTCGCGCAGCTCCGCACAGCGCTCGGGGTCACCGAGCAGGCGTACGACGGCGTCGGCGAGGGCCCGTGCGTCGCCGTACGCGACCAGCTCGGCCGCATCGCCCACCAGGTCGGGGACACCGCCGACGGAGGTCGCGACGAGCGGCACGCGCGCGTGCAGGGCCTCCTGGGCGAGGACGGAACGGGACTCCCAGCTGCTGGGCAGCAGCGCCAGATCGGCGGCGGCGAGCAGTTCGGAGACGTCGTCGCGGCGCCCGAGCAGCCGCACGGGCAACTCCTCGTCCTCGATCCGCCGCTGCAACGCCGGGCGCAGCGGCCCCTCGCCGGCGACGACGAGGAGCGGTACGGGGTCGAGCCGGCACCAGGCACGCGCCGCGTCCAGCAGGTGGTCGTAGCCGCGGTGCCGGTCGAGGGAGCCGACGGCGATGAGCAACGGCCGCCCCATGGCGCCGAGTTCGGCACGGACCTTGGGCCGCAGCAGCTCCGCCTCGTCCTGGTCCACGGGCTGCCGCCGGCCGGGCAGCGCCACCGCGGCGAGCCGGGCGTCCCGGGCGCCGGTACGGCGGGCCCGGTCCACCAGGTCGGAGGTGGTCCCGAGCACCACGGCGGCCGCCCGCACCACCCGCCGCTCCAGCATCCGCAGCAGGTGTCCCCGGGCGCCCTCGGCATGAGCGCGGTTGTGCCAGGTGACGACGAGCGGGGTGCTGCGTCCGCTCAGCGCCAGCGCGGCGCGGAAGGAGGCGTGCAGGCCGTGGGCGTGCACCAGGTCGGCGTCCGTGCAGGCCGCGCGGAGCGCCGCCACGGACCCCGGGTCACTGCTGCGCGGCACGTGCACGTGATCGGCGCCGACGTCCGAGAAGCCGTAGGCGCGATCGGCCTCGGCGGGGGCGCACACCGTGACCCGCACGCCCCGCGCGACGAGGCCGGCCGCCAGCGAACGCACGTGCACACTGCTGCCGGCGTTGCCGCCGCCCAGCACCTGCACGGTGCGCAGCGGCGACTGACCGTGCGGTGCGTTGCTGCTCACGGGGCTCACGCGGCCGGGGCTCCTGGTTCGGCGTGGGGCGGTCACGAGGGAACGTACAGAAGGTATCGGGGCCGAGGGCATCGCCGCGCGCCTCCCCCGGACACCGCGTCCCCTTCAAGGATGCCAGCACACAAGGGTGTTCCGGGTATTCCGAGAAGGCACATACCGAGGCGGGCCGGGGCAATGCGCCGAACCGTGTCACCCGGGAGGGTGACGAAAACGCCGCCGCGGGGGAAGCGGCCGTCGGTTTCGGCCTGCTGAGGGAGCGGCGGGCGAACGTCGGAGGGGCGGGTGACGCACCGCCGCCCGCCCCCCGGTCAGTGCTGCGTCAGCGGTCCGCCCGTGCCGCCGCCAGCAGTTCCTCGGCGTGCGCCCGTGCCGTCTCCGAGTCCTCCTGGCCCGCCAGCATGCGGGACAGCTCGCGTACCCGCTCCTCACCCTCCAGGACCTTCACGCCGGACCGGGTGACCGACCCGTCGTTGGTCTTCTCGACCAGCAACTGGCGGTCGGCGAAGGCCGCGACCTGGGGAAGGTGGGTGACGACGACCACCTGCGCGGACTTGGCGAGCTTGGCCAGCCGGCGCCCGATCTCCACCGCCGCCTTGCCGCCGACGCCGGCGTCGACCTCGTCGAAGAGGTACGTCGGGACCGGGTCGGTGCCCGCGAAGACGACCTCCACGGCGAGCATCACCCGGGACAGCTCACCGCCGGAGGCGCCCTTGGCGATCGGACGGGGCGGGGCCCCGGGGTGCGGGGCGAGGAGCAGCTCGACCTCGTCGGCGCCCGACGGGCCGTAGGCGACCGCCCGGCCGCCGACCTCCACGCCCTCCGGGTCCTCGGTCTGCCGGATGGCGAAGGACACGCGCGCGTGCGGCATCGCGAGGGAGCCCAGCTCGGCGGTGACGGCGGCCGCGAAGCGTTCGGCGGCCTCGGTGCGCGCGTCCGTCAGGGCCTGGGCGAGACCGCCCAGTTCCGTCCGCAGGGCGTCCCGCTCGGCGGTCAGTTCGTCGATCCGCTCGTCGTCGCCGTCGAGTTCGGTGAGCCGCGCGGCTCCCTGCTCGGCCCAGGCCAGCACGGCGTCGATGCTCTCGCCGTACTTGCGGGTGAGCGCGGTGAGCGCGGCACGCCGCTCCTCCACGGCCGCGAGCCGCAGTGGATCGGCGTCCAGGTCGTCGGCGTACCCGGCCAGCTCGCCCGCCACGTCGCCCAGCAGGATGCCGACCTCGCCGATCCGGTCGGCGAGCGCGGCGAGCGCCGGGTCGTGCGACCGCACGGCCTCCAGGGCCCGGTGGGCGCCCGCGACGAGGGTGGCCGCGTCGATGCCCTCGGGGTCCTCGGGGTTGCCCGCGAGCGCGGAGTGCGCGGCGGTCGCGGCGGACGACAGCGCCTCGGCGTGGCCGAGCCGCTCGGCCTCCTCGGCGAGCTCGACGTCCTCGCCGGCCCGCGGCTCCACGCCGGCGATCTCGTCCAGCCCGTAGCGGAGCATGTCGGCCTCCTGGGCCCGCTCACGCGCGCGCGTGACGATCTCCTCCAGCTCGACCGCCACGGCCCGCAGCCGCCGGTAGGCCTCGCCGTACTTGGCGAGCGGCACGGCGACCCCGTCGCCCGCGTAGCGGTCGAGGGCCTGCCGCTGCCGGGACAGCTTCAGTAGCCCCTGCTGGTCGGTCTGCCCGTGCACGGCCACCAGGTCGTCGGCGAGGTCGGCGAGCAGCCCCACGGGCACGCTCCGCCCGCCCAGGTGCGCCCGCGAGCGCCCCTCGGCGGAAACGGTACGGCTGATGAGCAGCGCACCGTCGTCCAGCTCGGCGCCGGCCTCCTCGGCCCGTACGGCCGCCGAGGCTCCCTCGGGCACGGTGACCCGCCCCTCGACGACCGCCTTCTCGGACCCGATCCGCACGAGCGCGGGGTCGGCCCGCCCGCCCAGCAGCAGCCCCAGGCTGGTGACCACCATGGTCTTGCCCGCACCGGTCTCACCGGTGACGGCGGTGAACCCCGGCGACAGCTCGACGACGGCGTCGTCGATGACTCCGAGGGACCGTATCCGCATTTCTTCCAGCACGGGGAAGACCTTACGAGGTCGAGGCCGAGAAGTGCGAGGTGCCCTTGTCACTCGGGCGGGTGTCCCTACCTGAAGGGGCGCTGGGGGTACCCCCGGCCGAAGGCTGGGGGAGGAACTGCGCGGCCGGCCCCCACGCACCCGCACCCGCCGACGCACTGGAACCGGCCCCCACGAACCGCTAGTGCGGCGCCCCCCGCCATCCGGAGACGGGCAGCGCGAACTTCGCCACCAACCGGTCGGTGAACGACGCGTGATGCAATCGGGCCAGCCGCACCGGCACCGCCCCCCGCCGCACCTCGACCCGTGCCCCCGGCGGCAGCTCCACCGTCCGCCGCCCGTCGCACCACAGCACACCCGGCTGGATGTGCGGCAGCACCTCCACCGCCAGCACCGAGTCCGGCGACGTCACCAGCGGCTTCGCGAACAGCGCGTGCGCGGAGATCGGCACCATCAGCAGCGCCTCCACCTCCGGCCACACCACCGGCCCGCCCGCGGAGAACGCGTACGCCGTCGAACCGGTCGGCGTCGACAGCACGATCCCGTCGCACCCGAACCCGGTCACCGGCCGCCCGTCGATCTCCAGCACCACTTCGAGGAGCTTCTCGGCGCCCGCCTTCTGCACGGCCGCCTCGTTCAGCGCCCAGTCGGTGTGCACGATGTCCCCGTTGCGGTGCACGACGACGTCGACGGTCATCCGCTCCTCGACCTCGTACGCCCGGCTCACCACCCGGTCGACGACCTTGTCGAGGTCGTCCCGCTCGGCCTCCGCGAGGAACCCGACGCTGCCGAGGTTGACGCCGAGCATCGGCACCCCGGAGGCGCGGGCGAACTCGGCGCCGCGCAGCAGCGTCCCGTCACCGCCGAGCACGATCAGCAGCTCGCAGCCGTCGAGGCTGTGCGGCGAGGCCTCCTCGACGAGTTCGACCTCGTCGGGCAGCGGCAGGTCGCGGGCCTCGAAGTCCAGGACCCGTACGCCGACCCCGGCCGCCAGCAGCCCCTTCACCACAAGCTCGGCGCTGCGGATCGCGGCGGGCCGCCCGGTGTGGGCCAGCAGGAAAACAGTACGAGCTCGGTTCTCTGTCAACGCGGCCCCTCCGCCACTGCACGGTCAACGTCGGCCGGATCCAACTGGGGTGCGCCGGCCCGCAGCCACAGAAAGTACTCGACGTTGCCGGACGGCCCGGGCAGCGGACTGGCGGTGACACCGTTCACCCCGAGCCCCAGCTCCCACGCCTTCTCGGCAACCCCCCGCACGGCCTCCGCCCGCAGCTGCGGACTCCGTACGACACCCCCGCTGCCCAGCCTCTCCTTGCCCACCTCGAACTGCGGCTTGACCATCATCACCAGGTCGGCGTCCGGCCTCACGCACCGCGCCAGGGCCGGCAGCACCAGCCCGAGCGGGATGAAGGACAGATCACCCACGACAAGATCCACAGGCTCCCCATCGATCGCTTCAAGCGTCAACTCGCGTACGTTCGTACGGTCCTTGACGGTGACGCGTTCATCGCTCTGCAGAGACCACGCGAGTTGGCCGTAGCCGACGTCGACGGCGACGACGTGCGCGGCGCCCGCGCGCAGCAGCACATCGGTGAAGCCTCCGGTCGAGGCCCCCGCGTCCAGCGCCCGCCGTCCCTCGACCACCAGTCCCTGCGGGACGAACGCCGCCAGCGCGCCGGCCAGCTTGTGGCCGCCCCGCGACACGTACTCGGGATCGCTGTCGTCGGACTGGACGACGATGGCGGCGGCGGTCTCCACCTGGGTGGCCGGCTTGGTCGCGAGGGTCTTGCCGACGGTGACCCGCCCGGCGGCGATCAGCTGGCTGGCGTGCTCGCGCGAGCGCGCCAGCTTCCGGCGGACCAGCTCCGCGTCCAGACGGCGACGTGCGACTCCTGCCACGGTGGGTTCAGCTCCTGCTCTGGTGGTACGACGGTGCGGGCGCCCGGTTGCCGAACGGCGGCGTGGGCGCCGGGGCTCCGGGGCGGGTGTCGAGCGCGGTCAGCGCGTCGCGCAACCCCCGGTGTACATCCTCGTACACCTCCAGGTGGCCGTCCGTGGCGAGGTGGTCGGCGTCGGCCAGCCGGTCGAGCTGTGCGTCGACCTCGGCGTTGCCGGTGGGGGTGCGGGGGACGTTCAGCGGGGCGGGCGCGGCGGGGTCGTACTCGGGTTCGACGGCGGCCGCTTCCCCGGCCTCCGTCCCCGGGGCCGCCACCAGGCCTTCGGGCGCAGAGTCGGTCATGCCCCGACGCTACATCGAAGCGCTGGGGTACCGTCGATCGCGATGGCCACGATCGAGGAGTGCCGCGCCGCACTCGACAAGCTCTCGCACAGCATGGGCGGCGCCGAGGGCGACGTCCGCGCGGCCGCCGCCATGGACCGCACGGTCAGCTGCCACATCACCGACCTGGACGTCACCTTCGCCGGCCGGCTCACCGGCGGCCGGATCGAGGTCGAGGAGACGTACCCCGGCCCGCCGCGGGAGAAGGCACAGATCAGACTCGCCATGGCCGGCGACGACCTGCTGGCCCTGGTCGACGGCGAGCTGAACTTCGCCGGCGCCTGGGGGTCGGGCCGGGTGAAGCTGGAGGCGAACCTGCTGGACCTGTTCCGGCTCAGGAAGCTGTTGTGACCCTCGCCCTGCGGGCCGCCGGCACCACCAGCGGGGTCCCCGTCTCCGGGTCGTCGATGACCTGGCAGCGCAGCCCGAAGACCTCCTCCACCAGTTCGGCGGTGACGATGTCGTTCGGGGCGCCCTCGGCGACGACCCGGCCGCCCTTGAGCGCGACGAGGTGGGTGGCGTACCGGGCCGCGTGGTTCAGGTCGTGCAGCACGGCGACCAGCGTCCGCCCCTGCTCCTCGTGGAGTTCGGCGCACAGGTCCAGGACGTCGATCTGGTGCTGGATGTCCAGATAGGTGGTCGGCTCGTCGAGGAGCAGCAGCGGGGTCTGCTGGGCGAGCGCCATGGCGATCCAGACGCGCTGCCGCTGGCCGCCGGAGAGCTCGTCGACGTACCGGTCGGCGAGTTCGCCTACCCCGGTCTGCGCCATCGACTCCTGGACGACCCGTTCGTCCTCGGCGGACCACTGGCGCAGGATGCCCTGGTGCGGGTAGCGGCCGCGGCCGACCAGGTCGCCGACGGTGATGCCGTCGGGCGCGGTGGACGACTGCGGGAGCAGGCCGAGCGTGCGGGCCACCTTCTTCGCGGGCATCGACTGGATGACCTGGCCGTCGAGCAGCACCCGGCCCTCACTGGGCCTGAGCATCCGGGACAGCGCGCGCAGCAGCGTCGACTTGCCGCAGGCGTTGGGGCCGACGATCACCGTGAACGAGTTGTCGGGGATCTCCACCGACAGCTGCTCGGCGATGACGCGCTGGTCATAGGCGAGGGTGACGTTCTCGGCGGACAGGCGGTTCACGGTGCTCCTCTTGCGGTCCGGCTCACTGTCTGACGCGGTGTTCGGCTGGGGGGTGGGGCTCATATCCGGCCCGCCCGGCGCTCGGTGACGAGGAGCCAGAGCAGATAGACCCCGCCGAGGACGCCGGTGACCACGCCCACGGGCAGCTGGTCCGCGCCGAAGGCGCGCTGGGAGGCCCAGTCGGCGGTGACCAGCAGGGTGGCGCCCATGCAGAGGGAGGGCACCAGGTTGGGGCCGGGCGAGCGGGTGAGGCGGCGGGCGAGCTGGGGGGCGGTGAGGGCCACGAAGCCGACGGGGCCGGCGGCGGCGGTGGCGGCCGCGGTCAGCAGGACGGCGGCCACCATCAGCAGCATCCGCACCCGCTCGACCCGTACCCCGAGGGCGTTCGACACGTCGTCGCCCATCTCCATCATCCTCAGGCCCCGCGCGTTGGCGAGGACGAGGGGGACGAGGACCGCGCACAGCGCGAGCAGCGGCCAGACCTGGCTCCAGTCACGGCCGTCGAGGGACCCGGTCATCCAGACGACCGCGCGGGTCGCGTCGACCAGGTCGGCCTTGGTGAGCAGGTAGCCGTTGACCGCGGTGACGATCGCGGAGACGCCGATGCCGACCAGGACCAGCCGGTAGCCGTGCACGCCCTGCTTCCAGGCCAGGAGGTAGAGGGCGAGGCCGGTCACCAGACCGCCGAGCAGTGCCCCGACGGTGACCTGGGCGGCGGTCCCGGACAGCAGCACGATGACGACGAGCGCCCCTGAGGTGGCGCCCTGGGAGAGGCCGAGCACGTCCGGGCTGCCCAGCGGGTTGCGGGAGATCGACTGGAACAGCGCGCCGCCGAGCCCCAGCGAGGCACCGACCAGCAGACCGACCAGCACCCGCGGCAGCCGCAGCTCGTTGACGATGAAGTCCTGCCCGGCGGTGCCGTTCCCGGCCAGCGTCCGCAGCACGTCGCCGAAGGAGATCGGGAAGTCCCCGGTGCCGATCAGCACGACACTCGCGGCGCACGCGGCCAGCAGCAGCGCGACGACCACGACCAGTGCGCGCACGTCGATCCGCAGGGAGAACCCGCCGGGGGTGCGCAGAGTGAGGGCGCTCTTTTCGGCGGTCTTCACACCGGCCTTCGGAGCTGCCTTCGCAGCGGTCTTCGCAGCGGTCCTCACAGTTGGGCCGTCCTCCGCCGTCGTACGAGAAGAATGAAGACCGGCCCGCCGATGATCGCGGTGACGATACCGACCTGGAGTTCCGAGGGGCGGGCCACGATCCGGCCGATGACGTCGGCGCCGAGCAGCAGCGCGGGCGACAGGACCGTCGCGTACGGCAGGATCCAGCGCAGGTCGGGGCCGGTGAAGGAGCGCACGACGTGCGGGACCATCAGGCCGACGAAGGCGATCGGGCCGCAGGCGGCGGTGGCCGCGCCGCACAGCACGGTGGCGGCGAGCATGGCGAGGGCCCGGGTGCGGCCCAGGTGGGCGCCGAGGGCGCGGGCGGTGTCGTCGCCCATCGCCACCGCGTTCAGGGGCCGGGCGAGGCCCAGGGCGAGCAGGGTGCCGGCCGCGAGGAACGGCAGTACCTGCACGATCGTGGAGTTGCCGGCCGAGGCCAGCGAACCCACCGTCCAGAAGCGCAGCTTGTTGAGCGCCGCGTCGTCCGTGATCATCACGGCCTGGACGTAGCCGTAGAGCGCGGCGCTGATCGCCGTACCGGCGAGGGCCAGCCGGACCGGGGTGGCGCCCCGGCTGCCGCCCAGGAACCACACCAGCGCGCCCACCACGGCCGCCCCGAGGAAGGCGAACCACACGTAGCCGCTGAGGGTGCTGACGCCGAAGTAGGTGATGGCGGTGACCACCGCGGCCGACGCGCCCGCGTTGATGCCGAGCAGCCCGGGGTCGGCGAGCGGGTTGCGGGTGAGCGCCTGGAGCACCGCCCCGGACAGGCCGAGGGCGGCCCCCGCCAGCAGGCCGAGGACGGTCCGCGACAGCCGCGTGCCGACGACGACGTCGCCGTATGTCCCCGTGTCGTGGAACAGGCCGTGCCAGACCTGGTCCAACGGCAGCTGTTTCGCCCCGATCGCGATGCTCGCCAAGGCGACGAGCAGCAGGATCACTACGGAGACGAGGAGCCCGAGGGCCCGTATCGCCCGACGGTTCGGGGGCGCGAGAGCGGTCTCCGCGCGCTGTTCGGGGGGACTGTCGACCAACACAAGGTTAGGTTAGCCTACCCTCGCATTGCGCTTCGAGGCCGCGTCCCCCACGGCTCCCGCACCCGACGCGGACAGGGGGCCGTCGCCTACGCCGGCTCAGAGACCCAGCCGCGCCAGTGACTTGCCTCCGTCCAGCTCGCAGGAGCCCTCCCCGGCCGCCGTCCAGGCCGCCGCGCACAGCGCCCGCAGCCCGTCGAGCGCCCCGCCGTCGCCCTCCAGCTCCAGCCGGCCGTCCCCCGCCGTCGCCGTCCAGCCGCCGCACCGGAAGCCGTCGCCGACGGCCGTGACCTCCGGCTGCCCGGTGAGCAGCCCGCGCAGGTCGGCGTCGACGAAGGTCGGCCGGTGCTGCGGCGGCGCGGCGAGCAGCTGCCGCCCGTCGGTGACGCCGGTCAGCACGAGCAGCGAGTCGACCCCGCCGTTGAACGCGCCCTCGATGTCGGTGTCCAGCCGGTCCCCGACCACCAACGGCCGCTCCGCACCCGTCCGCAGGATCGTCTCCCGGTGCATCGGCGGCAGCGGCTTGCCCGCCACCTGCGGCTCGGCACCCGTCGCGATCCGGACCACCGCCACCGCCGCGCCGTTGCCCGGCGCGATCCCGCGCCCGCTCGGGATCGTCAGATCGGTGTTGGACGCGAACCACGGCACCCCGCGCGCGACCGCGTACGACGCCTCGGCGAACCGTCCCCAGGGCAGGTCGGGGCCGCCGTACCCCTGCACCACGGCCGCCGGATCGTCGTCGGCGGACTCCACCGGTTCAAGGCCCCGCTCCCGCAGCGCGACACGGAGGCCCTCCCCGCCGATCACCAGCACCCGCGCCCCGGCCGGCACCTGCTCACTGATCAGCCGCGCGACCGCCTGCGCCGAGGTGATGACCTCGCCGGCCCCCGTCGGAATGCCCAGCTCGGTGAGGTGCTCCGCCACCGCGTCCGGAGTCCGCAGCGCGTTGTTGGTGACGTACGCCAGACGCATGCCGCCCGCACGGGCGACCTCCAGCGACTCCACGGCGTGCGCGATCGCGCTGCCGCCCGCGTACACCACCCCGTCCAGATCGAGCAGCGCCGTGTCGTACGCCGTGCTCAGGGCCTGTCCGCTGCCCTCGGGACCAGTCCTGACGCCCTGGCTCATCCCCATCGCTCCTCGTCACTCCTCGTCACTCTTCGTCCGCCCGCCCTTCACCGTCGATCATCCCGCACGCCACTGACACACGTACGATGCCGGGATGAACACTGCAGGTCACTCGGAAGCAACGGAGCGCCGAGGCCTGGAACTCACCCCGTTCCGAGGCCTTCGCTACGACCCGGACCGGGTCGGCAGCCTGGCCGCCGTCACCTCCCCGCCGTACGACGTCGTCGTGCGCCCCGACGGCGTACACCACCTCCAGTCCGCCGACCCGCACAACATCGTCCGCCTCATCCTCCCCCAGGCCGGTACCCCCAGCGCCGGCACCGAACAGGCGGCCGACACCCTCCACCGCTGGCAGGCCGAGGGCATCCTCGCAGCGGATCCCGAACCGGCCCTGTACGTCTACGAACAGCAGGACGGAAACGGCCTGCTCCAGCGCGGAATCATCGGCGCCCTGCGGGTCTCGGAGCCGTCCGAGGGCGTGGTCCTGCCGCACGAGGAGGTCATGCCCCCGGTCGTCGCAGACCGCGCGGCCCTGATGCGTGCCACCTCGGCCAACCTCGAACCGCTCCTGCTCACCTACCGGGGCAACGGCACGACCGCCGAGATCATCGAAACCGTCGCCGCCCGCCCCCCGCTCCTCGCCACCACCACGGAGGACGGCTTCCGGCACCGCCTCTGGTCGATCACCGACCCCGACGAGCTGGCCCTCGTCCAGTCCGACCTGGCCCACCGCCAGGCCCTGATCGCCGACGGCCACCACCGCTGGGCCACCTACCTGCGTCTACGCGCGGAGCACCCCTCGCCCAGCCCCTGGGACTACGGCCTGGTGCTGCTCGTCGACACGGCCCGCTACCCGCTGCGCGTCCGCGCCATCCACCGCCTGCTGCACGGCCTGCCGGTCGCGGAAGCACTGGAGCACGTCAAGGGCCTGTTCCGGGTACGACGCCTCGACCTCCCCCTGGCCGCGGCCCAGGAAACGCTGGCGGACGCGGTCTGCGAGGGCAACGCGTTCCTGCTGGCCGGCGACGGCGCCTTCCATCTCATCGACCGCCCGGACCCGGACCTCCTGGCCCGTACGATCCCGGACGACCGTCCGGCCGCCTGGCGCACCCTGGACGCGACCGTCCTGCACGCCACGCTCCTCGACCACGTCTGGCGCATCCCCGAGGACTCGCCCGCGCACATCGCCTACATCCACGACACGGTGGCGACGGTCGCCAAGGCCGAACGCGACGGCGGTACGGCCGTCCTCATGCACCCGGTGCGCGAGGAGGTCGTCCGCGACCTGGCCCGCCAGGGTGTGACGATGCCCCGCAAGTCGACGTCCTTCGGCCCGAAGCCGGCGTCGGGGCTGGTACTGCGGGCGCTCGACGTCTGACGGAGAGAGGGCGGACCCCGGTCGGGGGTCCGCCCTCTCTCCGTCACTCGATCACCCGGCGGACGAACTCAGTCCTGCTCGGCGTCGGACTCGGACTCGGCCTCGGCCTCGGGCTCGGCCTCGGCGTCAGGCCCGGCCGAGGCCTCGGCCCCCTCCGGGGCCTCGTCGGCTTCCTCCGGGGCCTCGTCGGCTTCCTCCTCGTCCAGGGCGTCGACGAACTCGACCCCGTCCAGCTCGGCCAGCCGGTCGGAGGCGTCCGTGCTGCCGTCCCGGTCGGCCTCGACGGCCTTGGCGAACCACTCCCGCGCCTCGTCGGCTCGCCCGGCCGCAAGCAGGGCGTCGGCGTAGGCGTACCGCAGCCGCGCGGTCCACGGCTGCACGGAGCTGGAGGCCAGCTCGGGGCTCTGCAGCGTCACGATGGCCGCGTCCAGCTGCCCCATGTCACGCCGGGCACCGGCCGCGACGAGCCGCATCTCGACCTGGCCGGCCTTGTCCAGCTTGTGCACCTCGGGGGCGCCGGCCATGTCCAGCGCCTTCTCCGGCCGCCCGAGCCCACGCTCGCAGTCGGCCATCACCGGCCACAGGTCGACGGTGCCGGTCATGCGCCGGGCGGCCCGGAACTCGGCGAGCGCCTCGGCGTACTTCTGGTTCGCGTACGCGGCGAACCCGGCGGCCTCGCGTACGGCGGCGACACGGGAGGCCAGCCGAAGGGCCACCCTGGAGTAGCCGTAGGCGCCCTCGGGGTCCTCGTCGATGAGCCGGGCGACCATCACCAGGTTCCTGGCGACGTCGTCCGCGAGCGTCTTGGGCAGGCTCTGCAGCTCCTGCCGTACGTCCTTGTCGATCTCCTCGCCGGTGACGTCCTCCGGGATGGGCAGCCGCTTGATCGGCTCGCGGTCGCGGTCGCGGTCCCGCTCGTCACGGAAGCGGCCGCCACCGCGCCGGTCGTCACGGCGATCGTCGCGGCGGTCGTCGCGCCGGTCGTCACGGCCCCGGTAGCCGCCACCGCGGCTGTCGTCCCGGCGGCCGTACCCGCCGCCTCCACGGTTGTCGTCGCGACGGGGGCCACGGCCGCGGTCGTCACGACGGTCGTCACGGCCTCGGAAGCCGCCGCGGGTGTCGTCGCGACGGACGTAGCCGCCGCCACCGCGGCTGTCGTCACGACGGTCGTCACGACGGCCGTAGCCGCCTCGGTCGTCGCGGTCGTCGCGACGGAAAGCGGGACGGTCACCACGGTCATCGCGTCGGTCATCGCGGCGGTCGTCGCGACGGAAAGCGGGACGGTCCCCACGGTCATCGCGTCGGTCGTCGCGACGGAAAGCGGGACGGTCCCCACGGTCGTCACGACGGGGACCACGATCCCGGTCGTCACGACGCCCGTAGCCACCCCGGTCTCCACCACGATCGTCACGCTGGAACCCCGGACGGGACCCACGGTTGTCGTCACGCCGGCCGTAGCCGCCACCACCGCGACTGTCGTCACGGCGGTCATCGCGACGGAAGCCGCCACGGTCGTCACGGCGATCGTCGCGTCGGTCGTCACGGCGGTCGTCACGGCGGAAAGCGGGACGGTCACCACGGTCGTCACGGCGGGGACCACGATCCCGGTCGTCACGACGCCCGTAGCCACCCCGGTCACCACCACGATCGTCACGCTGGAACGCCGGACGGGACCCACGGTTGTCGTCACGCCGTGCGTAACCGCCACCACCGCGATTGTCGTCGCGACGGCCGTATCCGCCACTTCGGTTGTCGTCGCGGCGCTCGTCACCGCGACGATCGTCCCGACGGCCGTACCCGGTACCGCGGTTGTCGTCACGCCGGCCGTAGCCACCGCCCCGGTTGTCGTCGCGACGGTCATCGCGGCGGGGGTAACCGCCGCGGTCTCCACGGTCGTTGCGGTCTCCGCGGTACCCGCCACGCTCGCCGCGGTCACCACGGTCACCACTGTCCCGTCGCCGCTGGTCGCGCTCCGGTCGCTCGTCGGGAGAGTTGGTGGACATGGTGACTCCTGTCTTCGGTACCGCAAGCATTGTAAAAACAAAAGGACCCCTGGTCCCAGCTGAACGCTGGGACCAGGGGTCCTCCAAAGATTGTTCGGCGGTGTCCTACTCTCCCACAGGGTCCCCCCTGCAGTACCATCGGCGCTGTAAGGCTTAGCTTCCGGGTTCGGAATGTAACCGGGCGT
>NZ_JBVJNZ010000014.1:302255-306412 GCF_055583445.1 Streptomyces sp. NPDC104761 | reverse complement strand
GTGCGGCCGCTCCGGCGTCCCCTCCGACCGCGGGAAGAACTCGTACCACGACCCGAACAGCGCCCGCTCACGCTCCACCAGCAACGGCAGCGCCTGCGAGACGGTCACCAACTCCCGCAGCGGATACCGCGCCAGGATCTCGTCGACCTCGGGGGCCAGGGCGTTCGCCAGCCGCGTGTGCACGGGGAGGGAGTCGTCGCCCAGGGCCCGGGCCGCCGCGAGCACCCGCTCACGTCCGGGCCCGTCCGGGACTCCGGCGGCCGCCCGCCGGTAGAGCTCGGCGCCCTCCTCCAGCACCAGACCCGTGTCGATGCCCGCCGGGATCTTCACCCGGGCGTGCTGCCGCCAGGTGGCGAGCGGGGCGCTCCAGGCCTCCACGCGGTACGTCCAGCGGCCCGTCGCGTCCGGGGTGACCTCGGCGCCCCAGCGGTCGGCGCCGGAGACCAGTTCCCGCATCGGCGTCCACGGGCCCGGCCGGCCCTCGGGATCGCACAGCACCACATTGGCGCCGACGGCGTCGTGCCCCTCGCGGAAGACGGTGGCGGTGACCTGGAAGGTCTCGCCGGGGACCGCCTTCACCGGCCGCCTGCCGCACTCCACGGCCGGCCGGACGTCACGCACCGGAACGCGGCCGATGGCCTCAGTCGCCTTCATGGGTCTCACCTCCGCCGTGCGCGGAGCCGGGCCCGGGGCCCGGCTCCGCGGTCCGTAGTGTGCCGGAAGACCGGTGTCTTCCCGCGGGTCCGCCTGCGGGATCAATGCCTCGCGGAAGGCCGCTCCGCCGGCGGTCCCGGCCGGACCTTCCCGCTCAGCTGGGGCCGCCCACTCTGTTCCCGCACATACGTGACGAGGCTGGTGCGCAGGTAGCGCTCGGCCGCGTCCACCGCCTCCCGGGCGCAGCGCTTGCCCATCAGCACGCACAGCGTGTAGCCCGAGTCCTCGAAGGTGGACCGCACTTCGCGGTCCTGCGGCGAGGCGAGCATGACGCGCTCCCACGCCCGGTAGCGCCGCAGCTGCCGGGCCACCTCGGCCTTCGCGGGTAGCAGCATGGCCGTGTCTTTCCTTCCGACGCTCTCGAATGGGCACGTGTCCCCGGATCGGGGGAGCGTCCGGGCACGGATGGGCACGGAGCCGTTACGGCGAATCGAGGCTTTCACTCATGGTGCACGGGCGATGACCGAGCGTCTTGTTGGAACTTCAACCACCTCGGCCGGCGCCGGCCGCCCCGTGTGCCTCTCGTGTTGCACGAATGGCGTAGCGCCCGCACAGTGAAGGTGACTCAGGAGCGATCAGCGCTCACGCTGCGCTTCCGGAACGGATTTCCGGACGGGTGAGGGGGAGCGAGAGCTTCGCGGGTGAGGAGCAAGCGACAATGAAGACCGCAGTGCCCTGCTACTACCACCTCGACGTGGAGGTCAGCCCGGAACGGGTGGGACAGGTCAGCCGCATACTGGCCGCCCATCTGCGTTACTGGGATCTCGACAACCTCGTGGACCCCGTCTGCCGCGGTGCCGAACTGCTGCTGACCGCCATCGACCAGCACGCGACGGACAAACACACGTCCATCGAGATGTGGTGGAACGGGCAGCACCTCATCACGGCGATCGGGGACGAGGACCGGGATCTCCGCCCCGACCAGGATCTGCGCGGGTGCCTGGCGCACCTCGCCGCGACCAGCGACGGCTGGGGGTGCTGCGCCTCGGAGACCGGCAGCAAGATCATCTGGTTCTCGCAGCGGGCCCGGTCCGGGGAGCGTGTCCCGCTGGTCCCGACCGGTCCCGCGCCCCGGCTGCGGCGGGTCCTCAAGGTGCCGCGCACCCTTCCCGTCACCCAGTTGGCCGCATCCGCCGGCGGCGTCCTGGAGGGCGCCCGGTGACGGCGAGGAAGTCCCGGAAAGGGGTGCCCGTGTGGAGCGGGCACCCCTACCCGTTGGGGGCCTCCTTCGACGGGCAGGGCACCAATTTCGCCCTGTTCAGCGAGGTCGCCGAGCGGGTCGAACTGGTCCTGGTGAACGACGCCGGCACCGAGACGGCGGTGCCGATGACCGAGGTCGACGGCTTCGTGTGGCACGCGTACCTGCCCGGCGTCGGGCCCGGCCAGCGCTACGGGTACCGGGTGACCGGCCCCTGGGCCCCCGAGCTCGGTCACCGGTGCAACCCGGCGAAGCTGCTTCTGGACCCCTACGCGCAGGCGATAGACGGCCAGATCGACAACCACGCCTCCCTCTACGAGCGCACCCCAGGCGGCCCCTCCCCGGCCGACAGCGCAGGGCACTCGATGCTCGGCGTGGTCACCGACCCCTACTTCGACTGGGGCGACGACCGGCCGCCCCGCCGGCCCTACTCCGACTCGGTGATCTACGAGGCCCACGTCCGCGGCCTGACCCTCACCCATCCGGAGGTGCCCGAACGGCTCAGGGGCAGTTACGCCGGTCTCGCGCACCCGGCGGTCCTCGACCACCTGACCTCGCTCGGTGTCACGGCGGTCGAGCTGATGCCGGTGCACCAGTTCGTGCAGGACGGAGTGCTCCAGGACCGGGGCCTGTCCAACTACTGGGGCTACAACACCATCGGCTACTTCGCCCCGCACAACGCCTACGGCGCCTTCGGCAGCCGGGGCCAGCAGGTCAACGAGTTCAAGGCGATGGTGAAGGCGCTGCACGCGGCCGGCCTCGAAGTGATCCTCGACGTGGTCTACAACCACACCGCCGAGGGCAACGAGATGGGCCCCACCCTGTCCTTCCGGGGCATCGACAACGCCTCCTACTACCGGCTGGTCGACGGCGACTGGGCGCACTACTACGACACCACCGGCACCGGGAACAGCCTGCTGATGCGGCACCCCTACGTGCTCCAGCTGATCATGGACTCGCTGCGGTACTGGGTGACCGAGATGCACGTCGACGGCTTCCGCTTCGACCTCGCGGCCACCCTGGCGAGGCAGTTCCACGAAGTGGACCGGCTCTCGGCGTTCTTCGACCTGATCCAGCAGGACCCGGTGATCAGCAGGGTCAAGCTCATCGCCGAGCCGTGGGACCTGGGCGAGGGCGGCTACCAGGTCGGCAACTTCCCGCAGCTGTGGTCGGAGTGGAACGGCCGCTACCGGGACGCCGTACGGGACTTCTGGCGGGCCGAGCCGGGCTCGCTGGGCGAGTTCGCCTCCCGGCTCACCGGCTCCTCCGACCTGTACCAGGCCAGCAGGCGGCGGCCGCGGGCGAGCGTCAACTTCGTCACCGCGCACGACGGTTTCACGCTGCGCGACCTGGTGTCGTACAACGACAAGCACAACCAGGCCAACGGCGAGGGCAACCGGGACGGCGAGAGCCACAACCGGTCCTGGAACTGCGGGGCGGAGGGCGAGACCACCGACCCGGCCGTGCTGGAACTGCGGGCCCGCCAGCAGCGCAACCTGCTCGCCACCCTGCTGCTGTCCCAGGGCATCCCGATGCTCAGCCACGGCGACGAACTCGGCCGCACCCAGGGTGGCAACAACAACGCCTACTGCCAGGACAACGAAGTCTCCTGGATCGACTGGGAACTGACCGAGGAACAGCAGAACCTCACCGAGTTCACCCGGTACGTCATCGGCCTGCGTGCCGCCCACCCGGTTCTGCGCCGGCGGCGGTTCTTCCTCGGCGAGACGGCCACGCGTCCCGGGCAGCCGCTGCCGGACCTGGTGTGGCTGCTGCCGGACGCCCGCGAGATGACCGACCGGGACTGGCAGCGGCCCGACGCGCACTCGGTCGGCGTCTTCCTCAACGGTGACGCCATCGCCGAACGCGACCCCTACGGGCGGCGGCTGATCGACGACTCGTTCCTGCTGCTCCTCAACAGCCACTGGGAGCCGGTGGACTTCCGGCTGCCCGACGACTCCTACGGCGAGCGCTGGACGACCCTCATCGACACGGCCGACCCGGAGGGGGTGCCGGACGAACGCGAACGGAAGGCGGGCACCAGGCTGCGCGTGGAGGCACGGAGTCTGGTCGTGCTGTCGCGGCCGTCGCGGTAGTCATTCGGCTGCGGGTACCCGGAGGTTGCTCGCGCAGTTCCCCGCGCCCCCAGAAGCTTGTGGGGGCGCGGGGAACTGCGCGAACAGCCACGACGCCCCCGCACCCGACCACCACGGCGGGTCACCACGTTGTACCCGGCACCGGCTGC
>NZ_JBVJNZ010000014.1:235829-302247 GCF_055583445.1 Streptomyces sp. NPDC104761 | reverse complement strand
CGTTTTTCCTCCCCCCCCCCTCCCCCCCCCCCCCCCCCCCCCCCCCCCCCCCCCCCCCCCCCCCCCCCCCCCCCCCCCCCCCCGACCAGCCACGACGCACCCGCACCGGACCACCACGGCGAGCCACCACGTCGCACCCGGCACCGGCTACCGCGCTCCGCGGGCCGTCGTCACTGTGAACTGCGCACCGTCCGGATCCCGCAGGATCGCCTCGGTGTCCCCCTCGCTCAGCACACTGCCACCGTGTTTCTCGGCGATCCGGGCGCACGCCGCCACGTCGGTCACCGCGAAGTGGATCTGCCAGTGCGGCCGTACCGACGGATCGGGGGCCGCCTCCACCGCTCCCGAGTCGATACGGGCCACGGCCTCACCGCGGCTGCGCAGCACCACCTCGCCGCCCTCGTACTCGACCTCGCAGCAGCCCGGTTTGTCCGAGGCCCAGCCGAGGACCTCGCCGTAGAAGATCGCCGCGTCGAAGGCGTTGCGGGTGTGCAGGCGGATGAAGGTCGGCGCGGCCTGCCGCCAGGTCTCCCAGTTGGCGACCAGTTCCCCCTCCCAGATGCCGAAGACCGCCCCGTCCCGGTCGGCGATCAGCGCCGCCCGGCCGGGCGGGAAGGACAGCGGCCCCACCGCCGGGGTGCCGCCGCGCTCCCGGGCCCTGGCCACCGCCTCGTCCGCGTCGGGCACCGCGAAGTACGGCGTCCAGGCCACCGCCATCTGCCACATCGCGGCGACCGCGGCGATGCCCGCCACCGGCACCCCGTCCGCCAGCGCGATCCGGAAGTGGTCGCCGAGCCTGACGCTGCGCCATCGCCAGCCGAGCACGGCGCTGTAGAAGTCCTCGGTCGTCTGCAGGTCGCGGCTGGTCAGGCTCACCCAGCACGGGGCGCCGAAGACCGAGTGCGTGGAGACCACCGGCCGCTTCTTCGGCGCGGATCCGGTCTGCGCGGGTCCGGGGGGAGGCGTGTCGTCGTTCATGGCACTCGCGTCCTGGTGTCGGGGCCGGCGGGGCGACCGGTCTGCCACCAGTCTCCAACCGGAAGCGGCGGAAATGCCTGCCGAGTACCCCGGTGGCGCCGAGCCAGACGGGTGACACGATGGATGGATGGGAGAGAGCGAGCCGGACCGGATCTTCCGCCTGGAGGCCGAGGTCGACCAGCTCAAGGAGGCCGTCGCCTCCCATGCCGTGGTGGACCAGGCCATCGGGATGGTCGTCGCGATCGGCCGGGTGACGCCCGACGAGGGATGGGAGGTGCTCAAGGAGGTCTCCCAGCACACCAACATCAAGCTGCGCAACGTCGCCGACCTGATCCTGGTCTGGGGGCGCACCGGCGACATTCCCACCGAGATCCGCGTGGAGCTGGCGGAGGCCATTGAACGGTACGGGCCCACGCAGATCCCCGGCGCACCGCCCGTCGGGTGAACCCTCAGCCGGCCTCGGCCAGCAGCTCCTCGCGCAGGCGGTCGAAGCAGGCGCTGAGCAGGCGGGACACATGCATCTGCGAGATGCCCAGCTGTTCGGCGATCCGGCTCTGCGTCATACCGCAGAAGAACCGCAGGTAGAGGATGAGCCGGTCGCGCTCGGGCAGGCCCTGGAGGCAGGGTTCCGCGGCCGCGCGGTCGACGATCAGGTCGTAGCCGGGATCCAGGGCGCCCAGGGTGTCGCCGAGCGCGTAGCCGTCGCCGCCGGGCACCTCGGCGTCCAGCGACAGCGCCGAGTAGCACTCCAGGGCCTCCATCCCGGCCCGCACCTCTTCCTCGGTGAGCTGGGCCAGGGCGGCGACCTCGGCCACGGTGGGCGGGCGCCCGGGGGTGGTCTGGTCCAGCTCCTTGAGGGCGCTCCGGACCCGGTTGCGCAGCTCCTGGACCCGGCGCGGCACGTGCAGGGTCCACATGTGGTCCCGGAAGTGGCGCTTGATCTCGCCGGTGACGGTGGGCACGGCGTACGCCTCGAAGGCCCGGCCGCGCGCCGGATCATAGTGGTCGACGGCCTTCACCAGCCCCAGCGCGGCGACCTGGTAGAGATCCTCCAGGGTCTCCCCCCGGCCGCGGAACCGTACGGCGATCCGCTCGGCCATGGGCAGCCACAGCTCGACCAGTTCGTCCCGCAGCGCCCGGCGCTCCGGACCCTCGGGCAGTTCGGCCAGCCGTACGAAGGCCCGGGCCGTGTCCGGGGCGTCGTCGTGCGGATGGGGCCTCGGTGTGCAGGCGGTACGCATCATGCGCACCTCCCTCGGCGGGTGCTGGTGGACGGACACCGTGGGAGGAACGCGCTCGGACCCTGGAGAAGGACACGGGGGCGGCCGGCGGAATCCGGCTCCCACGCACGTGCCTCCGGTCCGAAGCACTGTGCTAGGGATGCCCCGAACGGCGTATAGCAAAACAATTCGGGCAGAAAGCTCATAAAGCTCTCATTTTACGAATGGTCTTTCCGTGGGGTCTTGCCTTGACCGTTCCTTGGGAGAGATACCTCTGTAGCAGAGGTAATCTTCGGGGTGTGGAATCGGAGACCTTTCCCGAAGAACTCGCCGACGCGTTGGTCGGCATCCAGCGGCTGATCCGCCGCAGACTGCGCCGCGGGCTCACCCGGCCGCGGCTGCGCGGCGCGGAGGTGGAGCTGCTGCGCCTGGTCGAGTCCCGGCCCGGGATCGGCATCTCGGACGCCGCCAAGGAGCTGTACCTGGCGAGCAACTCGGTGTCGACCCTGGTCAACCAGCTCGTCAAGGACGGCTTCATGCGCCGGGAGACCGACCCGGCCGACCGCCGGGCCGCCCGGCTGCTGCTCACCGACGACGCCGAGAAGCGACTCGCCGACTGGCACCGCCGCCGCGCGGAACTCGTCGCCGGTCATGTCACCCGGCTGGACGAGGCGGACCAGGAGGCGCTCAGGGCGGCGCTTCCCGCGCTGCGCAGGCTGGCCGACACTCTGCACGAGGAGACCGGGGAATCATGACAACGGACACCGCCGCAGTCGCCTGCACCGGACTCTCCTACTCCTTCGGGGAGACCAAGGCCGTCGACGGGCTCGACCTCAGCGTCGGCGAGGGCGAGGTCTTCGGCCTGCTGGGTCCCAACGGCGCCGGCAAGACCACCGCCATCCGCTGCATCACCACCCTCCTGCCCGTCCCCGCCGGGATGGTCCGCGTCTTCGGCCACGACACGGGCCGGGAGCGGATGGCCGTACGGCGGCTGCTCGGGTACGTCCCGCAGCAGCTGTCCGCCGACAGCGGGCTCACCGGACGCGAGAACGTGGAGCTGTTCGCCCGCGTCTTCGACGTCCCCCGGCGCGAGCGGGCCCCGCGGGTCGCCGAGGCGCTCGCGGCCGTCGACCTCACCGACGCCGCCGACCGGCTCGCCGGCACCTACTCCGGCGGCATGGTCCGCCGTCTCGAACTGGCCCAGGCCCTGGTCAGCGCGCCCCGGTTGCTGATCCTGGACGAACCGACCATCGGCCTCGACCCGATCGCCCGTACCAGCGTGTGGGACCAGATCAACTCCGTGCGCGCGGCGACCGGCATGACCGTCCTGGTCACCACCCACTACATGGACGAGGCCGACCAGCACTGCGACCGGGTCGGCCTGATGCACCGCGGCCGCATCCGTGCTCTCGGCACCCCCGCCGAACTCAGGCGCGGCCTCGCCGAACGCCGGGGCACCGACGCCCTGCCCACCCTCGAAGACGTCTTCCGCGACGTGGCCGGCAGCGGCCTCGACGACCAGTCAGGAGGTTTCCGCGATGTCCGAAGCACCCGCCGCACCGCGAACCGTGTCGGCTGAGCGCAAGGGCACGTCCCTGCTCCTGACCCCGCCCCAGCCGCGCTCCGGCTGGCGGCTGCTGCCCGCCCGGGTGGTCGCCATGTGCGCTGTGGAGCTGCAGAAGCTCCGCCACGACCGCACCGAGCTCTACACCCGTGCGATCCAGCCCGCCCTCTGGCTGCTGATCTTCGGCCAGACCTTCACCCGGATACGGGCGATACCCACCGGCGGCATCCCCTACATCGACTACCTCGCGCCCGGCATCATCGCCCAGTCCGCGATGTTCATCGCGATCTTCTACGGCATCCAGATCATCTGGGAGCGCGACGCGGGCATCCTCAACAAGCTCCTCGTCACCCCCACCCCCCGCTCGGCGCTCATCACCGGCAAGGCCTTCGCGGCCGGCGTGAAGTCCCTGATCCAGGCCGTCGTGGTGATCGTCATCGCCGCGATCCTCGGCGTCTCCCTCACCTGGAACCCGCTGAAGCTCCTCGGCGTCGCCCTGGCCGTCGTCCTGGCCTCGGCCTTCTTCTCCTGCCTGTCGATGAGCATCGCCGGCATCGTCCTCAGCCGCGACCGGCTGATGGGCATCGGCCAGGCGATCACCATGCCGCTGTTCTTCGGCTCCAACGCCCTCTACCCCCTGGCGATCATGCCGGGCTGGCTCCAGGTGGTCAGCAAGATCAACCCGCTGAGCTACCAGGTCGACGCCCTGCGCGGCCTGCTGCTCGGCACTCCGGCCCACCTCGGCCTCGACTTCGCCGTGCTGGCGGTCGCCGCCGCCCTCGGCATCACCGCGGCCTCCTCGCTGCTCGGCCGCCTGGCCCGCTGAGCCGGCCACGGTGCCGGGTACACCGACGTGATGTGCGGCACGCGTCCGCGACCCGCCCCGGACTCCCGGGGCGGGATAACCGCTGCGCAACGCTTGATCAGCGATCAAAGCGGGCGAACCCCCTGGCCACAGCGCATTCCACTCATTTGACAGTGCGCTGAGCGCACAGATAAACAGCGGGGGTCGAGAGGGGCACTGTGTACGAGCCGAACGTGGTCGGGGACTGGCACGAGTACGACGAGCATGCCGGTCTGCGGGTCCGCGTCCACCGCCTGGAGGAGTCCGAGCCGCCGCGCGGCCGGGACGACGCCGCAGCCGGGCTGACGTACTTCAGTGCCCGGGTGACCATTGAGAACCGCGGCTCCGCTCACTTCGGCGTGCAGCTTGAGGACGGCCAGATCGACGTCCGGGTCGGCCCAGACGGCGAGGGCGCGTTCATCGACTGGCGCAACTCCCAGTTCATCGAGGGCTTCGACGTCTACCCGCTGCGCCGCGCGACCGCAGTCCTCTACGCCGCCGCCCCGGAGGCCGCCCTGACCCAGGTGGACATCCAGGTCCACCTGCGCGTCGACGAGGAGTGGACGGAGCGCCGCCTGTGGGCGGGCGGTATCGGCGTACTCGAATCGACCACTCCCACGGCCTGCCAGTCCACCGGCGGCCTGGCCCACCAGGTGACCGCCTTCCTCAAGGACCAGACAGAGCCCGGCCCTACTGCTCCCTGAGGACAACGCGCCCTTTCGGGGGCGCTGGGGGTACCCCCGGCCGAAGGCTGGGGGAGGAACTGCACGACCAGCCCCCAAGGCGCCGCAGCCGAACAACGACACGTGCCCGGCGCTACCAGCGGAGCGCCTAGTGGGGGATACCGTCGATGATCTCCCGCGCCCCCTGCCGCAGCAGCGCCACCGCGACCGACGTGCCGAGGGTGGCCGGGTCGAGACGGCCCGCCCACTCGTGGGCGTTCAGCCGGGTCTTGCCGTCCGGGGTGAACACGCAGGCACGCAGCGACAGTTCACCGCCGCCGTCGACCCGGGCGTAGCCCGCGATCGGGCTGTTGCAGTGGCCCTGCAGCACGTGCAGGAACATCCGCTCGGCGGTGGCCTCCCGGTAGGTGGCCGGGTCACCGAGCCCGCTCACCACGTCGATCAGGTCGGAGTCGCCCTCCCGGCACTGCAGGGCGAGGATGCCCGCGCCGATGGGCGGCATCATCGCCTCCGGGTCCAGCACCTCGGTGATCACGTCCGTGCGGCCGATCCGCTCCAGTCCCGACATCGCCACCAGCAGTGCGTCGGCCTCACCGGCGGCGAGCTTCTCCAGCCGCCGGTTGACGTTGCCCCGGAAGGGCACGCACTCCAGGTGCGGATGGGTGGCCGCCAGCTGGGCGGCCCGGCGGACCGCGGAGGTGCCGATCCGGGTGCCCGGCGGCAGCTCGTCCAGGGGCAGCCCGCCCGGGTGGACGAGGGCGTCGCGGATGTCGTCCCGCTTCAGGAACGCCGCGAACACCGTCCCGGCGGGCAGCGGCCGGTCCGCGGGCACGTCCTTCACACAGTGCACGGCGAGATCGGCCTCGCCGGCCAGCAGCGCGGCGTCCACCTCCTTGGTGAACGCCCCCTTGCCCTCCACCAGGGACAGGTCGCCCAGCCACTTGTCGCCGGTCGTCTTCACCGGTACGACCTCGGTGCGCACCTGCGGGTACAGCGCGGCCAACTCGGCCCGGACGCGGGCCACCTGAGCGAGCGCCATCGGCGAGTCGCGGGAGACGATACGGATCAACTCGGGTACCGGCATGGGGACACGATAGACCTTCCCGCCGGCCCCCGATTCCGACATCCTGTCGGCCGCCCCCCGGTCCGGTCCGCGTTCGCGGACCGCCCGGCGGTCGGCCCGTGTCCTGCGGCAGATGCTGCTGCAGGTCCTCCGGCAGGTGGTGCTGCAGGTCCTACGGCAGGTCCTCGGGCAGGTCCGCCGCCGACTCCTCCGGCGCGAGGTCCGGGCGGAGCCGGAGCCAGGACGGCTGGCGCAGCAGTCCGGCCCGGGTGCGGGTGCTGTAGCTGACCTCGCCGACCAGCCGGGGCACCACCCAGCGGGCGCCCGGGACCGGCGGCACCGGCTCGAACGGGCACGCGTCGGTCCCGGCCGCCCGCAGCAGCGCGGCCAGTTCCGCCCGCTCCGCCGCACTCCAGCCGGTGCCCACGCCGCCGACGTACCGCAGCCGCCCGTCGGCGGAGCGCTGGCCGACCAGCACCGCGCCGGGCAGCCCGGTCAGCCGCCCCTTGCCCGGCAGCCAGCCGCCGACGATCACGTCCTCGGCGCGCAGGTTCCGGATCTTGATCCAGGCGCGGGACCGCACCCCCGGCTCGTACACCGAGTCGAGCCGCTTGCAGACCACGCCCTCCAGACCGTGCTCCCGGGTCGCCCGCAGCGCCTCCGCGCCGTGGCCCACGACGGCTCTCGGCGTCGACCAGTGCGGCCCCTCCAGGGAGAGGGACTCCAGGCGCGCCCGGCGGTCCGCGTACGCCATGGTGAGCAGCGGGTCCGACAGCAGCAGCGCGTCGAACAGCACCAGGTGGACCGGGATCCGGGCCGCCATCCGGGCCGCCCGGGCCGGGGCGTGGGCCAGGCCCATCCGGCTCTGCAGCAACTGGAAGTCGGCGCGCCCGTGTTCGTCGACGGCCAGCACCTCGCCGTCGAGGACCGCCGGGGTCCGGCCCAGGGCCTTCGCCAGCGGGCGCAGCTCGGGGTAGGCGCCGGTGATCTCCTCGCCGGACCGGGCGCGCAGCAGCAGGCTGCCGTCGCCGGGCAGGTAGAGGACCGCCCGCTGGCCGTCCTGCTTCGTCTCGTAGGCCCACCGGTCGTCCTGGGCGGCGGGCGGCAGGCGGCCGGGAGTGGCGAGCATGGGCGGGATCACGGGGAGGGCGGTCACGCAGGAGATGTGACCCGGCACGGCCGCCGCACGCGCCTTGCGGACCCGGTTCCCCCGAACAGGCGTCCATCCGGTCGGTCTCCTGTGATCCCGGCCCGTGACCAGGTGGGCGGGGCGGGCCGTCCCCCCCGAGGCAGGGCCCGCCCCGCCCTCCGATCATCGTCCGCGGCTCAGTGCACGGACTCGGCCGTGGGCGCTGCCGGGGCCGGAGCGGGCTCCGTGTCCGCGGGGCGGCGGCCCGGCAGGAAGGAGGCGAGGACGAAGGCCAGGACGGCCGCGCCCGCGCCGATCGCCATGACCACCTTGAAGCCGTTCTCGGAGGGCAGCGTGGTGCCGCCGAGGCTGATGGTCAGCTGGGCCAGGATCACCCCGGCGACGGCGCTGGCCACCGAGGTGCCGATGGACCGCATCAGCGTGTTGAGGCTGTTCGCGGCGGCCGTCTCCGACGCCGGGACCGCGCCCATGATGAGGGCGGGCATCGCGCCGTACGCGAAGCCGACACCGGCGCCGATGATGCAGGAGACCAGGATGAGGTGCCAGACCTCGGACATCAGGGCGATGTTGAGGCCGTAGCCCGCGGCGACGATCACCGCGCCGACCATGAGCGTGACCTTCGGCCCCCTGGCCTTGGTGATGGCGGCCGAGAGCGGGGCGAAGGCCATCATGACCAGGCCCTGCGGTGCCATCACCAGACCGACCGTAAGCATCGACCTGCCCAGGCCGTAGCCCGTCTGGGTCGGCAGCTGGAGCAGCTGCGGAAGCACCAGGGACATCGCGAACATCGAGAAGCCGAAGGCGATCGAGGCGAGGTTGGTGAACAGCACCTGCCGGCGGACGGTGGTGCGCAGGTCGACCAGCGGCCGGGCGGTGCGCAGTTCGAAGAAGCCCCAGGCGAGCAGCACGACCACCGCCAGCGCGAACAGGCCGAGCGTGGTGCCGCTCGCCCAGCCCCAGTCGGCGCCCTTGGAGACGGCGAGCAGCAGCGAGACCAGGCCGACCGCGAGGCCCAGCGCGCCGACCGCGTCGAAGCGCCCGCCCGAGCGCACCCTGGACTCCGGCACCAGCAGCATGACCAGCGCGAACGCGACGACACCGAGGACGGCGGAGGTCCAGAACAGCACATGCCAGTCGTAGTGGTCCGCGATGAACGCCGCGGCCGGCAGGCCGAGCGCGCCGCCGACGCCCAGCGAGGCACTCATCAGCGCCGTCGAGCCGGCGAGGCGCTCCGCCGGCAGCTCGTCGCGCATGATGCTGATGCCGAGCGGGACCACGGCGGCCGCGAGGCCCTGGAGGGTACGGCCGACGATCATCGGGACCAGCGTGTCGCTCAGCGCGGCAACCACCGAGCCGGAGACCAGCAGCACCAGGCTGACCAGCAGCATCAGCCGCTTGCCGAGCATGTCGCCGAGGCGGCCGGCCACGGGGGTGGCCACGGCGGCGGCGAGCAGGGTCGCCGTCACCGCCCAGGCAGCGTTGGACGCGGAGGCGTTCAGGTACTTCGGCAGCTCCGGGACGATCGGGATCACCAGGGTCTGCATCAGGGAGACGGTGACACCGGACAGGGCCAGCACCGCCACCACCGCGTTCGGCTTCGGTTGTGCCGGTCGCGCGGAACCGGCGGTCTGGACAGGGGCTTCGGACATGAACTGGTCCTCCATAGGCGGGACATGGCGCGACTGGGGCACTGGGGCCCTGTTTAAGTCAGTCGCTTGACTTAGCGTACTGGCAGGGTGTTTCCGCACTCCGCGGCCCTGCCGCGTAGGCTTCTTCGGCTGGACCTCGCCGCTTCGGGCGGGGCCCCGGTGCGGCTCGCGGGACCGCCGGACCGGGTGGTGGCCGGTCCCGGAGCGGTGGTGGGCATGGCGGGCAGGACGGCGCGGGCGGACCAGGCCGGCGCGACGCGGGAGGCCATCCTGGACGCGGCGGAGCGGCTCTTCGCCGAACAGGGCGTGTACGCCGTCTCCAACCGCCAGGTCAGCGAGGCCGCCGGCCAGGGCAACAACGCCGCCGTCGGCTACCACTTCGGCACCAAGGCCGACCTGGTCCGCGCCGTCGCCGCCCGGCACTTCCGCCGGATCGAGGAGATCCGGGTCCGCCTGCTGGCCGAGACCGGCGACTCCGACGACATCCGCGACCGGGTGGACTGCCTGGTCCGCCCGGTCACCGAACACCTCGCGAGCCTGGGCAGCCCCACCTGGTACGCCCGCTTCTGCGCCCAGGTCATGACCGACCCCGCCCTCTACGACATCATGGTCGAGGAGTCCCTGAGCTCGCCGTCGCTGCGCCAGGCCGTCGAGGCGCTGAACCGGCGGCTGCCGGAACTTCCGGCCGAGGTCCGCGCCGAACGGGGCCTGATGGCACGGACGTTGATCCTGCACACCTGCGCCGAGCGGGAGCGCGCCCTCGCCGAGGGCACCGCCACCCCGCGTGCCACCTGGAGCGACGCGGCCACCGGGCTCACCGACGCGCTCCTCGGGCTGTGGCTGGCGCCCGTCTCGGCGGTGCGTCGAAGGTGACTGCGGCTACGCGTCGAAGGTGACGACGACCTTCTCCGCCGCCCCCGGCGTCAGCGCCAGCTCGAAGGCACGGTGGACGTCGGCGAACGGGACGCGGTGGCTGATCAGCTTCGCGAACCGCTCGTGGTGCTCGACCAGTTCGGGCGTGACCTCGAATATCTCCGTCGGGTAGCCCTGCGAGGCGACCAGGGTCAGCTCGCTGCGCAGCGTGCCGCCGAGGTCGAT
Source organism: Streptomyces sp. NPDC104761 (assembly GCF_055583445.1). Lineage (NCBI taxonomy): Bacteria > Bacillati > Actinomycetota > Actinomycetes > Kitasatosporales > Streptomycetaceae > Streptomyces > Streptomyces sp. NPDC104761. The sequence continues at coordinate 291,998 of NZ_JBVJNZ010000014.1, read as the reverse complement.
CTCGCCCTTCTTCTGTACGGCGACCATCACCAGCCTGGCGTGCCACCGGGCGTTGGCCACCACGGTGTCGAAGACGGCCGGGGCGCCGGCCGCGTCGATGAAGATGTCGGTGCCGGGGCGGGGCTGGCCCAGCGCGTTGGCACTCCGGCCGTGCAGTTCGGTCAGCCGCGCGGTGACGTCCTCCTCCGCCGAGTCGATCACGGCGTCCGCGCCCACGGCCAGCGCCTTCTCCAGCCGGGCCGGGATGACGTCGGCGACGACCACGTGCCGGACGCCTCGCAGCTTCAGCCAGATCGCCGCGCCGAGGCCGATCGGCCCTGCCCCGAAGACGACCACCTTGTCGTCCGGGGTGGCCTGCGAGCGGTTGACGGCGTGCCGGGACACGGCCATCGGCTCGTTCAGGGCGGCGACCTCGAAGGGCACGGTGTCGGGGAACACCGCGACACTCCGGCCGACCTCGGCGTTCTCGATCAGCAGGTACTCGCCGAGGGCGCCGTACCGGCCGCCGCAGCCGATGATCCCGGTGGGTGCGTCCTGCGGGTTCACCACCACCCGGTCTCCCACCTTCAGCCCCGTGACCTCGGCGCCGGCCTCGACGACCTCGCCGGCCGGCTCGTGACCCAGGGCGATCGGGACCAGTTCGCCGCCCAGGTGGGCGCGGGCGGGCATGCCGCCCATGTGCAGGAAGGTGACGTCGGTGCCGCAGATGCCGCCCGCGCGCATCCTCAGCAGCACGTCCTTCGGACCGGGGACCGGACGCTCGACGTCCACCACCTCGATCCTGCCGACGCCACCGGTCTGTACGGACTTCATCGTGGCCATGGGGTGACTCGCTCTCTGGAGGTGCTGACGCGGGCGAGCGTTTCGGCTCGTCCGGTGGTGGTGCGGCCGGGGAGGTGCCCTCGGGCCGGCGCCGGGCCGGGGGAGTGGGCCGGCGTTCAGGCCCGAGGGCTGCGCCGGTCCCCGTCCCCACGGGTCCGGTGCCAGGGCCTGTCCGCCGGGGCAGACCCCCGGGGCGGCCTCCGCTCAATGGCGCCCCGATTACTTGAGTTAGGCAAGCACATGTGGCTTACTTGAGTCAAGCAAGCGAATTGCCCGAGCCTCGAACGAATGGGTCATCCCATGTACGGCAGCTCTCCGTCACCCCCACCGCTGGCCCGCGGCAGTGGACAGCGGCTTCTGGTCGCCGTGGGTGACCCGGACACCGCCGATCTCCTCGCCACCACCCTGGAGCTGGCGGGCTACCGGACCGGAGCCGCCGGCAGCGGGGTCGAAGTGGCGCGGCGGCTCGCGGCGCACCGGTTCGACCTGGTCGTCATCGACGCCGAGCTGCCCGGCATGGACGACCTGGCCCAGGGGCGGTTCAGGCCGGCCTACCGGCCGCCCGTCCTCCTGCTCGCCGCCGGCGACTCCCTGGCCCGCCTGTTGCCCGAGATCGGCGCCGGCGAGCGGGACTACGTCACCAAGCCCTTCCGGATCGCCGAAGTCCTGGCCCGGCTGAAGGTGCTGCTCCGGGACGCCGGCGACGGCGGCCGGCTCGGGAGCACGCTGGACCACGCCGACCTGGTCCTGGACGACAGCACCTGCCGGGCCCGCCGGGGAGGCCGCGCCCTCGACCTCACGCCCGCCGAGTACCGGCTGCTGCGCCACCTTCTCGTCAACGCCCACAGAGTGCTGTCCAAGGAGCAGATCGGCCGGTACGTCTGGGGCGAGTTCCGGGGCGACAACGCCATCGAGCAGCTGGTCTCCCGGCTCCGCCGCAAGGTGGACCCGCACGGGCCCGCGCTCATCCACACCCGGCGGGGCTTCGGCTACTGGCTGGGGGAGACTCCGCGGGACGCGTGAGTCCTTCGCGATGGAATCCGGGAGCAAACCGAAGCACGCCTTCTGTCCTCTGCCGGGTGACGGCACCAGGGCGGCGGAGCGCCAACCGGCCGGGGGGCCGCGTGACGTGTTCCTCCGCCTCAACGTTCCACATTTCTAATGGAGTTGTGGTGGCCCTTCCTGCCGCACGCGACACCGCGACATCGGCGCCATGTGACCTGGCCCACGTCAGCTCGATGTCAGGGAACTGACCGGAAGCGGACAGCCTCACCTGTTTGCATGTGCTCATTGAGGCCTCGTACCCACCGTCCCGGCGCTCCGCACCGAGCGGAGCCCCCTCGAGGAGACACAGATGGCCGACACCCTGACCGGCTCAGCACCCGGAGCCTCCGCGCAGACGCCCGACTTCCCGATGCCCCGGTCCATGCGCTGCCCCTTCGACCCGCCCCCGGCGCTGCAGGCCGCCCAGGAGGCGGGCCCCCTCGCCAGGGTCCGGCTCTGGGACGGCAAGGACTACTGGCTGGTCACCCGGTACGCCGACCAGCGGGCCATGCTGCTCGACCCGAGGGTCAGCGCCGAGCCCGACCGTCCCGGATACCCGCTCCAGGCACCCAGCAACGGCAAGAACAACATCAGCTTCATCATGATGGACGACCCCGAGCACGCCCGGCTGCGGCGCATGGTCACCGCACCGTTCGCGGTCAAGCGCGTCGACGCCATGCGGCCCGCCGTACAGCGGATCGTCGACGAACTGATCGACGACATGCTGGCCGGCCCCAGCCCCGTCGACCTGGTCGAGGCCTTCGCGCTGCCGGTGCCCTCGCTGGTGATCTGCGCCCTGCTCGGGGTGCCCTACGACGACCACGACTTCTTCCAGGCGAACAGCAAGCTCCTCATCACCCGGGACACGGCCGTCGAGGACCGGACGGCGGCACACGGCAGGCTGGTCGAGTACCTCGACCGGCTGATGGGCGAGAAGATGAAGCATCCCGCCGAGGACCTGTTCTCCGGCCTGGTAGCCCGCGTCGAGGCCGGTGAGCTGACCCGGCTGGACGCCGCGCAGATGGGTGTCCTGCTGCTGCTCGCGGGGCACGAGACCACCGCCAACATGATCAGCCTCGGTACCCTCGCCCTGCTCGAACACCCCGAGCAGCTCGCCCTGCTGCGCGACAGCGACGACCCGAAGCTGATCGCCGGTGCGGTCGAGGAGCTGCTGCGCTACCTGAGCATCGTGCACAGCGGCCGGCGCCGCGCGGTCCTCGCGGACATCGAGGTCGCCGGACAGGTGATCAGGGCGGGCGAGGGCGTGATCCTGGCCGGCGACATCGCCAACCGCGACCCCGAGGCCTTCCCGGACCCGGACCGCCTCGACCTGAGCCGCGACGCCCGCCGCCATGTCGCCTTCGGCTTCGGCGTCCACCAGTGCCTGGGCCAGCCGCTGGCCCGGATGGAGCTCCAGGTGGTCTACGGCACGCTCTACCGCCGCATCCCCACCCTCAGGCTCGCCGCCGACCTCGCCGACCTGCCCTTCAAGCACAACGGCGGCGTGTACGGAGTCCACGAACTCCCGGTCGCCTGGTAACCCGCCCCGCGAGAAGCAGGAACAGCCCCCCAAGAAGCAGGACCGGCCCCCACGAGAAGCAAGCTCAGCAAGGAGAACGCCATGCATGTCGAACTGGACGAACCGAAGTGCGTCGCATCCGGGCAGTGCGTGCTCGCCGCCCCCGAGGTCTTCGACCAGCGGGACGAGGACGGGATCGCCTTCGTGCTGGAGGCGGAACCCGCCGAGGAGAGCCTCGACGACGTCCGCGAGGCCGTGGCGGTCTGCCCCGCCGCCGCGATCCGACTGGTGGAGCGATGAACCGGATCGTGGTCATCGGAGCCTCGGCCGCGGGACTCGCGGCGGTCGAGACGCTCCGCCGCGAGGGCTACGACGGCACGCTCACCCTGGTCGGCGACGAGCTGCACCCGCCGTACGACAGACCGCCGCTGTCCAAGCAGGTGCTGTCGGCCGAGTGGGCGCCGGACCGGGCGGTGCTGCGGGCGCCGACCGAACTGGATGCCCTGGAACTGGAGTTGCGGCTCGGGGTGGCGGCGACCGGGCTGGACGTGACGGACCGTACGGTACGCCTGGCCGACGGCTCCCTGCTGCCGTACGACGGGCTTGTCGTGGCCACCGGGGTGCGGCCGCGCCGGCTGCCCGGAGAGGGGGCGCACGTGCTGCGCACCCTCGACGACGCGCTGACCCTCCGGGAGCGCATCGGGCCGGGGCAGCGGCTGGTGGTGGTCGGCGCCGGGTTCCTCGGCGCCGAGGCCGCCGCCGTCGCCTGGAAGCTCGGTGCACAGGTCACCCTCCTCGAACCGGCGCCGGTACCGCTCGCGCACGCGGTCGGCGAGGCGGTGGGGCAGGTGCTGACCCGGGCCCATCTCGAGCGCGGCGTGGACCTGCGGACCGGCACCGCCGTCACCGAGGTGACCGAGGACGGCGTGCGGCTCGCCGACGGGGAGACGATCGACGCCGACGAGGTGCTGGTCGCGATCGGCTCGCTGCCGAACGTCGAGTGGCTGGCCGGCAGCGGGCTCGGCGTGGGCGACGGGGTGATCTGCGACGAGTACTGCGAGGCCGCGAAGACGGTGTACGCGGCCGGTGACGTCGCTCGCTGGTACAACCCGCTGTTCGGGGTCTCCATGCGGATCGAGCACCGGACGAACGCGGCGGAACAGGGGATGGCCGCGGCACGCAACCTCCTCAATCCCGAGGCGCGCAAGCCGTTCGCGCCGGTGCCGTACTTCTGGTCGGACCAGTACGACATGAAGGTCCAGGCGTACGGGTATCTGCGGGGCCACGACGAAGTGCGGGTCGTGGACGGGGAGTTGGAGGAAGGGCGGTTCGTCGCCGCGTACCGGAGGGGGGAGCGGTTGGGTGGGGTGCTGGCGGTGGGGGTGCCGCCGAAGGTGCTTCGGGGGTGGCGGCAGGCCGTTGCCGTGGGAGCGGCTTGGGAGGAGGCCGTGCGGTGAAGGGTGGGTTCGGTTCAGGGTGAACTGCGGGCCGGCGGGGGCTGGTCGCGCGTTTCCTCCCCCGGCCTTTCGGCCGGGGGTACCCCCAGCGCCCCTATCGGGGCGCCAGGCTGACGGCGTTCGCAACGACCACTGCTCCTGTCCCCATCCATTCCGGCACGCCCAGGCTCTGCCCCAGCACCACCTGGCCGACCACCGATGCCAGCACCGGGTTGACGCTCATGAACAGGCCGAAGGTCTGGGGCGGGACCCGGCGCAGGGTCAGCAGGTCGGCCAGGTACGGCACCGCCGACGACAGCACGCCCGCCGCCACCGCACAGAGCACCGCAGCGGCCGTCGGCGGATGCCGTACCACCACCACGGCCCCGACCGGCAGGAACGTCAGCGCGGACACGCTCGCGGCCGCGGCCGGGCCCTGGGCACCCGGTATCCGGCGGCCGACCACTCGGTTGAGCAGGATGTACGACGCCCAGCAGCCCGCGGCGACCAGGCCCAGCGCCATCCCCGCGTAGTCCGTGGACGGTCGCGGGCGCATCAGTACGACCACGCCGGCCGCCGCCAGCACGGCGCACCCCGCGTCCAGCCGGCGGCGGGACGCGGACAGGGCGATGGCGAGCGGGCCCAGGAACTCCAGGGTGACCGCAAGCCCCAGGCCGACGCGGTCGATCGCGGTGTACAGGCTCAGGTTCATCGTCCCGAAGACCGCCGCCAGCAGCAGCACCGGCCACCACTGCCGCCAGGTGAAGGCACGCAGCCGTGGGCGGCCGACGGCCACCAGGACGAGTGCGGCCACGTACTGCCGTACCGCCACCACGCCCAGCGGGCCGAGGACCGGGAAGGCCAGGGAACCGATGGCCGCGCCGGTCTGGTTGGCCAGGCCGCTGCCGACCATGGCCGCCACACCGGCCGCCCGTCCCTGCTCCGGGGCCGCGGTCGTGGGGGCCGGGCGGTCGAGAACTCGTCGCATGACAGCAGAGTCCGCCCGCCCGGAGCTTGCGTAAAATGCATGCGCTCCCCGGTCTATACGCTTAGCGTATGCATGAGGTCGAGCTGCGGCAGCTGCGCTGTCTCGTCGCCATCGTCGACGAGGGCACCTTCACGGACGCGGCGATCGCCCTGGGGGTGTCCCAGGCGGCCGTCTCCCGTACGCTGGCGGCGCTCGAACGCGTCCTGGGGGTAAGGCTGTTGCGGCGCACCTCGCGGGCGGTGACCCCGACGGCCACCGGACTGCGGGTGGTGGCGCGCGCCCGGCGGGTGCTGGCGGACGTCGACGGCCTGGTCCAGGAGGCCGGCTCGGGGCACACCGTGCTGCGGATCGGCTACGCCTGGTCGGCGGTGGGGCGGCACACCGTGGCCTTCCAGCGCGGCTGGACCGCCGCGCACCCCGGGACCGAACTGCATCTCGTCCGGGTGAACACGGCCTCCGCCGGGCTCGGCGAAGGGGCCTGCGACCTCGCCGTCCTGCGGCGGCCGCTGGAGGACCGGCGGTTCGCCTCGGCCATCGTCGGGCTGGAGCGGCGGCTGTGTGCGCTGGCCGCCGACGACCCGCTGGCCCGGCGCAGGTCCGTACGGCTGGCGGACCTCACCGGCAGGGTCCTCCTGGTCGACCGGCGCACCGGCACCACCACCCCGGAGCTGTGGCCGCCCGAGTCGCGGCCGGCCGTCGAGGAGACGCACGACGTCGACGACTGGCTCACCGCCATCGGGGCCGGCCGCGCGGTCGGCGTGACCGCCGAGTCGACCGCCAACCAGTACCCGCGGCCCGGCATCGTCTACCGGCCGGTCCGGGACGCCGCACCCGTCGCCGTCCGGCTGGCCTGGTGGCGGGACGATCCGCACCCCGCCCACCAGGCCGTTGTCGAACTGCTCAGCGACCTGTACCGCACCGGCTGAGCGCGCCGGGCGCCAGATTTTCCCGGCAATACGGCAGACAAAATTGTTGACAATCTTGTTTGGCTAGATTTACGTTCGACAGGCACTCACTCAGGGAGGGCGCAATGCCGAAGGAAGCCCGTCCGAGCACCGGAGAGCAGGCCAAGCAGCATGCGTTCACGCAGCTGCGGCAGGCGATCCTGCACGGCGAGATGGCCCCGGCCCAGCGGCTGGTGGAGAACGAGCTCGCCGAGGAGTTCGGTGTGACGCGGGCCAGCATCCGTGCGGCGCTGATCGATCTGGAGGCGCAGGGACTGGTCGAGCGGATCCGCAACCGCGGTTCGCGGGTGCGGGTGGTGACCGTGGAGGAAGCGGTCGCCATCACGGAGTGCCGCATGGTGCTGGAGGGACTCTGTGCGGCCAAGGCGGCCGTCGCGGCCAGCGACGAGCAGCTCGCCGAACTCGCCGACCTCGGTACGGCCATGACCAAGGCCGTCGCGGACGGCGAACCGGTCACCTACTCCGAGCTCAACCAGGAACTCCACGCCAGGATCCGGACGATCTCCGGCCAGCAGACCGCCGTGGAACTGCTGGAGCGGCTCAACGCCCAACTGGTGCGGCACCGCTTCCAGCTGGCGCTGCGACCGGGGCGTCCGCAGCACTCCCTGAGCGAGCACCTGGCGATGATCGAGGCGATCAGGGCCAGGGACCCGCAGGCGGCCGAGGCGGCCGTCCGCGCCCACCTCACGAGCGTGATCGAAGCACTGCGCGACTGAGCACGCCCGGGCCGGGTGGGCGCACACCTGTCCACCAAGGAGAGTTTTCCATGACGCACGCCAACGCGCCCGCCACCATCCCACCACGATCCACCCTGGTCGTCACCGCGCACGCCGGGGACTTCGTGTGGCGGGCGGGTGGAGCCATCGCCCTGGCCGCGTCCCGGGGCGAGAAGGTCACCATCGCGTGTCTGACCTTCGGTGAGCGCGGCGAGTCCGCCAAGGCGTGGCGCGAGGGCAAAAACCTGGAGGAGATCAAGGCGATTCGCCGGGAGGAGGCCGAGAAGGCCGCCGCCGCTCTCGGCGCCGAGGTCCGGTTCTTCGACGCCGGTGACTACCCGCTGGTCGCCACCGCCGAGCTGACCGACCAGCTGGTCGCCGTCTACCGGGAGACCCAGCCCGACGTCGTGCTCACCCACCCCGTCGAGGACCCCTACAACGGTGACCACCCGGCCGCCAACCGCGTGGCCCTCGAGGCCCGCATCCTCGCGCAGGCCATCGGCTACCCCGGCGCGGGCGACATCATCGGCGCCCCGCCGGTCTTCTACTTCGAGCCGCACCAGCCCGAGATGAGCGGCTTCCGGCCGGAGGTCCTGCTCGACATCACCGAGGTCTGGGAGACCAAGCGCAAGGCGATGGAGTGCCTCGGCGCCCAGCAGCACCTGTGGGCGTACTACACGGACCTCGCCGCCCGGCGGGGCGTCCAGCTCAAGCGGAACGCCGGGCCCAACCTGGGCCTGGCGCACACCACCATGGCCGAGGCGTTCATGCGGCCGTTCCCGCAGATCGCGAAGGAGCTGGCATGAGCGGCGTGATCGTCACCAACCCGCCGAAGGCGGAGCTGAAGGACGTCGACGTCCTCGCCGGCTTCGGTGTGGCCACCGTGAGCGAGGCCATGGGCCGGACCGGTCTGCTGGGCCCGGGGATCCGCCCGGTCCAGCAGGGCGTGCGGGTCGCGGGCACGGCCGTCACCGTGCTCAGCTGGCCCGGCGACAACCTCATGATCCACGCGGCCGTCGAGCAGTGCGGCGAGGGCGACATCCTGGTCGTCACCACCACCTCGCCCTGCACGGACGGCCTGTTCGGCGAGCTGTTCGCGACCGCGCTGCAGCAGCGCGGGGTGCGTGGGGCCGTCCTCAACACCGGCATCCGCGACACCCAGGAGCTGCGGGACATGGGCTTCGCCGCCTGGTCCCGGGCGGTCTCCTCGCAGGGCACGGTGAAGGCCACCGGCGGCTCGGTCAACGTGCCGATCGCGATCGACGGCCAGGTGATCCGTCCGGGCGACGTCGTCCTCGCCGACGACGACGGGGTCGTGGTCGTACCCCGCGAGCGCGTCCGCGAGACGGCCGAGAAGTCCGAGGCCCGGGAGGCCAAGGAGGCCGCGACCCGCGCCGCGTTCGTCGAGGGCCAGCTCGGCCTCGACCGGTACGGGCTGCGCGAGACCCTCCAGCGGCTCGGCGTCGAGTACCGGACGTACGAGGAGCACCAGGAGCGGGGCGCATGACCGGGCCCGCGGAGGTGCGCTGCATGCTGATGCGCGGCGGCACCTCCAAGGGCGCGTACTTCCTGGCCGAGGACCTGCCCGCGGACCCCGCCGCCCGGGACGACCTGCTGCTGCGGGTGATGGGCAGCCCCGACCCGCGCCAGATCGACGGCCTGGGCGGGGCGCACCCCCTCACCAGCAAGGTGGCGGTCGTCTCGGTGCCGGACGACCCGGAGGCGGACGTCGACTACCTGTTCCTCCAGGTCGCCGTCGACCGGTCGGAAGTGACGGACCGCCAGAACTGCGGGAACATCCTCGCCGGGGTGGGGCCGTTCGCCGTGGAGCGGGGGCTCGTGGCCGCCGCTGACGGCGAGACCTCGGTACGGATCCGGATGCTCAACACGGGGGAGCCGGCCGTCGCGACCTTCCCGACCCCGGGCGGGCGCGTCGACTACACGGGGGACGCCGAGATCTCCGGAGTGCCCGGCACGGCGGCCCCGGTGGTGATCGAGTTCCCGCCCGCCGGGAGCCCGCTGCTGCCCACCGGCAACGTCCTCGACACCGTCGCGGGCACGGCGGTGACCTGTGTCGACAACGGCATGCCGACCGTGCTCATCGCTGCAGCCGACCTCGGCGTCACCGGGTACGAGGAGCCCAGGGACCTGGAGGAGGACCTGGCCGTCGCCGACCGCCTCCACGAGATCCGGCTGGCGGCGGGCAAGCTCATGGGCCTCGGCGACGTCGAGACGGCCACCGTGCCCAAGCTCAGCCTCCTCGCACCGCCTCGCGACGGCGGCGCGGTCACCACCCGGACCTTCATCCCCGTCCGCTGCCACACCTCGATCGGCGTCCTCGGCGCCGCCAGTGTGGCCGCGGGGCTCAGGCTGCCCGGCAGCGTGGCACAGGGGATCGCCCGGCTCCCGGAGCACGGCGACCGCGTCCGCATCGAACACCCCACCGGATTCCTGGAGATCGACACCAGCGTCGACCCGGGTTTTGACGGCTCCCCGCCGGCCGCCCGCCGCACCGCGGTCGTCCGCACCGCCCGCAAGATCTTCGACGGCACCGTCTTCCCGCGCGCCGCCGCCCTTCCCGCACAACCTCAAGGAGGCAACGATGGCTCCGCCCCTCGGTGACATCGCCCATGTCGGCCATGCCCAGCTGTTCACCCCGGACCTGGACGCCAGCGTCGCCTTCTTCACCGACTTCCTCGGCCTGACCGTCCACGGCCAGGACGGCGACACGGTCTATCTGCGGACGTACGACGACTACGAGCACCACAGCCTGGTCCTCACCGCCCGCGACCGGCCCGGCCTCGGCCGGCTCGCCCTGCGCACCTCCAGCCAGGAGGCCCTGAACCGCCGTGTGAAGGCGGTCGAGGAAGCGGGCGGGAGCGGCCACTGGGCGGAGGACGAACCCGGCCTCGGCAAGCTCTACGTCACCACCGACCCGGACGGCCACGAGCACGCCCTCTACTGGGAGAGCGAGCACTACCGGGCGCCGGACGAGCTGAAGCCCGCGCTGAAGAACCAGCCGCAGGCCAAACCCAACCGGGGCGTCGGTGTGCGCCGTCTCGACCACGTCAACTTCCTGGCCGCCGACGTGCTCGCCAACGCCGAGTTCCAGGAACAGGTCCTCGGAGCCCGGTCGACCGAGCAGGTCCGCCTCGACAACGGGACGATCGCGGCCCGCTGGCTGACCTTCACCCACAAGTCGTACGACGTCGTCTACACGTCCGACTGGACCGGCTCGACCGGGCGGCTGCACCACATCGCCTTCGCGACCGACGGCCGCGAGGACATCCTGCGCGCGGCCGACCTCGCCATCGACAGCGGCGTGTTCATCGAGACCGGCCCGCACAAGCACGCCATCCAGCAGACGTTCTTCCTGTACGTCTACGAGCCGGGCGGCAACCGGATCGAGCTGTGCAACCCGCTCACCCGGCTGGTGCTGGCCCCCGACTGGCCGCTGGTCACCTGGACCGAGGCGGAACGCGCCAAGGGCCAGGCATGGGGTCTCAAGACGATCGAGTCCTTCCACACCCACGGGACACCACCGGTGGGCTGATCCGGTCACAGCAGGCATCCAGGGGGTGGGTGGCGCGGTACGACGCGTCGCCCACCCCCTTCGCCACCTGGGGTGTCCTGATCGTTGCTGTGATTGTTGACAAAACTGTTGACGTTTTTGCCTGCCGGTCCTTAGCGTCTACGCACCACGGGTCAGCCGCACGAGCCGTCTCGACCCCCTCTACCGCTTCCCCTCCAGGGAACGCATCCTGGACGAGAGGAAAACAAAGATGTCCTCCTCAACCGCCCTGTCCGCGCGCGGCAGCAGACTGGCCCTGCTGGTCGTCGGCCTGTGCTGGCTGGCCGTGCTCTTCGACGGCCTCGACATGTTCATCTACGGCTCGGTGCTGCCCCACCTGCTGGAGACCAAGACCTTCGGCATCACCCCGGACGAGGCCGGCGACCTCGGCTCCTACGCCACCTTCGGCATGCTGGTGGGCGCCCTGACCGCGGGCACGGTCGCGGACCGGATCGGCCGCAAGCAGCTGATGGTCGCCTGCGTCACGCTGTTCTCGCTCGCCTCCGGCATCTGCGCCGTCTCCGGGAGCCTCGCGGTCTTCGGCCTCGGCCGCACCCTGGCCGGCGTCGGCCTCGGCGGACTGCTGCCGACCGCGATCAGCATGGTCTCCGACTACGCCAGGGGCGGCCGGATCGCCCTCACCATCGGCGTGCTGATGACCGCCCACCACGCGGGCGGCATCCTCTCCGCCTACGTCGCCAAGTGGCTGGTCGACCCCCTCGGCTGGCGCTCCGCCTTCTGGGTCTGCGTGCTCCCGCTGCTCTTCGTCCCCGTCCTGCTGAAGCTCCTCCCCGAGTCGCTGAGCTTCCTGGTCGCCAAGGGCCGCACCGAGGAGGCCACCGCCCTGGCCGACCGCTACGAGGTCGAACTGCCCGCCGTCGCCGCCCGGAAGACCGCCGCCGACCGCTGGGACGCGCTGCTCGGCCTGTTCCGCGGCGGCGAGTGGCTGCAGACCCTGCTGTACTGGCTGGCCTCCTTCGGCGGCCTGCTCCTGGTCTACGGCGTCGCCACCTGGCTGCCCACCCTGATGCGCACCGAGGGCTACGAACTCACCAACGCCCTGACCTTCGTCGTCGTCTTCAACCTCGGCGGCATCGTGGGCATGCTGATCGCGGGCCGCGCCGCCGACCGGTTCGGCGCCCCGCGCATCGCGGCCATCTGGTTCGCCCTCACCGCCGCCGGCGTCTACCTGCTCAGCGTCCACATGCCGATGGGCCTGACCACCCTGGTCGTCTTCCTCACCGGCGTCTTCCTGAACAGCGCCCAGACGATGATCTACGCGACCGTCTCCATCCGCTCCACGGCCGGCAACCGCGCCACCGCCGTCGGCTGGACCTCCGGCATGGGCCGCTTCGGCGCGGTCTTCGGCCCGTGGCTCGGCGGCCAGCTGCTCGCCGCGGGCAACGGGGACTGGGGCTTCACCGCCTTCGCGCTGGCCGGTGTCTCCTCGATGGTGTTCATCGGCATCGCCGCCCTGCGCTCGGCCAGGCAGCCCCAGGCCGGCAACGACCGGGAGGAGCTGGTCGCCGCCCACTGACCGGTCCCCCCCGGGCCGGTCCGGCGCCGCGCCCCTTCCACGGGCGCGGCGCCTTCCTACGGTTCCCCGGTGGGATCCGCCTCCAGCCCCGTGCACGCCAGCTGTCCGGCCACCTCGGCGCACGCCTCCACCCCCCGCGGAGCCGGTACCGCGAGCATCGGGCTGGTGTAGCCGACCGAGTCCGAGGCGGGATAGCTCGCCGAGAGCACGTCCTCCCCGGCCCGGACCGAGACCTCGCGCGCGACCGGGGTGTGCAGCCGCACCTCGGACCAGGCGGTGCCGCAGGCGGGGGACCAGCGCAGCCGGACGTCGTAGGCGACGCCGGTGACGCGGCTCTTGGTCCGTGCGTCCCGGTCGCACGCCGACGCGTCGGGCAACTCGCCCTGGCAGGCGCGGCCGTGGCAGCGCGGCGCCGCCGACACCGGCTGCACGCCCGGTGTGCCGCGCCGGTCCGAGACGGTCACGGCCGCCGCGGTCACCCCGGCCACGGCGAGCAGCGCGACCGCGGTCAGCGGCAGCCGCCACCACCGTATCGCCGGCCCCCGCTCCCGGGGCGGCTCGGCGGCCGGCGGCCCCTCGGGGGCCTCGCACCACGCCAGGACGGCGGCGGGATCGGCGCCCGCGAGCCTGGCCAGGGCCTCCACGGCCGCACGCGGCGGCCGCTTGTCGCCGGAGAGATAGCGGTGCCAGGCGGACTTGCTGTACGGGGTGCGGGCGGCCAGCGCCGCGAGGCTCAGGCCCGTGCTCTCCTTGAGCTCGCGCAGCCTCGCCGCCGGCGACTGGTCCGACGGGGTGGCTCTCGCTCCTTCAGGGTGCGGCATGTTGCGTGCCTCGACTTCATTACGCTATGGGCGTTTCGCCCCTGTTGTCGGAATGGCTTCCCATCGGGACCGGGCGCAATCGGCGAACAGGTGTGAAGACGGTGAATCGGGGGGTGCATGTCGAAGGCCTGTTCGGGAACGCGGGTTCCCGAACAGGCCTCTGCGGTCAGGGAGTACGCCGGTGACCGCCCGTCAGCACCACGGGACGGCGTGGCCGACCCGGACGTAGTGCGCGGAGACGTACCCCTTGTGGTGCGGGAGCCGGTACCAGGTGTGGTTTCCGCGCACCGAGCCGCCGTACGTCTTGCAGGACAGCGAGACGAGCCGGTTGCTGTGACGGTGGCTCACCACGCGGTAGCGGGTGCTCGGGCCGGAGCGGACGTTGAGCCGGACGCGGTGCGTGGTCACCCGGCCCACGGTCCGGTACGTGTAGTGCCGGGTGTGGAGGCGGTGGCCGGCCGGCGCGGGCAGAGTGGTGTAGTTGTAGTACTGCACGATTCCCTGGGGTGCGGGGACCGGGGTGGCGGCGCTCGCGGTGGCGGCCCCGGCCGTGGGCAGGAACGCGAACACCGCGACCGTGGCCAGCAGGCCGTTCTTCAGGATCCGACGGGACATGGAAACCTCCGTGCTGTCGTGCCGGTGAACACGAAGCGTGATCACGACTCGGAGCGTTTCCGTGCCGAACCGTCACCATGTCGTCCCCGCGTGCCCTGGGACGCCTGGGACGTCCCAGGCCGCCGCGGGCTCAGCCCATCTGGTCCTCGGCCGACAGGTGCTCGACCGTCTTCCCGGTGGCCGTGAAGGTCCGCGTGACGTACCCCGACGAGTACACCCACAGGATCCGCAGCGGCGTCTCGCCGACGTTGCGGAACAGGTGGGGGACGGGGGACGGGACGTACGTGGTGTCGAACCGGGTCAGCCGGGTCACCTCGCCGTCCACCCACACCTCCGCCTCGCCCTCCAGGACGGTCACGTGCTCGTCGCAGTTGTGCGAGTGCAACGGCGCCCCGGAGCCCACCGGGTACACGCTCATCCCGCTCGTGATCAGGTTCTCGCCGCCCGCGGACGGCGTGGTGATCAGCGGTGTCGTCACGACCGCGCCACCCCGGTCGAGCAGGGGTACGGACGCGGCCTTGATGATCGTGGTCATCCGGGGGTTCCTCTCCATGACGACGTACCTGACACGCCGACCGACGCTAGGCCGCGCGGACGCGAACGGGTGCCCCCTGGCGTGCAGCTTTACCTTGCGCTCCGGGAGGTGTGAGCGGCCGCGGAGCGGCGGTAGCGTCCACACCCGGCAATCCACGGCCGCCGGAGATCCGCGGCCGCCGGAGCGAGAGAAGGCAGGTACCGGCCCATGAGGCTCCCCGTTCTCGGTGAAGACGACATGAACCCCCGCCAGCGGGAGCTGGCCGCCCGGATCGCGGGCCGCCGGGGCGCCGTCCGCGGCCCGTTCCGGGTCTGGCTGCACAGCCCGGAGATGTGCGAACGCGCGGACTCCCTCGGCGCCTTCGCCCGCTTCGACTGCAGCCTCCCGAAGCACCTGCGCGAACTCACCCTGCTGATGGCCGCCCGCAACTGGGACGCCCAGTACTCCTGGAACGCCCACGTGCGCCAGGCGGTCGAGGCCGGCATCCCGGAAGCGGCCGTGGCGGCCATCGCCGAGAAGCGCGAGGCGGTCTTCGAGGACGAGGCCGACCAGGCGTTCTACCAGTTCTGCCGGGAGGTCCTCGAGGAGCACTTCGTCACCGACGCGACCTTCGCCCGCGCCCTGGCGCACTTCGGCCCCAAGGGACTGGTCGACACGATCGGCGCGCTCGGCAACTTCACCATGCTCGGCATGTGCCTGAACACCTTCCAGGTGGACCTCCAGGCCGACCGGGAGCCGCCGTTCCCGGACGTCCGCGGCTACGGCCGGATCACCCCCTCCGACGCCCGATCCACGGCCTGACCATGAGAAACGCATCTCATCTTTTAAGCCGGGATCCGTTGACAGAATTGCCGACAGTCGATTTTTGTGGGTGACAGGCGCGAGCGAGCCGCACGCGCGTTCGGAGGAAAAATGGACCGCTTGCTCCTCATGCACAGCTTCGTGACCGTCGCCCAGGTCGGCAGTTTCAGCGGGGCCGCGAAGAAGCTCGGCTCGTCCGGCTCCCTGGTGTCCCGGCACGTGGCGGAGCTGGAGCGGCAGATCGGCGTACGCCTGGTCAACCGCACCGCCCGCTCCGTGAGCCTGACCGAGCCCGGCCGGCGCTACGCGGAGTTCGCCGCCCGCATTCTCGACGAGATCGAGGCCGAGGACGCCGGCATCGCCCAGCTCCACGACCGGCCGGAGGGCACCCTCAGCGTCATCTGCCCCAAGTGGATAGGCAGCCTCGACCTCGGGGACGCCATCGCCGCGTTCGCGGCGACGCATACGAAGATCCAGGTGAGGTTCGAACTCGGCGGGATGTCGGACCGCACCTACGACTTCCTGGACAGCGGATTCGACGTCGCGTTCCACACCCGGGACCTCAGGGACTCCAGCGTCCGGCTGAAGAAGATCGCCTCGCTGCCGTTCGTGCTGTGCGCCTCCGCGGAGTACATCGAGCGGTGCGGCACGCTCGCCCACCCCAACGACCTCGCCGCCCACGACTGCCTGGTCCACCTCAACGACCCGGTCTGGCGGATCGGCCACGGGCACACCAGCACCCTGCACAAGATCCGCAACATCGCGTTCTCGTCCAACTCCTACATCGCCCTGCAGAAGGCGGCGGTGCACGGCCGCGGCATCGCCCTGCTGCCCCAGCGCCCGGCCTACGACGACCTGGTCTCCGGTGCCCTCCAGGTGCTGCTGCCAGGCCTCCCCGTACCCGACCGCCCGCTGTACGCGATCTACGGACCAGGGCAGGACACCCCGCGCAAGATCAGCGTCTTCCTGGACTTCCTCGCCGAGTGGTTCGCGCAGAACCCGATTCCCGCGATGCGGTCGTAGGCCCAAGCCGCAAGAAACGCTTGCGCATTGCGTACCGCTCACGCCATTGAGCCCCTCGTCGGCCGATATCTACGCTCGCGAGGCGACCCGGAAACGAGGAATCCATGGGAATCCAGAGAATCGAATCGGTCACCTACGGTATTGACGATCTCGACACCTGCGTCCGGTTCTTCGACGACTTCGGACTGTTCCCGGTGGAACGGACCGACGAGCACGCCGTGTTCGAGACGCGCACCGGACAGACCCTGCATCTCGACACCCTGCCGTCGCCCCTGCTGCCGGCCCCCGTCGAGGACGGGCCGACGCTGCGCGAGGTCGTCTGGGGCGTCGACACACCGGAGGAACTGGCACGGCTGGTGGCGGAGGCGGCCCGGGACCGCCCGGTCCGCGAGAGCGCCGACGGCGTCCACCACACCGTCGACGAGACCGGCTTCGGCGTCGGCCTGACCCTGGCCCGTCCGACGCCGGCCCCGGTCACCCCCCGCCCCGCCAACACACTCGGCAGCGTCACCCGCTGGAACACCGCCCTGGAGCCGATCACCCGGATCCGGCCGCTGCGCATGTGCCATGTCGCCCTGAACATCCCCAAGGCGGGACGCGAGGCGGCCGTCGGCTTCTACGTCGACCGGCTCGGATTCCGCCCGACCGACGTGGTCGAGCCGATGGGTGTCTTCATGCAGGCCCCCGGCGACGACGACCAGCACACCATGCTGCTGTGCCACCGCCCCGACAGGGCGGGGATCAACCACGTCGCCTACGAGGTGCCCGGCTTCGACGACGTGATCGAGGGCGGCAACCGCATGATCGAGCACGGCTGGCGCGAGGCCCGCAGGCTCGGCCGGCACACCATCGGCTCCAACGTCTTCCGCTTCCTGCACGCCCCGTGCGGCGGCCGCGTCGAGTACGCCGCCGACATGGACCGGGCCGACGAGAAGTACGGCACCCGGGTCCACGAGACGACCCCGCCGCACCACATCTGGGCCCTGCGCACCAACCGCGACCAGGAAGCCCCCAGCGCCTCCTGACCCTGGTCCCGAACCTGAGAGGGCACCCCTTCATGACCACCGACCACGGCTATCCCGCCGTCCGCATGTACATAGCGGGCGAGTGGTGCCGGGGCGGCTCCGGACGGACCGCCCCCGTCGTTGACCCCGCCACCGGGGAGACGATCGGCGAGGTCCCCCTCGCCACCCCGGCCGACCTCGACCGCGCACTCGAATCCGCCGAGCACGGGTTCGAGGTGTGGCGCGCGACCTCGGTCGCCCGGCGCTCCGCGATCCTCGACCGGGCCGCCGACCTGATCGCCGAACGCGCCGCCGAGATCGGCCGTGTGATGACCCTGGAGCAGGGCAAGACCCTCGCCGAGTCGACGGGCGAGGCACGGCGCACCGCCGACACCCTGCGCTGGCACACCGAGGACGCCCGCCGCGCGTACGGCCGTATCGTCCCGTCCGCGCCCGGCACGATCCTCACCGTCCGCCGCGAACCCATCGGCCCCGTCGCCGCGTTCGTGCCCTGGAACTTCCCGGTCGGCGGCCCCAACCGTAAGATCTCCTCGGCCCTCGCGGCGGGCTGCTCGCTGATCATCAAGGCCTCCGAGGAGACCCCGGCGACGGCCGCCGCCCTGGTCGAGTGCTACGTGGACGCCGGCCTGCCCGCCGGAGTGCTGAACCTCGTCTTCGGGGAACCCGCCGAGGTCTCCGCCCACCTCATCGCCTCCCCGGTCACCCGCATGATCGCCTTCACCGGCTCGGTGCCCGTCGGCAAACTGCTCGCCGCCGAGGCCGGCAAGGTCATGAAGCCCGCCCTGATGGAGCTCGGCGGCCACGCCCCGGTCATCGTCTGCGCCGACGCCGACCCCGGGCAGGCCGCCCGGCGCGCAGCCCAGGCCAAGTTCTTCAACGCCGGCCAGGTGTGCACCTCGCCCAGCCGCTTCCTGGTCCACGAGTCGCTGGCCGAGGACTTCACCGCCGAGTTCGTGAAGGCCGCCGAGTCGGTCGTCGTCGGCGACGGACTCACCCCGGGCACCACGATGGGCCCCCTCGCCAACGAGCGCCGGCTGCGGTCGATCGAGCGGCTGACGGCGGACGCGGTGACCAAGGGAGCCACCGTCCGCACCGGCGGCGAACGGCTCGACCGCCCCGGCTACTTCTTCGCCCCGACCGTCCTCACCGACGTACCCGCGGACGCGGACCTGCTCTCCGAGGAGCCGTTCGGGCCGCTGGCCCCGATCCTGCCCTTCAGCGACCTCGACGACGCGCTGACCACCGCCAACTCCCTGCCGTACGGCCTGGCCGCCTACGGCTTCACCAGGTCGGCCGCCACCGCCGAGAAGCTCTCGGACGCACTGCAGGCCGGCATCCTCTCGATCAACCACTGCGGCGGCTCGGTCCACGAGGCACCCTCGGGCGGGGTCAAGGACAGCGGGTACGGCCGGGAGGGCGGCCCGGAGGCGCTGGACGCCTACCTGGTCACCAAGCGCGTCTCCCACCTGCTGACGCCATGAGGTACGCGCGAGTCTCGGTGGAGGGACGGGCGGTCTGGGGCCGGGTGGGGGAGTCCCGCGTCGAACTGCTCTCCGGGTCGCCGCTGGAGGGCGAGCCCGACGTCCTCGGTACGATCCCGGTCGCCGGCGTCACCTGGCTGCCGCCCGTCGTGCCGGGCGTGTTCTACGCCGTCGGCTACAACTACCCCCGGCACATCGAGCACGCCGGGGCCGCGACACCCGAGCGCCCCGAGGTCGGCTACCGGGCCAACAACGCGCTCACCGGGCACCGTTCGCCGATCGTCAAGCCGGCCGAGGTGACCGGACGCTTCGAGGCCGAACCCGAACTCGTCGCCGTCATCGGCCGCACGGCCCGGCACGCGACGTACGACGACGCCCGGAAGTCGGTCTTCGGCTGGACCATCGGCAACGACGTCAGCGCCCGCACCTGGCAGCACCGGGACCGCACGTTCTGGCGCAGCAAGAACAGCGACACGTTCAAGCCGATGGGCCCGTGGATCGAGACCGACGTCGACGCCCTCGCCCAGACGACCACGCTCCGGGTCAACGGCGAGGTGCGCGCCGCGTTCCCGACCGGGGACATGGTCTTCGACCCCTTCGACTACATCGTCGAGATCACCCGGCACATCACCCTGCACCCCGGTGACGTGCTGTGGATGGGCGCCGAGTCCACCTGCCAACTCGAACCCGGCGACACCGTCGAGGCCGAGATCAGCGGCATCGGCGTGCTGTCCAACCCCGTACACCTGGAAGGGAACCACTCATGACCGCGGCACCCCGCTACATCCACCACGTCAACTTCCCCACCACCGACCCCGACCGCACCGCCGCCTGGTACACCAAGGTCTTCGGGATGAAGCGGATCCAGCCCAAGTCCAACACCCGCGTGGTGCTGATGACCCGGGGCAACTTCGACCTGCACTTCACCCCTGTCGAGGAGATGGAGCGCATGGCGCCCTACCACTTCGCCGTCGAGGTCGACGACTGGGACGAGTTCCTCGCCCACCTCGAGGAGCTGGGCATCCGGCACACCCGGCCGATCGAACGCCCCGAGAACCAGTCCAAGTTCTGCTACATCCACGACCCCGACCACACCATGATCGAGCTCGTCTACCACAGCCGCCGCCCCAACTGAGCCCACCAGTACGGGAGTTCATCACATGCCCATCGCCGACTCCGACGGCACCTCCATCTACTACGAGCGCCACGGCAGCGGCCCGGCGATCCTCTTCGTGCACGGCAGCGGCGGCCACCACGCCGCCTGGTGGCAGCAGGTGGCCGCACTGCGCGGGGAGTTCACGGTCCTCACCGTGGACCTGCGCGGCTTCGGCAGGTCCGACTCGTCGATGGCGGAGTTCGACGGCCAGGACTTCCCCGGTGACGTGGTCGCCGTCCTCGACCAGGAGGACGTCACCGACGCCATGCTGGTCGGCCAGTCCATCGGCTCCGTCGCCGCCCTCCGTGCCGGGCTGCTCCGCCCCGAGCGGGTCTCCTCGGTCGTCCTCGGCCACTCCCTGGGCGGCATCAGCCACCCCGAGCTGCGGGAGCTGGCCGCCGCGGACCGCGCGGAGGCCGTCAAGCTCCCCGTCATCGACCGGCTGCTGACCACGTCGTTCCAGCGGGAACGGGCCGACCTGACCTTCCTCTTCCAGCAGATGGGCACGTTCAACGTGGCCAGGATGCAGGACCTGCGCAATCTCGACACCGACGGCCCGACCCTGGAGGAGATCCAGGCCTCCGGCGTGCGGGTCGCCTTCCTCGCCGGGGAGAAGGACGCCGTCCTCAGCGTCAAGACGGTCACCCGCGCCCACGAACTGCTGCCCGGCTCCCACCTGGAGATCGTCGAGGGCGCCCCGCACTCCATGTACTGGGAGACACCCCGGCCGTACAACGCCGCCGTCGCCCGGCTCCGCCGCACCCTCACCGCACCGAAGGAAGCAGCATGACCAGCCTCACCCTGGCCGCCGCCGAGGAGATCATCGGCGCCGCCCACCAGCGAGCCCGGGAGATCGGCAAGGCGGTGAGCGTCGCCGTCGTGGACGCCGGCGGCTTCCCGATCGCCATCCGCCGCCCCGACGGCGCCCGCCCGCTCACCCCCGACATCGCCCGCGCCAAGGCCTACACCGCGGCCGTCATGCAGCGCCCGGGACCCATGCTGAGGAAATGGCAGGAGAGCCAGCCCGTCTTCTTCGCCCAGCTCTCGCAACTCCCCGGCGCCGCACTGCCGATCATGGCAGCCGAGGGCAGCGTCACCATCAAGAAGGACGGCGAGATCATCGGCGGGCTCGGCATCGCCGGCGGCACCGCGGACGAGGACCAGCGGATCGCCGAGGAGGTCCTGAAGGCGCTCGGCTACGAGCTGGAGTTCGCCGCCTGGGGCGTCACCGGCTCCGGCGGAAGGGACTGACACCATGGCGGACACGTTCAACTACCGCATCGACCACCACGGCAGCCTGGTCCGCCCCGCAGGCCTGTCAACCGCCGACCCGGAGGCCGTCGACGCGGCGGTCCGCGAGGCGGTCGCCTACCAGCGCAAGCTGCGCTCCACCGTCGTCACCGACGGCGACTTCCCGCGCGAGGACTTCCGCAGCGCGGTCCTCGACGGCGTGTCGGGCTTCCGCCGTACCGACGAGACCGGCCCGGACGGCCTGGTCCGCTGGGTCGCCGAATCCCTGCCCAAGGCCAACGGCCCCCTGCTCGCCGACCGGGCCGCGCGGTTCGCCGAGCTGACCGTGATCGCCCCGAAGGCCACGCTGCCCTCTCCGGCGTACCTGGCGGCCACCACCTTCCGGCCGGGCCTCGGCGTCTCCTCGGCCCGGGAACTGGGCGAGGCCCTCGCGGAGATCGTCCGCGCCGAGATCGAACTCCTGGTCGCGAACGGCGTCCGCCTCGTCCAGCTCGACAACCCGCTCCTGCTGGCCCAGCTGAGCACCGACCCGGCCGGCCCCGGCGCCCTGTCCTTCACGGACGCGCTGGCGGTCGACGCCCTGGCGGCCCGACTGGAGGACCGCCCGGAGGGCGTCCGCATCGGGGTCGCCCCCGGCTGGGCGGCGCCGGCCGAGGTGGACCGGGCGCGCGCCGAGCAGCTGTACGCGGGCATCGGCGCCGACCGCTGGATCCTCCCGTTCGACCAGGGCACGCAGGCCGAACTCGACCTGGTCGAGACGCTCCCGGACGATCGTGACTTCTGCCTCGGCGTGGTCGACGCGACGGTGCCGGAGCCGGAGGACATCGACACGGTGATGTCCCGTATCGACGCGGTGGGCGAGTTCAAGGACCTGGAGGACGGCGCGGTATCCCCCTCACGAGGCTTCGCGGACGTGGCGTCGAGGCCTCTGCTGGCCGCGGAGGACCAGCACCGCAAGCTGGTGCTGGTCGAGACCATCGCCCGCTACTGCTGGGGCAACGAGTTCTGACCGCGGCGCCGTCGTGGCTGGTCGCGCGGTTCCCCGCGCCCCTGAAGGGACGCGGGGAACTGCGCGGGCAACCACACACAACCCGCGCCCCCTCCACCGGCACCAGCCCGGCAGACGCTAGATCACCTCGGCGAATGTCACCGTGCGATCCACGAGCAACGGCCACACCACCCCCACGACGACCTCCTTGAAGTGCTCGGCCGCCTTGTGCGCCTCGAACCCCTCCCGGTCGGCGTACCGCTCGTACAACAGAAACCCACCCGGCTCGCCCTCCACCACGTGCACCTCGTACATCAGGTTCGCGGGCTCCGTCCGCGTGGCCTCCCGCGCCCTGAGCAGCGCGGCGCGTACCGCGGGCTCGTCGGCGGGTGCGCAGCGGTAGTGGGCGACGACTGTGTATGCCATCCGTTTTCTCCTCAGGACGTGTCCGGCCCGCCCGATTCCAGCATGGATCATGCGCCCGACGGCCGCCGCACCGCGCAATCAATGCCTGCCCCCGCGGGGCTGGTCGACCCCCTCCCACATGGTGTGTCGTCGCAACCGGCCCGCACGGCCGGCACCGCGGACGACGAAGGAAGTGATCTCCATGCGCACTCTGGAAACCCTCTCGGGCGGAGAGTGGGTGAGGACCGGCGAATGGATCGACGTCCACGACCCCGCCGACGTCCGCACCCCCCTCGCCCGGGTCCCGGCCCTGTCCGCCAAGGACGTCACCCGGGCCTACGACCACGCCGAGCGCGGTTTCGCCGTCTGGAAGCGCACCAGCCCCTTCGAACGGGCCCGGGTTCTCACCGAGGCGGCCCGCCTGATCAGGGCCCGGGCCGGGGACATCGCCGCCGACATCACCGCCGAGAACGGCAAGACCCTGGCCGAGGCGACCGGCGAGACCCTGAAGGCCGCCGACTTCCTGGAGTACTACGCCGGACTCGCCCGCCAGGGCTACGGCACCCTCCTGCACGACGTACGCCCGGACCACCGTACGCACACCCAGCGCGAGCCGATCGGCGTGATCCTGGTGATCAGCCCCTGGAACGACCCGCTGATCACCCCGGCCCGCAAGCTCGCCCCGCTGCTCGCCACCGGCAACGCCGCAGTGTTCAAGCCGGCCACCGAGACACCCCTGGCGGGGCTGCACTTCGCGCGCGCCCTGCACGACGCGGGCCTGCCCGCCGGCGTCCTGAACGTCGTCACCGGCCGGACCGCCGAGATCGAGGAGGCACTGCTCGACGACCCCCGGATCGTCGGCATCACCTTCACCGGCTCCAACGCCGTCGGCAACCGCATCCGGCGCCGCCTCGCCGACCGCAACGTCCGCTTCCAGGGCGAACTCGGCGGCAAGAACGCGTCGGTGGTGCTGCGCGACGCCGATCTGCCGGCCGCGGCGAAGGCCGTCGTGGCCGCCGCCTTCGGCCAGGCCGGGCAGCGCTGCACGGCCACCAGCCGGGTGATCGTCGAACGGCCGGTCCACGACGAGTTCGCCGGCCTGCTGGTGGCGGAGGCAGCGGCGCTCACCGTCGGCCCCGGCACCGACCCGGCCACCACCCTGTGCCCGCTGTCCAGCCCCAAGCAGCGCGACAGCGTCCTCGCCGACCTGGGCAGGGCGGTCGAGCAGGGTGCGACCGTGCTCACCGGCGGCCGGGCGGACAGCGCACGGCCCCACGGCTGCTACGTGGAACCCACCGTCCTCGCGGGCGTCACCCCGGAGATGGCCATCTGGTGGGAGGAGGTCTTCGGACCGGTCCTCGCGCTCCGCGCGGTCGACGGCTTCGCCGCGGCCGTGGAAGCCGTGAACGACTCCGAATTCGGGCTCGCCGCAGCCGTGTTCACCCGTGACCTCGGCTCGGCGTACCGCTTCGCGGACGAGGCCGAGTGCGGGCAGGTCGCGGTCAACACGACGACCACCGGCTGGGACGTCCACCTGCCGTTCGGCGGCTTCCACGACTCCGGCACCGGCTACAAGGAGCAGGGCGAGGAAGTCCTGAGGTTCTCCACGCGGGTCAAGACGGTGGCCGTCCACTTCGGTGCCCCGGGGCGGGCCGATGGCTGACGAGACGGTCGGCGTCGTCGGCGCCGGGATCGTGGGCCTGGCCACGGCCCGGGAGATCGCGCTGCGCCGCCCCGGCACCCGGGTCGTGGTGTTCGAGAAGGAGCGGGAGGTCTCCCGGCACCAGACCGGCCACAACTCCGGCGTGGTGCACGCCGGCATCTACTACACGCCCGGCAGCCTCAAGGCCGACCTGTGCGTGCGGGGCGTCTCCCTGCTGCGCGCGTACTGCGAGGACCGGCAGTTGCCGTACGACGAGATCGGCAAGCTGGTCGTGGCGGTCCGCGAGGACGAACTCGGCCGGATGCAGAACCTGTACGAGCGGGCGAGGAACAACCACGTACCGGAGCTGCGGAAGATCTCGCGCGAGGAGATCAGGGAGCTGGAGCCGCACGTCGGCGGTATCGCGGCCCTGCACTCCCCGCGCACCGCGATCACCGACTATCCGGCGATCGCCCGCGCGTTCGCGAAGGACGTCGTCGACTCCGGCGGCGAGGTGCGCCTCTGCTTCCCGGTCACCTCGATCAGCACCGTGCCCGGCGGCATCGAGGTCGCCTCCGGCCAGGACCGGGTCCGCGTCGACCGGCTCATCCTCTGCGCCGGCCTCCAGTCCGACTCCGTCGCCAGGCTCGCCCAGGACGGGCCGGAGCCCCGGATCGTCCCGTTCCGCGGCGAGTACATGCTGCTCAGGCCGGACCGGGCCCATCTCGTGCGCGGCCTCGTCTACCCGGTGCCCGACCCCCGCTACCCCTTCCTCGGCGTGCACTTCACCCCGCGCGTCGACGGCTCGGTCGAGGTCGGACCCAACGCCGTCCTCGCCCTCGCCAAGGAGGGGTACCGGCGCAGCAGGGTCTCGCCACGCGACCTGCTGGCCCTCGCCGCCTACCCGGGCGCCTGGCGGATGGCCGCGCAGCACTGGCGTACCGGCATCAAGGAGTACCGCGGGTCCTTCTCCGCGACCGCCTTCATGAAGGACGCCAAGCTGTACGTCCCGGAGGCCGGCGTCCGTGACGTGGTGCGCGGCGGCGCGGGCGTGCGCGCCCAGGCGCTGGACCGCGACGGCACACTCGTCGACGACTTCCGCATCCACCGGGTCGGCCGGATCACCGCCGTCCGCAACGCCCCCTCGCCGGCCGCCACGGCCTCCATGGCGATCGCCGAACACATCACCGCGGCCGTCTTCGACGACGCCTGACACGGCGGCCGCATGCCTGGCGAACTGCGCACCTGCGCGCAACAACAGCTTGCGCTCCGGGATCTCCGCAAGAGCGCACCGGCCGCCTAGCGTTCCTGCCACACCACCCCCACCACCCCGTACTTCGAGAGAAAGAGTCCGGACATGTTCGTCGTCGACACGCAGATCCACATCTGGAAGGAAGAGACCCCGGACCGCCCGTGGGTGCCCGGCGCCCGGGAGCGGATCCGGCTCAACGGCCACCGCGAGGACCCCTTCTCCTACGAGGAAGCCCTGGAGCTGATGGACGAGGCCGGCGTGAACCGGGCGCTGATCCTGCCGCCGTCCTGGGAGGGCGACCGCATCGACTACGCCCTGGAGGCCTGCGAGGCCCACCCGGACCGGTTCGGCATCATGGCCCGCATCCCGCAGAACAAGCCCGAGGAGGGCAGGGCGATGCTCAAGGACTTCGCCCAGAACCCGCACGTCAAGGGCACCCGGCTCACCTTCCACCGGCCGCAGGACCGCAACTGGATGATCGACGGCACCAACGACTGGTACTGGCCGATCGCCGAGGAGCTGCGCATCCCGACCATGGTCCACGCGCCGATCTGGAAGCGCGAGCTGGGCGAGATCGCCGCCAAGCACCCCGAGCTGAAGATCATCATCGACCACATGGGCATCATGGCCCGCTGCGTCGACGACGCGATCGGCTACTGGGTCTCGGAGACCGCCGACCTGCACGTCCACCCGAACATCTACGTCAAGGTGTCGGCGCTGCCGGGCTACTCCACGCAGCCCTTCCCGAACGGCAACATCCAGAAGTACGTGCGCGAGATGGTCGACAGGATGGGCCCGCAGCGCTGCTTCTACGGCACCGACATCACCCGGCTGCTCGGCCACGGCATCACCTACACCGACACGATCGAGCAGTTCACCAAGCACTGGGACTTCACGGCCGAGGAGCTTGAATGGATCATGGGCCGCGGTATCTCCGAGGTCCTGAACTGGCCGATCGAGGGCTGAGGAAACACCGGCGATGACCAACACCCCACGGATCGACGGCGGCGACGCCGTCGTCTCCGCCTTCGACGCGGCGGGCGCCGACCACGTCTTCTGCTCCTCGGGCTCCGAATGGGCCCCGGTGTGGGAGGCGCTGGCCCGCCGCCACCGCGACGGCGAGCCCGCCCCGCGCTACCTCGACCTGACCCACGAGACGGTCGCCGTCGGCATGGCGACCGGGTACGGGCTGATCGCGCGCCGTCCGCAGGGCGTTCTGCTGCACGCGGCGCCGGGCCTGCTCCAGGGCTCGATGGCCGTGCACGGCGCACTGCTGGCCGGCGTGCCGATGGTGGTCGCCTCCTCGGAGTCGACGACGTACGGCGACGCCCCCGGGCACGACCCGGGCGGCCAGTGGTACCGCAACCTGTCGATCGTGGGCGGCCCGCACGGCATCGCCCAGCCGTTCACGAAGTGGTCGACCGAGGCCGCCAGTGTGCACACCCTGCCGACCATGATCACCCGGGCGGCGGAACTCGCGTGGCGGGCCCCGGCCGGACCGGCCTACCTGAACATCCCCCTGGAGATCCTCCTGGAGGAGTGGGACGGCCGCGAGGCCAAGCCCGTCGTGCCACCGGGCTCGACGCACAGTTCGCCGGAGGAGGCCGACCCGGTCGCGCAGCTGATCCGCGAGGCGGCCAACCCCGTGGTGGTCACCGAGACCGCGGGGCGCGAGGCGGGCGGCTTCGAGGCCCTGGTCGCCTTCGCCGAGGCCTGGAACATCCCGGTCGTGGAGCCGGACTCGGTGGTGTGCGGCAACTTCCCGCGCACCCACCCGCTGCACGCGGGCAGTGACATCGGCCCCTGGATGGACGAGGCGGACCTGATCCTCCTCGTCAACTGCCGGGCGCCCTTCTACCCGCCCTCGCGTCGTCCGTCCAAGGCGAAGATCGTGGTGATCGACGAGGTCCCGCAACGCCCGCACGTGGTCTACCAAGTGCTGTTCGCCGACACCTACCTGGAGGGCAACGTTGCCAACACGCTGCGCCAGCTGGCCAAACGGGCCAAGGACCTCGACGAGCGGGCGGCAGCGGTGCGCCGGGCGGCGCAGGAGGAGCGGCACGCCGCAGAGCAGTCCGCGATCGCGGCGGCGGAGGCGAAGGCTGCCGAGGCCGAGGGCATCGACCCGGTGCTGGTCGCCGCCACCCTGCGCCGGCTCCTGCACGGGCAGGACGCGATCGTCGTCGACGAGACCATCACCCACAGCCGCGTCGTCAGGCGTCACGTCCAGACCGCCGACCCGGACTCCTACTTCTACGTCCAGGGGGGACTCGGTCAGGGCATCGCGGTCGCCCTCGGCGTCAAACTCGCCGCGCGGGAGCGCCCGGTGGTCCTCACCATCGGCGACGGCGCCTTCGCCTACAACCCGGTGATCCCCTCGTACGACGCCTCGAACGCGTACGAACTGCCATTGCTGATCGTGGTGTTCAACAACCGTGTCTACAAGTCGATGAATCTCAACCACCGCCGCTTCTACCCCGACGGTGCGGCAGCCGAGACCGGCGAATGGCTCGGTACGGACCTGCACCGGCTGCCCCGGCTGGCCGCCTTCGCCGAGCCGTTCGGCATGCACACCGAGACCGTCGACACGCCGGAGGCGCTCGCGCCGGCACTGGAACGCGCCCTCAAGGCCGTGGCCGAGGGCACGACCGCCGTCGTGGACGTCCTAGTCACCCGCTAGCCAGGAGACACACCGCAACCATGTCCCACACCCCCGCCAGGATCCTGGTGCCCGCCGACGACCTGCGCGCCTTCTGTGCCGCCCTCCTGGAGAAGGGCGGCCTGAGCGCCGAGCACGCCCGGACCACCGCCGACGTCTTCGTCTGGGCCGCGCGGCGCGGCGTCGACTCGCACGGCACCGCCCGTGTCCCCGCCTACCTGGACCTGCTCGCCAAGGGCGTCGCCAACGCGCACCCGGAGATGACGACCGAGTCGACGGCCCCGGCCGCCGCCGTCCTCGACGCCGACCGCGCCCCCGGCCCGGTCGCCCTGACCGCCGCCGCCGACGAGGCGATACGACGGGCCCGGGAGTCCGGCATCGCCTCGGTCGGCGTCCGCCGTACCGTCCACACCGGCGCCATCGGCTACTACGTGTCCCGGATCGCCGAACAGGGCCTGGTCGGGATCGGGTTCGTGGCCGGCATGCCCAACATGGGCTATACCGGCGTCAGGGGCGCGGCCGTCGCCACCAGCCCCCTCGCCGTCGCGGTACCCGCCCGCGAACACGCACCCCTCCTCCTCGACATGGCCACCGCCACCATCGCCCTCGGGAAGATCCGGCAGGCGAAGGCCAGCGGCACACCCTTGCCGGAGGGCGCGGCCGCCACGGCGGACGGCACCCCGACGACCGACCCGGAACGGGCGGTCATGCCCCTGCCGCTGGGTGGCGCGAAGGGCTCCGGCATGTCCCTGGCCTTCGAACTCCTGACCAGCGTCGTCGTCGGCGCCCCGATCTTCGCGGCCTTCCACGCCGGCGACCGCAGGCACCGCCAGAACGCCCTGCTCATCGCAGTGGACCCGGCGGCCTTCGGCGATCCGGAGGCGTTCACCGCGAACGTCGACGACACCCTGAGCACGCTGAAGGGCCTGCCGGTCGCGGAGGGCGCCGACGGCGTGTTCTACCCCGGTGAGCGCAGC
Organism: Streptomyces sp. NPDC104761; assembly: GCF_055583445.1. NCBI lineage: Bacteria > Bacillati > Actinomycetota > Actinomycetes > Kitasatosporales > Streptomycetaceae > Streptomyces > Streptomyces sp. NPDC104761. The sequence goes on along the minus strand of NZ_JBVJNZ010000014.1, from coordinate 262,769 downwards.
GCGGCGGTGGCCGAGGAGCGGGAGGCGAAGGGCGTTCCCGTGACCGCGAAGGTCTGGCGTGAACTCACCGAGCATGCGGACCGGCTGGGCGTGACCGTGCCGCGCCCCTGAACGCCCGCGCGCACGCCGGTGGCGGGCCCCGCCGCGGTCAGCGTGGGTCGGGGCCCGGTTCGTCGTGGTCGTGGGGCGGGTGGCCGCAGGGGGCGGCTGCGCCGGCATCGCCGTGTCCTTGAGCGCGGTCACGCACACGGCGAACTGGGCGCCCTCCCGGGCGCCGGCCGCGTCCTGGGCAGACTGCGGCTGACCGGCCGACTCGACGTACCGGTGTTCACCCAGTCCTGCTGCACGACTCCGACTGCACCTCGGCGCCGGGTGCCTGGCGCTCCGCCCTCGGTGCGCTGCCGCGCATCCTGGACAGCTGCGACCGGCGGGGAATTTACTTGAGTTACGCAACGATATGGTAAACTGGCCGGTATGCCCACAGAACCGCTGCCAGACGTCCCCGCCGCCACCCCGGAGGTCGTGGAGATCGAGCGCGCCCTGACGCGCATCACCTACCTCAGCACCCGGGCCCGTCAGCACGAGCGGCTGATGGCCCTGGCCGGGGTGCCGCTGGACCGCGCCGCGGTGGCCCTGCTGCGCCAGGTCGCCGACTCCGAGCCGCTGCGCCCGGGGGAGCTGGCACAGCGGCTCGGGGTGGAGGCGTCCCACGTGACGCGCACGGTGCAGCAGCTCCAGCGTTCGGGCTACGTCACCCGCGTCCCCGACCCCGACGACCGCCGCGCCCAGCGGATCGAACTCACCGACGCCGGCCGGGCCGCCGTGGACCGGGTCCGGGACGCCGGGGCACGGGGCATGCAGCTGGCCCTGAACGGCTGGGAGCCCGAGGAACTGCGGCAGCTGGCCGTCCTCTTCCACCGTATGGTCGACGACTTCCTGTCCTACGCGGTCGAGGACGAGGCCGTTCAGGAGACCACCGGGACGACGCCCCCGGCCTCCCGGACCGCGTGAGGCGCCGGCGGGGACGCGGGGGACCACCGACTCGGCGCGGACGCGCGGACCGCCGACCCGGCGCGGGCGCGGCGACGGCCGACCCGGCGCGGGGCGGGCCGGTACCGCCCGGTAATATCCGGCGGCAGGTCGTCAGAGGAGGCTTCGTGGCCCTGTCCGAACGTTCACCCCTGCTGCTCGCGGGACTGCTCGCCACCGCCGGCGTCGCCCACTTCGCGGCGCCGAAGCAGTTCGACGCGACGATCCCGAAGGCGCTGCCGGGATCCCCGCGGGCCTGGACGTACGGCAGCGGGGCCGTGGAGCTGGCGCTGGCGGCGGGAATCGCCCTGCCGCGCACCCGCAAGGCGGCGGCCCGGGCGGCCGCCGCCTTCTTCATAGGTGTGTTCCCGGCCAACGTGCAGATGGCCGTCGACTGGCAGAAGCGGCCCGAGCCGCTCAGGACCGCGGCCCTCGCCCGGCTGCCGCTCCAGATCCCCCTGGTGCTCTGGGCGCGCGGGGTCGCACGCAACGAGGAGGGCCGATAGATGGCGGCACCTGTCGAGGTGGGAAGCAGGATCGAGGACTTCGCGCTGCCGGACGAGACCGGTACCACGCGGACCCTCACGGAACTGCTGGCCGACGGGCCGGTCGTGCTCTTCTTCTACCCGGCCGCCCTGTCGGCCGGCTGCACCGCCGAGGCCTGCCACTTCCGGGACCTCGCCGCCGAGTTCGCGGCCGCCGGCGCCCGGCCCGTCGGGATCAGCGGGGACAGCGTGGAACGCCAGCAGGAGTTCTCCGGGAAGCACACGCTCGGCATGCCGCTGCTCTCCGACACGGACGGCACCGTCCGGGAGCTGTTCGGCGTGAAGCGGGGCTTCTCGCTCGCCCCGACCAAACGGGCCACCTTCGTGATCGCCCAGGACCGCACCGTCCTGGAGGTCGTCCGAAGCGAGCTGCGCATGAACACCCACGCCGACCGGGCGCTGGCCGCCCTGCGCGCCCACCAGGGCTGAGCCGACGCCGCTGGTCCGCGCTTGATCCGCCGGGACATAGGTCTCATCCTGGGGCGTATGGAGCGTGTCGCCGCCACGGCGATCATCGATGCCCTGGGCCGGGTGACGGGGTGGAGCGAGGGTGCGCGGATGCTCACCGGGCACCGGGCGGAGGAGGTCGTGGGGCGACCCGCCACCGACCTCCTCGCCGAGCAGGTCCACGCCGAGGCGCTGGCCGCCCGCCGCGGGACCGTGGCCCTGCGGCGCGCCGACGGCCGCCGCGTGGACGTCGCCCTGACCGCCTGCCCCGTCCTCGGCCCCGACGGCGGCACCACCGGCTACGTGCTCACCGCCGCCCCGCCCTTTCCGGCCGACCCCACCCTCGCCGGCCAGGCCTTCCAGCAGGCCTCCATGTCCATGTCGGTCTTCGACCTCCGCCAGCGCTACCTCCGCTCCAACGACGTCGCCTGCCACGTCCTGGGCGTCCCCGAGGAGGCCCTGCTGGGCCGTTTCTTCCCGGACACCGTCGAGGAGGCCCCGCACAGCGAGGGCTTCCTTCGTCATCTGCGCCAGGTCGCCGAGACCGGCCGGCCCGTCCGCTACGAGAGCTTCACCGGCGCCCCCACCCTGAACCGGGAGCACGCCTGGAGCATCGAGATGTGGCCGCTGCGCGACCCCTCAGGCGAACTCACCGCCGTCGCCCTCGCCGCCTTCGACAGCACCGAGCAGTACCTGGCCCGGCTCCGGCTCGCCCTCCTCAACGAGGCGGCCACCTCCATCGGCACCACCCTGGACGTGGTGCGCACGGCCGAGGAACTCGTCGAACTCCTCGTCCCCCGGTACGCCGACTTCGCCGGCGTCGACCTGCTCGACTGGGTCCTCGGCGCCGAGGAACCGCTCACCGTGCCGGACGGCGACATCGTGCTGCGCCGGGTCGCCCACGGTTCCGCGACCGAGGGGACCCCCGAGGCCGCCGTCCGGCTGGGCGACGCCGAGGTGCACCCGGCGGCATCCCCGCCGGCGCGGGCGCTGCGGGAGCGGCGGGCCGTGGTCGCACAGGCCGGCGAGCCCGAGTTCCACCGCTGGGTCGACGAGCGCAACGCCCGCGCGCCCGCCGGCCGGCCCTACCGCGAGGGCGTCCACTCCATGATCGCCGTACCCCTGCAGGCCCGGGGCGTCCTGCTCGGTGCCGTCGTGGGCGTGCGCATGCGCCACCCCGACGCCTACGTCGCCGACGACGCCGTCTTCGCCGAGGAACTCGCCAGCCGCGCGGCCGTCTGCATCGACAACGCCCGCCGCTTCGCCCGCGAGCGCTCCACCGCCCTCGCCCTCCAGCACAGCCTGCTGCCCCGTGGCCTGCCCCAGGCCGCCGTCGAGGTCGCCCACCGCTACCTCCCCTGCGGATCGCAGGCCGGCATCGGCGGCGACTGGTTCGACGTGATCCCGCTGTCCGGCAGCCGGGTCGGCCTGGTCGTCGGCGACGTCGTCGGCCACGGCATCCGCTCCTCCGCCACCATGGGCCGCCTGCGCACCGCCGTACGCACCCTCGCGGACGTGGACCTGCCCCCCGACGAACTCCTCACCCACCTGGACGACCTGGTCACCCACCTGGCCGCCGACGGCTCCGGCGAGGAGGTCGCCGAGCTGGGCGCCACCTGCCTGTACGCCGTCTACGACCCCGTCTCGCGGCGGCTCAGCCTCGCCGCCGCCGGGCACCCGGCGCCCGCGGTCGTGCTGCCGGGTGGCGCGGCTGAGCTGGTCGCGATGACCGCAGGGCCGCCGCTCGGCGTCGGCGGTCTGCCCTTCGAGGCGACGGAGCTCGAACTGCCCGAGGGAGCCGTCGTCGCCCTCTACACGGACGGTCTGGTCGAGGACCGCGACCGGGACGTGGACCGCGCCACCGAGGAGATGTGCCGCGCCCTGGGCGCGTCCGCCGACTCCCTGGAGGACCTCGCCGACTACGTCCTCAAGGCCGTCATGCCGGAACAGCCGGCCGACGACGTGGCCCTGCTGCTGGCCCGCACCCGGGCTCTCGGCGCCGACCGGGTCGCCACCTGGGACGTGCCGCCCGACCCGGCCGCGGTGGCGCACTTCCGGCAGGCGGCCGTCGAACGGCTCGCCGACTGGGGCCTGGACGAGGAGGCGTTCGTCACCGAACTCGTCGTCAGCGAACTCGTCACCAACGCCATCCGCTACGGCGAACCGCCCATCCAGCTGCGCCTGATCCGCGACCGCGCGCTCATCTGCGAGGTCTCCGACGGCAGTTCCACCTCACCGCACCTGCGCCGGGCGCACGCCTTCGACGAGGGCGGCCGCGGCCTGCTCCTGGTCGCCCAGCTCACCCAGCGCTGGGGCAGCAGGCAGACAGGCAGCGGCAAGACGATCTGGGCCGAACAACCGCTGCCCGAAAGCTCGTTGCCGGTCGCCGAGTGAAAGGCTGCGCGCCGTTACTCGAAGTCGCAGCCCGGGTTCGGCACCGACTCCGCGTACGGCGAGCCGTGCGGCAGGATGTACAGCACGTCCAGGACCAGGTCGGTGTCGCCGAGGTTGGCGCCCAGGTGCACGTCGCCCGGCCCGCCCGACTCGTAGACCGTGCCGCCCCGCTGGTAGACGCCGTCCTCCTTGCAGTCGGAGTGGAAGTGGCTGAGCGTGCCCTTCTGGACGTACCCGTAGACCGGGCCGTCGTGGTAGTGCCAGCCGGTGGTCTGGCCGGGCGGGACGGTGATCTCCCGCAGGACGTAGTCCGTGTCGCCGACGGTGGTCTGGCTGATCACCCTGCCGGTCACGCCGGGTCCGGCGGGGGTGGCATGGGCGGTGCCGCAGGTCAGCAGAGTGCCGGCGGCCACCGCCCCGGCCACGGCGGTACGGAGCGCGGTACGCATGTGTGGGGGCCTCCTGAACCGAAGATCGAGCATCTTCGTGAACATAGGCCCCCGCCCGGCCGACCGGGGCAGGAATGGCTCAATCCGCGTACACGCAGGAGGAGTTGCCGCTCATCCGGCCGGACACCGCCCTCACGCCTCGCCCGCGTCCGCCGCGACCTGGGCGAGCGTGCGGCCGGTGCGCACCGAACGGGCCCGCCGGGGATCGGGCGTGCCGTGGCCGTCCGGGCGGCCGGCCCCCTTCTTCACCAGCAACCAGGCGTCCTCGCCGTCGCGGCCCCGGAAACGGGTCAGGGCGTACTCGCCGTGCAGCTTGGAACCGTGCAGGCGGAAGGTGGCGTGACCGCGCTCCAGCGACTCCGCGAAGCCGACCGGGTGCCCCCTGCGGTCGTGACTGACCGGCTCGTACCAGCCGTGGTCCCAGACGATCACCGTGCCACCGCCGTACTCGCCCTTCGGGATCACGCCCTCGAAGTCCTCGTACTCCAGCGGATGGTCCTCGGTGGGCACCGCAAGCCGCTTGTCCCCGGGGTCGGCGGACGGGCCCTTCGGGACCGACCAGGACTTCAGGACGCCGCCGACCTGCAGCCGGAAGTCGAAGTGCATCCGGCGCGCGTCATGGATCTGCACCACGAACCGGAGCCGGTCACCGGCCTCCGCCGCCTGCCCCGACGGCTCCCCGGTCCGCTGAAAGTCCCGCTTGTCCCGGTACGTACGCAACCGGTCGTCGCTGTCACCCACCACGGCTCCTTCCCTCGGACCTGCGCCCCGGGTACCCGGCGGCCGGTTCAGAACTCCTCGTGACGGTCCGGGTCGCCGCCGAGCCGCCGGTGGCGCCGCTCGGAGACGGCTGCCATCTGGGCCGCGTCCAGTTCGAAGCCGAACAGGTCCAGGTTGGCCCGCTGCCGTCCGGCGTCCGCCGACTTCGGGATGGGCAGGGCACCGAGCTGGACGTGCCAGCGCAGCACCGCCTGGGCGGGCGTCACGCCGTGCGCCTCCGCCACGGCGACGACTGCCGGGTCGTCGAGGAGCCGGCCGTCCCGGCCCAGCGGGCTCCAGCTCTCGGTGACGATGCCCTTGTCCGCGTGGAAGGCCCGCAGCCCCTCCTGCGGGAACAGCGGATGCAGCTCCACCTGGTTCACCGAGGGCAGCACCCCGGTCTCCTTCTCCAGCCGGGTGAGGTGCTCCTCGGTGAAGTTGGAGACGCCGATCGAGCGCACCAGACCGTCCTCGCGCAGCTTGATCATCGCCTTCCAGGAATCGACGTACTTGCCGACCCGGGGGTTGGGCCAGTGGATCAGATACAGGTCCACGTACTCCAGGCCCAGCCGCCGCCGGGACTCCTCGAAGGAGGCGAGGGTCTCCTCGTAGCCCTGGTGGCGGCCCGGCAGCTTGGTCGTCACCACCACCTCCTCGCGGGGCACTCCGCTGCTCGCGACACCCCGCCCGGCTCCGGACTCGTTGCGGTAGTTCACCGCCGTGTCCACGAGCCGGTAGCCCAGCTCCAGGCCGTGGCGGACGGCCTGCTCGGCCTGCGTGTCGTCCATGGGCCAGGTGCCCAGGCCGGTGGCGGGGATCGCCGTACCGTCGTTCAGCGTGTACGCCGGAATGCTGACCACGATGTGACCTTCCCTCGGCTGTGTCGTGTCTCCGGCCTCGCGGACCGGGCGGGAGATGATCACCCCGGGCCGGGTGCTCCCTTCCGCGGTGCGGGCTGGGCTGACACGATCTTTCCTGGACGGGTACCGACGACCACGCGGAGTACGCATGACGACCGACCGGGGTACGGCAGGACGGGCACCGGGCGCCGCCGGAGCCGAGGTGAGGCCCGTCGCCGGGCACATCGGGGCCGAGATCACCGGGGTCGACCTCACCGCGGAACTCGACGACGCCGTGGTCGCCCTGATCCGCGAGGCAGTGCTGCGCTGGAAGGTCGTCTTCTTCCGGGACCAGCGGCTCGACCACGCCGGGCACGTCGCCTTCGCCCGCCGCTTCGGCGAACCGGTCGTGCTCGGCCGGCGCGGCAGCGCGTCACCGGCCGGCTTCCCCGAGGTGGAGACCACCGCCGACCGCCTGGAGCTCGGCGGCCGGTTCGGGATGGAGCACGAGGAGTGGCTCCAGCGGCGCCGGCACACCCTGCTGCGCGGCTGGCACTGCGACCACGGAGCCCGCATCGACCCGCCCGCCGCGACCATCCTGCGCGCCGAGACCGTCCCTCCCTACGGCGGCGACACCACCTGGGCCAACCTGGCCGCCGCCTACGCCGGCCTCTCCGCGCCCGTGCGCGCCTTCGTCGACGGCCTGCGCGCCGAGCACCGCCTCGGCGTCGGCTACCAGCCCCGCCCCGGCGACGACTCCTACCTGCGCCACCTCCTCGACCACCAGGTGGCCTCGGTGCACCCGCTGGTCCGCGTCCACCCGGAGAGCGGGGAGCGGGTGCTGTACGTCAACGGCTACTACGTCGAGCAGATCGCCGGCGTCTCCCGCCCGGAGAGCGCCGCGCTCCTGGAGATGCTGCTCGAACAGGCCGTACGGCCCGAGTACACGGTCCGCTTCCGCTGGGAGCCCGGCAGCGTCGCCTTCTGGGACAACAGGGCCACCATCCACCTCGCGCCCGGCGACAACGCCCACCTGGGCTTCCCCCGCGTCATGCACCGGGTGATGCTGCACGGCGAGGTGCCGGTCGGGGTGGACGGCAAGCCGTCGGAACCGGTGACCGGCACGGAGGTGCGCCGCTGGTGACTCAGGGCGCTGCCCCCGGGCGCCAGCCGAGCGCCGGGCCCAGACGGGTCGCCATGTCCGTGAGGATCTGCACGTAGTCCTCGTGCTCGAAGGTGAACGGCAGGGCGAAGGCCACCTCGTCGACCTCGCGGAAGGCGGCGTGCGCATGCAGCTGTTCGGCGATCTCCGCCGAGGTGCCGACGATGTCCGGCGCGAACAGCAGCCGGCCGGGACCCTGCGGGGCCGAGGTGCGGGGCAGCCGCTTGGCCGCGTAGGCCTCGTACTTGGCGCGCTGCTCGGGCGTGGCGGAGTCGGTGGGGATGACGACCAGGCCCTGGGAGACCCGGGCCGCCTCGCCGTCCGGGTGACGGGCGCGGAACTCGCGGATGTGCGAGAGCTGGATCTCCGCGAAGTCGTACGCGTCCGCCGGGTCCCCGGCCCGTACGACACTGCTGGTCAGGAAGTTCATGCCGTGCTCGCCCGCCCAGCGCGCCGAGCCGAGACTGCCGCCGCCGTACCAGAGCCGCCGCCCGAGCCCCGCGGAGTGCGGCTGGACGACGTCGGAGAACACCTCGAAGCCCTCCACCCCGCTGAAGTCGGTGGCCGGCTTGCCCCGGACGAAGTCAAGAAGCCGCCGCACCCGCTCGTAGCTGAAGTCCTCGACGTCGGCCGTGTCCGGGTAGAGGGCCTCCCTGACCTGCTCGTAGTGCATGGGCGGGCCCACGCTCACCCCGGGGTTGAGGCGGCCGCCGGACAGGAGGTCGACGGTCGCCAGGTCCTCGGCGAGCCGCAGCGGGTTCTCCCAGCCCAGCGGGATCACCGCGGTGCCCAGCTCGATGCGGCTGGTGCGCTGCGAGGCCGCCGCGAGCACGGCGACCGGTGAGGAGATGCCGTACTGGAGGTGCCGGTGGCGCACCCACGCGCTGTCGAAGCCCAGCCGCTCGCCCAGCTCGATGATCTCCAGCGTGGACTCGTGCCCCCGGCCCGGATCCGCGCCGTCGAACAGGCCGATGGTGAGGAAGCCCAGTCTGCGCAGGGGACGGGGGGTGGACGGCACGGGTCCTCCAGCGGTCGTACGTCAGTTCTGCCCCGATTGTGGCACCCGAACATTGCGGGAGTGTGATCAGCTTCGGATCAGAGCAGCGGGATGGTGATCTCGTCCTCGACCGGCGGGTCCAGCTCCTGCGGGCGGTTCCCGGTGGCGGCGAAACAGCGCAGCCGTACCGCCTCCGGGCTGACGTCGAGGCGCAGGAAGCACTTGAAGAAGGGCGGGCTGTAGGTGGCCGAGCCGGGGGAGAACAGCTGTGTGTAGATCTTCTTCACGGGCAGCCGGAAGCGCGGCCCGCGGTCCGGGCGGCTGCCGGCGCCCAGCAGGGTCGCCACCAGGCGGGCGCGGCGGGTGACCCGGGGTTGCTCGGCGGGCGTACGGCCGGGCCGGATGCCGAGGCGCTCGGCGATCACGGCCGTCGCCTCCGCCTCGGTGAGCGTGAAGAAGCGGCGGAGCCGCAGCCGGCGGCCGTACAGCCGGCTGTAGAACGCTAGCGAGTCGCCGCGCAGCGGGTAGCAGCGGAAGTCGTCCTCGGTGACGTTCGCGACCGACACCGGGGGGATGGTGTGGGTGGCGTGCATGAAGGCGCCGCCGCCGCCCGCGACCACGTACTGGATGGTGCGCCCGGCCACGTCGACGGGGTAGCGCTGGTAGTTGTGGATGTCGCCGCCGATCGCCGCCACGTAGTGGTGGGCCGGGTCGCGGACGATGTCGTCGACCGTGCCGCCGCCCTCGATCGCGCACGGGTGGTGCTCGCCGTCCACGTACAGCGGGGAGCCGGTGACCAGGATCTTCGGACGCGGCCCCTGGGACACCTCCCGCAGCCAGGCGCCCTGTTCGGCGTCGATGGTGCCGAGCAGGCCGGTGTCGATGCCGACGATGCGGACCGGTCCGGCGTCGATCGCCCAGTACGGCCCCGGCTGCACGGCCGTCTGTTCCTGCTGCCCCCGCATCTTCCTGGCGTCGGCCAGGAGTTGTTCGTCCGCAGGACGCGGGCGGTGCCACAGCAGGGCGCGCCACCAGGCGCGGGTGAGCGGGCGCGGCCCCGGTTCGGCCGGCAGCGCCGGGGTGTCGTCGCAGAAGACGCGCATGAACGCGCCGAGGTCCTCGTACCAGTCGTGGTTGCCCGGTATGGCGTAGACAGGCGCCGGATAGTCCCGGTAGGGGCGGAAGAACTTGGTGCCGTAGTCGTCGGTGGCGCCGACCGGATAGATCACATCGCTCGCGATCACCGCGAAGTCGGTGTCCTGACTCACCCGCAGGAACCCCGGCACGACGGCGTACTGGGAGTCGTCGCCCTCACCGGTGTCACCGATCACCATGAACGAGAACCGGTCCGCCTCATGACGCCGGATCAGCTTGTCGGCGGGCGCCCCGGCAGCCGCCCGCTGCGCCACCCAACGGCTGCGGGTACGGCCGGTGGGGTCGCCGAACCAGGAGGCCAGCACACCGTTGCGCGCGGCCCACATGGTCCTCGGGTTGAACCAGAACAGCTTCTCGACATGGTCCGGCATCAGTTGGCGGTAGGCGCCGCGCTCGGCCTCGCCCCAGCCGGCGCCTTCTGCGGTATCGCGTGAGGAGTCAGACACGCGGGAACCGTACAACGATCAACGGATGGCCGCGGGACGGGGGTTCGGGCCGGACCCGGTCACCACTCGTAGGGGTTCGAGGGGGCGCCGTACGGCCCCCGCGGACCGGGCGCCGGGTGGTCGGGGGTGCCGAACCGGCCGTTACCGCCCGATGCGGGCCGGCCCGGGGTGCCGAACCGGCCGGTCGCGCCGGGTGCCGTGCGGCCCGGGGGTGCCGTACCGGTCCGTGCCGGAGGGCGCGGCGTGCGCCGCCGTGGCGTGCGAGCCCGCGCCGCCGGGTGCCGGGCGCGGCGAGCGGCCGGTGCGGTTCCGGGGTGTGTGCGTGCCGGGCCGGCCCGGCGGGCGCCAGCGCGCCGTCCTCGCGGGCGCCACCGGCGGGTCGTCGCTCCCCCTGGGGGGCGGCCTCGATCGGCTGCGGCATCTGGACGATGCACTTCGTCGCGATGATCGGCTTCCATGGGCGAGCCAGCCGGGCCGCCACGACTCCCCGTGGTGGTACAGCGACCTGACGATGCAGCGCAGCCCCAGCGCCCCGCCCAGACAGGCCGTCAGGTAGGCGGCGACCGGAGTCACCGCGCCGTAGTGGAAACCGTCCGTCGTGCCCTGCATGTGTGCAACTCCCCCCAGAGTCACTGCTGTTGTGGGGGAAGGTACTACGCGCCGGGGGTGTGGGCCGGGGCATTCGCCGGGACGTCGGCTGCCTGTCGGGAACCAGGGGCCACAACCGCCGCCGAAGGGCCGCGGTGCGGGCGGGCCCGGGAAGCTCAGGGTGCGACGATCTTGATCGCGCTCATCCAGCCGTGCCCCTCGGGCCGGGTCTGCAGGGCCATGTGCAGCAGCTGGATGCCCTCCAGCTCCCGGGCGTGCCGCAGCCCGCCGACGACCACCGGATTGAGGCCGCCGGACGAGACCAGCTCGGCCACCTGGTCGCGGGCCGCCGCGTCGTCGCCGGCGATGAACACGTCCAGCGGCAGCCCGCCGACCTCGCCCGCGACCAGCGAGCCCGCGAACGTGGTGTTGAAGGCCTTCACCAGATGCGTGCCCGGCGCCGCGGCCTCGGCCAGCTGCTGGGCGGCGGAGCTGTCCGCGGGCACCGTCAGCGAGTCGAAGGTCGAGAAGTCCACGGGATTGGAGATGTCGACGACGGTCTTCCCGGCGAGCCGGTCCCCGTACTCGGTCACGACCTCCCTCGCCGCGTCGAACGGCACGGCCAGCACCACCACGTCCGCCGACCCGACCGCGTCCGGCACCGCGGGCGCCACGTCCGCCCCCGGCGTCCGCTCGCCCAGTGCGTCGGCGAGTGTCATGGCCTTGGCCGGGTCCGTGCCGACCAGCCGGACCGTGTGCCCGCCCGCCAGGGCCCGGGTGGCGATACCGCCCGCCATGTTGCCCGTGCCGACGATGAAGACCCGCATGCGTGAGCCCCTTCCGTGCGGTGGGAGCTGCCGACGGTCCCGTTCGTCCTGAACCAGGATAAATCGGTCGGCCTGGCATGGCTCGGGCTGGTGCTCGAAGCCGCCTGCGCGTCGACGGTCCGCCGGCCGCGTCGGATAGCGTGTCGAACATGGGGGACTGGGCGATGCGGCCGGCGTCGGACGCGGACGTCGAGGCGGTGGCCGAACTGCGTGCCGTCGTCATGCGGGGCGACCTGGAGCGGCTCGGGCGGTACGACGAGCGGCGGGTCAGGCAGCGGCTGCGGGACGGGTTCGGTGCGGCCCACACCTGGGTGATCGAGGTGCGCGGCGCCTTCGCCGGCTGTGTGGCGCTGCGGCCGGCCGGGGATGCCCGGTGGCTGGAGCACTTCTATCTGGCTCCGCACGCGCAGGGCGACGGCATCGGCTCGGCCGTGCTGCGCGCGCTGCTGGAGCGGTGCGACCGCGACGGCGTCCCCGTCCGGCTGAACGTGCTGCAGGGCAGCGCGGCCCGGCGCCTGTACGAGCGCCACGGGTTCGTGGTCGAGACCGAGGACCGGGTCGACGTGTTCATGGTGCGTCCGCCGTCCCCGTGAGCGCCGTTCCGTCCCGGCCGCCCCGCCGTGCATAGGGAAAACCCTCGAACGCCCCCGCCTGACTGACATGCGCGGGTCAAATCTGGAATCCTCGCTCAGCACGCGCCCTCTCCCCGGCGTGTCCACGGATCACGGACCACGCACCCCGGTCCCGGATCCCGGTTCCCGCACAGCTCAGCTCTTCCCGGACAGCACATCCCCGTCTGCCCGGTCTGTCACCGGCCGCGACCCGGCGGCCGCAGCAGGAGGAGTACGAGTGAGACGTCTTCCCCACAGACGGGCCACGGTAGGAGCCGCCCTGGTCTCCACCGCGGCCTTCCTCGCCGTCGGCATCCAGTCGGTACCGGCGAACGCCAAGCCCGCCGCCCCCCACCCCAGCCCCTTGCGCACCGGCGGCGTATCGGCCAAGCTCACCCCCGCCCAGCACAGCGCGCTGCTCAGGAGCGCCCAGCAGAAGACCGCCGCGACCGCCCGCACCATCGGTCTCGGCGCCAAGGAGAAACTGGTCGTCAAGGACGTCGTCAAGGACAACGACGGCACCGTCCACACCCGTTACGAGCGCACCTACGCCGGTCTGCCGGTCCTCGGCGGCGACCTGATCGTGCACACCCCGCCCGCCTCGCTCGCGGCCGGCACCGTGAGCACGACCTTCAACAACAACAGGCACACCGTCGCGGTGCCCACGGTCAGCGCGGCCTACAGCAAGTCCGCCGCCCAGACCAAGGCGCTCAGGACGGCCAAGGCCCTCGACGCCCAGAAGCCCGTCGCCGACAGCGCCCGCAAGGTGATCTGGGCCGGCAGCGGCACCCCGAAGCTCGCCTGGGAGACCGTGGTCGGCGGCTTCCAGGACGACGGCACGCCCAGCAGGCTGCACGTCGTCACGGACGCCACCACCGGCAAGGAGCTCTACCGCTACCAGGCCGTCCAGACCGGCACCGGCAACACCCAGTACAGCGGCACGGTGACGCTCAACACCACGCTGTCGGGTTCGACGTACCAGCTGTACGACACCACGCGCGGCGGCCACAAGACGTACAACCTCAACAACGGCACGTCGGGCACCGGCACCCTGATGACGGACTCCGACGACGTCTGGGGCACCGGATCCGGCTCCAACACCCAGACCGCCGGCGCCGACGCGGCCTACGGCGCCCAGATGACCTGGGACTTCTACAAGAACACTTTCGGGCGCAGCGGCATCAAGAACGACGGTGTCGCGGCGTACTCCCGCGTCCACTACAGCAGCAGCTACGTCAACGCCTTCTGGGACGACTCCTGCTTCTGCATGACCTACGGCGACGGTTCCGGCGGTACCCACGCGCTGACCTCGCTCGACGTGGCCGGCCACGAGATGAGCCACGGCGTCACCTCGAACACGGCCGGTCTCAACTACACCGGAGAGTCCGGCGGGTTGAACGAGGCGACCTCGGACATCTTCGGCACCGGTGTGGAGTTCTACGCCAACAACTCCTCCGACGTCGGCGACTACCTCATCGGCGAGAAGATCGACATCAACGGCGACGGCTCGCCGCTGCGTTACATGGACAAGCCGAGCAAGGACGGCTCGTCGGCCGACAGCTGGTACTCCGGGGTCGGCAACCTCGACGTGCACTACTCCTCGGGCCCGGCGAACCACATGTTCTACCTGCTGTCCGAGGGCAGCGGCAGCAAGACCATCAACGGCGTCACCTACAACAGCCCGACCTCCGACGGCGTCGCCGTCGCCGGCATCGGCCGGGCCGCGGCCCTGCAGATCTGGTACAAGGCGCTGACGACGTACATGACGTCGAGCACCAACTACTCCGCAGCCCGCACCGCCGCCCTGAACGCGGCCGCGGCGCTCTACGGCACCAGCTCCACCCAGTACGCGGGTGTCGGCAACGCGTTCGCCGGCATCAACGTCGGCAGCCACATCACCGTGCCCACCTCGGGCGTCACGGTCACCAACCCGGGCAGCCAGTCCTCGACCGTCGGCACCGCGGTGAGCCTGCAGATATCGGCGAGCAGCACCAACAGCGGCTCGCTGACCTACGCGGCGACCGGCCTGCCGACCGGCCTGTCCATCAACAGCTCGACCGGCGCCATCACCGGCACACCCACGACGGCGGGCAGCTACAGCACCACCGTCACGGTGACCGACTCGACGGGCGCCACCGGCACGGCCTCCTTCACCTGGACCGTCAGTTCCAGCGGCGGCGGGGGCACCTGCACCTCGACCCAGCTGCTCGGCAACCCGGGCTTCGAGTCGGGCAACACGACCTGGACCGCGACCAGCGGGGTCATCACCACCGACAGCGGCGAGGCGGCCCGTACCGGCTCCTACAAGGCGTGGCTCGACGGCTACGGATCGACCCACACCGACACGCTGTCCCAGTCGGTGACGATCCCGTCCGGCTGCACCGCGACCACGTTCACCTTCTACCTGCACATCGACACGGCCGAGACCACCACCAGCACCCAGTACGACAAGCTGACGGTCACCGCCGGTTCGACCACCCTGGCCACGTACTCCAACCTCAACGCGGCCTCCGGGTACGTGCAGAAGTCCTTCAGCCTCGGGTCCTACGCGGGCTCGACCGTCACCCTGAAGTTCAGCGGTGCCGAGGACTCCTCGCTCCAGACCAGCTTCGTCGTCGACGACACCGCCGTCACGACCGGCTGACGCACGGCAGCCGAGTGTCCCGCACCCGCGAGCCGGGGTGCGGGACACTCGTGCGGGTCAGCTCAGCGGGTCCAGCGTGAGGTACGCCTGCTGCGGACTGCCGTCGTTGACCAGCGACTCCTGGTTGCCGACGTCGTCGAAGGCGAAGGCGTACGCCTTGCCGTCGGCCATCTGGGCGTGGACGGCGCGCGCGTACTGGTTGGTCACCGAGTCCTTGTAGAAGTCGGCCGGGTTGGTGTCCGGCTGGTTCGGACTCGTCAGCAGCGTCGACCTGTTGAAGCCCGCGCAGAGGGTGCGCGAAATCGGCCCGCGTACCTGGTCGTTGGGCGCGTCGAGCAGGTTGTGGCAGCCGAAGATGCTGTTCGCGTCGGGCTTCTGGAAGCTCGTCACCACCGCTCCGGCCGAGTTGGTGAAGTTCATGACGTTCCCCGAGACCCGGCCGTAGTACTTGGTGTTCGGCTGGTCGGCGAACGGCGTGACGGTCAGGGTCGACGTCGCGTACTTCGACCAGACCCGGTTGACGTAGTCGTCCATGACGGTCGAGGCGAGGGCCCCCGTCTCCACGCCGTAGAGCGGGGAGAGCGCGCGGAGCACGGTGCCGTCGGAGCGGGTCTGCACCAGGTTGGCCCAGCCGCCCGACTGACCGCGCAGGGCGCTGAAGAAGGCGTTGTAGCCGCCCGACTTGAGGTGTCCGGTGCTCGCCGTGCTGCCGTCGGAACGCTGCACCCCGACCGCGTACGGCACCGAGAACATGTCCACCTGGGTGCTGTTGATCCACAGACCCGCATCGTTCAGCGTGTACTCGGACCAGTTGAAGAGGATGTTCCGGTTGGGGTCGGTCGGGTTCTGCACCGCGGGCTGCACCAGACCGCCGGTGGTCAGCCTGAAGTCGAGCTTCTGGCCGTAGGAGAAGTAGATCCGGCCGGAGAACTTCGGGATCCGGATCGTCTTCGACTGGCCCGCCGCCGGGCCCGTGATCGAGGCGTCCGGCGCCGGGGTCGGCGGGTTGCCGCCGGCCGGCCAGGCGTGGAAGGTGCCGTTCGCGTCGGCCCAGCCCTGCTGTCCCGAGGAGAGCTGGGTGCCGAGGTCGTAGACGTAGACCTGGTCGCCGCGGCCGGAGTTGTTGGTGATCTTCAGCGGGATGGTGTCCGGCACGGCCGCCCCGGCCGGTGCCGGCGTGCCCAGGGTGAGCACTCCGCCGATCAGTGCCGCCGCGGCCGTGAGCGGCAGCGTCCGGCGTACGAGTCCTGTGCGCACTCTCCACCTCCGTGTGGGGTCGGGGTTGGCCCGGAAATTGGTCCGGACCAGTTCTGAGAGCGCTCTCAGGTTGGCGGCCGGTCGAGTCCATGTCAACAATGTGGACCAAAATGGGGGCCCGCCGGTCGGCGGGCCCCGGAACCGGGTGCGGCGGGTGGCTCAGAAGGCGCGCTTCAGCAGGTCGAGCAAAGCGGACCAGTGCCGCTCGTCGGCCTCGGCGGAATAGGCCGGGGTGTCGGCCTGCGTGTAACCGTGGTCGGCGCCGCGGTAGATCTCGCAGGTGTTGCGGACCCCGGCGGCGGTGAGCGCCGCCTCGAAGGTGGCGATCTGCTCCTCCGTCATGGACTGGTCCTGGTCCGCGAATCCGAAGTACAGCTCCGCGGTGATCCGGTCGGCCAGCAGGTGCGGGCTGTCCGCGTCGTCGGTGACCATCCGGCCGCCGTGGAAGCCGCCCGCGGCCGCCACCCGGTCCGGGAACGCCGCGGCGGTGCGCACGGCCAGCCGGGCCCCCATGCAGTAACCGGTGATCGCCACCGGCCCGTCGGCCACCAGCGGGCTCTCGGCCAGCCAGTTCAGGTACGCGGCCGAGTCCCGGTCGCTGAGCTCGGGCGTCAGCGACATCATGATCGGCGTGATCCGCTGCCAGATCGTCGGGTCCGCCGAGGGGTCGATGAACTCGGGGAGGTCGATGACCGGCGTGCGGCCGCTGCGGTAGAAGACGTTCGGAAGCAGGACCGTGTAGCCCGCGCCGGCGAGCCGGTCCGCCATCGACTTCAGGTGCGGACGGATCCCGTAGGCGTCCTGGTACAGGAGCACGCCCGGGTGGGGGAGTCCGTCGGCGGGGTGGGCCAGGTAGGCGTCGGCGACGCCGTCCTCGGTGGTGACGTCCACGTCGGTTCCCTGTACGGCGGTCATGGCGCAAGTGCCTCTCTGTGGAGTCGGCGTCGGGGTGGGGGACACCCGGCGCGGCATGTCACGATCATCGTGGCACGCGAGGGTGAGAGAGCCGCGGACGGGGGATCGTCGAGTTCACTCGAAGCGGGAGGTGTCGCCCGCGCCCCGGCGGACGATCTCCGCCTCGCCGCCGGAGAAGTCGATGACCGTGGTCGGCTCGGTGCCGCACTCCCCGGAGTCGACCACCGCGTCCACCTGGTGGTCCAGCCGGTCCTTGATCTCCCAGCCCTGGGTCAGCGGCTCGTCCTCGTCCGGCAGCAGCAGGGTGCTGGACAGCAGCGGCTCGCCCATCTCCGCCAGCAGCGCCTGGGTGACCACGTGGTCCGGGATGCGGACGCCGACGGTCTTCTTCTTCGGGTGCAGCAGCTTGCGGGGGACCTCCCGGGTCGCCGGGAGGATGAAGGTGTAACTGCCGGGCGTCGACGCCTTCACGGCCCGGAACACGTCGTTGTCCACGCGCACGAACTGGCCGAGCTGCGCGAAGTCCCGGCACATCAGCGTGAAGTGGTGACGGTCGTCGAGATGCCGGATGGTGCGGATCCGGTCGATGCCGTCCCGGCTGCCGAGCTGGCAGCCCAGCGCGTAGCAGGAGTCGGTCGGATATGCGATGAGCGACCCCGACCGGACCGCGTCGGCGATCTGCGAGATGCTGCGCGGCTGCGGGTTGTCGGGGTGCACGTCGAAGTACTTCGCCATCCGCCGAGCTTATGCCGTACGGCGAGTTCCGGCCGGGCGGGGCGCTCCGCGGGAGGTGCCGCGAGAGGCCGTCCGCAGGTGCCGCGAGAGGCCGTCCGCCGTCTGCGGCGCCGTCGTGGCTGGTCGCGCAGTTCCCCGCGCCCCTTCGCGGGCGCTCCGCGCCGCGACATGCCCTCTGCGGTGCCGTTGTGGCTGGTCGCGCAGTTCCTCCCCCAGCCTTCGGCCGGGGGCACCCCCAGCGCCGCTTCGGGGGCGCTGCCCTCGTACCGGGAGTTTGCGGGCCAGAAATCGGTGTGCATACCCCGTGGATTACTGGGCACCCGAAGAGTCAGCCACCCCGGGACCCTCCCCCCGGCCCCGGGTGAGGCTTCTCCGTCGGCGGCCCTTCCCCCGAGGGCCGCCGGCGGAGCCGTGCCCGCTGGTCGGGACGGGCTTCGGCCATCGGGTAACGTCCGTGGACCGAGGCCGACGCGAGGGACGAGGGGCAGGGCGAGATGGCAGGCCGAGCAGGCGAGGGCCCCCAGCACCCGGCACTGAACGGCGACGGCTGGGCCGAGCGGCTCCTCGACCATCTGCGTCCCGGCGCCCGCGACCCGCGCCGGGTCGTCGCCTGGCTCGCCGGTGCCGTGCAGGGGACCGTCTGCCTCCAGGACGGCGACGGCACCCTGCTCGCCGGGACCCCGGTGCCCCTCGACGCGGATGTCGTGGCGGACGTGACCGCCGGGCGGATCTCCGCCGCCGCCGTCCAGGACGGCGACCGCCACCTGCGGCTGGTCGCGGTCCGCGCCCCCGGTCCCCGTCCGGCCGCCCCCGCACTGCTCGCCGTGGCCCGCGCGACCCCCTTCGACCGGCGCGCCGCGGAGATCGTCACCCACACCGCCGGCGTCGTCGAACTCCTGCTGCGCGAGCGGGAGCTGACGGCCGCAGGCCACCGGCTGAGGCGGGCCACCGCCGACCTGCGCCTGGCCATCCTGCAGCTGCTGATGGTGGAGGACACCGTCTCCGCCCGCCGGGTCGCCGCCGGCCTGTGGCCCGGACTGCTCGACACCGACAGCGCCTGCGTCTACATCGTCGAGGGGCACCCGGCGGAACGCGACGGCCTCGCCGAGGACTGCGTGGTCGTCACCCGCGGCCAGGCCCTCGTCGTGCGCTGCCCCGCGATGGACGGCCACGTCATCGTCCTCAGTCCCGCGCCCGCGACGGCGGAGCGGCTGCGCTCGCTCGTCGGCGGCCGCCCCGGCACCTTCCTCGGCGGCAGCGTCCGGCAGAACCTGGCCCAGACGGCCGCCGCCTACGGCCAGGCCCTCAGCGCGCTCGCCGTCGCCCGTTTCCGCCCCGGCCAGGCCGCCGTCTACGCGGAACGCACCCACCCGGAGCGGCTGATGGACCCGCGCGCACTGCACGCCTGGTCCGCCGCCGTGCTGCGGCCGCTGGACACCCTGCCCCACCACACCCGCGCGGAACTCCTCGCGACCACCCGTCTCGGCCTGGAGTTCACCGCCGTCAGCGCGGCCAAGGTGCTCGGCGTCAGCCGGAACACCGTGCGCGCCCGCATGGACCGGGTCGAGGCGCTGCTGGGCGCGGACTTCTCCGACCTCACCGTGCGGGCCACCGCCCACCTGGCCCTGAACACCCAGGCGGCCCTGACGGAGGAACTCGCCGCCACGGTGCCGGGTCCGTCCGGCGTCCGCCTCGGCGACCTGCTGGCCGGTCCGGGGCTGCGGGCCTGGGCGCGCGACCTGCTGGACCGCCTGGTCAGGGACGGCCGCGACCTGCGCGGCACCCTGCGCGCCTGGATCGCCGCCGGCGGCAACGCCGAACGCGCCGCCCAGGACCTGGGCGTGCACGCCCAGACCGTCCGCGAACACGTCCGGGGCGCCGAACCCGTCCTGGAACGCCAGTTGCTGGCCGCCGGCACCGACCTGTACGAGGTGGTGCTGGCCCACCTCGCCCTCGGAGACCTGGCCGCACCCGTCCTGCTGCGGGCGAATCCGGGCCAACCGGACTCACCTGTGCACGGGTGAGCCCTCAGCGGGCACGAACGGGCATCGGCGCGATACCCAACGGCCGGAGCCGGACGTATGGTCACGATGCGCGGGGGCACGACCGGAACGGGGGACCGGTCGAGGCCCCCGCCGTCCCCGTTGCGCCGCCCCCACGGCGCCGGTTCACGCCTCCAGGCGTACCGGGATCTCCTGCCAGCCGCACGCGATGAACGACGGCACCTGCCGCAGCTCGTCCGCCCCGACCGCCAGCCGCAGCCCCGGGAACCGCTCGAACAGTGCGGGCAGTGCGGCCAGTGCCTCCGCCCGGGCCAGCGGCGCACCGATGCAGCGGTGCACGCCGATCCCGAACGCCAGGTGGTCGTCACCGCCCCGGGCCGCGTCGAACACGGCCGCGTCCGGCCCGTAGTGGGCCGGGTCCACGCCGGCCGCGGCGTACGTCGTGATGATCGCGTCCCCGGCCGGAACGGTGACGCCCCCGACCTTCAGGTCGCTCACCGCGAACCGCAGCGGCAGCGAGGCGATGGACGGATGCACCCGCAGCGTCTCGTCGATCACCGCGTCCCAGCCGACCGCCCCGGTCCGCACCGCCGCCAGCTGCGCCGGATCCGTCAGCAGCGCCACGGCCGCGTTGCCGATCAGGTTGACCGTGGTCTCGAACCCGGCGCCGATCACCAGCAGCAGCGTGTACAGCAGTTCCTCGTCGCTGAGCCGGTCGCCGTCCTCGTCGCGGACCCGGATCAGCTCCGTGGTCATGTCGTCGCCCGGGTGCTCCACCTTGTACGCGATCAGCCCGCCGAGGACCGTGCCGATCCGCTCCTGCACGAACGCGGCGTGCTCGGGGGCCGGGTCGGAGGTGTCCATGATGGCCGCGATCAGCGCGCCGGTGTCGTCCCGCAGCTCGTCCGGCACGCCGAACAGTTCGCAGATCATCCGCATGGGCAGCGGCTGCGCGAGAGCGGCCCGCAGGTCCACCACCGAGCCGTCGGCACCCGCGGCCGCCACGCCGTCGAGCAGTTCCGCGGCGATCGCCGTGACACGCGGCCGCATCGCCTCGGTACGGCGGTGCGTGAAGCTCGGCGCCACCAGCTTGCGCAGCCGGGTGTGGTCGGGGCCGTACGCGGAGAGCATGTTCACCACGCCGATCCAGCTCACCACCCAGCCCCAGGAGGGGTGTTCGCCGATCTCCGGCCAGAGCCGCCAGTGCTTGCGCGGGTCCTTGCTGACCCGGGGATCGAGGATGAGTTCCTTCAGGACGTCGTAGCCGGTGGGGGCCCAGGCCGGTATGCCGCCGGGCAGTTCGACGGGCACGACGGGGCCGAGGGCGCGCAACCGGGCGCTCTCCGCCGGGATGTCGGAGCCGAACGGGTCGAGAGCGATGCGGTCGGTGACGGTCACGGCGACTCTCCAGGCTGGTCGGGGGAGCGGGGGCTGAACCGGACGGGCAGCGAGGTCAGCGAGCGGTGGAACGGGCCGGGCCGCCAGCTGAGCCTGTCGCGGGGCAGGACCGGGTCGAGGTCGGGCAGCCAGAGGGTCAGCTGTTCGATCGCCTCCGTCGCGATGAGCAGCGCATGGTGCCGGACCGGGCAGGCGTGCGGGCCGGCACCCCAGGACAGGTGAGAGGCGTCCGCCGCGCGCCGGCCGCCGGTGACCTCCCGCTCGGCGAACAGGCCGACCGCGCCGAAGGAGACCACCACCGGGACCGCCGGCCTGACCCACGCCCCGTGGAAGGAGACCGGCCGACGGGCGTAGTAGATGCCGTAGTTGGCCAGGGGGGTCTCGTGGTGCAGCACCTCGATCACCGCGTCCATGACCGGGCGGGCGCCGCTGGTGAGCGTGGAGTAGTAGACCGGGTTGCCGAGGATCCGGGAGAGCGCGTTGGAGACGAGGTTCGTGCTCGGCTCGTAGCCGGCGCCGAGGGTGAGGAACACCTGCCAGGTGACCTCCTCCGGGGTCAGCCGGGCGGGATGGTCCAGGAGCATGCTCGGCAGGTCCTCACCGCGCTCCTCCACCTTGGCGGCGATCAGCCGCAGCACGTACTCGGCGAAGTCCGCCTCGCCCGCGGCCGCCTGGGCGCCGCCCTCCATCATCTTCAGCAGACCCTCGTTGAGCCGGTCGCCCTGGCTGTCCGGCAGCCCGAACAGGTTGTTGAAGACCAGGGCCATCAGGGGCCGGGTGAAGTCGGTGACGAGGTCCGCCTCCCCCTTGGGCCCGAACCGGTCGACCAGCAGCCGGACCGCCCGGTGCACCAGCTGGCGCAGGTCGTGCGGCTCGATCAGGTCGAACACGTCGATGAGGGTGGTCCGGTAGCGGATGTGCGCGTCGCCGTCGGAGAACAGGGCGTTGGGCCGCCAGCGCATCATGCCGAGCAGCGGGGAGTCCTCGGGCACGGTCGCCTCCCAGTCCCGCGGGTCGTGCGAGAACGTCTCCACGTCCCGCAGTACGTCGAGGGCGGCGCGGCGTTCGGTGACCACGTACGCCGGGGTGCCCGGCGCGAGTTCCGCCCAGCCGACCGGGCCCTGGGCGCGCAGGGCCGCGTAGTAGCCGTGCGGGTTGCGGGCGAACCCCTCCTCCCACAGCCGTACCGGACCCGAGACGGTGAAGGACTGCTGAGCGCTCATCGGGCCTCCGCCGGCCGGTCGTCGATCAGATGCTGGACGAGGGCGAGCAGCGCGTCCACCGAGGAGTGCGCGTCCCGGGCGTCACAGGTCACCATCGGGGTGCCCGGCGCCAGGTCCAGGGCGGCGCGCAGCTGGTCGCCGGTGTAGTGGCTCGGCGCGTCGGGGAACGCGTTGAAGGCGACCGCGTACGGCAGCCCCGCCTCCTCCAGCAGGCCGAGCACGTCGAACGAGGCGTCGATGCGGCGGCTGTCGACCAGGACCAGCGCCCCGAGCGCCCCGTAGGAGATGTCGTCCCACAGCGTCCGGAACCGGTCCTGTCCCGGTGTCCCGAACAGGTACAGCACGACCCCGCCGGACAGGCTGATCCGCCCGAAGTCGATGGCGACGGTCGTCGTGTCCTTCTCCCGCACCCCGTCGAGGTCGTCGACGGGGACGGAAGCCTCGGTCAGATGCTCCTCGGTGTGCAGGGGCCGGATCTCCGACACCGAGTCGATGAGGGTCGTCTTGCCCACCCCGAACGGCCCGGTGACCAGGATCTTCACCAGGTCGCGGGCGCCGTCGGGGAGATGGGTGCCACCCCTGCGGGGCAGCTCACCGGTGTTTGAGGGCGCGGAGGCCATCGGCCACTCTCTTCAGCAGGTCGGGGTCGAACCGTTCGGCGGGCGGGATCGGCGCGCGGGTCCGGACCAGGTCCCGGTCGACGAGGTCGGCGGCCAGCACCCGCACGGCGGAGAACGGCAGCCGCAGCAGCGCCGCCGCCTCCACCGCCGTCAGCGCGCCGCCCAACAGCAGTTCCAGCAGGGCCAGTTCGGCCGCCGGCAGACCGGCGGGCAGGGGAGTCCCGGCACGGGTGAGCACGGTCAGCCGTTCCAGGTGCGGACGGCTGGGCCGGGCCACCCCGCCGGTCGACAGGTACGCGGGGACCAGGGGACGGCCGCCACGGCGGCCGGTCATGCCGGCGCGCCGCCGTCGGAGCCTCTGGGCGCGGCCGCCATCGCCTTCTCGCCCAGCCGGGCCACCTGCGAGTGCACCCGGTGCGCCAGCAGGTCCAGGCGCACCTCCGGGTCGCCGTAGGCGGCGACACACGTGCCGTGGTCGGTCGGCACGATCAGCACGTACCCGTGGTCCGACTCGATGACCACCTGCCGTACGTCGGCCCGGTCCCGGTCCGCGAACGCGGCCGCCGCGGCCCGGCAGGCACCCTGCACGGTACTGGTGATCGCGGCGACCCGCTCGGCACTCGCCCGGGACAGCCCGTCGGTGTAGCCGGTCGCGAGGCCGTCCCGGGTGAGCAGGACGGCGGCCAGTACATGCGGAACCTGCAGGACGGGGTCCAGCACCCATGCCGTCTCGCCCACTTCGCGGCTGGTCATCCGGCCGCCCCTCCTTCGTCGTCGGTCCGCTGGGGTTCGGGCGCGCTCGCCCGTTTGGGGGCCCGCGCCGCCGCGGTGCCGTACTGCAGGGCCGCGAGCGCGGCCGCCGCCTCCTCGGGCCGGCGCGCGGCCGGCTGCGGCTGCGGCGCGTCGGGGGCGGCGGCCGGGGTACGGCGGCGCCGCCGCGGCAGACCAGCCAGGTCCCCGGGGTCCCCGCGGCCGGGAGCGGGGGTGCGCTCGTGCTCGGCGGCCGGCCCGGCCCGGTCCGGTGCCGGCCCGGCGACGGCCGGGAACCCGGCCGGCATGATCCCGGGCCCAGGCACCTCGGGCACGGGCGTCTCGGGCACGGGCACCTCGGGCACGGGCACCTCGGGCACGGCTCCCGCGCGCACGGGCGTCGCGCGCCCCGCGGCCTCCCGCACCGGTTCCCGGCGCACCGCGCGCTCCCGGGTCGACCGCGGCGCGCTGGCCGAGGGGGGCCGTTCGCCCGGGTCGATCCGGCCGAGCAGGTGGCTGTCCACCCGCAGCACCGCGCGCACCCCGCCGTACGGCGAGGGTGAGGAGACGTCGACGTTGAGGTCGAACTGGCGGGTGAGCTGGCCGATCGCGGCCAGGCCCATGCGCGGCGGGTCGCCCAGGTCGGTCAGCAGGATCGGGTCGCTGCCCGCCACCAGCCGCTGGGCGCGGGCCCGTTCGTCGTGCGTCATGCCGAGGCCCGCGTCGTCGACGGTCACGCACACCCCGTGGTGGACGTGCTCCAGATCGACCACGACATCGGTGTCCGGCGCCGAGTGGCGCAGCGCGTTGTCGAGGAGTTCGGCGACGATGATGGCGACCGGCTCGACCGCGTGCGACACCAGGGCGGTGCCCGGCTCCAGGTGGTTGTTGACCCGTACCCGGTGGTAGCCCGAGAGCCGGGCCTGGCCGCCGGTGACGGCGTCCACCACGTGGGACTCCTCGCGGGCCAGCCCCACCCAGGCCCCGCACACCACCGCCGCGACCTGCGCCCGCCGCAGCGACTGCTCGTTCTCGTGGTCCAGCGCGAACAGCGTCTGCGCCAGCTCCGGGTCGTCGTAGCGCTGCTGGAGCCCCCGCAGGGCGTCCTGCAACCGGTAGAGGGCGGCCTGGATCTCCCTGGTGGCGCCGCGCAGTCCGGCCTGCGCGGCCGCGTCGATCCGGGTGCGCTGGGCGGTCAGCTCCTCGCGCAGCGCGGTGAGCACGTACTCCAGCGCGATCCCGGTGGGAGTCCCCGGCGTGTGCTGCCCGGCAGGCCCCGGCACCCTCAGGTGCGGGTGGGCGAGCTGGGCGGCGGCCGCGGGCATCCGGCGGGCGGCGAGATGCTCGACCTCGGTGATGAACGCGCCTTCGGTGCCCTCCAGCCGCGCGCGCAGCTCCGTCACCTCGGCGCGCAGCGCGGCCTTCTGGCGCCGGGACCTGAGCAGGCTGCCGCCGAAGGCGAGCGCGGTGAGCGTTCCGGCGGCGAGACCACCGGCCACCAGTTCCGGTAATTCGATCATGGAATCGGTTTCCAGGGGGTAGGGCGGCAGTGGGCAGGGGGGAGCCCGGGCCCCTCCCGTGTGGCGCTCGCTGCACAGTACACACCGTCATTGACCGGCCTCGCACGGTGAATCGCTACATCACTGCGAATCCGTTCGGTGACTGTTCGCTTCTGTGTCAAGTGTCTGAAATGCCGTACAGAACAGGTGAGTTGAGGCTCCGTGACCGTGTTCCGTCACCGCGTGGCGGAGGCGGCCACCGGCAGGTCGAAGACGTGGGCCGGGGAGATGATCCGGGTGACCGCCTCGCCGAACAGGGTGCTGGGCTCGATGTCGCCCTTGTAGGCGATGTCGGTGTTGAGGAGCACGACCAGGGTCGTGTGCGTCGAGGGCAGATGGACGGTCAGGGACTCGTAGCCCGGCAGGGAGCCGTTGTGCCCGATCCACCCCTGGACGTCGAAGATGCCGAGCCCGTACCCGGCGCCCCGGATGCCGGTCGCCGGGGTGGTCAGCCGCTGCTTCTGGACGGCCGGCCCGACCATGGCCGTACCGTCGGGGAAGACGCCGGTGGCCACGGTCCCCGCCCAGGTGTGCAGATCGTCCAGGTCCGAGATCATCGCGCCGGCGGCCCAGCCCCAGGACGGGTTCCAGCCGGCGGTCTCAGCGACCTTCCCGGTCGCCGTCTGGTCCGTGTAGCCCTGCGCGTGCGGGGTGGGGAACTCGTTCCCGGTCGGGAACAGCGTGTGGTGC
This sequence comes from Streptomyces sp. NPDC104761, assembly GCF_055583445.1. Lineage (NCBI taxonomy): Bacteria > Bacillati > Actinomycetota > Actinomycetes > Kitasatosporales > Streptomycetaceae > Streptomyces > Streptomyces sp. NPDC104761. Next base: position 236,727 of record NZ_JBVJNZ010000014.1, on the reverse strand, counting down.
AGGCCCGCGGGCTTCAGGACGTGCTGTTCGAGGTAGTCCCCGAGCCGCTGTCCGCTCACCTTCTCGACGAGCAGGCCGAGCAGGATCAGGTTGGTGTTGGAGTAGGAGAACTTCTCGCCGGGCAGGAACATCGCCGGGTGCCGGAACGCGTACCCGAGCAGTTGCCGCGGCGTGAAGGAGCGTCGCGGATCCGACGTCAGGGCCTTGAAGAAGCCGGCGTCCTGCGAGTAGTCGAACAGCCCGCTGCGCATCCCGGCCAGGTCCCGCAGGGTGATCCGGTCGCCGCCCGGCACGCCGTCGAGGTACCTGCCGACGGGGTCGTCCAGGCCGACCCTGCCCTGGTCGACGAGTTGCAGCACCGCGGTCACGGTGAACGTCTTGGTCTCGCTGCCGATCCGCATGTACAGGTCGCGGGACATCTTCTGCCCGGTCGTCTTGTTCGCGACCCCGAAGGAGCGAACGTAGTCGCGTTGCCCGGGGGTCCAGACTCCGACGGTCACGCCGGGCACGTCCGCCTCGCGCATCACGTGCTGGACGACCGCGTCGAGTTGCCGGGCCACCGCCGGAGTCATCGCACGGACGCCGGAACTGCCGGACGGCGACGGGGTGGGCGACGGCGCGGCGACCGCGGCGGGTGCGGGTGCGGGGGCGGGGGCCGCGACGAGGGGGATGGTCAGCGTCCCCAGCACGACGGCGACCGAGGCCCCCCGGCGCAGCATGGCGGACGTGTGCGGCATGGGCTGACTCCAAGCACGTGGGGGAACGTGCGGTGGGCCGGGCGTCAGAACCCCGAGCTCACAGGATACGAGCACGGCCGGGGGGGGGGGGGGGGGGGGGGGGGGGGGGGAGGGGGGGGGGGGGGGAGGGGTTGGCGCGGCGGTGGGGGTATGTTGGCTGC
>NZ_JBVJNZ010000014.1:118155-235820 GCF_055583445.1 Streptomyces sp. NPDC104761 | reverse complement strand
AACCCCCCCTCCCACCCCCCCCCCCCCCCCCCCCCCACCACCCCCCCCCCCCCCCCCCCCCCCCCCCCCCCCCCCCCCCCCCCCCCCCCCCCCCCGGCCCCGTCCTGCCGCCCTGCCGCCGGCCTCACTGCTCCTCGCACACCGGCCGCAGGACCGCCAGCGTGCCGTTGGCCTCGCGCAGCGCCGACTCCAGCGTGGCGGGCCGGTGCAGTGCCCCGCTGCCGTCGGGTGGCACCAGCCACTCCAGGAACCGCGTGGGCCGGTACGGCGGCGGTACGGCGACCCACGCCCCCTTGGTCGTGTACCGCAGCCCGGCCCCGATCCAGCCGCCGGACGGGTCGGGCGGCAGGAGGAACCCGACCCGGCGTGCCGCGGTGTCCACCAGCGTCGGTCCGGGCACCGGCAGGGACGGCCGCCACAGCAGGTCGAGCGTGAGCAGACCGAGCCGGTCCGGCACGCTCAGCACGTCCCAGAAGCGCCCCGCCTCCAGCAGGGAGACGCCCTCACCGTGGTCCCACTCCCACTTGCACGCCCGGGGATCCGCCGAGGCCGCCGCGAGCCACTCCACACCCTGCATCCACATCCTGTTCGTCATGCACCCGCTCCGCGATATCCCGCTCACCCGCTCCGCACGCAGGGGAACGCCCGACGCCGGGCACGCGGCGCCTCCGCACGCCAACCCGGCATATGCATGCTGGTAGATATTTCTAACTGGCGGAAGGGGTGGCGAACCCTGGCGTTTGAGGGCGAATGTTCGAACACTGCGCAGTGGTGCGAGTGTTGCTCAAAAAGGTCGAATCACCCGGACGAGGATGCGCGCTCGATTCCGTCGTCATGGCAATCGATTCGAGCGTCACCGCTTGCTACGGGGAGGATATCGGTCGTACGCTCGCGCTGTTCCGTCGCCGCCGTTCGACCAGGGGTATTCCATGGACCGCACCCGACTGCACGCCCTCCTGGCCCGCGAGAGCACCGAGGCCGAGCGGCGAAACCCCCGCTCCCGAGCGGCATATGCCGCTGCCGGCCATCTCTTCGGCCGGGTCCCGATGACGTGGATGAACAAGACCGCCGGCGCCTTCCCCCGGTACCTGGCGACCGCCCGCGGCGCCCGGGTCACCGACGTCGACGGGCACACCTACATCGACTTCTGCCTCGGCGACACGGGTGCGATGGCCGGCCACTCGCCGGCCGCGGTGACCGAGGCGGTGCACCGCCGGTTCGCCGAGCTGGGCGGGGCCACCGCGATGCTGCCGACGGAGGACGCGGAGTGGGTCGGCGCCGAGCTGACCCGCCGCTTCGGGCTCGCCCGCTGGAGCTTCTCGCTGACCGCGACGGACGCCAACCGGTGGGCGATCCGGCTCGCCCGTGCCGTCACCGGTCGCCCGAAGATCCTGGTGAACAGCTACAGCTACCACGGCAGCGTCGACGAGTCCCTCATCGTCGTCGGCCCCGACGGAAAGGGAGCCCCCCGCCCCGGGAACGTCGGCGCGCCCTGCGACGTCACCCTGACCAGCCGGGTCGCCGAGTTCAACGACCTGGACCAGCTGGAGCGCGAACTCGCCCACGGCGACGTGGCCGCCGTCCTCATGGAACCCGCCCTCACCAACATCGGCATCGTGCTGCCCGAACCCGGCTACCTGGAGGGCGTGCGCGCCCTCACCCGGCAGTACGGCACGCTGCTGATCAACGACGAGACGCACACCTTCTCGGCGGGCCCCGGCGGCTGCACCGCGGCCTGGGAGCTGGAGCCCGACCTGCTGACCATCGGCAAGGCCATCGGCGGTGGCATCCCGGCCGGCGCCTACGGCCTCTCCGCCGGCCTCGCCGAGCGGCTCCTCGCCCGCGACGACCTGGACCTGGTGGACATGGGCGGGGTCGGCGGCACCCTGGCCGGCAACGCGCTCTCGGTGGCGGCGACCCGGGCCACCCTGGAGCACGTGCTCACCGACGAGGCGTTCGGCCACATGGACCGGCTCTCCGCACGCTTCGAGGCCGGCGTCCGGGCCGCCGTGGAGGCGCACGGCCTGCCCTGGTCGGTCAGCCGGCTCGGCGCCCGCACCGAGTACCGCTTCGCCGCCCCGGCCCCGCGCACCGGCACCGAGTCCGAGGCCGCCGCCGACCCCGCCCTCGAGGACTTCCTGCACCTCTACCTCGCCAACCGGGGCATCCTCCTCACCCCGTTCCACAACATGGCCCTGATGTGCCCCGACACCACCGAAGAGGACGTCGACACCCACACCGCGGCGTTCGGCGCCGCCCTGCTCGAACTGGCCGGCTGAGGGCGGGCGGAGGAGAGGAGAAGAGAACGTGGTGCACATGGACGACATCGACCGGGCCATCCTGCGCGAACTCCAGGCCGACGGCCGGATCGCCTACGCCGACCTGGGCCCGAAGGTCGGCCTCTCCGCCTCCGCGGCCCGGCAGCGGCTGCAGCGGCTGCTGGACTCCCGGGCCGTGCAGGTCGTGGGCGTCACCGACCCGATGGCCATGGGCGGCCAGGCGATGGCCCTGCTCGGCATCGGCGTGGACGGCGACCCCCGCGCCGTGGCCGACGCGCTCGCCGGGCACCCCGCGGTGGTGTACTCCGTCTTCACCTCGGGCGGCTTCGACCTGTTCGCCGAGGTGGTCACCCCCGGACCGAAGGACCTGCTCGACTTCGTCAACGACGTGGTCCGGCCGATCGAGGGCGTACGCGAGGTCCGGTCCTTCCCGTACTTCGGCATCCACACCCACCGGTTCCTGTGGGAGGTGGGCTGAGAGCCCGGCCGGCGGCGGTGCCCCGGGCCTCAGCCGATGGCCGGTGTCAGGACCAGCATGGTGGCGTCGTCACGCACCTCGTAGTGGCGGGCCAGGTCCGCCCACACCAGCTCGCTGAGCGCGGCCGCGTCCACGCCCGCGAACCCGGCGAGCCGCTCCGGGAGCGGGTAGAAGCCCCCGGACCGGTCGCGGGCCTCCCAGACGCCGTCCGAGGCGAGGAACAGGCGGTCGCAGGGACCCAGCTCCACCGTGACCTCCTTCGCCGGGTCCACCCCCACCAGCCCCAGCCCCAGCGGGGCCCCGGGGGTGACGATCACTTCCTGGGCCTTCCCGTCGCGCAGCAGCACGGGCGCCGGATGACCGCAGGACACGATCCGCACCGACCGGAGATCGGCCGAGAACTCCAGCAGCAGGGCCGTGGCGAACAGCTCCGTGTTCGGGACGTCGGCCGAGTCCACCGCCAGTCTGCGGTCCATCCGCGCCGCCACCGACTCCAGGTCGGGCAGGTCGAGCACCGCCTCCCGGAACGCGCCGAGCAGCGACACCACCGTGGCGACGGCGGCCAGCCCGTGCCCCCGTACGTCCCCCATCACCGCCCGGACCCCGTACGGGCCGTCGCGCACGTCGAAGAAGTCCCCGCCGACCAGCGTCCCGTGCTGCGCGGCCCGGGACAGCCCCACGCACCCCACCGCGCCGACGTGCTCCGGCAGCGGCGGCAGCACGGCCCGCTGCACCGCCTCGCCCACCGCCCGCTCGGTGAGCAGCTGGGCGTCCCGGTGACTGCGTACGTAGGAGACGAACACGCTCAGCAGCGCCACGAAGGTGACCGTGAGGAGGTCGGTGTCGCCGGGAAAGTCGAGATGGGTGGCGGGCACGTTGAGCAGCAGCACCACCAGGCAGCTGAGGGCGGCGGTGGCCAGCGGACCGTAGGAGAGCACGGCGAGCGGCGGGATGGCGCCGAGCAGGAAGCCGAAGTCGTGTCCGTCCGGGCTGATCAGCGTCGCCGCAGTGACGACCCCGAGCAGGACGATGGGCAGCACCCGCACCCAGCGTGGCGGCGGCGCACCCTGCAACCAGCCACGACCGTCCCGGTAGCCGCGCGGCGACCAGCCGCGCACCGAAGTCACATCCCTAAGCTACGCCCGTGACCGGACACCGCACCTGTCCCGATCATGAAAAGCCGCGCCGGGAAAACCCGTGGACGCGTCCGGTCCGGGCCCCTAACGTATGAGCGCACGCCCGAGACCGGACGGAAGGAGGCGAGTGCGATGTATCTCACACCCATCCCGCGCTCCCTCCCCGTTTCCCGGGCGTGACAGGTCAGAGCTGACCCGGGAGCGCTCCGTACAGCACGCATCCCGGAGGAATCCGTGACCGATCCGGTCATCCGTACGATCGACGACAGCACCGACCATCTCTTCGACACCCTGCCCGACCCGTTGCGCATGCGGGAGCGGCACCGGACGGCCGGCTTCCGTGCCGACTGGAAGCGCGTCGCCCTGCGCGACGGGCGCGTGGTCGCCCGGGCCGCCTGGTGGGGCGCTCCCGGGGCGACCGAACCGATCCTGATCAACTGGTTCGACGTGGCCGAGGGCGAGGAGGAGGCCGGCGCCGAACTGCTGCGCAGCGCGCCCTGGCGGGTCGAGGAACTGGAACTCGACCTGCCCACGGGCTGGCGCGAGAACCCCGCCGTGCGCACCGCCGCCGAGACCAGCTTCAGCGCCGCCCGCAAGGCCGGCTTCGAACTCCTGGTGGAGCGGTACAACTACCGCTGGACCCCCGAGTACGGCCTGCCCGAACGGCCCGGCCGGCTCGTCTTCACTCCCGAGCCCGACGACGGGGTGTTCTTCGACGCCCTGCGCCGCATCCACTCCGTCACCCTGGACGCCCACGCCCGCCGCGCCATCGAACAGGGGGGAGTGGACCGGGCGGCCCAGGAGGAGATGGACTTCTTCCACTGGATGCCCTCGCCCAGGCAGTGGTGGCAGATCGGCCGCACGCCCGACGGCGAGCCGGTCGGCATCCACATCCCGGGGCGCAACCCGGGAGGGCCCTGCATCGGGTTCATCGGCGTCCTGCCCGAGCAGCGCGGGCACGGCTACGCCTACGACCTGCTGGTGGAGTGCACGCACTTCCTCGTCGAGCAGGGCGCCGAATTCATCGCCGCCGCCACCGACCAGGGCAACACCCCCATGGCCGCCCACTTCGCCAGGGCCGGATACCCCATCGCCCGGGAGCGGGTGAACTTCTGGGCGAGGCGCTGACACCCCCTCGCCAGGGGATGTGCGGGAGCAATGGGGCTGGTCGCGCAGTTCCCGCGCCCCTTTCAGGGGCCTCGGGCGCAGCGCCCCGTCAGGGGCGCGGGGAACTGCGCGAGCAACCACGACGGCGCCGCGGCCGAACCACGGCGCATCGCGGCCCTTCCAGCTGAGCGGCTAGCCGACGTCCTTGCCCAGCAGCGTCTCCGCCTCCGCGAGGATCTCGGTGACCCGCAGGCCGAAGGCCGCGTCGCACGGGTGCCCCTGCCCCGTGCGCGCGGCCGTGACCAGGGCGTCGGCGGCCCGGCTCAGCGCGGGAACCGCTCCTTCCGCACTCCTCGGAAGGAGCGTGACCCCCGCCTCGCCCCGCAGTTCCACATCGGCCCCGGCCGCCGCCGGCGGCGCGGTCAGGCTCAGCGTCACCGTGCTCGACGCCCCGCCTGCGTGCTCGAGGACGAGATGAACGGTGTCCGCGGGACCGTGCACCGCGGCCGCCACCCGCCGTACGTCGCCCAGCACCGGCAGCAGCACGGACAGGGCGTGCGGACCCACGTCCCACAGCGCGCCCTTCTCCCGCCGCCAGGGCGAGTCGGCGAACGGGCTCTCACCGGTGAACAGCGAGCCCAGCCACTGCGCCCGGGCCGTGAACCACCCGTCCGCGGCGGCCTGTTCCCCGATCCACGCCTCGGGCTCCTGCTGGAACCGGGTGGTGAAGAACACCACGGAGGCGACCCGCGCCCGCTCGGCCGCCTCCACCACCGCCCGCCCCTCGGCGACGCCGAGGGCGAGCGGCTTGTCCAGCAGCAGGTGCCGGCCGGCCGTCGCGGCCCGCACGGCCAGCTCCGCCTGGACGACCGGCGGCAGCGCCACGGCCACCGCGTCCACGTCGCCGAGGAGCGCGTCCACGTCGTCGTACGCCCGGACGCCGTACTCCCCGGCCAGTTCCGCGGCGGCCTCGGGGCGGCGGCCCCACACCCCGGCGAAGTCCAGCGAACCGTGCCCCGCCAGCGCGGGGGCGTACGCCGCCTGCGCCCAGGGCCCGGTGCCCAGCAGTCCGATGCGCATCTCGCGTTCCTTTCTCCGTACCCGGTCCCCCATCGTCGCCCAGCCGGTCAAGGCGTCGTGCTCCGCCCCCGGCCGGCGTGCGACCGGCACCGGTCGCTGCCGTGCGCCAGCCACCCGGCGATGGTCTCGGCGATCGGCTGGCCGGTGTCCATCTCGACGAACCCGAACTGCCCCGACTGGTTGCACTCCAGGAACCACCAGATGCCGTCGGCGTCCTCCGCGAAGTCGAAGGCGCCGTAGGCCAGCCCGGCGTCCTTCATGTACGTGTGGACCGCCTCGGCGACTCGCGGCGGCACCTGCGCCTCCTGCCAGGGGGAGTCGGACGGCGCGAACCGGACGTCCACGTCGTCGGGGTGGGCGTCCGGGCTCACCGGCTTGCGGGCGGCCAGCAACCGGTCGCCGACCACCGTGAGCCGGATGTCGGCGCGCTTGGCGACCCGCCGCTGCAACAGCGTCGGGCCGAACGCCACCGCCGCGAAGTCGGTGTCCGGCGCCACCCGGCTGGTCGGCACGGCCCGCGGCGGCTCCTGCGGATGCGCGCCCGACACCGGCTTCACCACGAGGTCCGGGAACCGCTCCGCGAAGTCCCGGGCCGCCTGCGGAAACGTGGTGATCAGCGTCGCGGGCACGGCGAGCCCGCTCTGCTGCGCCAGCCGCAGCTGCCAGGGCTTGTGGCGGGCCCGGCGGGCCGCGTCCGGATGGTTCATCCAGCGGGCCTCGGTCCCGCGCAGCATGCCGTACAGCGCCTGCTCGGACTCCTCGGTCAGCCAGGCCGACGGCTGCGCCGCCCGGGCGGCCGCCGCCCCCGGCCTGCGCACCCAGATGGAGCGCAGGCCGTTCACGCTCACCAGACGCCCGTTCACGGACAGATGTCCGCGGCTGACGCCCTGCACGTACTCGCCCGACAGGGCCACACCACTGGTCAGATCGGCAGGATCGAGACGGACGACGGGCACTCCGGCCTCGTGCAGCCGGAGGACCACCATGTCCGCCGTCACGTCCTCGTCACTGGTCAGGATGAGCACGGTCATCGTGAGGATCCGCGATCAGTCGTCGAAGTGCGTCTTGGAGCCCGCGGTGGAGGTCGTGGTCCCCAGGGCTCTGAGCGTTGCGTGATCAGTGGCTGCGATCCGGCCATCGTGGAGAACGTTCAACTGCAGTCCGGAGTCATACGCGTACGGAGTGGTGACGTCCAACTGCACTGCGGGGCGTGCGTAGTTGAGCGCGAACGGTTGCATGGTCTCTCCCTGTTTCGTTCTTCCATGCACTTATACGATTCGAACGCGTGGTTGGTTTCCTTACTCTGCGTAATCTCAGGCCGAATTAAGAGCTTGTTAAGGGAGAACCGGCTATTCGCTCGCGCACGTGGCCGATTTCACATTCCCGTGCGGCAGGTGACGGTGTCACATGTCCGCGTAATTCCGGGATGTCGCCAAAGCCTGTTCGGCATAGCTCCGTCCGAAGAGCACCGCGTGTACCAGCAGCGGGAACAGCTGGTGCAGGCCGATCCGCCGGGCCCAGCCGTCGGTCAGCGGGGCCGCTTCCTGATAACCCGCCAGGATCCGGTCCAGATACGGGCAGCCGAAGAGATGGAGCATCGCGAGGTCGGTCTCGCGGTGCCCGCCGTGCGCGGCCGGGTCGATCAGCCGGACCCGGCCGTCGGCGCCCCACAGGACGTTGCCGCTCCACAGGTCGCCGTGCAGCCGGGCCGGCGGCTCGGGCGGCCCCGCGAGCTCCGGCAGCCGCTCGCAGACCCGCTCGATCACGGCGGCCTCGCCCGGCCGCAGGATCCCCCGGTCGGCCGCCTCGCGCAGGTACGGCAGCACCCGGTGCTCGGCGTACCAGTGCGGCCAGCCGGTGCCGGGCTCGTTGCGCATCGGGGCGAGACCGATCCACGCGTCGCGAGGACCGCCCGGAGGGGCCGCCCCGAAGGCCGGGGCGCCCGCCGCGTGCAGGGCGGCCAGCGCCCGGCCGAAGCGCGTCGCCGCCCCGGCGTCCGGACGCCCCGTGCGGACCAGCCCGGTCACCAGCCAGCGCTCGTCGTGTCCGAGCACCTCGGGCACCGGCACCGCCCGGGCGGCGGCCAGCCAGCGCAGCCCGGCCGCCTCGGCCCGTACCGCCCCGGGGCCGTCACCGCGCTTGACGACGACCGCGGGACCACCCGCGAGCGTCACCTCCGCCAGACCGCCCGGCCCCGCCCGCTCACCCGAGACCGGCCGCCCGGTGAGCCGGGCGGCCACCGCGCCCGGACTCTCGCCGCCGTCGACCACGGCCACCAGGGTACGGGCCGGGCGGGATCACGAGCCCCGGGTGCCCTGGTCGCACAGTGAATTCCCAGTAACTCCCTTGCTGCACAAGCATTGACGCGCCCCACGCCCCCCTCTAGTTTCTGATCGGTTTTCCGAACCGTGTCCGAAATCCCGGACATCCCCCCTCGTCTGGAGCGCACATGAACGGCACCCCTCTGTCGCGCCGCCACTTCCTCGGTGCGGCCGTGACCGTCCCCCTCGCCGCCACCGGCGCCCTCGCCCTCGGCGCCGGAGCCGCCCGGGCCGCGACCGACTCGGCCTACGTGATGTGCTACTTCACCGAGTCCCCGGACATGCTGGCCGCCAACTACGGCCTGCACCTCGCCGTCAGCACCGACGGCCTCCAGTGGACCCCGCTCAACCAGAACGACCCCGTGGCCACCCCAACCGAGGGCTCCCTCGGCCTGCGCGACCCGTTCATCCTGCGCAAGCAGGACGGCACCTTCGTGGTCCTCGCCACCGACCTGTACGGCACCGACTGGTCCTACGTAAGCCAGTACATCCACGTCTGGGACTCCACCGACCTGCGCACCTTCACCGGCTACCGGCGGATGAAGCTGCACGACATGGACACCCACGCCTGGGCCCCGGAGGCCTTCTGGGACGCGGGGCGCGGCACGTACGGCGTCATCTACTCCGCCGTCAACGACAGCGGCCACAACGTCATCATGATCAACTACACCGCCGACTTCGTGACCGCCGGCGACCCGCAGGTCTTCTTCGACCCGGGCTACGACGTCATCGACGGCGACCTCGCCGTCGGCGTGGGCGGCGTGAACTACCTGTACTTCAAGAAGAACTCGACCCTCGTCGGCGCCCGCTCCACCTCACTGGACCCGGGCAGCTTCACCGCCTTCTCCACGGCCGTCTCGCACAACGGCACCGAGGCCCCGACCCTGGTCAAGTCCCTCACGTCGGGCTCCACCTGGTACCTCTGGGGAGACACCTGGGACCCCAACGGCGTCTTCTACGCCTGGCAGACCAGCGCCCTGTCCGCCGGTACCTGGACCGCCCTCGACCAGAAGACCTACACCCAGCCGCTCAACTCCAAGCACTGCGGCATCCAGCCCATCACCGCGACGGAGTACGCCAACCTCGTCGCCACGTGGGGCACCCCCACCTGGAACCGGCTGAAGTCCTACAACTACCCGGCCAGATACGTCCGGCACAGCGACTTCGTCGGCCGGATCGACGAGTACGCCTTCGACCCGTACACCGACGGCATGTGGAAGCTGGTCCCCGGCCTCGCCGACAGCGGCGGCGTGTCCTTCCGGTCCGTGAACTACCCGACCCGCTACCTGCGCCACTACGACTACCAGCTGCGGCTCGACGAGAACGACGGCACCACGACGTTCGCCGGGGACGCCACGTTCTACCGGACGGCTGGCCTGGCCGACGCCTCCTGGTCCTCGTTCCGCTCGTACAACTACCCGACGCGCTACATCCGCCACTCCGACTTCGTGCTGCGCATCGACCCCGTCTCCACGAGCACCGACCAGGCCGACGCCACCTTCTACGTGGGCTACTGACGCCCCACCGGGCCCGCTGTGCGGCGACACGCCGACCACGGGCCCATGACCGCCCGAATGGCGGTGTGCCCGACCGGGGGATTGGCCCAGCCGGGCGGTGTTGGGCGTGTCGTGACCACGGATGGGCCGCCTGGATGGTGCGCGCCGCGGGGCTGGCTGACGGTGGTTCATGTCGGGGCCGGGTCGTTACAGCTGATGGAGTATCGGCGCCCGGCCACGGCGGAAGGACATCGAGATGCGTTCTGCCCGCATGATCCTCGCGACCACGGCCGCCACCGCGGCCCTCGCGCTCTCCGCCCCAGCAGCCCAGGCCGCGGGCTCGGGGGACCGGGACGACGGAGGCGACTCCTCCTACAGCAGCAACGACAGCAGGTTCGACCCCGATTCCTACAAGGGTCAGGACGACGAGGACGAGGGAGGCAAGCAGGACCAGGGGGGCAAGCAGCAGGGCGGCAAGCAGCAGGGCGGCAAGGGGAAGGACCAGGGCGGTTCGTCGTGGGGCGACGACGAGGAGAGCGACCGGCCGCACGGCGGTATGCACACCGGCGGCGGCGCCCTCGCCTCGCCCGGTGTCACCGCGGGCGGGCTGGCCGTGCTCGGCGTGGCCGCCACCGGTGCCTACGCGCTGCGGCGCAGGAGAGTCCCCGGGTCCGCGTCCTGATGGGCCCACGCTGCGGGGGCCGCGGTGCCGTCGGCGCTCCACACTCCGACGGCACCGCGCCCCCTGTGTTCCGCCCTCCCGCTGCCGTGCCCCAGAAAGGTGACCTCCGATGGCAGCTGGCCCCGCCACCCAGATCCCCGAAGCCCCCGCCGACCCCGACGGCCCCGACGACCGGGACGCCGCCGGCAGCCCCCCGTCCGGCGGGCGGTTCCCCGTATGGTGCATCGCCGCCCTGCTCGTCGCCGTGGCGCTGATCGGCGGGCACCCGGGCGGCTCCGACACCACCGGCACCACCAGGGCCGAGAGCACGGACGCCCTGCCCTCGGCCGATCCCCGCCGGACCGGCGAGGCGCTGCCGCGGTCCACGCCGATCCGCCTGCTCATCCCGAAGATCGCCGTCGACGCCCCCTTCACCGCCCTCACCATCGGTTCCACGGGCCAGCTCGAGCCCCCGCCGGCCGCCAACACCAACCTCGTCGGCTGGTACTCGAAGGGCGCGGCACCCGGCGAAGCGGGCACCTCGATCATCGCGGGGCACGTCGACACCGTGAGCTCGGCGGCCGTCTTCGCCCGGCTGGACGAACTGGAACGCGGCGACCGCTTCACGGTGGACCGGGCCGACGGGACGGAAGCGGACTTCGTCGTCGACGACGCCGAGACCTTCCCGAAGGACGACTTCCCCAGCGACCGCGTCTACGCCGACACCCGCCGCCCCGAGGTACGCCTGATCACCTGCGCAGGCGACTACGACCACGACGTCAGGGACTACACGGAGAACCTGGTGGTCTTCGCCCACCTGGTCTGACACCTGACCCGACACGTGGTACGACGCCGCACCGGCACCGCCGGGTCAGCCACCCGTGGACTCCCGCACCACCAGCCGGAACGGACCGGCGAACTCCTCCCGTACCTGACCCGGACCGCCCCGGTCGATGCGGGCCGCCAGCAGGGCGACCGCGCGCTCGGCCATCAGGTCGTGGTCCGGGTCGACGGTGGTCAGGGAAGGGACGAGGTACGCGCTCTCGTCGACATTGTCGAAGCCGACGACCTTGACCTGCTCCGGCACCCGGATCCCGGCGTCGGCGAGAGCGCGCAGCACGCCCATGGCGACCGTGTCCGTCACGCAGAACACCCCGTCGAAGCCGAGGCCCCGCGCCGTCCGCTCGCGGACACCGCGGGCGGCCTCCTGCATGGTGAGCGTTGCGGCCGTCACCACCAGCTCCGGGTCCGCCGGCAGCCCCGCGGCCGCCAGCGCCCGCAGATAACCGGCGTACCGCAGGCTCGACACGTCGGCCTCGCCGCCCAGCCGCCCGCACACGACGGCGATCCGCCGGCAGCCCCGCTCGACGAGATGGCGGGTCGCGGCCTCGGCGGCGGCCTCGTTCGGCATCGCGACGTGGTCGACGGGCCCGCCGAAGATCCGCTCGCCGAGGATCACCACCGGGTGGTCCACGTCGAGCGCCCCGACATCGGCCGGGCCCATGCCGACCGTGCTCAGGATGAGACCGTCGTAGAGCCGGTTGCGGGACTGGGAGAGAGCGGCGAGCTCGCTCTCCCGGCTGGCGCCGGTCTGCTCGATGCTCACCCGCAGGCCGTGCCGGCCGGCCGCCGCGATGATGGCGGCGGCCAGCCGGCCGTAGTACGGGCGGTTGATCTCGGGGACGGCCAGGCCGATGGTCCCGGTACGGCCCTTGCGCAGGTTGCGGGCGGCCACGTTGACCCGGTAGCCCAGCCGGTCCATCGCCTCAAGGACCCGCTCACGGGTGGCCGGGCGGACGTTGGGGTGCCCGTTCATCACGTTGGAGACGGTCATCGCCGACACCCCGGCCGCCTTCGCCACGTCCTGGATCGTCGTCACACTCACTCCCGCCGGCTGTCCTCGGCAAGACGATAGAGGGCGGCACCGTGGGCGGGCAGTACCGCGGTCAGGTGCCGGCCGTCGTGGGCGGCCGCGGTGCCGGTCCACAGCTCCCGGACACGGTCGCGGGAGGTGGCGCCGACCGACCCCAGCGGCACCTGGACGCGCCGCTCCTCGTCCGCGAGCGAGAACACCGCCGCGTACCTGGTGTGCCCGTCGGTGTCCCGGGCGGTCCACAGCACCAGGTCCCGCTCCCGCAGCACCTCCCGGTTGCCGGTGCTGTGCCACAGGACGTCGAGGGCCTCGTCGTTGGTGAGCAGCTCGATGGTCTCGGGCGGGGAGGTGGGCAGGTCACCGCCCATCATCAGCGGCGAGCGGGAGACGAGCCAGAGGGTGAGCAGGCTGATCTGCTCGGCGCGGGTGAGTGCGGACCGGCGGTCCGCGCCGCGCTCGGCGCGGATGCCGATGCGGCCGAGCGGCAGCATGTCGGCGTCCGCCCAGCCCCGCTCGCCCTGCCAGGGGGCCCAGCGGGCCATCCGCGCGAACTGCGCCTCGACGTCCTCCCAGCGGTCCCACAGGTCGTCGCAGACCCGCCACATGGTGGCGTGCTCGCGCAGGTGGTCCAGGCGGGCGAGGGACATGTCGGTGCCGGGGGAGAGGCTCAGCTCGATGGGCCGCCCGCTGCGTTCGACGGCCCGCGCGTACGCGGCGATCTCCCGCTCGTGGTACGGGAAGAGCATGTCGTCGGCCTTGACGAAGTCCACGCCCCAGGCGGCGAACTGGGCGACCTGGGAGTCGTAGTAGGCCTGGGCGCCCGGATGGTCGTGGTTCAGCCCGTAGTTGTCGGAGTTCCAGGGGCACACGGAACCGGTGTCGGCCACGTCCGCGGCCGTGAACTCCGTGCCGAGCACGGGCAGTGCGGCCTCGACCGCGCGGCGTGGGATGCCCCGCAGGACGTGCAGCCCGAACCGCAGGCCCATGCCGTGCACCCGCGCGGCCAGCGGCCCGAACCCGGCCCCGCCGGCGGCGGAGGGGAATCGGTTGGGGGCGGGGAGCTGGCGGCCGTGGCCGTCGAGGACGAGCGGGGCGTCCGGGTTGTAGCCGTGGGCCCGGGCGGTGGGCTCGTACCACTGGATGTCGACGACGACGGTGTCCCAGCCGTGCGGGAGCAGGTGCTCGTGCATGAACCGGGCGTTGGCGAGGACCTCCTCCTCGGTGACGGTGGTGCCGTAGCAGTCCCAGCTGTTCCACCCCATGGGCGGCCGCAGGTGACGGGCGGGCAGCGGGCGTGCGGGTCGGGTCATGTGCGCGCTCCTGCCGGTCAGGGCCGGTCCAGGGGAGCCTGGACGGTGACGAACGAGTGGGGCGGGAGGGTGAGCCGCAGTCCGCCGGCGGTCACGGCCACGCCGTCGAAGGCGGTGGGGGAGACGGCCGCCGGGGCCTTTGGGGTGTTGTGGGCCTGGAGCTTGTCGGCCGTGAGGATCCGGGCGGCTGGCTCGCCTAGGCGGCCGCCGCGCAGGTCGAGGGTGACCTCGGCCGGTTCCTCGGCGTCCAGGTTGCTGAGCGAGATCAGGACGGTGCCGTCCTTGACGCTGGCCGAGGCGGACACCGTCTCCAGTTCCGCGTCGCCGACCGTGCGCCGGGTGCCCTCGCCGCGCAGGTGCACGGGGAGCGAGGTGGCGTCCTGGTGGCCCTTGTTCATCTCGAAGACGTGGTAGGTCGGGGTCAGGACCAGGGCGTCGCCGTCGGTGAGGAGCATGGCCTGCAGGACATTGACGGTCTGGGCGATGTTGGCCATGTGCAGGCGGGCCGCGTGCCGGTGGAAGACGTCGAAATGGGTGCTCGCCACCAGCGCGTCGCGCAGGGTGTTCTGCTGGAAGAGGAAGCCCGGGTCGGTGCCGGGTTCCACGTCCCACCAGGTGCCCCACTCGTCCAGGACCAGGCCGACGGTGCGCCCCGGGTCGTAGACGTCCATGACCGTGGAGTGGCCGGTGAGGATGCGGTCGATGCGGTGGGCCGACAGCATCGTGCGGTAGTGGTCCTCGGCGTCGAACTCCGTGGCGCTGCCCTTGGCCTCCCAGGGCCCGGCGAGCGTGTAGTAGTGGACTGAGATGCCCTGGAAGAAGTTCTTGGGGGTCGCCTCGCAGCCGAAACAGCTGATCTGCTGCATCAGCGTCTCGGTCCACTTGTAGTCGGCGTCGGAGGCGCCCGAGGCGATCCGGTAGAGCTTGTTGTCGCCGTGGTCGCGGCAGTAGGTGGCGTACTGGCGGGCCAGGTCGGCCGAGTACTCGGCGCGCATGTTGCCGCCGCAGCCCCAGGTCTCGTTGCCGATGCCCCAGTACTTCACCGGCCACGGCTCCTCGCGCCCGTTCTCCTTGCGCAGCCGCACCATCGGGCTGTCGCCGTCCCGCGTGAGGTACTCCACCCACTCGCTCATCTCGCGGACGGTGCCGGAGCCGACGTTGCCGCTGATGTAGGGCTCGGCGCCGAGGAGTTCGCACAGGGCCATGAACTCGTGGGTGCCGAAGTGGTTGTTCTCCTCGACGTTGCCCCAGTGCGTGTTGACCATCCGGGGCCGCTGCTCGCGCGGGCCGACGCCGTCCCGCCAGTGGTACTCGTCGGCGAAACAGCCGCCCGGCCAGCGCAGGTTGGGGATGTCCAGGGCGCGCAGGGCTGCCACGACGTCCAGGCGGATGCCGCCCTCGTTGGGGACGGGGGAGTCCTCGCCGACCCAGAAGCCGCCGTAGACGCAGCGGCCGAGGTGTTCGGCGAAGTGGCCGTAGAGGTGGCGGCTGATCGTCGGGCCCTCGATGTCGAGGTTGATGATCGCGGTGGCGGTGGCGGTGGGCACGCGGGCACTCCTGTCGGGGGCAGGTTGTTCGATATACGGAACGGGGTTCGTGAAGCCGGTTGTATCGATAAAAACCTGCCATCGGGCCGTGATCGCGTCAAGAGCGCGAGCAGCCCGGCCCCCTGTGGGTACAGGGAGCCGGGCTGTCGTAGGGGGAGAGGGGCGTCAGACCGCCGGGGACGGGAACGTCGGGTACTCCACGCCGGAGACGTGCTGGACGACCCGGACCACCTGGCAGGAGTAGCCGAACTCGTTGTCGTACCAGAGGTAGAGGATCGCGTTGTCGCCCTCCACCTTCAGCGCGCCGGCGTCGACGATCGACGCGTGGCGCGAGCCGATGAAGTCGCTGGAGACCGCGTCCGGGGCGGTGATGAAGTCGATCTGGCGCTTCAGCGGCGAGGTCAGCGACACCTCGCGGAGGTAGTCGAGGACCTCCGCGCGGGAGGCCTCGCGGGCCAGCTGGAGGTTGAGGATCGCGATCGACACGTCCGGCACCGGGACCCGGATCGAGCTGCCGGTGATGCGCGCCTTGAGGTCCGGCAGCGCCTTCGCCACGGCGGAGGCGGCACCCGTCTCGGTGATGACCATGTTGAGCGGCGCGGACCGGCCGCGACGCTCGGACTTGTGGTAGTTGTCCAGCAGGTTCTGGTCGTTGGTGAACGAGTGCACCGTCTCGACGTGCCCGCGCAGCACTCCGTACTCGTCGGCCATGGCCTTCAGCGGCGGCACGATCGCGTTGGTCGTGCAGGAGGCGCAGGACAGGATCTGCTCGTCCGGCTTGACGGTGTCGTGGTTGACGCCGTGCACGATGTTCGGGACGTCGCCCTTGCCCGGCGCGGTCAGGACGACCTTCTCGATACCCGGGCGCAGGTGCTTGGACAGGCCCTCGCGGTCCCGCCACTTGCCCGTGTTGTCGATGAGGATCGCGTCCCGGATGCCGTACGCCGTGTAGTCGACCTGGGACGGGTCGTCGGCGTAGATCACCTTGATCTCGTTGCCGTTGGCGAGGATCGTGCTGTTCTCCTCGTCGACGGTGATCGTGCCCTGGAACTGGCCGTGGATCGAGTCGCGGCGCAGCAGCGAGGCGCGCTTGACGATGTCCTCGCCGCCGGCCCCGCGCACCACGATGGCCCGCAGCCGAAGGCCGTTGCCGGAGCCCGCCTTCTCGATCAGCAGCCGGGCCACGAGGCGGCCGATGCGGCCGAAGCCGTACAGGACGACGTCCCGCGGCTCACGCTGTTCGATCTTGTTGGCGCCGGTGGCCCCGGCGACCGCCTCCGCGGTGAACGCCTCGACGCTCAGACCCCGGTCGTCGGCCTTGTGGGTCGCGGCGAGCATGCCGATGTCGATCTGGGAGGGGCCGAGGTCGAGGGCGGTGAGCGCCCGCAGGAACGGCATCGTCTCGGTGACCGACAGCTCGGCACCGTCGATCTGGCGGGCGAAGCGGTGGGTCTTGAGGATGCTGACCACCGACTTGTTCACCAGGGAGCGGCTGTGGAGGAGGACCGTCACGTCCCGCTCCCGGTGCAGCTTCCCGATGAGCGGGATCATCGACTCCGCGATCTCCTCGCGGTTCTTCCAGTTGGTGAACGAGTCGTCGTTGACAGTCACAGACCTGAATCTCTCGATCGAGCTGGGTGGCGCTCATATGCTAAACCGCCCGGTGAATGATCGATCAAGGGGGTCCGGGTGTGACGCGGGTCGCGAAGTTCTGAACCCCGGCGGAAGACCGTAAGAAGCCTCCGTGCCGTGTTGCGCGGTCGCGGGCCGTTGCCGAAGGTCGGAGCGTGAGCACGTCCTCCGTCCCGCGGCCCGGGTCCGCCGTGCAGACCGGCCCCGCCCACCCCGCCCCCCGCCGCCGCATCCCGTCCGGCCTGCTGCGGGCCCTCGTCCTGTTCACGGCCGTCCGGCTCGCCGGAGTCGTCGCCGTCGCCGTGGCGAACCACGCCCTGGGGCGCCCCCTGGTCAGGAGCCTGGCCCATTCCTGGGACGCCCGCTGGTACCTGCACATCGCCGCCCACGGCTACGGCGACCTCATCCTGATCACCCGCAAGGGAGCCGTCCAGACCGACTGGGCGTTCTTCCCGCTCTACCCCGGGCTCGTCCGCGCCGTGACGACAATCCTGCCCCTCACCCCCGGCAAGGCCGCGCTGGCCGTCTCCTGGACCGCTGCCGTCGTCGCCGCGTGGGGCATCCACCGCATCGGCGATCACCTGTACGGCCGAGCCGTCGCCGCGGCGCTCGTCGTCCTGTGGGCCGTGCTGCCCCAGTCGGTCGAACTCACCATCGCGTACACCGAGTCCCTCTTCTCGGCCCTCGCGGCCTGGTCCCTGTACTGCGTCCTCACGCGCCGCTGGCTGTGGGCCGGCTGCCTGGCCGCGCTGGCCGGGCTCTCCCGCCCCACCGGCTTCGCGGTCGCGGCGGCCGTCCTGGCCGCGGGTGCCCATGAAGCGGTACGGCGACGAGGCCGCGTGCCGCTCGCCCTGTGGGCCGGGTGCCTGCTCGCCCCGCTCGGCTGGCTCGGCTACGTGCTGTGGGTCGGCCGGCGCACCGGCAACCTCCTGCACGGCTATTTCGAGGTGCAGGACGCCTGGAGTTCCCGCTTCGACTTCGGCGTGGGCTCACTCCGCTTCGTCAAGAGCCTGCTGGTGCACGGCGGCGGCTTCGTCTACGCGGCGGCCCTGGTGACCGTCGCCGCCGGAGCGCTGCTCTTCGGCCTGCTCTGCCTGGACCGGGCACCACTGGTCCTGGTGGTCTTCGCGGGCGTCCTGGTCCTGGTGGTCCTGGGCGGCTCGGGCTCCTTCTCCTCCAAGCCCCGCTTCCTGCTCCCCGCCTTCCCCCTCCTGATCCCGCTCGCCCGCGCCCTGGCCGGCGGCCGGCGCGTGCGTCCCGCCCAGACCGTCCTCGTCGTCGGCGCCCTCGCCGTGCTCTCGTGGCTGTTCGGGGCCTATGTGATGACGGTCGCCCGCGCGCCCCTGTGACGCCCGCGGACAGACCGGTGGCGCCGGTCGCCACGACGTGACCGGCGCCACCGGAGGGCGGAACGGGGGTTAGCGGGGGTTGAACACCACGCTGGCGAAGCGGACGCTGCCGGAGGCCGAGCGGCCGGGGGCGATCCGGTGTTCGGTGCCCTTGCACTTCGCCTTGCTGTAGACGGCGAGCGTCTTCTTCGTGGCGTTCTGCGGGCCGCGCGCCTCCTGCGCCATGTCGAGGCACTTGCGGTCCGGCGGGTTCTGGATGGCGTACGCCTTGCCCTTCGGCCCCACCCAGACGAACGTCCCGTCGGCGGCGGACGCCGGTCCGACGGTGATGACGGTGAGGGCGAGCCCGCCGAGAGCGACGGCGAGCGGACGGAGGAGACGCATGGTGAAGTCCTTCGGGAACGGCGAAACGATGACCAACGGGCCTCGGGTGCACCGAGGTCCGGCGCCATCACACACCGTCACCGCACCCGGATGTCCCAGCGACACGGGCACGTCCCACGTCCGGGGGACGTACGTCGGCGTGTCGTGACGCCCGGTCCGGCCCGCCGGGGGCTCACACGAACGCCACGACCAGGGCGACGGCGACGGTGAGCGCCGACAGTCCGACCATCGCGGTCCGCCATGCGAAGGACGGCGCCGACACCGGGGGAGCCGGGTCGGGGAGTTCCTCGCCCAGGTGGGGACTGTCCAGCCAGTAGGCGTCCGACAGTTGGGCGAAGGGAGGGGTGTCACTGAGGCCCATGACTGTCCCAACGTCCGCGACGCCCGGGGGAGTCGGCGCAACCGGCGTCGTCACACCATCGGGGCAATCCGCTTCCCCGCGATTCCCTGCCGGAATTGCGTGACATAAGAGTAAATTCCAGACCATTGCTCGAGGGAGATCTCACCGGCGGACGGGGCAAGGGATGAGCACGGACGACCGCGGCACCGTGACGACCGGGATCGCACGGCTGCACGCGGCGCCCGTACTCGCCGGGCCCGGCCGCTTCGGGCTGGTGACCAACCACACCGGTGTCCTGCCGGACCTGCGCCCGGCCGCGCCCGCGCTGCTCGAAGCCGGCGCGCCCCTCGTCGCCCTGTTCGGCCCCGAACACGGACTGCACGGGACCGGCCAGGCCGGCGAGAGCGAGGCCGCCCGGACCGACCCCGGCACCGGCCTGCCGGTCCACGACACGTACCGGTGCGACGGCGAGCGGCTCGACAAGCTGCTCATCGACAGTGGCGTCGACGCCCTGGTGTACGACCTCCAGGACATCGGGGCCCGCTGCTACACCTACGTGTGGACCATGTTCGACCTGATGGTCTCGGCGGCCCGCACCGGCATCCGCTTCGTGGTCGCCGACCGGCCCAACCCGCTCGGCGGACTCGTCAGCGAGGGCCCGTTGCTCGACCCGGCGTGGGCCAGCTTCGTCGGACGCGCCCCCATCCCCGTCCGGCACGGCCTCACCTGCGGCGAACTCGCCCGGCATCTCAACGCGTCGGCCGTGCCCCGCGCCGCCGGCCGCGCGGCCGACCTGACGGTGATCGAGGCCCTCGGCTGGCGGCGCGCCCTGGACGCCGCCGCCACCGGCCTGCCCTGGATCGCCCCCTCCCCGAACATGCCGACGCCCGCCACCGCCGCCGTGTACCCCGGCACCAGCCTCTTCGAGGGCACCAACCTCTCGGAGGGCCGCGGCACCACCCAGCCCTTCGAGATCGTCGGCGCCCCCTACCTCGACGCCCGGTTCGCGCCCGCCCTCGCCGAACTCGCCCTGCCCGGCGTGCACTTCCGCGACCTGCGGTTCGTGCCGGCCTTCCACGGACACGCCGGACGGCAGCTGCGCGGGGTCCAGCTCCACGTCACCGACCGCACGGCGTTCGCCCCCGTACGCACCGCCGTGGCGATGCTCGCCGTGCTCCGGCGGCTGTACCCGGACGACTTCGCCTGGCACACCACGGACACCGACGCCGGCGCCGAGGGGACCGGCCACCGGTACTTCGTCGACCTGCTGTGGGGATCCGACCGGCTGCGGCGCGCCGTCGACGCGGGCGACGACCCGCTGCCGCTGTGCGACCCGCCCGCCCCGCCCGGCCGGTGGGCCGGCGACGACGCGCTGCTCTACCCCTGAGACCCGCCGTTCCCTCCCCGGCAGCCGCCGCCCCGCTCGGAAGGACCCCCCGTCGATGACCGACCTCACGACTCTGACGACGACCACCCGGACCGCGACCCGCGGCTTCCGCGCGGGCGACGGGCCGCAGGTCGTGGCGGCGTGGCGGCGGAGCGCGCCGGCCGACCCCGTCACCGCGGACCGGTTCCGCTCGCTGGTGCTGCTCGACCCCAACTTCGACCCGGAGGGGCTGCGGGTCGCCGTCGACGGCGAACGGGTCGTCGGCGCCGCCTACGCGGTGCGCCGGCTCACCCCGATGGCCGGCACCGACCTGGAACCGGAGCAGGGCTGGATCCCGTTCTTCTTCGTCGACCCGGACGCCCGCGGGCAGGGCCTCGGCCGCCGGCTGCTCACCGAGGCCCTCGACTGGCTGCACGGCCACGGCCGGACGCGGGTGGACTTCTCCTCGTACACCCCGAACTACGTCTTCCCGGGACTGGACGCCGAGGCCTACCCGGAGGCGGCGGGCCTCCTCGACTCCCTGGGATTTCGCACCCTGTACGAGGCGGTGGCGATGGACCGCGTCCTGGTCGGCTACCGCGTCCCCGACGAGGTCGCCGTCCGGGTGGGCGAGCTGACCGCGCGGGGCTACCGGTTCGGCACCCCGGCCGACGACGACCTGGTGGACCTCCTCGCCCTCGCCCAGGGCCACTTCGGGCCGGACTGGGCGGCCACGATCCGGGCGTGCCTGACCGCGGGCACCCCCCTCGACCGGATCGTCGTGGCCCGCGATCCCGGGGGCCGGATGGCCGGCTGGGCGATGCACGGGGCGTTCGACTCGGTGGACGAGCGGTTCGGGCCGATCGGCGTGCTGGAGGAGATGCGCGGCACCGGACTCGGCGAAGTCCTGCTCCACCTGGTCCTGGAGCGGATGCGGGCGCTCCGCGCGCACTCCGCGTGGTTCCTGTGGACCGGCGCGCAGTCCCCGGCGGGGCACCTCTACCGCAAGAGCGGCTTCACCACGACCCGGGTGTTCAGGGTGCTGCGCAGGGAGGCCGCCCGGTGACACCCTCACTGAGCCGGCGCCACTTCGCGCTCGCCCTGCCCTCGGCGCTGCTGGTCTCCGGCTGCGCGGCCCCGCACCAGGGCACCGGCCGGCCCGGCGACCCCGTCGTCCTCACCCTGCTCTCGCACTACGCGAGCGGCGAGCTCAAGAAGGCGCTCCAGGGACCGGTGGACGAGTGGAACGCCCTGCACGACCGGGTCAAGGTGCGGACGAAGGCCGTCGAGTTCACCGACCTGCTGACCACCTTCATGGTCCGGCAGGCGGCGGGCCAGGGCACGGACATCCTGCACCCGTACTGCCTGTGGAACGGCCAGCTCGTCCGCGCGGGGGTGCTGCGGCCCGCGCCGCCCGAGCACGCCGAGGAGATCGGCCGCGGCTACGGCGCCGCCGCGGCCGGCTCCGCATCGGTGGCGGGCAGGGTCTACGGCTACCCCACCGAGATGCAGACCTACGCCCTCTACTACAACAGGCGGCTGCTGCGCGAGGCCGGCGTCCACGGCCCGCCGCGCACCTGGCCGGAGCTGGAGGAGGCCGCCTACCGGACCGCCCGGCAGGACCGGTACGGCAACACGCTGGTCCAGGGGTTCGGGCTGTCCGCCTTCGACGACTCCACGACCGTCGGCCAGACCCTCGCCCTGCTCAACGCCGCCGGCGGGCGGTTCGTCTCGGCCGACGGCAGGCGCACCGCCATCGACTCGCCGGCCGGCCGGACCGTCTTCGAGCTGGAGCGCCGCCTCGTCGACAAGGGCGCGAGCGCCCCCGGCGTCAACGTCTACCAGGCGTTCGCCTCCGGCCAGGTCGCCATGGTGATCAGCGCCGGCTGGTGGACCGCCAACCTGAAGGCGCTGATGGGCCCGGCCTACCGCGACGTCGGCGTCGCTCCGGTGCCCCTCCCCGAGGCGGGCGGGAGACGCGCCACCCTCGCCACCGGCTTCATGCTCGGCGTCAACACCGCCAGCCGGCACCCGGACGAGGCCTGGGAGTTCCTGCGCTGGCTCAACACCGAGAAAGTGCGGGGCACCACCCGGATGAGCGCGCTGCAGGCGTCGGTCGGCTCCCTGACCGGCCGCGCCGACGACATGCGCAGGCTCCTCGGCGCGGGCGGCGATCCGAACCTGCGTCCGTTCCTGGACGCGCTGGCGTACGCCGTACCCGAACCGAACGTGCCCGGCGCGCAGCAGGCCAAGTCGCTGCTGCGCAAGAACATCGAGGCCCTGTGGACCGGTCAGCAGACGGTCGACGAGGCCCTGCGCGCCACCCGCCGCCAGGTCGACCAGGAGGTGGCGCGGTCATGGTGAACGCCACCCTGGCACCGGAGCCCACCGAACGGGCACCGCACGGCGGGTCCACCGCCGTCGGACTCCGCATCCAGGCCCGCAACCGGCGCCGCCAGGCCGTCGTCGCCTACCTCTTCCTGGCACCGACGCTGCTGTTCTACGCCGTCTTCCTCGCCCTGCCGCTCGGCTTCGCGGTGCTCCTCTCGACGTCCCGCTGGGCCGGGTTCGACCTCGGCGACATCCACCCGGTGGGCCTGGACAACTTCGCCGGCCTGTTCGCGGACGGCTCGGCGTTCCTGACGCCGATCCTCACCAACACGCTGCTCTTCGCGCTGGGCACCGTGGCCCTCGCACTCGCCGGCTCGGTGCTCGTCGCCACCTGCATCGACAAGCTGCGGTTCCAGGGGCTGTGGCGCACCCTGTACTTCCTGCCGATCGTCACGACCGTCGTCGCCGTCGGCAACGTCTGGAAGTACATGTACCAGCCGGGCGGCCTCGTCAACGGCGTCCTCAACGCCGTCGGGCTCGGCTCGGTGGCGTTCCTCCAGGACCCCGACACCGCACTGCCCGCGGTGGTGGTCGTCCAGGCCTGGGCCTCCGTCGGCTCGGCGATCCTCGTCCTGACCGCCGGGCTGAAGTCCGTTCCCGAGTCGTACTACGAGGCCGCCGCGCTCGACGGGGCCGGGCCGGCGACCGTCTTCTGGCGGATCACGCTGCCGCTGCTGCGGCCGTCCCTGCTGTTCGTGTGCGTCACCCAGTTCCTCACCGGCCTGCAGTCCTTCGCGCTGATCATCGTGATGACCAAGGGCGGCCCGGGCGACGCCACCGACGTGGCCGCCCTCGAGATGTACCGGCAGGCCTTCTCCTACGGCGACTGGGGCACCGCGAGCGCCGCCGCCTTCGTGCTGTTCGGGGTGGTCCTCGCGGTCACGCTGGTCCAGCTCTGGCTCTTCCGGCGCACGGGGGAGGACGCGTGATCCGCCGCCGTTTCCCGTGGCTGTCGTACCTGCTGGTGGTGTCCGGCGCGGTGCTCACCGTGGTGCCGTTCGCCGACATGCTGATGACGTCCTTCAAGGGACCGGACGAGGCGGGCACGCTGCCCTACCGGTTCCTGCCGAAGGCGTTCGACCTGTCCAACTACCGGGCGGCGATCCACCAGCTCGACCTGCCGGTGCTCTTCCGCAACAGCGTCGTCGCCACCGCCACGATCACCGGCTCGGTGCTGCTCACGTCGTCGCTCGCGGGCTACGCGCTCGCCAAACTCCGCTTCCCCGGCCGGGACTTCGTCTTCCGGCTGGTGCTGTCGACGATGATGTTCCCGCCGTTCCTCTTCTTCATCCCGCACTTCCTGATCCTGGTGCACTGGCCGCTGGCCGGCGGCAACGACCTGCTCGGGCGCGGCGGCGCGGGACTGACCGTCAGCATCCTGGCCCTTGCCATGCCGTTCCTCGTCAGCAGTTTCGGGATCTTCCTGACGCGCCAGTTCATGGTCTCCCTCCCGGACGAGGTCCTGGAGGCCGCGCGCATCGACGGGGCGGGCGAGTTCGCCGTGTGGTGGCGGATCGTCGTCCCGCAGACCAAGCCGGTCCTGGTCACCCTCGGTCTGCTGACGTTCGTCGACGCCTGGAACGAGTACATCTGGGCCCTGCTGGTCTCCACCGCCGACCCGGACGTGATGACCCTGCCCGTCGGCATCCAGTTCCTTCAGGACTACGTCGACCCGACGCGGACCCTGCCCATCGTCATGGCCGGCCTGGTCCTGAGCGTCCTGCCGGTCCTTGTCCTCTTCCTGCTGCTGCAGAAGTACTACATCAGGGGCGTCATGCTCAGCGGCCTCAAGTGAGGGCGGGCGATCGGCCAGGTCTCCGGGGGCGCGCCGGGTGCGCCGGTCGTGGCGGTCACCGCCGGACGGCCCATCGGCACCGTCTTCACCGCACGCGACGGCGGGCATCTCGCCGCCGCCGAGGAGGCCGCCGCCCAGCCGCCCAGCCGCCCAGGCGCTCGGGCGCCCGGGCGACGGTGCTCAGGGGCGCTCCGGGCGTCGCCGGACGGCAGCCACCGTCACAGGCCGCGCCAGACGTTGTCGAACGCCGCGTCCTCGATCTCCCTGCGCTGGCGTACGGCGGCCAGTTCCGTCACGGCGTCGTCCACGGCGGCCACCACCGTCACGATCGGGTCGGAGACCGAACTCGCGAGGTCCTTGGCCGCCTCGTCCCGGATCCCCACCGCGGCCGCCAGGGCGGCGAGCACGGGCTCGCCCGACGCCCACCGCTCGTGCGCCCGCGCCCGCTCGGGAGAGTCGGCGGCCTCCGTACGCCCGGTCGGCAGCGGCAGCCAGCGCCGCCGCTGCTGGGCCACGGTCCCGTCCGCCTCCAGGGCATCGAGGTAGGCGGCGCCCAGGCCGCGCCCCCGCCGCCACAGCCAGTCCTCGACCGACTCGTAGGGTGTCTCCCTCCGCAGCGCCGCCGCCGCCTCGCCGAGGAGCCGGTCGCTCGTCGTGCCCGCGGGGGCGGGCACGACGAGCTCGCCGTCGAGCGTGACCGCCCCGGCGTCGATGAGATCGACCAGTTCTGCTCCCGCGAGCGCCAGCGAGAGGTCACCCTGCTCGACGGGCCGCGCGGCGGCGTCGTACACGGTGACGAGGAACAGGTCCCGGGGTGTGGTCATGACGGACTCCCCAACAGAGACGGCGAAGGCACCAGAGGTATCTGAAGCACTAGAGGTACCAGAGGTACCGAGAGGTGTCAGGGACAACGACGGCGCCGCCGCATTCGATGCCCGGTCGGACGCCGCCGCCCGTGCCGTACCGCCGGCCCGTGCCGTCGGCAGGCGCCCCACGGCGCGACATGCGCGGCCGGGCCCCGAGGCAGTGATCCGCGGCGCCGCTGCGGCTCCCGCACGCGCGGTAGGCTGCTGCGCGATCGGAAGGGTGACTCCGGCCGGAGGTGGGTGGGCATGACAGCGCACGTCGAGCCGTCGTCCGCCGTCGGCGCGGGCGGCCGGGACAGCCGGCTGGGCCCGTTGATCATCACCCTGTTCGCGCTGTACGCGCGCGGGGAGCACAACTGGCTCTCCGTCGCCTCCGTGATACGCCTTATGGCCGACCTCGGCGTGGAGGGGCAGGCCGTACGCTCGGCGGTCTCCCGGCTGAAGCGGCGCGGGGTGCTGCGCGGGGAGCGCCACGAGGGTGCCGCCGGGTACGCCGTCTCCGACCGCACGCTGGAGGTCCTCGAAGACGGTGACGTGCGGATCTTCGAGCGCAACCGGGCCGCGGCCGGCGACGGCTGGCTCGTCGTCGTGTTCTCCGTGCCCGAGTCCGAGCGCGACAAGCGCCACGCCCTGCGCACCGCACTGACCCGCCTCGGCTTCGGGACCGCGGCCCCCGGCGTGTGGGTGGCGCCCGGCATCCTGGCCGACGAGACCCGCCGCACCCTGCAACGCCTCGCGCTGACGCCGTACGTGGACATCTTCACCGGTGACCACTTCGCCTTCGGTGACCTGCACACGAAGGTCCGCGAGTGGTGGGACCTCGACGAGCTCACCGCGCTGTACGCCGACTTCCTGGAGCGGTACCGGCCGGTGCGCGAGCGCGCGGCGGCGGGCGCGGTCCCGCCCCGGGAGGCGTTCGGGATCTACCTGCCGATGCTCACCGAGTGGCGCAGGCTCCCGTACCGCGACCCCGGGCTGCCGCTGTCCCTGCTGCCGCCGGGCTGGATGGGGGAAACCGCCGGCGCGCTCTTCGAGGAACTGGACAAGACCCTCCGGGAGCCCGCCCGCGCCCACGCCCTGGCGGTCATACACGCCCGGTAGCGCACCCGGCCCCCGGCCTACGGCCTGACCAGCCGGTCCTCCGGGATCACCGCCACACCGAGGATCTCGATCATCGCCTCCGGCTGCCACAGCGCGGTGCAGCCGATGCCGGCCATCGCCGGGTACACCGGCCCCGCCAGCTCCCGCCACACCGTGCCGATCTCCTTGCCGTGGGCCTGGTAGTCGGGGATGTCGGTGAGGTAGATGGTCACGCTCACCAGGTCCTGCGGCTCACCCCCGGCCGCCCGCAGGGTGGTCAGCACATTGCCGAACGCCTGGCGGAACTGCTCGACGATCCCACCCGGAACGATCTTCATGTCGGCGTCCAGCGCGGTCTGACCGCCCAGGTACAGCGTGTTCCCGGCGAGGGTTCCGTGCGAGTAGCCGCTCGGGGCGGGCAGCACGGGCGGGTTCACGGCGACGGGAGTCATCGGGCCTCCGGTTCGGTGGTGTCCGGCGCCGGCCGCACGGCCGGTTGTATTGACAATAAATGACGACCGTGAAAAATACGAGATAGAGCGCGCGGTCCGGTTCCGGACCCCGGCGAGCCCACGGAAACGGAGTCGATTCCATGGAGCCTGACCTCGGCAAGTACCGGCTCGAGGGCGACAACGCGATGTACCGGCTGCCCAGCGGCATCGTCGCCCCGGTCGTGACCCGGGCCGGCCAGGAGGACGTCAACACCGCCGACTCGGGCGGCGCCGTCCGCGTGTCGGGCGTCAGCGCCCGGCACACCCCGGCGCGCCGCCTGTGGTACGGCAAGGTCAGCAACGAACCGGGCTACCGCTCGGTCTCCCACCACCACGGCGAGGCCGAGACCGGCGGCTACGTCCTGTCCGGGCGGGCCCGGATCTACTTCGGCGAGAAGTTCGAGGACTACCTCGACATGGCGGAGGGCGACTGGGTCTTCGTCCCGCCGTTCATGCCGCACGTCGAGTGCAACCTGTCCAGGACCAAACCGCTGGTGTGGATGACCACCCGGACCCCGGAGAACATCGTGGTGAACCTGCCCGACGTGGCCGACACCGACCTGCGCGACTGGCTGAACCGGTGACCGCCGCACCGGCCGGGCCGACCGGCGAGGCCGCCCCGACCTCCGCGATCGTCACGGCCGCCCTCACCCTCAAGCCCGCCCCGCCCGAGCACTTCGACGTCGCCTTCACCGCCACCACCCAGCCCTGCCCCTGGCCCAAGGCTTACGGCGGCGACCTCGTCGCCCAGGCCGCCGCCGCGGCGATGCGCTCGGTGACCGACGGCAAGACGCTGCACTCCATGCACAGCTACTTCCTGCGCCCGGCCGACATCGGCGCCGAGGTCCGCTACGAGGTCGAGGTGCTGCGCGACGGCCGCGGCTACAGCACCCGCCAGGTGCGCGGCTACCAGAACGGCAAGGTCCTCTACGTCTGCCTCGCCAACTTCGCGGCAGGGGAGCCCGGTTCGGCCTTCCAGGCCGAGTTCCCCGCGGACGTACCCGACCCGGAGTCCCTGCCCGGCACGGCGGAGTACCTCGCCGAACGCACCGGCGGCACCATGACCGACGGCTCCAAGGCCTACTGGAGCGGCGGCCGCGGCTTCGACATGCGCCACGTGCCCGGCCCCGTCTACCTCACCGTGGACGGCGCACGACTGCCCCACCAGGCCGTCTGGGTACGGCCGTTCGACGCGCTCCGCCCCGTCGAGGGACTCACCGACGCCCAGCGCGACCTCGCCGCGCTCGCCTACGTCTGCGACTACACCATCCTCGAACCCGTCCTGCGCGTCCTCGGCCTCGCCTGGGCCGACCCCGGCCTGGTCACCGCCAGCCTCGACCACGCGATGTGGTTCCACCGCCCCGCACCGGTCGGCGACTGGCTGCTCTACGCCCAGGAAGCGGAGGCCGCCGAGGCCGGCCGCGGGCTGGGCAGCGGCCGCTTCTTCACCCGCGACCACCGCCACCTGGCCACCGTGGTCCAGGAGGGCATGATCCGCCCCGCCTGAGCCGCCCGCCGCACACCACCGGCGGGCTCCCGGAAGGAACCCCGCGTTGGCTCTTCCGCTCTCACCCACCTCGCACCTGGACACCTTCGCCAGGGACCACCTGCCGCCCGCCGGACAGTGGCCCACCATCGAGTTCACCACGCCCGAACTGGCCTACCCGGCCCGGCTCAACGCGGCCGGCGAACTCATCGACGCGGCCGTCGAGCGGCACGGCCCCGACCGCCCCGCCCTGCGCACCCCGGCCGGGGAGCTGTGGACGTACGGCGAACTGCGCACCCGCGCCAACCAGGTCGCCCAGGTCCTCACCGAGGACCTCGGCCTGGTGCCGGGCAGGCGCGTCCTGCTGCGCGCGCCCAACACCCCCTGGACGGTGGCCTGCTGGCTCGGCGTCCTGAAGGCGGGCGGGGTGGTGGTCACCACGATGGCCGCGCTGCGCGCCCGCGAGATCGTCCCGATCGCCGACCGCACCCGGCCCGCGCTCGCCCTCGTGGACCACCGCTGCACCGACGAGCTCCGCGACGCACTGCCCGGCCTGACGGTGGTCGAGTACGGCGGAACCGGCGACGGCGACCTGCTGGCCCGGTGCGCGGCGAAGTCGGGCGAGTTCACGAACGTCGACACCGCCGCCGACGACGTGGCGCTCCTCGGCCCGACCTCGGGCAGCACCGGCGTCCCCAAGATCACCATGCACTTCCACCGGGACATCCTCTCCATCGACAACACCTTCGGACGGCACGTCCTGCGGCTGTGGCCGGACGACCTGGTCGCCTGCACCGCGCCGTTCGCCTTCACCTTCGGCCTCGGCATGCTCGTCGTCTTCCCGCTGCGGGCCGGCGCCTGCGCCCTGCTCACGGAGACGGCGACCCCGCCCCAGCTCGCCGACCTCGTCGAGAAGCACGGCGTCACCGTCCTCGCCACCGCACCCACCGCCTGGAAGGCGATCCTGCGCGACGGCAGAGAGGACCAGCTGAGCCGGCTGCGCACCGGGGTCTCGGCCGGCGAACACATACCACTGACCACGTGGGAGCAGCTGCGCGACCGCATCGGGCTGAAGGTCATCGACGGCATCGGAGCCACCGAGCTGCTGCACATCTTCATCTCGGCCGCCGGCGACGACATCAGGCCCGGCGCCACGGGCCGCCCGGTGCCCGGTTACCGGGCCGCCGTCCTCGGTCTCGACGGCGAGGAGCTCGGCCCGGGGGAGCCGGGGCGGCTCGGCGTCATCGGCCCGGTGGGCTGCCGTTATCTCGACGACACGCGGCAGGAGGACTACGTCGTGGGCGGCTGGAACGTGACCGGCGACATCTTCCACCGCGACGAGGACGGCTACTTCCACTACCACGCGCGCAGCGACAACATGATCGTCTCCTCCGGGTACAACATCGGCGGACCCGAGGTGGAAGCGGCCGTCGACACCCACCCCGACGTCGTCGAGTCGGCGGTGGTGGCCCGGCCCGACCCGGAGCGCGGCTCGGTGGTGTGCGCCTTCGTCGTGCTGCGCGAGGGCGTCACCGGGGACGCGGCGAAGGCCAGGGAGATCCAGGACCACGTCAAGCAGGTCCTGGCGCCCTACAAGTACCCGCGGGACGTGCGCTTTTGCGACACCCTGCCGCGCAACACCAGCGGCAAGCTCCAGCGGTTCGCGCTCCGCCGGATCATCGAACAGGAGCAGGCCGTAGAGCAGGAGCGGGCCCTGGAGCAGGAGCAGGTCGCCGAGCAGGAGCAGGCCGCCGAACGCGAGCAGGCCGTCGAACAGAAGCAGGCCGCAGAGCCGGTCGCCGAGCAGTGAGAGGAACTCCGGTGAAAATCGCGATCATCGGCGGTGGCCCGGGCGGCCTCTACCTTGCGGCGTTGACGAAGCAGCTGGACCCCGCCCACGAGATCACCGTGTGGGAACGCAACGCCCCCGACGACACGTTCGGCTTCGGCGTGGTCTTCTCCGACGAGACGCTCGGCGGCATCGAGAACGCCGACACCGTCTTCGCCGAGGCCATGGCCCGCCGCTTCGCCCGCTGGACCGACATCGACATCCACTACCGGGGCGAGAGCCACACCGTCGGCGGCCAGGGCTTCGCCGCCATGAGCCGCAAGGAACTCCTGCGCCTCCTCCAGGAGCGCTGCCGAGACCTGGGCGTCACCCTGCACTTCCGCACCCTCGCGCCGGAGGTCGCCGAGCTGCGTGCCTCGCACGACCTCGTCGTCGGCGCGGACGGCGTCAACTCCGGCGTGCGCACGGCCCATGCGGACGCCTTCGGCCCCTTTCTGGACCGCCGGCACAGCAAGTACATGTGGCTCGGCACGGACCGGGTCTTCGAGGCCTTCCAGTTCTTCGTCAAGGAGACGGAGTGGGGGGTGATGCAGGTGCACGGCTACCCCTACTCCGACGCCGGCTCGACGTTCATCGTGGAGATGCACGAGGACGTCTGGCGCCGGGCGGGCTTCGACGCCACCGAGGACACGGTGTTCGCGCCGGGCGCGTCCGACGAACAGGCGGTGGCCCGGCTCCGTGAGCTGTTCGCCGCCGAACTCGACGGCCACCGGGTGTTCGCCAACAACTCCAAGTGGCTGAACTTCACGACCGTGCGCAACGAGCGGTGGCACCACGGGAACCTGGTCCTGATCGGCGACGCCGCCCACACCGCGCACTTCTCCATCGGCTCCGGAACCAAACTGGCCATGGAGGACGCCCTCGCCCTCGCCGCCTGCCTGCACGAACACCCGGACACGGACAGCGCGTTGAGTGCCTACGAGAGCGAGCGGCGACCAGTGGTGGAGTCCACCCAGCGGGCCGCGCAGGCCTCGCTCGAGTGGTTCGAGAACATCGGCATGTACGCCCGACAGGAACCCACCCAGTTCTGCTTCAACCTCCTCACCCGCTCCCGCCGCATCACCTACGACAACCTGCGCACCCGCGACGCCGGGTTCGCCGACCGCGTCGACACCGCCTTCGCCGCGGCACAGGGCCTGAGCGGCCGGGCCCCCGCCATGTTCCGGCCGTTCCGCATCGGCCGGCTGGAGCTGAAGAACCGGGTGATCGTCTCCCCGATGGACATGTACTCCGCCGTCGACGGGGTACCGGGCGACTTCCACCTCGTCCACCTCGGCTCGAAGGCCATGGGCGGGGCCGGCCTGGTGATGACCGAGATGGTCTGCGTCTCGCCCGAGGGCCGGATCACCCCCGGCTGCACCGGCCTGTGGAACGACACACAGCGCGACTCCTGGACCCGCGTCGTGGACTTCGTGCACACGAACAGCACCGCGCGCATCGGCCTCCAGCTCGGCCACTCCGGCCGCAAGGGCTCGACCCGCCTGATGTGGGAGGGCATGGACGAACCGCTCCCGGACGGCAACTGGGAGACCACCGGCCCCTCCCCGCTGCCCTACGGCCCCGGCTCACCCACCCCGCGCGAACTCACCCGCGCCGACCTGGACCGGATCAGGGACGAGTTCACGGCGGCCGCCCGGCGCGGCGCGGACGCCGGCTTCGACCTCCTCGAACTCCACTGCGCCCACGGCTACCTGCTCTCCTCGTTCCTCTCGCCGGTCGCCAACCACCGCACCGACGAGTTCGGCGGGCCGCTGGAGAACCGGCTCCGCTTCCCGCTGGAGGTCTTCGACGCCGTCCGGACCGCCTGGCCCGCCGACCGCCCCGTGATCGTTCGGATCTCCGCCACCGACTGGATGCCGGACGGCAACACCGAGCACGACGCGGTCGAGATCGCGCGCGCCTTCGTCGCCCACGGCGCCGACGCCATCGACGTCTCCACCGGCCAGATCGCCAAGGACGAGAAGCCCGCCTACGGCCGCTCGTACCAGACCCCCTTCGCCGACCGCATCCGGCACGAGGTCGCCGCCGCCACCGGCGCGGCCGTCATCGCCGTCGGTGCCATCGCCTCCTACGACGACGTGAACTCCATCCTCCTCGCCGGCCGCGCCGACCTGTGCGCGCTCGGCCGCACCCACCTGTACGACCCGCACTGGACCCTGCACGCGGCCGCCGAGCAGGAGTACACGGGAGCGGCCGCCGAGTGGCCGGTGCAGTTCCGGGCCGGCCGCCGCAAGCCGCCCACCGCACGCACCGACGCCGTCCGCCCGCGCCTGTCACTGCTGCGGGCCGGGCAGGACGGGGAGAGCGTCCACCTGCGGTGGAAGCCCGCGGGGGAGGAGCTGCCGGCGGCGCGCTGACGTCAGGCGGTGCGCGCCGTACGGCTCCGTGCCGCCGCGAGCGGCAGGGTGACGGTGAACCGGGTGTCGCCGGGCGCGCCGCCCCCCTCGACGCGGCCGCCGTGCGCCTGGGTGATCGCGGCCGCGACGGCCGGCCCGAGACCCGCCCCGCCCGCGACAGCGGGATGCTCCCGCGGGGTCCTGTCCGGGACCTCTGGAGGGCGCCGAGTCCGTGCCGCGGAGCCCGTGAAAGGGCCCCGGATGCGTGACACCCCCCATAGGAGCCAGATCACATCCTATCGGGCGTCGTAGGAACGGAACGCCCTGAACTGCCCAGAAGGCATATATAGCGGGCATTTCGGTCATTGCTTCCTAAGTGGGGTAGTACGTCACATGATTGCCACCCGCTCCGGCTGCCGCTAACTATTGCTCTCGTCGCCGGGAGACGAGCGACGGGCCGAGCGGAACCCCGCCGGACCCGCGCACCTCCCGCCGGTAGTACGGGCTCCGCCCACCGCCGCCGCGCACCGCGGCCGGCGCCGACGCCGTCCCAGACCGGAGAGTTGCTTACACATGACCACGATCAACCGCACCCGCATCGCCCGCCTGCGCACCCTCGGCCTGACCGGCCTCGCCACCACGGGTGCCGCGGCCGCCGCCCTCACCCTGATGCCGGCGAACGCACAGGCTGCCGAGATGACGCAGGCGCACACCACGACCGCGGTCACGGCCTCCTCCGGCGACAGCCGCACCGCCTCCCAGAAGGGCGGCGGCAACAACCTGGACGGCTGGATCAAGCAGTCCCTGCAGATCATGAAGTCCAAGGGCATCCCGGGCAGCTACGACGGCCTCAAGCGCAACATCATGCGTGAGTCCGGCGGCAACCCGAGCGCCCAGAACAACTGGGACGTCAACGCCAAGAAGGGCACCCCCTCCAAGGGCCTGCTCCAGGTGATCGACCCCACCTTCAACGCGTACCACGTGTCCGGCACGGCCCACAGCGTCACCGACCCGGTGGCCAACATCACCGCCGCCGCCAACTACGCCGCGCACCGGTACGGCTCCATCGACAACGTCAACTCCGCGTACTGACCTGGACCCACCAGCTGGTCCGCCTCCGCGTCCCGATCGAGCCCGGCGGGCAACCGGCCCGCCGCCACGGCCCGTTCGAGCAGGACGGCGCCCGCCCCTACGGCTCGCGGTGCTCGTGTGCCGCCTGCTCCAGGGCGGCGGCCTCCGCCTCGGCGATGCGGGTCTCCTCCTCGACGTCGATGGAGCGGGTCAGCCACCAGTACAGCAGCGCCGACACCGGCAGCCCGACGAACAGGGAGATGTCGGCGCCGTCGAGGGCCTTCGCGGCGGGACCGACATAGAGGGTGCCGACCGAGAAGAACGGGATCATGACGGCGAACCCGACCAGGTACGAGATGATCCCCTGCCAGCCCCAGCGGCCGTAGATGCCGTTCGGCTTGAAGATCTCGGCGATCGCGTAGTGGCCCCGGCGCACCACGTAGTAGTCCATCAGGTTCACGGACGTCCACGGGATGAACAGGTAGAGCACCAGCAACAGGAAGTTGTTGAAGTTCGTCAGGAAGTTCGACGTCGCCGCCAGTGCACCGATCAGGGAGAGCGCCGCGGTCACCAGGAGGGTGACCAGGCGCACGCCCAGGGTCGGCCGCACCCGCTTGAACGAGTCGATGGCGCTGATCAGGGTCAGGGAGCCGCCGTACATGTTCAGCGCGGTGACCGAGATCAGGCCCAGCGCGGAGAACAGCAGCACGATCGCGCCGAAGCCGTCGAAGACCTTGTCACCCGCGGCGTTGATCGACCGGATGGTGTCGAAGCCGGCGCCCGCCCAGCCGGCCAGCAGCGTCCCGAGCACCATCAGCCAGATGCCGCCGAGCGCCGAGCCGAAGTAGGTCCAGTAGAAGGTCTTGCGGACGGTGACGTCCGGCGGCAGGTAGCGCGAGTAGTCCGAGACGTAGATGGCCCAGCTGATCTGGTAGCCGGCGACCACGCCGAACTGCGCCAGGAACGGGGTGGCCTTGAAGGCGCCGAGGTCGAAGGAGCCCGCCGGGTAGTGCAGCGTGACCAGGACCCCGACGGTGAAGATCCCGAAGACGACCAGGAACGTGTAGGTCAAAAACCGCTCGGCCTTGTGGATGACGTCGTACCCCACCAGCGCCACGACCAGCCCGATCGCCGTGACCACGACCACCCACAGCTTCACCCCGCCGTGGATCGTGGTGTTCAGGGCCTGACCGGCCAGGATGGTGTTGAACACGTTGAAGCCCGCGTACTGCACGTAGGCGAACAGCCACACCAGCAGCGCCCCGACGTAGCCGAACTGCGGGCGGGACTGGATCATCTGCGGCAGTCCCAGCTGCGGCCCCTGCGCCGAGTGGAACGCCATGAAGAACGTGCCGATCAGCGTGCCCGCGACGATCGCCAGCAGCGACCAGATCAGATTGCCGCCCTCCGTGATGCTGATCAGTCCCACGGCCAGGGTGGCGATCTGCGCGTTGGACATGAACCACAGCGGACCCAGGTGCCAGAGCTTGCCGTGCCGCTCGTCCAGCGGCACGTAGTCGATGGACCGGACCTCCAGACCGCTCACCCGCGGTTCCGCCGATGTGCTCATGGCACCTCCCAGGGACCAGGCCCGTCACTCTGACCTCATTCTTCCCCCGGACCGATACGAATCAGGCATGCGGAATTCGCGTTCCGTACGCCGGAAGGCCGAGCCGTACAAGGCACTGTCGCCCTGCTCACGGACCGGCCCTGTTGCCCTCCTCACAATCGGCCCGGAACCGGTCCTTTCGTGGCGCCCGTCATGTCGCAGGTCGGACATTTTGTCTACGTTCGCAGCTCTGTGTCCCTCCGACCCGAACTGCGAAGGTTCCCGCCATGCTCAACCGAACCCTGTCCGTCGCGGCCACGGTGGTGACCCTGCTCGCCGGAGCCGCACCGGCGGCCCTGGCGGCCGAGGCCGGATCCGGCACCACCGCCTTCCGCACCGCCGTCCAGGCGCCGGACACGGCCCGGGTGACCGCCGCCGTCCTCGACCTCGACCGCACCGGCGGGGAACCCGCCGTCTACGGCGAGGACACGCCGTACGACACGGCGAGCATCGTCAAGGTCGACATCCTCGCCGCCATGCTCCTGCACGCTCGGGACCACCGGCGCGACCTCACTGCACGGGAGAACGCCGAGGCTCAGGTGATGATCCGCAACAGCGACAACACCGCGGCCACCGCCCTGTGGCGGGCCATCGGCCAGGCCCCCGGCCTGGCGTCGGCCAACAAGCGGCTCGGACTCACCTCCACCCAGGGCGGTCCCGGCGGCCTCTGGGGGCTCACCCGGACCACCGCGACCGATCAGATACGCCTGCTCGGCGCGATCTTCGGCACCGGAGCCACCCCCCTGGACACGGCGTCCCGCAACCGCATCGGCACCCTGATGACC
This sequence comes from Streptomyces sp. NPDC104761, assembly GCF_055583445.1. Classification (NCBI taxonomy): domain Bacteria; kingdom Bacillati; phylum Actinomycetota; class Actinomycetes; order Kitasatosporales; family Streptomycetaceae; genus Streptomyces; species Streptomyces sp. NPDC104761. The sequence goes on along the minus strand of NZ_JBVJNZ010000014.1, from coordinate 199,702 downwards.
GAGATCTCCACCGGCCAGTCCTGGGGCGTCTCCGCCGCCGCCGACTCGGGGTGGGCACTGAAGAACGGCTGGCTCATGCGCACCACGACCGGCCGGTGGGACATCAACAGCATCGGGCGCATCACGAACGGCGGCCACCACTACCTCGTCGCGGTCCTCTCCAACGGGAACGCGTCCATGCCGGACGGCGTGAACCTGGTGGAACGAGCCGTCCGCACCGCCGTCTCCGAGACGGCGGCCCGCTGACCCCGCTGACCCCCTTGGCCCACCGCAGCCCGCCCGCCACCCGAAATGCCCCTAACGTGCATGAGAGGTGACGGAGTCCGGCAGCGGGAGGCACGGTGGCGGGTGCGGGCGGGCCGGCGGCCGGGCGGGGCCGCGCGCGCCGGGGCCGCGGTGCGGCACCGGACGGCCGGACCGCACCCGCGGTCCGGATCCCGAAACGGGCCCGCGGCGCACGCGCCGCCGCCCCCGCCGGCGCGGTCGTCGTCCCCGCCGTGCGGATCGCCGCCGCCTACGCCTGGCGGCTCATCGTGGTCGGCATCGTCGTCTACGGCGTCTTCGTCGTCCTCGGCCGCTTCCAGCTGATCGCCGTCGCCGTCTTCCTGGCCCTCGTCATCACCTCGGTGCTGCGCCCGCTCGCCGACCTGCTGGCCCGGTGGCTCCCCAGGCCCCTTTCCGTGGCGGTGAGCCTGGTCGGCAGCATCTGCCTGTTCTTCGGCCTGCTGGCCCTGGTGGGCAACGCGGTCGCGCAGGAGTCGTCGACGCTGGCCGACGAGTTCCGCGGCGGCATCCACCGCATCGAGGTCTGGCTGCAGCGCCCGCCCTTCGGGCTCGGCCCGGGCGCCCTGTCCCACCTCCAGCAGCAGATCGTCGACTACGTCCAGGCCCACCGCTCCAACCTGGCGAGCAGGGCGCTCAGCGGCTTCGGCACCCTCGTCGAACTGGTCACCGGCGGCGCGCTCGCGCTCTTCAGCTCCGTCTTCTTCATCCACTCCGGCGAACGGCTGTGGGCCTGGACGAGCAGCCAACTGCTGCCCGCCGGTGCCCGCGACGCCTGGGACCGGGCGGGGCAGGCGGCCTGGCGGACGTTCGCCGGATACACCCGCGGAATCATCATCGTGGCCGCCGTCAACGCCGTCCTCGTCGGCATCGCCCTGCTCATCCTGCGGGTGCCGCTCGCGCTGCCGCTCACCCTGCTGGAGTTCTTCGCCGCGTTCGTCCCGCTGGTCGGCTCACCGGTCGCGCTGAGCGTCGCCACGGTGGTGGCGCTGGCCGGGCGGGGCCCGGTCACCGCCGCCGCCGTCCTGGTGCTCATCGTCGTCATCGGCCAGCTGGAGGGGCATGTGCTGCATCCACTGGTGATGAGCTGGGCGGTGCGGCTGCACCCCCTCGTCGTCGCCGTGTCCGTCATCGCGGGCAGCATCGTCGCGGGGGTGATCGGCGCCGTCGTGGCCGTGCCGTTCATCTCCGTCGTCTGGGCGGTGGTGCGGGCCCTGCGCCCGGTACCGCCGCCCTGACCCGGTGCCGGAGGCTCAGCCGCCCTCGGCGGGGCGACGGCCGCGCTTGGCCGTGCGCCGGGGACGACCGGACGCCGCAGCGGGTCCCGCGGGCTCGGGACCGGCGGAAGCCGGTGTGCCCGCGGTGGCGGAGGTTCCGGCTGCGGCACGCAGGGTGGTGGTGGACGTGCCGGAGGGCGCCGTGGGGCCGGGCGCCGGCCTGCCGTCGTCCCACGCCTCGTGGGCGCCGAACGGATCCGCCGCCTCGTTCGCGAGGAGCGCCGCCAGGCCGGGCTTCGCCTGTGCCCTGACGGCCGCGAGCGCCAGCGTGTCGGCGTCGGACTCGCCGCTGCGCCAGGTGACGGTGCCCGGGAGCATGACGAGGGAGGTCGTGCCGGACTCTCCGGCGGCCGGCCGCAGCTGGACCCGGATGCCGTGCCGGTCGGCGAGCCTGCCCACCACGAACAGGCCCATGTACTGGTAGACGTCGGCGTCGGCGGTGGGCGGGTTCGCCAGCTTGTGGTTGATCAGCGCGAAGTCCTCGGGCCGCAGGCCGATGCCCTGGTCGTGGATCTCGACCATGATCCGGGTGTCCGGCAGCCGGCTCGCCGTGACCCGGACCGTCGAGCGCGGCGAGGAGAACGAGGTGGCGTTCTCCAGCAGTTCCGCGAGCAGATGCACCAGGTCGGTGACGGCGCGGCCGTGGATCTCGGCCTCCGGGACGCCCGCGAGCTCGATCCGCTCGTACTGCTCCACCTCGGAGGCCGCGGCCCGGATGACGTCGACCAGGGGGAGCGGGTGGTCCCACTGCTGGGTGGGGCGCTCGCCGCCCAGGACCAGCAGGTTCTCGCCGTTGCGGCGCACCCGCGTGGCCAGGTGGTCCAGCCTGAACAGGTTCGCCAGCTGCTCGGGGTCGGCCTCGCGTTCCTCCAGGTCGGTGATCAGGGCGAGCTGGCGCTCGATCAGCGACTGGTTGCGGCGGGAGAGGTTGGTGAAGATCGTGTTGACGTTCCCGCGCAGCAGGGCCTGTTCGGCGGCCAGCCTGACCGCTTCCCGGTGCACGTGGTCGAAGGCGCGGGCGACCTCGCCGATCTCGTCGGTGGTGGTGATCGGGATCGGCGCGACCCTGGTGTCCACCTGGCCGGGCACGGCCTGCGACAACTGGGTGATCACCGCCGGCAGCCGCTGCTCGGCGATCTCCATCGCCGAGGCGCTGAGCCTGCGCATGCCGCGGCTCATCGAGCGGGCCACCCAGGCGGCGAGGAGCACGGCCGCGAGTACGGCGCCGAGCGCGACGGAGCCGTTGGTGATCGCGTCCCGCCTGGCGTCGGAGGCGACGCTCCGGGCACCGGCGAGGGCGGTGTCGGTGAGATGCACCTCGATGCCCCGGTAGGCGTCGAAGGCGAGCGCGGAGGCGGCGAAGAACGACTCGGGGGTGATCCCCTCGGCGGCCAGCTGTTCGGTGGTCCTCCCACTGGCGATCTCGCTGATCATCTGCGACAGGGCCGGCGGCGTCACGAAGGTCTGCCCGGCCGCCTTGGCCTTCCGGGCGGCCTCGGCCGTCTGACGCGCCCCCTTCTGCTGTGCGTCCGCCAGCGCCGCGCGCAGCCGGGTCATGTCCCCGGCGGTGCCGGCGCCCGCGTACTCCTGGAGACCCACCTGCTCCAGGTAGGCGTAGGAGCTGAACGAGCTGAGCTGGTTCTGCAGTTCGCCCTCGGTGAGCGCGTCGCGGTCCTCGACCAGCAGGTGCGTACCGATACTGCGGACCAGTGACTCCGCGGCCTGGGTGAGGGAGATGGCGTACAGGGTGCGCCCGAAGCTGGCCTGGTTGTTGCTGCCGAAGCCCAGCTCGTTCGAGAGCTCCATCAGCGGGTGCTGGACCGCGTGGTAGCTCTCCTCCGTCTGCACCCCGGACGACCTGGCCGTGAACGCGTTGGCCCGCACCGCCGCCAGCTGTTGCTCGCCCGCCCGTACCAGTTCGATCCGCCGGGTGAGTCCCGCGGTCCGCGGCGCCCGGGCCACGGCCGCGTCGAACGCCTTGGCGTCGGCGTCGGTGACCTTGCGGGCCGCCACCACGGCGGGAGCGTCCCGCCTGCCCTCCAGGAGCGGGATGACCGACACGTCGCGCTCGTTGATCGCGTCACTGGCGTAGGCGTTCGCCGCCTGGACCAACTCCGCGACGCGCACCGCGTCGTCGGCGTCGCGCAGCGTGTCGATCGAGTGCTTCACACGGATGCCGCCGAGGCCGAGGGCGACGAGTACGGGGATGAGCAGAATGGCCTGGAGGCGTCTTGCGACGCGCCAATTGCCGGTCAGAGGTCTCGACTTGGGCAAGATCGTCCCATTTCACAACAGGGATGGCGTGCAGGGCTGGGCGCAGCCCGACGTTCTGTGGCCAATTTCTAACACCCAGCGATCCGGATCGACCGGTGTTTGAGTGAAGCGGTTTCTCGAAAATGGTACAAAGCTCAATCAAAACCATAGGTGGTCAACGCACGGACCACCGAGCAGGTGAGCTGCGTGTGGTGACCCGTGCGGTTGTCTGGACAGACAGCGCTTGCCGCGGTCCCTACGCGGCGGCATCGCCGTCGTCGGAGCTCGCCGACCGCGGCGTCGACGACTTCGAGCGATTCGCGGTCGGCCACGCCAGGCAGTACGTACCCGTGACCCGCGCCGGCCACATCGTCACCGACGGGTTCCTGCGGGGCGTGAAGCTCGTCGGCGCGACCGCGCACTACGTCACCGAGGACCGGGTGATCCGCGACGGCGACCACACCGGCGTCATCGTCTGGGCGCGCGGTCGACGGGGGGTCATGCCGGGCTCGACTGCGGGTTGGTGAACATGGGGTTCCCCGCCACCGTGTCCCGGGCGTCGACCTCGTTCTGCAGGACGCTCCCAGTGCTCGACCACCAGGCCGTCCTCGAAACGGAAGATGCCGACCCCGAGGAGCGGCTTGCCGGGACCGCCCCAGTAGCGGCCGTGCATCATGACCAGGTCACCCTCGGCAATGATCGCGCCCGGCTCGTAGCGGGTGTCGTCGGGCAGCCCGGCGATGAACCCGCACTCCGTGGGCTCTTCGACCTATCGGTGCACCTCCGCGCCATGCCGGGTCCGGCACGTCGGCGATCGCGAGAGCCCTCGGGCGCCGCCTCGGCGCGGTGAACCCCGGGAGGGGGTCACCGGCCTGGCGGAGCCGCCCCGTCAGTCCGGCGGCGTCGGCGTGTCCGGTGAGCGGTACATCGCCTGGACGTCCAGTTCCAGCTGCACCGTCGGCCCCACCACCGCGATGCCACGGGCCAGCATCGACCGCCAGTTGAGGGTGTAGTCCTCCCGGTGCAGCTCGGCCGTGGCGAGCGCGGCGCAGCGCAGTTCCTCGCCGTAGCCGCCGTTGACCGTGCCCAGGTACGTGGTGTCGAGCGAGACCGAACGGCTGACGCCGTGCATCGTCAGGGTGCCGAGGAGCGTCCACTTGCTGCCGCCCCGGTAGGCGAAGCGCGTGCTGGCGAAGTCGACGTACGGATACCGCTCGACGTCCAGGAAGTCCCCGGAGCGCAGGTGGTTGTCGCGGGTCGTGTTCCCGGTGTTGATGCTCGACGCGTCGATGCGCACCCGGACCGTCGACCGGCTCATGTCCGGGGCGACGCTGACGGAACCGTCGAAACGCTCGAACCGGCCGTGGACATGTGCCATGCCGACATGCTTGGCGATGAAGCGGATCGCGGTGTGCGGCGGATCGAAGACCCAGCCGCCGGTCGGCGGCAGCGGCAGTTGCCGGGCCGGCTGCAGCCGGACACCGGCGGGTTCCGGGCAGCTGCCGGCGACGATCTCGACGGTCTCCCGGTGCGGGTCCAGACCCTCGGCGACGATCAGCAGGCTGTAGCGGCCGGGCGGGAGTGCCGCCAGGAAGAAGCCGAAGGGATCGGTGGTGCCCCGGGCCGCCACCTGGTGGGTGTCCAGCGCGGTGACCGTGACGTCGGCGCCGCCGAACGGCTGGTCGACGGGGTCCAGGACGGTCCGGGCGACCCCGCCCGCACCGGGCGGGAGGGGCAGGGTGAGTTCCGCCGGACGGACCGGGGCGTTCTTGGACCACCGGCGCCTGAGCAGCCCGAGGGCCATGCTGTTCACCTTTCGTGTGGCGTGCGTGGGGGGAGGAAGCGGGGGGAGGCCAGGGCGGCCGAGGCACCGGCAGGGCCGCCGGCGACGATCAGGACGTCCGTCACGACGTCGGTGTGCACGGGGAACTCCGGAGGGGAAGTACGGAAGCCGGCCGTTCAAGATCATGAACCGACGGGGGCGGCCATGGGTGTCTCAATCCGAGACACCCGGTGTGCGGCGGATCCCGGCCGTGCACACCGGTCGTTGCTCCTTCAACTGTTCCCGGTACGGTGAGGGGCGCCATGACCACCGCAGAGCATCCCCCCACGGCCCGCCCCGCGCTCGGCCGGCTGCGCCGGGCCCGCGCCCGCTTCCTCGCCGGGCACCCGCCGTCGGCGGACGTGCCGGACGAGGTGGCGGCCGCCTGGCGGCGCGCCCGTTTCCACGGTGTACGACCCGACACCGCGACCCCCGCCGCGGGCCGCGCCCCGCAGTCGCCCGAACCCGAACTGCTGGCGGCTGCCCGCCCGGTGCTGGAGCGGCTCACCCCGGTACTCGACCACGAACGCGCCACCCTCCTCCTCACCGATGCCCGGCTCCGGGTGCTGTGGTCCGCCGGGCACGCCCCCTGGGACACCCTCTGCCGCGACTTCTCCGAGGAGAGCGTCGGCCCCAACAGCGCGGCCCTCGCCCTGCGCACCGGCCACCGCGCCGAGGTGCACGGACCCGAGCACATCCTCGACGTGTGGCAGGAGGTCTCCGCGGTGAGCGTGCCGCTGCGGGCCTCCGGCGACGCCAGGCCGGTCGGCACGGTCACCGTCGCCTCGGCCCTCGGCGGCGGCTGCGCACCGCATCCGCAGGCGGCCCTGGCCGAGGCGACGGCCGCGGCGGTGGAGGCGGAACTGCGGGCGCACCTGCGTCCTCCGGAGCGAGCCGTGCTGGATGCCTACCTCGCGGCGTGCGCGCGGCAGGAGCGGCCGGTGGTGGCGTTCGCGGGCCACAGCCGGCTGGTGAGCGAGGCGGCGGCCCGGCTGCTGTCGGCGCGGGACATCGAGGACCTGGAACGCGCCGTGCACGAGGTGCCGCGCAGGGACGCGCCCGGCATACGGCTCCCGGGCGGCGCCGCGGTCGAGATCGTCCGCCACCTGGGCGAGACCGCCGGCGCCGTCGCCGTACTCGAACCGGTGCCCGGCCGCGCCCCCGCCGCTCCCGCGGGACGCCCGGACGGCGCGCTGGCCGGGCACTCGGTGCCGTGGCGGCACGCCACCGCACGCGCCGCCGAACTGGCCGCCGCGCACAGCCTGTTGCTGCTCGTCGGTGAACGCGGCACCGGAAAGACCGCCCTGGCCCGGGAGTTGCTCGGCGCAACCGGGCCACTCGTCGTCGACGCGGCCGAAGGTGACCTGCACGAGACACTGCCCGCCGACCCCCACGGCGGTCTCGTGCTGCGCCACGCCGAACGCCTCGCGCAGTCCGACGTGGCGGCGGTCGTCGCCCTGCTCGAAACCCGTCCCCGTACACCTCTGCTGGTCACCTACACCCCGGGAGCGCCCCCCGGCCCGTGCCTCCAGCGGCTCCTCGACATCCTCGCCGCCCGCTCGGTCACCGTGCCCGCCCTCCGTGAACGTCCGGAGGACATAAGGGAGCTGCTCAGCGCGGTGGCCCCGGCGCCGGAACCCGGACAGCCCCCGCTCACCTGGACACTCGACGCCCGCCGCGCCCTGGAGAGGTACCCGTGGCCCGGCAACGTCACCGAACTCACCCACGTCGTACGGTCGTTGGCGCGGCGGAGGCGGTTGGTGGGACCGGTCCGGCGCGCCGAACTGCCCGACCCCGTACGCGAGGGCCCGGCCGGCCGCACGCTGAGCCCCATGGAACACGCGGAGCGCACCGCGATCCTGGAAGCCCTGCGCCGACACGGCGGCAACAAGGCCCGTACGGCGGCCGCCCTGGGCATCGGCCGCGCCACGCTCTACCGCAAGCTGCGCGCCTACGGCGGCCACGATTAGCCGCCCGGCCGCGCCCCGCACCGGCGACGGCCCCCTCGCCACCGCCCCCCATGGGGACCGCCCGGACCACGTCGTGCTGCTCCACGCGGCGGCCCCCCCCGACGTGATCAAGGCTGTCCTCGCCCCCGGCGGGACGTCCTGGCCATCCGCACGGAGGACGGTTCCCACGTGCCCCGCGCCCCCGGGTACCCGGGCACGGCCGGAGAGTTCGCCCGGCTCTACCGGCCGGACGGACCCACCGGCTTCGTCGTCCGCCCCGACGGGTACCTCGGCGCCCGCTTCCCGCTCACGGACACCGAGACCGCGCTCGCCGACTACCGCGAGGCACTGGGCTGAGGACCCTTCCCGGCGCTCCACTCGACCGCCGGCGGTACGACCCGTGCGCACAGCGGCATGCCCCGGCCGTCGGTCAGCCCGAGCCGGCCGACCAGCAGCCCGTCCCGCGCCGCCGCCTCTGCGACCGCAGCGGGGACGGCACCGAGCATCAGCTTGGCGCGGCGGAACATCGTGAAGGCGCCCCCGGCGTCCACGGTCCCCCAGGACAGGTAGACGAACCGGCCGCCGGGACCGCCCTGGACGTAGGGCCCCGTGATGTCGACACCGGTGACCGAGACCGCCGTGACGCACGGCAGGGTCCAGGTCGCCGCGACGGCGTCGCCGGGCTGCGGGCCGAGCAGCTCGCCGGGGCGGTTGCGGCGCTGTACGGCGACGTGGATGTCGCCGTACAGGGAGAAACCGCTGTCTCCTGGTGCCGGGCAGGAGCGGCCGGGCAGGTCGGTGGCGTCGATGCGGAGGTCCATGGCGGCCATGCGGCCATCATCGCCGATGTGCCGCACGCCCCGGCCGGGCCGGCGGGTGTCATGAGCGGACGTCATGAACGGCTCGCCGGCCCGGCCGGGCGCGGTCAGCGCTTCGTGTAGATGAAGCCGGCCTTGTCCAGCTCGTCGCCGGAGCGGCCGTGGAAGCCGGCGATCTGCCAGCCCGACGGGGCGGTGCGGGTCACGCAGTCCGAGGTCGTCGTACCACCGGCGAGGGTTCGGCCCAGGTTGGTGGTGAACTTCGCGTAGAAGATGCGGGTGGTGTTGTTGTACTTGCCCTCGCACAGGTACGCCGTCGTCACGTACTCGCTGCTGCCCAGCGTCAGTGAGGACGCCGTGCCACCGGTGCCACCGTGGGTCAGCGTCGTGCCGTCGGCCAGGGTGATGCCGACCTGGTCGACGCGGGAGCCGGAGCGCAGCGAGAGGCTGGTGGCGCGGGCGCCCGCGGCCACCTTGTCGATGTCCTGGTAGTAGTCGCCGTGCGGACCGCCGAACTGGTCGCTCAGCTGGAAGTTCGCGTTCTCGGACCAGGAGAAGCCGACCGTGATCGGGTCGTGGTCGGAGAGCATCAGGCCGTCGCTCGTCAGGAACTTGGCGTGCTCGTTGTTGTACGAGGTCGCGTTCAGGTTCACCAGCTTGCTGCTGCGGTACAGGACCTTGTCGACGACCTCGCAGGTGTTGGGCACGGTCGCCCCGGACTGGTCGCAGACCAGCGCGTCGCTGCCCTTGGCCGGCGCGCTGCCGCCGCGGATCAGCTGCACCCAGGCGTCGGTGAGCCCGTTGGCCGAGGCGAACTCGGCGATGGTGTCGGCGGTGCGGGTGTAGCGGGTGTTGGTGTCACCCATCACCACGACGGCGTTGCCGGCCGAGTGGGTGCTGATGAAGGACGTCAGCTGGCTGAGGTTGTCCGCCCGGGACGCCTCGTCGCCGTCGTTCGTGCCCGCGTTGGTGTGCAGGTTGTAGAAGTCGACGTAGACGCCTTCGGCGAGCCGCTCCCGCATGAAGGTGAAGCCCTTGGGTGTGAGGCAGTCGCCGGAGTCGATCTGGCAGGAGTTCCAGCCGACGCGCTCGAAGTCGTCCCCGTCCCAGGCGTAGTCGGAAACGGTGTTGAGCCCGCTGCCGATGCCCGCGCCGCCGCTGGTCGCGGTGCGGTAGGGGTGGGTGTCGGTGGCGTACAGGTACGCGTGGTAGTTGAAGTCCTCCTGGACGTTGACGATGTCGTAGGGCGCGATGCGCTTGCCTATCTCCGTGGTGCTGGTGTCGCGCGGGGTGGGTGCGCTCGACAGGCCTTCCGGAAGCCCGGCGACGTTGTACGTGAGCACGCTGAACGTGCCCGAGCCGGCCGCCGCGGCCGGGGTGGCCGTCGCCGTGAGCCCGCCGAGAGCGGCGACGGCGGCCGCCAGACAGGCAACGAGTCTGCGCATGGGGGTGTCTCCTACGGGGAGGGTGTGCGCTGAGGGTTGTGGGCATGCCAATGAGGCACGGCACAAGGTAGCGGTAAACGCTTTCTCCCGAACCCCCCTTGTTACTAACCAGTTTGGAAACTCCTCGTGACGCGCGAAAGATCGGCTTGTCGCCGTGCGGCCGATCGGGCGCTGACTGTTACTCACTTTCGGGTGACCCGGACCTGTGCACCGGCCGGACCGGGGGTGGTCGAGGCCGTTGCCCGCGGGGCAGAAGGGGGTGAAGTAGTGTCAAATCCGCCCATTCAACTAATAAATGGACGTTACATCCGAGAGTCATGGGAAAGCGAAGGATCCGTAATAGGCGCCGTGTGGCGCCCGGTTCGCGCCCGGCCGGGGCGCAGGGTGTGGCTGCGCGGCCGACCGGTCGCCGTCCCGCTCCACACACCCCTCGCGGCCTGCGGCTTCGTGCCGCGCGCGGCCGGGGTGTGCTCGAACCCCGCGAAGGGGGACCACGTGTCCGTTTCCGTCTCCGCGACCGCCCGCCGTCTCGGTTCCGCCGCCGCCGTCGCGGCCGCCCTGGTGGGCGTCACGGCCCTGCCGGCCGCGGCGGCCACCGCCCGGCCCGCGATGCCGCACCGCGACGCGGTCGTCATCAGTGCCGTACAGCACGACCTGCAGGGCCGCGCGGTCTTCTCCGGCCGCGCGCTGAACCGGGAGTGGGTGGACGTCACGAACACCGCGCGCCGGGAGGCCGACCTCAGCGGCTGGTCGCTGTCGGACGCCGCGGGCAACACCTACACCTTCCGCCACTTCCGGCTGGCGGGCGGTGCCACGGTCCGCGTCCACACCGGCGAGGGCCGGGACTCCCGGACGGACCTGTACCAGGACCGCCGGTCCTCCGTGTGGAACCGTGACGCCGACACCGCCACGCTGCGCAACGACCGCGGGCGTTACGTCGACTCCGCCTCCTGGGGCCCGCATCACCGCCATGCCGCGGACGGGCGGCACGCGGTCGCCCACCGTCCGATGGAGGAGGGGCACGGTTTCGCCCACCGTCCGATGGAGGAGCGGCACGGCTTCGCCCACCGCCCGATGGAGGACCGGCAGGGTGTCGCCCACCGTCCGATGGAGGAGCGGCATGGCATCGACCGCCCGGCTGTGGAGGACCGGCACGCCTTCAGCCACCGTCGCTGACCAGTGAGACGTCCGCCGCCTGGCCCCAGCGCAGGGGCCAGGCGGCGGACGTGTGTCACGCCGACGCCCCGTATCAGGCCAGGACGACCGGCCCGCTCACCGTGGACGTGAAGACCACCTCGCCGTCCTGCACGCCGACGACGTCGACGGTCGCCGTGCCGTCGTCCCCGGCCGTCACCTCCGTGACGTCGATCCAGCAGGGGCTGTCGAGTTCGACGTAGCGGTGGAACGACGAGGACGTGCTCGCCGGGATCAGCGCGCGGGGCGCCAGCCGGGCGCAGGCGGCCTGCCGGGCGCCCTCCATCAGGACCATGCCGGGCAGGTGGTCGCCGCCGTGGTCGAACAGGATCGGGTGGTCCAGGTCCGGGGTGAGGAGCCAGCGGTCCGGCATGTCCGTGGCCGTCAGCACCACGTCGGCGGGGGAGGTACGGCCCACGGACGCCGGTGGCATCGGACCGGCCGCGACGGCCGGACCGGCCGCGACGGCCGGGCCGGCCGAAGCCGGCTGTCCGGCGGGCCGGTCGGCGCGCAACCTGGCGTACACGGGCGGCGTGACCACGGAGTACCGCCCCTCCCCGTGGGCGACGGGGACGCCGTCCCGGCGCAGGGTGAACCCGATGCCCATCCGGCGCGCGGAGGCCCGGCCGCGCGGTGCGGAGTCCGGGCAGGTCACGTCGAGCCGGAAGTCGGTGGGGCGGGAGGCTATCCGCAGCCGCTCCGGATCGGTGTGGCAACTGAGGGACCACAGTACGAAGTGGTGGCCGAGCGGCACACCGTGTTCCGCGTGCGTCACGAACATGCCGGCCTGCCGAAACGTCTCTGCGGCCTGGAGCGGGTCATGGTGGGAACCGTCGGCGCTGTTGAAGAACGTGTGGGCGCGCGGCCACTGTCCGGTGAGGGAGAACCGCCGTCCGTCGTCCTGGGCGGTACAGCCGGTGAGGAACACCTCGGCGAGGGAGGCGCGGTGGACGTACTCCTTGGGGACCGTGGTGGTCAGCCGGGGCAGTTCGGGCAGACCGACGTCGATCTCGCCGGCGGAAAGACTCACGGATGACCCCCCGTCGGAGTGCTCTTCGTTGGCTTGAATCCCTGTTCGACGCCTATAAGATACGGACCTACCGGTTTTCTCGGGTCGGCCACTAGGTAAAGGATTCACCAAGTGTGGTTCGACTCGATCCATGCATGACTCCGCTCAGTGGTGGGTTGGCCAAGTATTTTTGCCCTCAACCATGCCAACGGGCACGGCGAAAAGCGGACTGACTGGCAGATGTCGGCGGCTCGTCGGCGATGACAGGAAAGTGTGCACCGCTCTCGAGAAAACCCGGCCGACGGTTTCTTTCGGCCAGATTCCAGGGAGTTGGCCCGGCCGCCGTGACACCTGGGCTTCACCCCCCGCCCGACGGCCCCTGCATGATGGACGAACGGCCCGCGAGAGGGAGAGACCCCGATGGAACCACTGCGCACCCTGCGCCTCGCCGCCGTCAACATCGACGGCGTCCTGCTCAACGACAGCTTCAGTCCCGTCCTGCACCGGCTCGTCCTCAAGTACGGCGGCGTGTACACCCGGCAGCTGGAGCAGCGGCTCTTCTCGCAGTCCCGGCTCGCGGCCGCGAAGGTGCTGCTGGAGGAGACCGGTGCCGGGGTGAGCGAGCAGGAGGCCATCGCCGACTACTTCGCCGAACGCGAGCACCACCTGCGAGACCACCCCGTCCACACTCTCGACGGTGCCGAGGAACTCCTGCACCGGCTGCGCGGCCTGGGCCTGGACGTCATCTGCTACGGCGGCCTCGACGAGACCCATTTCCGTCGTCATCTGGGCGCCTGGGAGCACCTGTTCACCGCGCCCCACTACATCTGCACCGACGACTTCCGCCCCGGCATCCGGGAGATCGTCCGGGACCGCTTCGGCCTCGGCTACCACCAGGTCCTCTTCATCGACGACGTCGCCCGCTTCGCCGGCCACGCCAAGGAACTGGGCGTGCCCTTCGTCGGCCGCCCCAGCACCTTCGAACACGGCTTCCAGCGCGAGCTGATGCGCGAGATCGGCGTCCGGCACCTGGTCGGCCACCTCGGCGAGATCGACGAGGAACGCCTGCGCACCCTCGACCGCGAGGCCGCCCTCGGCACCGTCTGGCAGGACGTGGACTCCCTCGCCGATCCCTCTCCGACGCGGGGCGGGTGACCCGGCGGCCTGCCGGGTTCACCGTCGAACCGTACGACCGTCTCTCTGCGGCCGTCGTCGAGTACACTCCGCTGTCCCGTGCCGCCGCGGTCCGGAGGAGGCCGGGAAGGCCGCCGCCCGGCCGTGGGGGCGACCGGGCGAGCTTCGTCACGGGTGCCGCATCTACCGTGGACGGCGGGGCGCACCGCCTGGTGAACTGCCCGGAAGGGTCTCCCGCGCCGGCGCACCGGCTCCGGCCCGCGGTCGGGGTGGGGCGGCGGCGGACGGCGGCGGCACCGACCGGGAGCCTGCCCCGTGCGGCCGAAGTGCCCGTCCCCGATTGGGGTAAGGTACGTCACGTCCGGTTTTGTTTTGACCGAGGAGGGGTCCCCATGGCGCGTCAGGAGCGTGCGATTCGGACCCGCCGCGCTGTTGTCGAGGCCGCCGCCGCGGTCTTCGCCGAACGCGGGTACACGGCGGCGACGATCGCCGAGATCCTCGAACGGGCCGGAGTCACCAAGGGCGCCCTCTACTTCCACTTCGACTCGAAGGAAGCCCTCGCGCGGGGTGTGATCAACGCCCAGATCAGCGACGACTACTGGGTGCCGCGCGAGCTGAAGCTCCAGGAGTGGGTGGACATCGGCATGACGCTGGCCCACCGCATCCCCAAAGAGGTCATTCTCCTCGCCGGTATAAGGCTCTCCGCCGACATCCAGGGGCGCTCCCTGTTCGGCAGCGCGTGGCCCGCCTGGACCGAGCTGGTGACGGACAAGCTGGTGGAGGCCAAGGAGCGCGGCGAGGTGCTGCCGCACGTCACACCGCGCGAGACCGCGGAGTGCTTCCTCGGGGCCTGGATCGGGACCCAGTTCATGTCGGAGGTGGTCTCCGACTGGACCGATCTCAACGACCGGATCTCCGTCCTCTACAACCACGTACTGCCGGCCATAGCCACTCCAGCCGCTCTGATCCGGCTGGACACCGCGCCCGACCGGGGGGCCCGGGTCGTCGAGGAAGTCGAGCGCCGCCGGCTGGAATCGCCCGTGCCCACCGAGGCCTGAGCAGACTGGTACCAAACCGTCTGCCTGGTTTGCTGAGTGCATGAGGTCAACCGGCGTCGGCGCCTTGGCGGCGGGCCGGCCGGTACGGAGGCGGCTGTCGGACCCGGCCGGCGGATACCGGCAAACCTCCCCATCGTGCTGCTCGCTGGGGTCCTTCGCATGACAGTGCGCCGGCCATCTCCCGGCCCCGGGCCGGGAGCGCGTCATCCGGCCGCAGGGCAGGTTGACAAACCGTCCGTGCGGTTTTTGACCGCATCGCGCCGACCTAGCCCAAGGCCCGCCAGGTCCTCGCCGTGCTCGCGCCCCACGCCGGCCAAGCGGTGACCGTCGGCACGCTGACCGAGGAGCTCTGCAGACCGGGGCGCCGAGGACACGGGCGCGCACACCGCCAAACGGGTCCTGCGCACCGTACCCGGCGGCTGTCTGCTCGACAGCGAAGAAGGCGCCCACGACGTCCGGGAGTTCGAGCGGATCGCCGACACCGGATACCGGACCAGGGAGCGGGGGTCGAGCGTGTGGCGGCCCGGCCTCGCCCTGCCCCGCTCGGGCCGGCGCACCGACGCGTTGGACGCCCACCGGCGACTGCGCACCACCCTGGTGCGCGACCAGGGCCTGGAACCCTCGGCCGCCCTGGGCCGGACAGGGCACTCGGTACCGTCGGCTCCCGCCGACGACACCCAGGCACCCGGTACGGCGGACCCGCTCGCCCGGAGCGGCTGAGGGGCCCGCCCGGAGCGGCCGATGGGCTCGCCCCGGACCGGCCGATGGGGGTGCCAGGGTCGGCGGGCGGGTTTCTCAGGAGGCCGCGACGTGCCGGGCGATGCGTACGGCGGCGAACTCCGTGCCCGCCACGAAGCGCATCATCGGCCCGAACACCGGCGCCGCGAGCGAACCGGTGAAGTACAGGCCGGGCACCGACGACTCGAACGTCCCCCGCAGCGCGGGCGCCTTCGAACCCGGCACGCACGCCACGGCGTCCCGCACCGCCGGCGACAGGAACGGCAGCGCGTCCAGGTCCAGCCGGTAACCGGTGGCCGCCAGCACGTGGTCGACCGCGAGCGACTCCCGCTCTCCCCCGGGACCGGCGACGTCCAGGCGCACCTCCGGTCCCTGGACCACGGCGCCGGTGACCCGGCGCGAGGTGCGCACCGGTACGACGCCTTCCACCCGGTCCCGCAGCCACCAGCCGCCCGACGGACCGAGCGCCCGCCGGAACAGCAGCAGCCGGGCCGCCGCGGGCAGCCGACGCACAGAGCCCGGCGATGCGCAGACCCCGGCCAGGATCCAGCCCGTGCCGAGCGGCGAGGCCGGTTTGGCCACCCGCTGCGTCCAGGGCCGCGACAGCTCCGGCGTCATGCCCCACCGCACCGTCCGCTCACGCACCAGGATTTGCGCCTCGGCGCCCGCCTCGTGCAGCAGTGCGGCGCTCTCCAACGCGGACTGACCGCCGCCGATGACGGCCACCCGGCGTCCCGCGTACCTGGACAGGTCCGTGTGGTGGCTGGTGTGCGACACCGGCGCCTGCGGGCCCGGCCCCTCGGGCGCGAGCCGCCGCAACTCGTCCGGGACATGGGCGAGACCGTTCAGCCCGGTCGCCACCACGACGGCCGAGGCCGCCATCTCCGTCCCGTCGTCCAGCCGGACGGAGAAGCCGGGCCCGGACACCGCCCGCTCGACGGCCGTCACCCGGGCCGGCTCGACCTCACCGACGTACCGCTTCTGGAACCACTGCCCGTACCGGACGAAGACGTCGCACGGGATCGGTGTCAGCTCGGTCAGTTCCGGCTCGCTGTGCGCGCGCCGGAAGTCCGCCAGCGTGCCGCCGGGCTCCGGCGCCGACAGATCGGTCGCGTCCGGCGTCGATTTCAGGTACATCCCGGTGGCCATGGCGTGCCGCCAACTGCCCATCACGTCACCGAAGACGCGCACCGGCGCCCCCGCCGCCCGCAGGTGGGCGGCCACCGAAAGCCCGTAGGGCCCGGCGCCGATCACGACGACGGGTGGCCGCCCGTGCCCCGTGAAAGCCTGCTCCTGGGCAGGGCGCTGCCCCGGAAGCGACTGCGTCATGCATTCCTCCGCTGGTCCGCTCGCCGCCTTCCCCTGGGCGACGCGACACTGCGGGATGGCACGTCCGGCGTGAAACGGCCGTGCTCGTCCCCCCTCCGCGGGTGAGTCTGTCCCACGGCAGGGCGGCTGGAAACGATAACGACGCACGTTGGCCAAAACTTGGTCGAACCATACGACAAGTGACACTGGTCATGTCATCGACGTGCCGTGGGCGGCTGCGGGTGATCACCGGAGCGACAAGATCGATCGGCGCGCCGGGTGTGCCCAGAGCGCCGAGAGGCGGCGCGTGCCGACTGCGCCCACCGGGTTCGCGCGCCGCCCGGAGACCGCGGCCACCGGTTCCCGCCGGCCGCCCCTGTACGATCGCCCCGCGGTCCTGGCGCTCGGCATCGTGCTCCCCACCGTCCCCGCGGGCACCGGCGGGCAGGGCACCTGAGCCGAGTGACGGTCAAGTAACCGACCGGGTGGTGTCTTTGTGAAGTCCTCCGGGATGAGCTTCCGCCTGATTGCGTGCCCGTTCGAGCCGTCGGGTCAAGCGGCCTGCGCCGAAGGCCCGGTTCGTGGTGGTCGGCGGCCGCCCGCTGACCGGCGCCGCCCACCTGAGCCAGGACGCGGTGAGTGTCCGGGCCCTGTCCGAGGTGGTGACCGGCGCGGCGGCCCGGTGACCGACGGGCCCGGTCAGGACGGCAGGGGGACACACAGCACGGCGGCGGGCCCCTGCGCGCTGCCCACCCGGGTGGTGAAGGCGACGCCCGCGATGAACTCGCCGGCGGCGCACTGACCCTTGTAGGCGCCGTACGCGAAGTCGTCGCCCGCGCCGTCGGCGGGGCGGTTGTCGGAGCGGTCGAACCACACCGTCCGGCCGGCGGCGTTCGGCGTGGCGCGCGCGGGGGCGCACAGGGCCGCCGAGACGCGCTCACCGCGCCGACTGTAGCCGATCACGAACTGGCCTGCCGGGCACTGCAGTTTGGTGTACCCGGACGCCCAGTCGCCGCCCGCCGGGACGTACCGCTCGTCGGTGACCACCGTCTGGGCGTTGCCCGCGGCGCGCAGGTCGCCGGCGGCCGCGTCGGTGCACAGGCCCCGTCCGCCGGAGTGCGCGAGACCGATCAGCCGCAGCCCGTCGGGGCAGACCGCCTTGTAGGCCCCCGAGTCCCAGTCGCCGCCCGCCCGGACGCGCAGGGACTCGACCTGGTCGCCGTGGTCCGTGGACAGCATGCGCCAGGTCGGCCCCGGCTCGACGTACCCGGTGCGGCTCGCGGAGTTCATGAGGTGGTCCCAGGCGGTGGCCCGCCAGTCGCCGCCGTCGAGGATGCCGGAGCGGTGCCCGGAGGTGTCGTAGTCCAGCAGCGCCCAGTCGTCGTGGCCCGCCCAGCCGACCAGCGGCCAGTAGGCGAAGTCGGCGTCGTGGCCGGCGAAGTAGTCGGTGATGTCGCCGAACCAGGTGCGGGCGGCCGTGCTCGTCTCGTTCGCGCCGATGCCGAACTCGCTGATCCAGACCGGCGCGGTGTAGTGCCTGCCCTCCGTGGTGACGAAGAAGGCCTCGTCGGCGAGGGCCTGGTAGAGCTCGTCGCGGGTCAGATCCTGGTAGCGGGGGTCGCTGGTCTCGCCGATGCCGGTGGCGCCGCTGTGGTGGGGGCCGGTGTAGCCGTAGAAGTGGGCCGAGTAGACCAGTTTGTGGGCGTCGACGAGGGTGTTGGAGAGGGTGCGGACGGGGGTGAGCATCGGGCGGCCGTGGGGGAGGCCGTCGACGGGCAGGCCGGTCCAGTTGATGCCCTCGACGACGATCAGGAGGTTCGGGTTCGCCTCGGTGAGGATGCGGTCGCCGGCGAGCTGGGCCGCGGCGTACCAGTCGTGGCCGTCGCCCAGGCCCCAGTTGGGGTCGTCGAGGACGTCACGGCGTACCTCGTTGTAGAGGTCGGCGCCCACGACGCGGGAGTTGGCGGCGTAGCGGCGGGCCATGAAGACCCAGTCGTCGGCCCACTGCTGGGTCGACTGGCTGCTGTTCCAGCGCTCGTTGCCGTCGACGCCGCAGCACCAGCGCGAGGTGTTGGTGTGGTTGTTGAGGATGACGGCGAAGCCCGCGCCGGTGAGGGCGCTCACGACGGCGTCGTAGACCTCCAGCGGGGTCCTGCCGCGCAGCTGCGGGTTGGCGGTGACCGCAGCGTCCGGCACCGGGGCCGTGCTGTGGATCATCTCGTTCGAGAAGGGCAGCCGGATGCTGTTGATGCCGAGTGCCTGGAAGTCCGAGAGGAGCTGGGACAGGGGCGCGCGGTCCAGGCCGAGGGGGATGCCGTGGGAGTCCTGGCCGGCGTGGTGGTTCGCGGGATCGTCGGTGCTGCCGCTGCCGGTCCAGGAGCCCTGTGCACCGTCCCAGTTGGCGGCCTCGAGGCGGAAGCGGTTGCCCGCGGCGTCGACGATGTACCGGCCCCGGGTGGACAGCGGGGGCTGCCAGGCGCCGGTGGCCTGCGCGGCGGACTGCGCGGACCGCGTGGACTGCGGAGCGGCGGTGACGGGGGCGGTGCCGAACAGGGTGAGAACCAGGAACATGACTGTCAGGTACGTGACAATCCGGAACGATCGTGCGATCGGCATCGGCAGCAGTCCTCTGGATGGATGTCCCGTGCGGGGTGGGTGTCCGGTGCGGGTGATGGACGTCCGGTACGGCCGGACGCCCCATGGGGGCGAGGCACCCTACCAGGGCGCGGATCAGCGCAGAAGGGGCTCGTCCGACGCGCAGGCCTCGGCCGTCCATCCCTCGAGGTCGCGTTCGGGGCGCAGCAACCGCCTGATGGCGGCCGCCGAGGCCCGGTGCCAGTCACGGCTGCGGCGGAGCATCGCGTGGTCCCCGCCCCTGAGCAGCACCATCCCGGCCTGCGCACCGGCGCTGCGGGCCTGCCGTACGTACGCGGCCGAGTCGGCGGGAGCGGTGGTCCCGTCCCGGTCCCCGTGCAGGACGACGATCCTCGTCCCGGCGAGATCGTCCACGGGGTCGCCGGGCGGGCACCAGGGGGCCAGCGCGAGCACCCCGCGCACCGAGGGATCGGCCGCCGCGCGCAGCGCCGCCCGGCCGCCCATCGAGTGGCCGACCAGCACCACGGACGCGTCGCCGGCCAGGCCGCGCAGTTCGTCGAGCGCGCGCAGGGTGTCCTGGAGCGGGTCGGCGGCGTCGTTCCAGCCCTGGTAGCGGTAGCGCACCTGGCCGATCAGCACGTCGCGGGGCGAGGAGACCGACGCGGCCGCGCCGACGAAGGGGCGCATGCGCAGCGCGGCCGGCTGCCAGGAGCGCGCCGGGCGGACGCCGTTCTCCTGCCCGCCGTGCAGGACGAGCACCGCGGCGCGGGTCCGCTCCCGCGGCCTGCGACGCAACACCAGCGCACTCCCGCCCGCCTCGACGACCCGTCCGCGTCCGTCGGTCACCGCGTCCCCCGCTTCCTCCGGCCTGCAGTGTGCTCCCGCCATCAAACACTCCCGGAGGAATCCGCTGCCACCGACCGGTGTGTGCGGCGCGTGCCGTGCCCGTGAACATCGGTTAGGCTCCAGCGCGCACAGGGGACGCACAGCGGGGGTGGGGGACATGACCGAGAGCTTCGCCGAGCCCGAAAAGGCCGGCAGACCGGGACTTCAGGCGATCGCGGCGGTGGCGTTGTTCGCGGCCGTGGTGGGCGCTCTGTGGGCGCAGAAGGAGTTCGTCCACCAGAAGGACACGGTGGGTGAACCGGCGGCCTGCTCGAAGCCGGACGACCATCTGCCGGCCCGCTACGTCTCCGGCGGCCGGCTGTGCAAGGCGCTCAACCGGCCGGACCTGCCGGCCCTGCTGGGGACCTCGCACGAGCAGGCCGAGACCGCCGACGGCAGCGGGGAGTGGCTCACGCTCGCCGGGGGCACGAAGATCGCCGAACCCGAGGCGACGGTGACCCTCGCGACGTACTCCGTGAAGCTGACGGCGTCGTACGACCACATGACCGTCGCCACCGCGGGCGACCTGATGGGCGACGCCCGCAGGACATCGGTCCTCGGCCACCCCGCCGTCCTCTACTCCAGCCCGACCATCTCCATCGGATTCAACCTCGGTGGCGGCAAGGCGAGCACGGGCCCCGGCGGCACCGCGCGCTGCCTCCTGGTCTCCAAGCACGGCAAGGACGACGGCCGGGGCACGTTCGAGGTCGCACTCTGGCGGCAGGACGACGTACCACCGGACGACACGGCACTGGTGCGGGTGGCGGAGCAGGTACTGCCGACCGTCCCCGGCTGGAACGGGCACTGACGGTCGCGGGAGCGGGGGGGGGGGGGGGGGGGGGGGGGGGGGGGGGGGGGGGGGGGGGGGGGGGGGGGGGGGGTGTGCCGCCCGCCCCCCCCCCCCCCCCGGCGGCGCGGAGAGCGCCGACGCGGTGTCAGTTCCTCACGGGGCGAGGGTCGTGGCGGCCAGGCTGCCCGCCGAGGGCAGCGACGGCAGCGAGGGCAGGGCGCCGAGGAGGCCGGTGACCGCCGCGAGGATGGGGGCCAGCAGCCCGGTGACGGCGCTCACCACCCCGCCGAGGTCGAGCGAGGTCAGTGCGGTGAGCAGCTTCTTGACGGCGTCCTGGATCGCGTTCACCAGGTCCGAGACGGGGTCGGCGGCGCGGGGCGCGGCGCGGTGCGCACGGTCGGCGGCACCCGCGTCCAGGTGGCGCAGCCGCTCCTGGACGGTGCTGCTCCACTGGCGCAGCGCCTTCGCGTAGGCGGCGGCCTGCGCCGGGTCGATGCGGGTGCCCTGCGCCGCGGCGAAGCCGGGCAGTGTGTCCAGCAGGGGTGTCAGGGCGCGGTCGTACTGTGTCGGGTCGATCGCGTCGATCCGGTCGAGGAGCGTGGCGAGATCGGTGCCGGGCGGCAGAGCCGTCTGCGCGACACCGGGTCCCGTCGCTTCTCGGCCGGCGTCGGCGGCGGCAGCGGAGGCGGCCGCCGGGCCGAGGACCAGGGCGGCACAGACCAGGGGGGAAACGAGGAGGCCGCGGGAGGCAAGGGCGCGCATGGGTTTCCTTTCGAGAACTGCTGTCTTTCGCCCACCGTGGAAAGCGGGGTGCGGGCCCGCAACCGGTCACCCGCCGTGGCGCGCGCGGGCCGTCCCCGGGCGAAGCCTCTGACCAGGGGGTTTGTTCCGGTACGTGGCTCCGTCCGGGTGTCGGTCGGGTGTTCGCCCGTCAGAGTGTGCCCGGCAGCCGGCGCGGGCCGTACGCGAAGAGCCCCGTCCCTGACGGATCAGGGACGGGGCTCTTCGCATGGAGCGCCGGGCAGGCCTTGCACCTGCATCTCCCCACAGGAAGCGGGGCGTCTTTCCTTGGACCACCAACGCATCGCGTGCGACCCGGAGTTGGGTGCCGCGCTCATGATCGAGCCTACCGCGGACGGGCACCGGCCACAAACCGCCTCCGCGCCGTGACACCGCGCCCGCTCCGTGACGACAGCTCACGACGACCACGGCGGTCCGCCGCCCGGAAAGCGGCGGACCGGTCCGCACCACGACCGGCACCCCGAGGAGCCACCTCGTGACCATCGCCTGCCTCGTCGAGCGACGGCCGGCGACCGACGGCGGACGGACCGGACCCGCGTTCGGGCGGCTACTCGGGGACGCGGGCCAGGTCGTGCAGCCAGGCCTTCGCCGAACTGTCCGACGGAGCACGCCAGTCGCCGCGCGGGGAGAGCGAGCCGCCGGCCGAGACCTTCGGCCCGTTCGGCATCGCCGAGCGCTTGAACTGGGCGAAGGCGAAGAAGCGGCGGCAGAAGTAGTCGAGCCAGTGCCGGATCTCCGCGAGGTCGTACGCCTTGCGCTCGGCCTCGGGGAAGCCGGGCGGCCAGGCGCCCGCCTCCCGGTCGTGCCAGGCGTGCCAGGCCAAAAAGGCGATCTTCGACGGCCGGAACCCGTGCCGCAGCACCTGGTAGAGGCTGAAGTCGTGCAGCGCGTACGGGCCGATCTTCGACTCGGTGGACTGCAGTTCCTCGCCCGGCACCAGCTCCGGACTGATCTCGGTGTCGAGGATCGCCGCGAGGGTCTTGCCGGTCTCCGCGTCGAACTGCTCGCTGCTGATGACCCAGCGGATCAGGTGCTGGATCAGCGTCTTCGGCACCCCGGAGTTGACGTTGTAGTGGCTCATCTGGTCGCCGACGCCGTACGTCGACCAGCCCAGCGCCAGCTCCGACAGGTCCCCGGTGCCGAGCACGATGCCACCGCGCTGGTTGGCCAGCCGGAACAGGTAGTCGGTGCGCAGACCGGCCTGCACGTTCTCGAAGGTCACGTCGTAGACCGGCTCGCCGGCGGCGAACGGATGGCCCATCTCCTGCAGCATGAGCCGCGCGGTCGGCGTGATGTCCAGCTCGGCCGCGGTCACCCCGAGCGAGTTCATCAGCCGGTGTGCGTTGCCCTTGGTGTGCGCGCCCGTCGCGAAGCCCGGCAGGGTGAACGCGAGGATGTCGCTGCGCGGCCGGCCCGCGCGGTCCATGGCACGGGCGGCGACGATCAGCGCGTGCGTGGAGTCGAGGCCGCCGGACACCCCGACGACCACCTTCGGGCCGCCGATCGCCGCCAGCCGCTGCTGGAGCGCGGCGACCTGGATGTTGTACGCCTCGTAGCAGTCCTGGGCGAGCCGCTGCACGTCGGCCGGGACGAAGGGGAAGCGCTCCACGCGGCGCCGCAGCCCCAGGTCGGCCGTCGGCGGGTCGAGCCGGAAGGCGACGGTCCGGAAGCCGCCCGTGCGGGCCGCGTGGGTACGGCGGTTGTCGTCGAACGAGCCCATCCGGGCCCGCTCCTGGCGCAGCAGGTCGAGGTCGACGTCGGCCACCGCGTACTGGTCGTCGAGCGGGAACCGGTCCGTCTCGGCCAGCAGTGAGCCGTTCTCGTAGATCATGGTCTGGCCGTCCCAGGACAGGTCCGTGGACGACTCGCCGAGCCCGGCCGCGGCGTAGACGTACGCCGCGAGACAGCGCTGCGACGCGGAGCGGCACAGCAGCTTGCGGTCCTCCGCCCGGCCGACCGTGATCGGGCTGCCCGACAGGTTGAGCAGCACGGTCGCGCCGGCCAGTGCCGCCTCCGCGCTCGGCGGTACCGGTACCCACATGTCCTCGCAGATCTCGGCGTGCAGCACGAGCCCGGGGACGTCCTCCGCCTCGAAGAGCAGGTCCACCCCGAACGGCACGTTCTCGCCGCCGATCCGGATGGTGCCGCCCCGCTCGTCGTCGCCGCCGGCGATCTGGCGCCGCTCGTAGAACTCCCGGTAGTTCGGCGGGTACGACTTGGGCGCGACCCCGAGGATCCGGCCGCGGTGCACGAACACCGCGCAGTTGTAGACCCGGTTGCGGTGCCGCAGCGGGGCGCCGACGACGAGGACCGGCAGCAGCCCGGCGGAACCGGCCTTCACCGTCTCGACGGCCTCCTCGGCCTGGTCGAGCACCGCGTCCTGGAGCAGCAGGTCCTCGATCGAGTAACCGGTCAGGCCGAGCTCCGGGAAGACCGCCACCGCGACGCCCTCCTCGGCGCAGCGGCGTGCCTGCCGCAGCACCGCCTCGGCGTTGGCGCGCGGGTCGGCGATGACGGTGTGGCCCGTGCACGAGGCGACGCGCGCGAAACCATGCTCATAGATCGACCAGAAGTTCAACGGGGCTTCCTCGGGAGAGCGGGCGAGACGGACACGGTGCGGACACCGGACAGGGAGCGTCGCCGTACCCGGGCACCCTCTCCTTCGACGGTCCGGCGAACCTCCTGCCCCCAGCAGCATAGATCGCCGCGCGATCCGGGCTGATCAGGGATTCTGTGCGGGCCGCGCGCAGGTCCGCCGCGCGCGGCGGGTCACAGGGGCGTGGTCTCCAGCAGCGCCGCGGCCGTCCGGCGGGCCGGGGCCTCGGTCTCGGCCGCGACGCGGTGGAACGTCCGCTCCGCCTCCCGGGCCGGCCAGCCGGCGGGCAGGTGCCGGACCGGCAGCCGGGGATCGGTGCGGATGATGCCCAGCCACTCGCTGACCAGCCGAAGCCGGGTGGCCACGGCGTCGTCGCCGGGTCCGGCGCGCCATGTGTCCCAGCGGGCGCGGAAGTCCTCGTACCGGGCCGCGACGGACGCCAGGTCCCAGGTGTCGCGGATCATGAGGTCGATGTCGGTCGCCTCGTCGGCCAGCGCGTGGAAGATCTTCACGTGGGCGGAGAGCCCGAGTTCGCCGACGACGGCCGAGACGTCCACCCGGCCCGGCGCGATCCACAGCCCGCTGTACAGCGGCCCGAAACCCGACCAGCCGAGCCGGGAGCGCAGGTCGTGGCGCTGGCGCTGCCAGGACTCCGGCAGCGAGAACCCGAACAGGGTCCAGGAGCCGTCCCAGTCGTCGTTGACGGCGCCGGTCTCCCAGATGCGGCGCCGGCCGTCGTGGAGGATCTGCGTGGCGAGGGGCGTCAGGCCGAAGTACATCTTGCGGCCCTGCCGCCGGCGTTGCAGCAGGTTCCGGTTGACCATGCGGGTGAGCGTGGAGCGTACGGCCTGCTCGCCGACGCCGGCCCGGCCCAGAACGGTGATGATGCTTCCCGAGTACACGGCCAGCGGGCCCTGCTCCAGTACGTGGTTGCCGAAGAAGGCGAGCAGCAGCGACTGCGGCCGGGGCTGCGGGGCGTCCAGGGGTTCCGGGGTGGTCTCGGCGTTCACCCGCGCAAGGTTACGGCCAGGTGGCCGACGCGCGGGGTGCGGGTGGCACGCCGGGCAGCGGCCGGCCGCTGCCCGGCGGAACCGGATCGCTACGCGGCGGTGCCGCCCGCGTAGTCGCTGTTGAACGTGGTCTCGACGGTCGTGGCCACCGACTGCGCCACCCCGGTGCCCGTGAGGATGATGCCGAGCTCACGGTTGCTGGAGAGGGAGTTGCTGCTGACGTTCATGGAGCCGGCCTCCACCTCCTGGGTGGACAGGCCGTAGTCGGCGACCATGGCCTTGGCGTGGATGTAGAAGCCGTTGGGGTCGGAGTAGCCGACGACCGTGCCGCCCGCGGCCTTGATCGAGGAGACCTCGCTGGAGTAGTCGCCCGGCGTCTCCAGGACGACCCGCACCTTCACGCCCGCCTTGGCTCGGGCGACGATGGCGTTGACCACCGTGCTGTCGCTGAACTCCAGTTCCTCGACATCGAGCGTCTTGGCCGCGGCGTTGACCACGGTCAGCAGGCGGCTGCGCGAGTCGGTGGGGGACCACAGCAGGTGGTCGCCGTCGGTGGGGGTGACGGAGGTGCCGGCGTAGTCGGCGTTGAAGACCTTCTCGATCGCCGCGACGTCCCGGGTGTCGTCGGTGAAGACGCCGTAGTCCCGGCCGGTCGAGTAGTACTGGGAGGTCAGGTTGCCGGTCAGGACGAGCGACTTGGTGCCGTCGACCGTGATGGTCTTCTGGTGCGTGTAGACGAAGCTGGACGGCGACCACACCACGCCCACGCCCGCGTTCGTGAGGGAGGTGTAGGCGGAGTTGTCGGCGCTCTTGTGCGCCTGGTCCAGGACGACCCGCACGGTGACGCCCTTGTTCTTCAGGGCTATGAGGTCGTTGACGGCGGTGGTGTCCTCCAGCTCGTACATCGTCATGTCGAGCGAGCTGGTGGCCGAGTTGATGAAGTCGTAGATCGTCGGCTCGCTGCTGCTGAGCGAGAAGGCGAACGCGGAGTAGCTCGCGGCGTTCGCGGGGACCGCGGTGGCGACCACGGCCGCTGTGGCCGCCAGGGCGACACCCGCGCGAACGAGAAGCTTCGACAGCATGTGCGTGACTCCTAGTCGAGTAGACGCTCACGTGGGGGGTGGGTGAGCGTGGGCATGACACCACGCGCGTAGACTGCCGAGGAAGGGAAGGCGGGTGAACTCACCGTTACCTGGGGGGCGTACCGGCGGACATAGCGGACTCGGGGCAGGTGGGGGCCGGTTCATGGACGTACCGCGAGAACGCAAAAATCTTCGTAGCCGAGCACGGCGGGCCCCTCCGCGCGCGTCATCGCCCCCGACGGCTGACGGGCGCCCGGCAGGTCGAGTGCTACCGCGGGGGGTGGACCCCGGCCGGGACGAGAGGGACGTGGGTGACCGGTCCGACCGGGTCGGGCACGTCGTGGCGGACAGCGCCGCGGGGGTCCGGGGCGCCGAGGGCGCCGAGGCGCTGCTGATCAGTCCCGGCGGCTGCATCGCCTGGTCCACCGCCGACGGCATCCCCCTCGAAACGGCCCTCACCCGCTGGTCCGGCTGGACCCCGCCCTCTCGAGCCGGTCAGGAATGGAGAAGCGCTAGGCTGCTGGCCCCGGCTAGCGTGGCGGCGATCGACCAGGACCCCGCGCAGCCGACGGAGACGGGTTTGAGCATGGCCACAGAGACCGAGAAGACGACGTCCACGCCGCACGTGGCCGACAGCCACGGACTGATCCGCGTACACGGCGCGCGGGAGAACAACCTCAAGGACGTCAGCATCGAGATCCCGAAGCGCCGGCTGACGGTCTTCACCGGAGTCTCCGGCTCGGGCAAGAGCTCGCTGGTCTTCGACACCATCGCCGCCGAGTCGCAGCGGCTGATCAACGAGACCTACCCCGCCTTCGTCCAGGGCTTCATGCCCAACCTGGCCCGGCCCGAGGTCGACGTCCTCGAAGGGCTGACCACCGCGATCATCGTCGACCAGCAGCGGATGGGCGGCGACCCGCGCTCCACCGTCGGCACCGCCACCGACGCCAACGCCCTGCTGCGCATCCTCTTCAGCCGCCTGGGCAAGCCGCACATCGGCTCGCCCAAGGCATTCTCCTTCAACATCGCCTCGATCAGCGGGGCCGGCGCCGTCACCGTCGAACGCGCCGGCCAGAAGGTGAAGGAGCGCCGCAGCTTCAGCATCACCGGCGGCATGTGCCCGCGCTGCGAGGGCCGGGGCGCCGTCACCGACCTCGACCTCGCCCAGCTCTACGACGAGACGCTGTCACTGAACGAGGGCGCGATCACCGTTCCCGGCTACAAGGGCGGCGGCTGGAACTCCCGCCTCTACATCGAGTCCGGCTTCTTCGACCCGGACAAGCCGATCAGCAAGTTCACGAAGAAGGAGCTGCAGGACTTCCTGCACCGGGAGCCGACCCGGATGAAGATCGCGGGCATCAACATGACCTACGAAGGTCTGATCCCGCGCATCCAGAAGTCGATGCTCTCCAAGGACAAGGAGTCGATGCAGCCGCACATCCGCGAGTTCGTGGAGCGTGCGGTCACCTTCGCCACCTGCCCCGAGTGCGACGGCACCCGGCTGAGCGAGGGCGCCCGCTCCTCGAAGATCGACGGGATCAGCATCGCCGACGCCTGCGCGATGCAGATCAGCGACCTGGCCGAGTGGGTGCGCGGCCTCGGCGAACCCTCGGTGGCACCGCTCCTCGCCTCGCTCCGGCACACCCTGGAGTCGTTCGTGGAGATCGGCCTCGGCTACCTCTCGCTCGACCGGCCCGCCGGCACCCTCTCCGGCGGCGAGGCCCAGCGCACCAAGATGATCCGCCACCTCGGATCCTCGCTCACCGACGTCACCTACGTGTTCGACGAGCCCACCACCGGACTGCACCCGCACGACATCCAGCGCATGAACGGCCTGCTGCTGCGGCTGCGCGACAAGGGCAACACCGTGCTCGTCGTGGAGCACAAGCCGGAGGTCATCGCGATCGCCGACCACGTCGTCGACCTCGGCCCGGGCGCCGGGGCGGGCGGCGGCACGATCTGCTTCGAGGGCACCGTCGAGGCCCTGCGCACCGGCGGCACCATCACCGGCCGCCACTTCGACGACCGCGCCGCCCTCAAGGACACCGTCCGCAAGCCCACCGGCACCCTGGAGATCCGCGGCGCGAGCACCCACAACCTCCAGGGCGTCGACGTCGACATCCCGCTCGGCGTCCTCGCCGTCGTGACCGGTGTCGCGGGCTCCGGCAAGAGCTCCCTGGTGCACGGCTCGATCCCGGCCGGCGCCGGGGTGGTCTCCGTCGACCAGGGCGCCATCCGCGGCTCCCGGCGCAGCAACCCGGCGACGTACACGGGACTGCTCGACCCGATCCGCAAGGCCTTCGCGAAGGAGAACGGCGTCAAGCCGGCCCTCTTCAGCTCCAACTCCGAGGGCGCCTGCCCCACCTGCAACGGCGCCGGCGTGATCTACACCGACCTGGCGATGATGGCGGGCGTCGCCACCACCTGCGAGGACTGCGACGGGAAGCGGTTCGAGGCGTCCGTCCTCGACTACCGCCTCGGCGGCCGGGACATCAGCGAGGTGCTGGCGATGCCGGTGACCGAGGCCGAGGAGTTCTTCGCCGCGGGCGAGGCGCACACCCCGGCCGCCCACCGCATCCTCCAGCGGCTCACGGACGTCGGCCTCGGCTACCTCACCATCGGCCAGCCGCTCACCACCCTGTCCGGTGGCGAGCGCCAGCGCCTCAGGCTGGCCACGCACATGGCCGACAAGGGCGGCGTCTACGTCCTCGACGAGCCGACCGCGGGCCTGCACCTGGCCGACGTCGAGCAGCTCCTCGGACTGCTGGACCGGCTGGTCGACTCCGGCAAGTCGGTCATCGTCGTCGAGCACCACCAGGCGGTCATGGCCCACGCCGACTGGATCATCGACCTCGGCCCGGGCGCCGGCCACGACGGCGGCCGGATCGTCTTCGAGGGCACCCCGGCCGACCTGGTGGCAGCCCGCTCCACCCTCACCGCACAGCACCTCGCGGAGTACGTCGGGGCCTGAACCGGGCCGGTCCGCGGGGCGGGGGTCGGATCCCCGCCCCGCCCCGCGCACCCGTGCAGGTTTGAATATTCAAACATGGGTCGTTAGGCTGCGGCCATGACCACCACGCCACGCTGGCTGAACCCCGAGGAACGACGGGCGTGGCTCGCCTACGTCCAGTTCTCCACCCACCTGTCCGACCACCTGAACCGCCAGCTGCGCCGCGACGCGGGGATGACCCACGCCGACTACACCCTGCTCGCCAACCTCTCCTCGGTCAAGGATCACAGCCTCACCATGTCCGCGCTGGCCGAACGCCTGAAGATCACCCGGAGCCGCCTCACCCACGCGGTGACGCGTCTCCAGGAGGCCGGCTACGTCGACCGCCGCGAGGACCCCGTCAACCGCCGCAATCAGCACGCCGTCCTCACCCCGGCCGGCCTGAGCCTCCTGGAACGCGCGGCCCCCGGCCATGTCGAGGCGGTCCGCCGGGCCGTCTTCGACGTCCTCACCCCCGACCAGGTGACCCAGTTCGCCGCGATCGGCGAGGCCGTGAACGCCGCACTCCAGCGCATGGACGCCGACAGCGACCACCAGGAGGCGCTGCCCTGGCGGCGCCGTTAGCGCGGCGCCCACGCGACCGGCACGGCGTACGGAAGGACCCGGGGCCCGCCGCGGACGTCGAATCCACGGCGGGCCCCGGGGTGACCGGCACGTTCGGGCCGGTGGGCGGTCAGGCCTCGTCCGGGACTTCCGGGGCCAGCAGGATCGCCGTGCTGGTGCGGTGCGCGACGGCGTCGCTGACCCGCGGGTCGAACAGCGCCTCGACGGAACTCCGGTGGTGCGGGCTCAGCACGATGAGATCGGCCGCGAACTCCTCGGCGGTGTCGGCGATGGCGGCCGCGACCTGGGTGGTCAGCCCCCTGACGAGGGTCCCCTCGGCCTTGACGCCCTGCTCGCGCAGGGCCGTCAGCGCCTCGTCGAGGACCGCCTTGGCCTCGGCGTCCTCCTCCAGGGGCACGATCGCGGCGACCGAGGCGGCGGAGGCGATGACGTGTACGACGCGGACCTCGGCGCTCGTCAGCCGGGCCAGCTCGCCGGTCAGCCGCACGGCGGAGCGGCGGGCGGGGCTGGGGTCGACGGCGACCAGGATGCGCTGGAACACGGACACGGTGTTTCCCCTTCCGGGGGCCTGGAAGGTCTTCTCGGTGGTCAGGGACGCCGTATCACGGCGTGACGGGTCGGCGCGTCCGGCGCCGAACGAGTTCTTCCAGCCCCACCCCGTGATCATCTCACCGGCCTCCGGAGCGACGGACGGCGGCCCGTGTAACAGCCACTGAACCGCCGCGGGCCGCCCGGTGTCGGCCGCGCGGCCGGACCCCCGGCCCCCTCACCGCATCACGTCGGCGAGGTGCGGCACGACGCGGGTCAGCCGGGTCACGCCCCACAGGATCAGACCGGCCCCGGCCACCTCGGGCAGCAGCCACCACCCGGTGCGGACCGACTCGTCGAAGAGAGAGACGCCGAGCAGCAGGCTCACCGCCGCGTCGCCGATCGTCAGCGCGGGCTGGGAGGCGACGAGCGGACCCGCCTGCAGCGCGTTCTCCAGGAGCAGCAGCGCCGCGATCCCGGTCAGCGCGAAGCCGTAGGTCTGCCAGGCGGTGAGGAACGCGGCCAGGCCGTCGTCGGCGAGCCGGCCGGTTGCCGACTTCATGAGCGCGGCGGTCAGCGCGTTGCCGATCGCGGCCCCCGTGGCCAGGGCCGCCGCACGGAACAGCGGCGACGAGGAGGACCGGACGAGCAGCACGGTGACGGTGATGGCGCCCAGGGTGAGGGCGAGGACCGGGATCCAGCGCTGCATGGACGCCTGCTGACGGCCGCCGGACGGGGCCGCCGCGGCGAGCAGCAGGGCCAGGCCGGCCACCACCACGGCGATCGTCCGCCATCCCTCCGGGCCCGGCCTGCGGTGCATCAGCGGTACCGCGATCAGCAGGGCGAACGGCAGCTCCAGCATGAACAGCGGCTGGACCAGCGCCATGGGCCCGTTGACCAGGGCGAGTGCCTGGAAGACCGCGGCCCCCGCCACTCCGGCGATACCGATGGCCCAGGCGGGCCTTCGTACCAGCACCAGCATCAGACGCAGCCCGCCGCGGCCGGGCGCGGTGGACGCGGCCTTGCGCTGGAAGGCCGTGCCCGCCGCATTGCTGACGGCACCCAGGACGGCGAAGAGCACGGCGAGCACCATGGTTCCAGCATGCCTGCCGCACCCGGTCCGCTCAGCTCCGGAGCGCCCCGGCCGGTGGTCCGGAGCAGGGCTACGGCCGGAGCACGATCTTGCCCTGGGCGTGCCCGCCCTCCAGATCGCGGAACGCCTCCCGTACCTGGTCCAGCGGGTAGACCCGGGCGATAGGGACGTCCAGGTCGCCCCGGGCGGCGAGCCGCGCGAGTTCACCGACCACGACCGCGGCCGCCGCCGAGCCCTCCCCGTAGGTCCGTGCGCCGACCCGGGCCGCGGCCTGCCAGTCGCGGATGGTGTTGATCCGCTCGGGCCGTACGCCCAGCTCCACGGCCATGTCCACGTAGCCGTCGCCGAACGTGTCGATGAACGCGTCCACGTGCTTGCCGTCGGCGGCCTTCCGGATCCGGTCGGCCGCGCCCTCCCCGTAGACGACCGGCACGACGCCGTGGGCCGTCAGCCAGGCGTGGTTCGCCTCGCTCGCCAGCCCGACGACGGTCGCACCCCGCCGCCGCGCCAGCTGTACGGCCAGTGCCCCCACACCGCCGGCCGCGCCGGAGACCACGACGGTCTCCTCCGGCCGGGGGTCCACCGCGAACACGCTCGCGTACGCGGTCGTGCCGGCCACGTACAGCGATCCGGCCACCTCCCAGGGCAGGCCCTCGGGACGGGTCACCAGGTGGACGTCCTCGGCCACCACGTACTCCGCGTGGCTCGCCCGGGCGTGGGTGAAACCGAGAACCTCGTCGCCCACCGCGAAGCCGCGCACCTCGGGGCCGGCCGCCACCACGACGCCGGCCAGGTCGCTGCCCTGCCCGGAGGGGAAGGCCGCGGGCCAGCGCCCGTGCCGGGCCCCCTCGCGGATCATCACCTCGCCGGGCTGGATCCCGGCCGCGCGGACCTCGACCAGCACCTGCCCGGGGCCGGGCACCGGCCGCTCGACCTCCTCCACCCGCAGCACGTCGATCCCGCCGTACGCGTGGAACCGCACCGCCTTCATCGCGTGATCACCGTTCCTCCTCGCTGAGCGAAGCCCTGGCCGACGGGCCGTCGGCCGGTTCCCTACCGGCCGGGGCTCCGCGTTCAACGGCCCGGCAGTGCAACTCTCTTCCCGGGAACCGCATCGGAGGCCGTCGATTCCCGCGTGCGTCAGGAGAGTTGATCCCGGCGAGTGGATCGCCGGCCAGGAACGCGGCCAGTTACGCGCGGTCGGGCGCCGTGGCCGGGCCGCGACGGGTCACCGAGAAGGCCGCCGCCGCGTTGTCGCCGCGTGCGGCCGTCAGCGGGTCGAACCCCTCGCCGAGCCGCGCGAGGAACGCGCCGACGTGCGCGTCACCGGCGCCGTTGCTGTCCAGGGCGGTGACCGGGAAACCAGGTACGTGCACGGAGGGTCGACCGGCGACGGCCAGCCGGCAGCCGTCCTTGTCGGCGCGGACGAGCACCCCGGCGCCGGGGGCCAGCCGGCGGCCGAGTTCGGTCGCCGCGGCACGCGGACCCTCGTGCCCGGTCATGATCCGGGCCTCGCGTGCGTTGGCGCTGAGCCAGTCGGTGCGGGCCAGCACCGGGGCGAGGACGTGCTCGGGGATGTCGGCGACCAGCGGTCCCGGATCGAGGCAGAGGGTGCTGCCGACGGGCAGCACGGCGGTCAGCCCGGACAGCAGCGGGCCGTTGGTGCCTCACCCCCGACGAGGACCGGGGATTCGCGGTCGACGAGGCCGAGATCACCTGGTGGGGACTGTGCGCGCAGTGCCGGCAGGCCACCGCACCGGAATAGGTCCGCCTCGCACCACGTCACGTGACGCGGGTCACCGCGCCGCATGAGCCGAACCAGGAATGCGCGCTCGCCGCATTCCGCTGCAACGTTGAAGGGGGTGGGCTGGGCAAGGGCGCTCGGTGCGGCCGGCCACGGACGGCGAAGAGACCATTCGCTGCCGCCGGTCACCCCTCCCGAACCCGCCGTCCCCGAAAGGTTCCCCCGCTCATCATGCCTCTGGCTCTGCTTGCCCTTGCCGTCGTCACGTTCGGCATCGGTACCACCGAGTTCGCCACCATGGGTCTGCTGCCCCAGATCGCGGACGGCGTCGGGGTGTCGGTGCCGCACGCCGGCAACCTCGTCTCCGCCTACGCCCTCGGAGTCGTCGTCGGCGCCCCCCTGCTCACCGGCATCGGCGCCCGCGTACCCCACAAGCGGCTGCTGCTCCTGCTGACCGGGCTCTTCGTCGTCGGCAACACGGCGTCCGCGCTCGCCCCGAACTTCGGCCTGCTGTTCGCCGCCCGCTTCCTCGCCGGACTGCCGCACGGCGCCCTCTTCGGCGTGGGCGCCGTCGTCGCCTCCCGGCTGGTGGCGGCCGACCGCGCGGCACGCGCCGTCTCCCGGGTCTTCCTCGGCCTCACCATCGCCAACATCGTCGGCGTCCCCGCCGGCACCGCCCTCGGCCAGCACCTGGGCTGGCGGTACGCCTACTGCGCGGTCGCCGTCATCGGCCTCGTGGCGCTTCTCGCCCTCGCCCTGCTCGTACCCCACCAGCCGCGCGGCCCCCAGGCCGGCATCCGGCAGGAACTGCGCGCGATGGGCAACCGGCAGGTCTTCATCGGCCTGGCCACCGCCGTCGTCGGGTTCGGCGGTTTCTTCGCCGTCTACAGCTACCTCGTCCCCATGCTGACGCACCTGACGGGCCTCTCCGACGCCTCGACCACCTGGGTCCTCGCCCTCTACGGCGTCGGCATGACCCTCGGCACCCTGCTCGCCGGCCCCCTCACCGACCGCGCCCTGCGCCCCACCCTGTACGCCGGGATCACCCTGCTGGGGGCCGCGCTGGTGACGTTCTACTTCACCGTCCACAGCACGGTGCCGGCGCTGGTGACGGTCACCTTCATCGGCGCGATGGGCGCGCTCATCACCACGCCGGTCCAGATGCTGCTGATGCTCAACGCGAAGGACGCCCCGACGATGGCGGCGGCCTCCAACCACTCCGCCTTCAACATGGCCAACGCGGCCGGCGCCTGGCTCGGCGGCCTGGTCGTCTCGGCGGGCTGGGGCTGGGCCGCGCCCAACCTGGTCGGCGCGGCCCTGGCGGCGGCCGGCCTGGCACTGGCCGTCACCGGCGGCCTCCTCGACCGTGGAAACCGCCCCTCGAAGGTGGTCACCGGCCAGGAAGCCGCAGAACCGGACCGCCCCACCGCCCCCGCCCACGGCGTGACCGAGCCGAACCGGAGCTGACCTCGGTCGTTCGGATCCCGGGTTCGTTGCGTGCGCCCGTCACTCGTGCTTGGCTCGCCCGATGAACCTTTTGCTGACGGCGAGTGGCCTGCGTAACCAGACGCTCCGGGACGCGTTGCGGGACATGCTGGGAAAGCCGTTCGGATCGGCGAACGTCGTGTACGTTCCCACGGCGTCCGTCGCCGAGCCCGGGGACCACGGATGGCTGGTCGCGGACATGAACCGGCTGCACGGCCTCGGCTGGCGGGAGTTCGACGTCCTGGAGCTGAACGGCCTGCCCCGGCAGATGGTGCTCGACCGGCTGCGCAACGCCGACGTCGTCTACGTCGGGGGCGGCAACCACTACCACCTCGCGCGCAGCATCACCGGGAACGGTCTGGCCGACGGGTTCCTGGAGGCGCTGGAGGACCGGGTCTACGTGGGGCTCAGCGCCGGATCGATGATCTTCAGCCGTCATCTCACCGCACACTCCGCCGACGTCATCGGGGACACCAAGGACCTGCACGTACTCGGCGCGACGTCCGTGGACCCGCCGTTCGGCCTCTTCGACTGGTACCTCAAGCCCCACCTGTACTCGCCGGACTTCCCCGAGCGCGACGACGCCTGGGCCGATCGCATCGCTGAACGGGCGGACTTCCCGATCTACTTCATCGACGACGAGACGGCCGTGCGCGTCAGGGACGGCAAGCTGGACGTCGTTTCCGAGGGCCGGTGGCGGTTCCATCCGTGAGCACGTGTTCCCGGCCGGCGGTGCTCGGGGCGGCCGGGCAACCGTGCTTGCCGTTCCACGGCGTCGCGTGGTCGGATGACTCCAGCATCGCGTGCCGGTGACGGTCTGCGTCAGGCATGGAGGTGCGGGAACGAAGGGGCCGCCACCCGTGGCTTCCCGTGACGGTGACCGTGCGGTCGCCCTGAGCCGACAGCTTGCGCAAGCGCATCAGGAACTGCGCCGCCGGATCCGTGAGATCAGGACAGGTCTCGGACACCGCCGGTTGAGCGAGGATGTGCTGCTCACCCATTGCCTGGCTTTCTGTACCGCGTTGACCTCGCACCATCAGGGTGAGGACACCGGGATGTTCGCCCAACTGCTCCGGGAACGCCCGGATCTCGCTGCCACGGTCGCGAATCTCGTGGAGGACCATGGGCTGATCGCCTCGATCCTGGCCCGGGTGCGCGAACTCGCGGACCGGGCTGTGGAACCGCGTGGTCCGGCCCTGGAGGACATCGGGCGTGAGCTCGACGGACTGGCGGCGATCATGGAGTCGCACTTCGGCTACGAGGAGCGCACGATCAGCGAGGCGCTCGACGCCGGGAAGCCCGACACGGACTGGCCCGACCTGGTGTTCGGGTTCGGGCGGTGACGTCGAGTGCGAGGCGGTCAGCCGGCCTCCGCCCCTGCTGTCAGCTCGTCGATCACCCCGCACAGCGCAGCCAGTTCGGCGGGGGTGGGATCGGCCGGTTCGTGCGGCACCAGTGCGGCGGGGTTCACCACGACGGTGGTGCCCTCGGGGCTTGCGGCTCCCGCGGCGCGGGCCAGGGGACCGCTCATGCCGGGCTCCGGGGCAAAGAGGCCGTCGGCGAGTTTCCGTAGCGCGGGCGCGAGGGGAGGCGACGGGAAGGGGAAGTTCGCGGGCAGCAGCGCGGCCTGCCGGGTGTGGTCGTCGCCGCGGAAGTCCAGGATCCAGTCCTCCCAGCCCGGCAACGGCCAGTCGTGAAGGCCGGCCACGGTCTGCACCGCCCACAGCGAGACCGTGCGGGCCTGCGGGTCGAAGTGGACGCCGCCGTACGGCATGTCGGTGAGTGCGGGAGTCGCAGACGACGCGGCGATCAGGTCGACCAGGCGGGGGCCGCCGGCGAGGTGCTCGACGGGCTCCCAGTCGCTGCCCCACGCGCGGACCCTTCCGTCGGGCAGCCGCAGGGAGACGACGCAGCAGGGCTCGGTGTCATCGCCGGCCGCGAACCCGGACGGCTCGAAGGTCTCGAACCAGCCCGGCGTACGGGTCAGGTCCCTGCCGAGGCCGAGGTGGTGGGTCAGATCGCCCATGCCGTCGTGTGCGAAGCGGACGTCCCAGCCGGGCCAGGTCCGGGTCAGTACGGCGCGGGCGGCGACGTGGTCGGCCCAGCTGTCCACGGAAGCGAACCAGAGCAGGGCCCGGCGGTCGTGGTCGACGAGTGCGGCACCCTCGCACCACACGTCGTCGAGCCATTCGTCGATCTCCCGGTTGGCCCGGAAACAGCGTGTCGCCGCGGCCGGGCCGGGCAGGAGATCGTCGACGATCCGGTTGGCGGCCCAGTGCGAGTAGTACCGCTGCCAGGCGCCGTTCTCCACCACCACGTACTGCGCTCGTGCTCCCATGATCAGCGAGGCTAGCGCCGCTGTACGACAGGCGCCGAGCGAATTTCTGGCGACCCGCCCCGGCCCCCGGAATCAGGCCGGCCGCTCGCGGAGTTCGACGAGCGTCGACGCGGTGAGCGGGAGCGGTGCGTCGGCCGGGTCGAGCAGGACGACCGTGCAGGTCGCGGCGTGGGTGAGCGCGCTGGTGAGGCTGCCGTCGGCGAACTGGGCGAGCGGTCCGCGCGGTGAACGGCCGACGGCGACGGCCCGGGCGTGGACCTCGGCGGCGTGCCGGGCGAGGACCCGGCCGGCGGCGGCGTGGTCGCCGACGCTGTCCAGGATCTGGCCGGTCGCGGCGAACCCCTGGGCCGCGAGCCGGTCGAGGTGGGCGACGACCGCGGCGCGGGCCTCGTCGGGGGTCTCGGTGTCCGCGGCCAGCTCCTCCACGACGGCGGTCCGCTGGACGTGCACCACCTCCAGCGGGCTGCCGGTGTCCCGCGCGAGCCGGGCGGCGGCGTCCACGACGGCCGCGGCCCCCTCGTGGGCGCCGACGGCCACGACGACCGGGCCCGGTCCGGCCGCGGCCTGCCGCCCGACGGGCGTCAGAGCGGGGACGGCGGGCTCGCCGCCGGCCAGCCGGGCCTCCGCGTCCCGCAGGAGCCCGTGCCCGCTCGCCAGCACCGGGATCGCCAGCAGGAACGTACCGGCGCCCAGGTAGAACGGCACGCTCAGGTCGGTCGCGTCCGCCAGCTTCCCGGCGACGTACGGGGCCAGGCCGCCGCCGATGAACCGCAGGAAGCCGTAGGCGGAGGAGGCGACGGGACGCTCGACCGGCGAGACCACCATCACCGCCTGGGTGGTGAGCGTGTTGTTGATGCCGATGAAGATGCCGCTGACGATCACCGCGACGATCACGACCGTCGGCCTGTCGACGCCCGCGGCGATGACCGCCATCACCGCGCCGAGGCCCACGAGGTTGGCGTACAGCACGGGCGCGGTGCCGAAGCGGGCCTGCAGGCGCGGCGCGAAGAAGACGCTGAACGCGGCCACCAGCAGCCCCCAGCCGGTGAAGACCAGCCCCAGCTGATGGGCGTTCAGCTCCATCGGATACGGCGCGTAGCCGAGCATCGTGAAGAAGCCCCAGTTGTACAGCAGGGCCATGATGCCCATGGTCAGCAGTCCGCGGTGGCGCAACGCGGTGATCGGCGCCAGCGGCGAGGTGCGGCGCTCGGGCCTGGGCAGCGCGGGGACGAACGCCAGCGTCGCGACGAGCGCTATCGCCATCAGGACGGCGACGCCGAAGAAGGGGCCCCGCCAGCTGATGCCGCCCAACTCGCCGCCCAGCAGCGGGCCGACGGCGATACCCAGGCCGAGGGCGGTCTCGTAGAGGATGATCGCGCCGGCGAAGCCACCGCTCGCCGAGGCGACGATCACGGCCAGCGAGGTGGCGATGAACAGGGCGTTGCCAAGCCCCCACCCGGCCCGGAAGCCCACGATCCCGTTGATCGAGCCGGAGGTGCCGGCGAGCGCGGCGAACACGACGATGATCGCGAGACCGGTGACGAGGGTGCGCTTGGCGCCGATCCGGCTGGACACCCAGCCGACGATCAGCATCGCGACGGCGGTCACGATCAGGTAGCTGCTGAACAGGAGTGAGACCTGGCTGGGGGAGGCGTGCAGGCTCTCGGCCAGTGCGGGCAGGATCGGGTCCACCAGGCCGATGCCCATGAACGAGATCACGCAGGCGAACGCCACGGCCCACACGGCCTTCGGCTGCCTGAAGGGGCTCGCGGCCCTCTGGTGCGGTGCACTCATCGACGGTCCTCTCTCCGGATGCGGACGGACGGGACGGACGGGACGGATGGGGCTGACGGGACGGCTGCGGGAGGGTGTTGCTGCCGGAGGCGTGCGGGTCCGCGGGTGCCTCAGCCGCGTGCCCGGCGTTCCTCGATCGCGCGGGCCAGGGCCGGCAGGGCGAGCCGTACGGCCCGTTGTTCGGGCTCGGTCAGTGCCTCGACCAGTTCCTCGAGAGCACGGGTGCGTTCGGCGCGGCGCTGCCGGAAGACGTCGAGGCCGGTCGCGGTGATCTCCACGAGAACCCCCCGGCCGTCGCTGCTGTCGGCGTTCCGTCCGACCAGTCCCGCGCGCTCCAGCCGGCCGATGAGCTGGGTCATCCCCGGCTGCGAGACGCCTTCGGCACGGGCCAGTTCGGTCAGCCGCAGCGGACCCTCCCGGCCCAGCCGGGCCAGCGCGGCGGAGGCGGTGGTGCTCAGGCCGCCCGCGGTGGCGCTGTGCCGGACATGCCGTACCAACTGCTCGACCGCGGTCATCAGTTGCTCCGGTGCCCCGGCGGGATCGGGCTCGCCGCCCGGCCGGCCGTCGGCGCCCCGCTCCTCTTCCCGTTCATCCATAACGGCATTATGCATCTAGATGTAGTGTGAAACAAAGAGTCCGGGACGTTCTCTCGGCCGGGCGGTCCCGGCGACCGTCACAGGTCCACGCGTGCGCCCAACCCCCGCGCCCGTGCCCCGTCGTAGGCCACCCGGACCGCCGCGACGTCCAGCGCCGCGTGCCCGGTGGACTTGAAGACCGTGAGAGCCTCGGTGTCGCCGTCCCGCCCCGGATGGTCGCCGGCGAGGACGGAGCCGAGGAGGGTGACGGGCCGTCCCGGGGGCAGGTCCTGGAGTTCGTGGGCACCTGCCGGCGGCGGCGACGTGGACGCGCCGGTCCACTCCGTGAACAGGGCAGCGTCCCGGACCGTCGCGGGATCCAGTTCGGGGCCGTGCGAGCCGCCGACCGAGGAGACGTGGACGCCGGCGGAGAGCCACTCCCTGCGGACGACGGGAGCGGTGGCGCCGGTGCAGCAGAACACCACGTCGGCCGTGCGCACCGCGTCCTCCACGCCCGCGACGACCCGCGCGCCCGGGAACAGCGCGGCCGCCTCACCCGCCCGCACCGGGTCACGGCCGGCCACGACGACCTCCGCCTGCGGACGGACGGCGGCGAGCAGCGCCAACTGGGCCCGCGCCTGAGCCCCTGAACCCAGCACCGCCACTCGGCCGAGACCCGGGCTCGCGGCCAGGGCCAGCGCACTCCGCGTGGCGGACGCCGCGGTCCGGACCCCGGTCAGCGCCTCGGCGTCCACCAGCGCGAGAGCCCGCCCGTCGTGCTCGTCGAACAGGACCACGAGCCCCCGGTGGAAACTCCGCCCGGGGTGCTCCGGATCTGCGGTCACGGTGACCAGTTTCGCCGCCAGGCCCAGGCCGGTGACGTATCCGGGCATCGCGCCGAGCAGGCCGGCGGGTGTCAGCGCGGCGATCCGCGGCGGAACGGAGACCTCGCCACGGGCGACGGCGACGAGCGCCCGGCCCACCGCGTCGAGCACGGCGGCCGGCTCCAGTGCGGCGGCCGTCTGCCGGCCGTCCAGCACCAGTACCCCGCTCACCGGCCCGCCTCCGTCCCGCCGGCGGTCAGCGCCGCCACCAGTTCATCGGCAGCCGACGTCAACTCCCGTTCGACGGCGGCGAGTGTGGCGCCGCCGAACTCCGCCCCCGGCCCCACCACCGTCAGCGCGCACACCGGCGCCCCCGGGTCGGGCACCACCGCCCGGCTGACGGAGGCCACCAGCTTGTCGTTACGGCCGTGCTCCACGGCGACGCCGGTCCGCGCGACCTCGGCCAACTCCCGTGCCAGGTCGGTGTCGTCCCCGGGGAGTCGCTCCAACCACCGCTTCCGCGCCTCCGGTTCGAGCGCGGCGACCAGCGCCAGCGGCCCGGCGAACCGCCGTACGGGCAGCAGTTCGCCCCGCAGATGGCTGATCATGGCGAGCCGTTCGGGCCGGACGACGTCGATCACCCGGCCGCCGCCCTCCTCCAGCACCTGCAGGTTGACCATCATCGAGGTCGCGGCGGACAACCGCTCCAGCACCGGACGGGCCAGCGCGGTCAGCGAGTTGCCCGCGGCCGACGCGGACATCCGCAGCACGGCGGCGCCCGGCAGATAGCGGTCACCGGCCCGCAGCACCCAGCCCCGCCGGACCAGGTCCAGCAGGATCCGGTACGCGGTGGCGCGGTGCAGCCCGACCTCGGCGGCGAGGTCGGTCAGCCGCACGGGGTGCGGCGCGCGCGAGACGGCCTCGACCAGGTCGAGGGCCTTGTCCACGGCCGACCGGGGCGGTCCCGGGGCGACGGATGCGTCGGGCATGGCGGCGGCTCTTCCCTCTCGTCCTCGTCCCAGGCGCCACGACGACCGTGGCCCGGCACGTCCTGTCCGGTGCGTCCGGTACGGGCCCTTGCGGCGGTTCGCCGGCTGCAGAGTACAGTTACCTGGATTTTCGTCCCACGATACAGATGTTGCGCACCGCGTAACAAACAGGCAGCGGACCGAAGGGTGACCATGACCGACCTGCCCCCGGGCGCCCCGACCCCCTGGGCCGCTCCGCCCGCCGGAACCGTCACCGTCTACCGCGGTGCCACCCTCTTCGACGGCACCGGCGGCCCGCTCCGCCCGAACACCACGATCGTCACCGACGGCGCCCGCCTGCACACCGTCGCCGGCGACGCCGACCCGCTGCCCCCGCAGGCCGCCGACGCCCCCCAGGTCGACCTCGCCGGACGGTTCGTCGTGCCCGGCCTCGTCGACACCCACCAGCACCTGGCCACCCCGCCCGACCGGCCCGTCGCCGAGGCGGTGCTCCGCCGCCTGGTGCACAGCGGGGTCACCGCCGTCCGCGACATGGCCGACGACCTGCGCCACATCGGCGACCTCGCCCGGGCCACCCTGGTCGGCGAGATCCCCGGTCCCGACATCCGCTACGCCGCCCTCATGGCCGGGCCCTCCTTCTTCGACGACCCCCGCACCCACGAGGTCTCCCGCGGCGCCGTCCCCGGTGCCGTCCCCTGGATGCAGGCCGTCACCCCCGGCACCGACCTGCCGATCGCCGTCGCCCTCGCCCGCGGCACCCACGCCGCCGCGATCAAGGTCTACGCCGACCTGGACGCCGCGACCGTCGCCGCCGTCACCGCCGAGGCGCACCGCCAGGGCATCGCCGTCTGGGCACACGCCACCGTCTTCCCCGCCGGGCCCGGCGAGGTCGTCGCCGCGGGCGTCGACAGCGTCTCCCACGTCACCCTGCTCGCCTTCGAGGACCCCACCGAGCCGCTGACCAGCTACAAGACCAAGCCACCCGTCGATCACGACCGCTTCGCCGCGGGCGACGATCCGAAACTGGCCGCCCTCTTCGCCGAGATGCGCCGCCGCGGCACGGTCCTGGACGCCACCGCGTCCATGTGGACCAGCGACGAACTCCGGGGCGACACGCCCGAGTCCGCCGAACGAGCCGCCCGCAACGCCGACCTGGCCGCCGCCGTCACTGCCCAGGCGTACCGCGCCGGAGTCGACGTCTGCACCGGCACCGACCACGAGACCGACCCCGGCGACCCCTTCCCCGCCCTGTACGGCGAACTCGCCTTCCTCGTCGACCGCTGCGGCATCCCCACCGCCGACGTCCTGCGCTCGGCCACCCTCGTCGGCGCCCGTGCCGCCGGCACCGAGGCGGACATGGGCACCGTCGAACCCGGCAAGCTCGCCAACTTCGCCGTCCTGGACGAGAACCCCCTCCACGACATCGGCAACCTGCGCACCATCACGTACACCGTCAGACGCGGACACCGCTTCGACCGCGCCGAGTTCGAGAAGGACGCCCAGTGACCAACACCGACACCGCCGGCGCCGCCGGCCGCCCCGTGATCGTCAACGCCCTGGGCCAGCTCGACAACCCCAACACCCCCGCCGCCCGTGCCGCCGCGACCCAGCTCAACCCCGCCAGCGAGCAACTCGCCGTCGACGCCCGCGCGCTCGCCGACGCCCACGCCTCCGGCCTGACCGCCGTGAACATCACCCTCGGCTACACCATGGGCGACCTGCCGCCGTACGAGCACACCCTCGCCGAGATCGCAGTCTGGGACCGGATCATCGAGGCCCACCCCGCCGACCTCCTCAAGGTCCGCACCACCGCCGACATCCACCGTGCGCACCGGGAGCGACGGATCGGAGTCGTCTACGGCTTCCAGAACGCCGTCGCCGTCGGTGAGGACCCCGCCCTCGTCGGGAGCCGGGTCGCGACCTTCGCGGACGCCGGCGTCCGCGTCGTACAACTCACCTACAACCAGGCCAACCACCTCGGCGACGGCTCCATGGCCCCCGCCAACCGC
Organism: Streptomyces sp. NPDC104761; assembly: GCF_055583445.1. NCBI lineage: Bacteria > Bacillati > Actinomycetota > Actinomycetes > Kitasatosporales > Streptomycetaceae > Streptomyces > Streptomyces sp. NPDC104761. The sequence continues at coordinate 156,703 of NZ_JBVJNZ010000014.1, read as the reverse complement.
GGCCTGACCCCCTTCGGCCGGCAGGTCGTCGAGGCCCTCAACCACCACCGCCTGATGGTCGACCTCTCGCACAGCGGCGAGCGCACCTGCCTGGAGGCGGCCCGGTACTCCCGGCAGCCCGTCTCCGTCAACCACACCGGATGCCGCGCCCTGGCCGATCTGCCCCGCAACAAGACCGACGAGGAACTCCGGCTGGTCGCGGACCGGGACGGGTTCGTCGGCATCTACTTCATGCCGTTCCTCAACCTCACCGGGCAGGCCACCGCCGCCGACGTCGTGGACCACATCGTGCACGCGGTCGACGTCTGCGGCGAGGACCACGTCGGCATCGGGACCGACGGCGGTGTCACCGCCGTCGACGACCTCGACGCCTACCGCGCCGCCCTCGCCGAACACGTGGCCGCGCGCCGCGCGGCCGGCGTCGGGGCGGCCGGTGAACGGGCCGACACCTACCCCTTCGTCGTCGACCTGCGCGGCGTCGACCAGTTCCGCGACCTGATCCGTCTCCTGGAGAAGCGCGGCTACCGCTCCGGGCGCATCGAGAAGATCCTCGGCCGCAACTTCCTCGACTACGCCGACCGGGTCTGGGCGGCCTGACGGACGGCGCGGCCCCGCACCGGCATGACCTTCCCGCGGAGGCGCCCCCGGGTGCGCCTCCACCACGCGCTGGTGCTGCTCGCCGACCGGATGCCCGGTGACGGCGGTCGCCCACGCGTGCGGCTGGTCGTCCGCCGGCACCTTGATCGACGCCTTCCGCCGCGCCTTCGGCCACAGCACGCGGGTCCGCCGCCCCTGAACCGGACGTGCCTTCGGCCCCGGCCGGCCGGGGCGGCGAGGAGGTCGTCGCCCCGGCCGGCCGTCGCTCACTGGCCCGGCGCGAGGACGTACGTGTTGAGCGTGCCCACCGTGGTCAGCGGGGTGGGCGATCCGGTGTCGTACCGGTCCACGGCCACGTAGTTCGGCTTCTTCCGGGCGGCAGGAGTGCAGAAGTTCTGCGCCCGGTTGAGGATCTTGCCGTTGTCGGTGGTGGCCGTGCCGGCGATGGGATAGTCCCGGAAGTGGTTCATCACGAACAGCGGGTGGAAGGCGGACGAGTCCGTGGTCAGCGGTCTGTCGGTGCCCCACCGGCTGTAGCAGGACCAGTCGGAGCCACCGAGGCCGGCGCCCATGGACCAGTAGTTCTCCACGGTCCACTCGCGCTGGTACATCACGCCGAACGTGTCGCGGGTGGCGTACCCGTTGGCGGTGTCGCTCGCCCGGGTCCGGTCGCTGAAGATCAGCAACTGCTTGCCGTGGGCCGCGAGGTCGGCCATGGTGGGCCAGCCCGTGGTGGCGACGCCGTCCTGGTCGGGCCGGTACAGCACGTCGTACAGGCCGTTGACGGAGGCGAGGGAGGACTTCAGCACGTCGGAGGAGGCGTAGTCCTCCAGGAACACGGTCGCGAACTGGCCGGGGTGGGCCTTGAGGAAGTCCACGATGCGCTGGAGGTCGGTGGCGAGCGGGACCGGGCTGCTCACGCCGTCGCAGCTGTTGTGGCACAGCACGGCCTGCCCGGAGACCGTGTAGTCGTCGAGCATGAAGCCCCGTACACCGTCGGACAGTTGCCGGCTGATGCCGTAGTTCTGGTTGGGGAACAGACTGACCGGGAAGGACGCGAAGTTGCCGTCCGAGCCGTTGGCGAAGGCGTTGTGGGCGGTCAGGAACGTGACCTGGTCGAGGGTGCGGGTGTCCGCGGAGGGCATCGGAGTGGTGGCGTAGGAGACCGGGGTGAGGTACCAGCGGGCGAGGTCGCCCGAGGACCCGACCTGCACGGCGGCCGAGTCGGAGGAGGACCCGGTGAGGTACTGCGAGGTGCCGGGGACGGTGACGGAGTAGGTGCTGCCGGCGCCTGTGGTGATCGTCCAGGTCGTGCCGTCCGCACCGCAGGCGGCGGTGACCGCGGCGGTGCCGCTGCGGCCCAGGCACGTGCCGGACTCGTCGGCGTTCTGGAGCTGGTAGCCGCCGCTGACCGCGACGGCGGTCCACTGCTGGTGGTCCTCGTTGCCCTTGGGGTTGTGCGCGGCGACGGTGCCGCCGCTGTCGCCGGCGTTGAGGCCGGTGACGTAGTTCTGCAGGTATACGGAGGAGGCGGGGACCGCGGCCGACGCGGTGCCCGGGAGGAACGCGGGCGCCGACAGGGCGAGGACGGCGGAAGAGCACAGGACGCGCAAGGGGCGCAGACGCACGGGACATCCCTTCGCTGGGACACGGATTGCCGAAGGTGGCAGAGCCATGACTTACCCGCTGGTAGGTGTGGAGCGCCAGTGGTGGCACCTGAATTCCGCATCACACGAAGGAAGGTGACGTGCCGTCACCGAAGTTCCGGTCTCGGCATCCGTCCCGCCGATGCGGCCGGGGGCCGAGTGAGAGAGGGTAGGAGGTGACCTGCTCCGTCGTCCGGAAAGAGGCAGCCATGACAGGACCAGAGGCCGAGGCCGAGGCCGAGAAGGAGATCCTCGGCCGCATCACGGAAATGATCAGCCAGGAGAAGGACCTCCGTGACCGCCTGGCGCAGGAGGAGATCGACGGGACGACCGAGCACGCCCGGCTGGCCCGCCTGGAGACCGAACTCGATCAGTGCTGGGACCTGCTGCGCCAGCGCCGGGCCAGGGTAGCCGCAGGTCAGGACCCCGGCGAGGCGAACGTCCGCCCGGCGTCCCAGGTGGAGCGCTACCTGTCCTGAGCGCCGCACCGGCCCCGCCGTACGAGGCCCGGCGCACCAGGAGGGCGGCCCCCGCACCGGGCCGCCCTCCGCGCCGTCGTACGGGCGTGCCCACCGCCCGGCGGTGCCGGCGCCGGCCCGCACCGCCGCCCGGCAGGGACTGGACTCGCCGCTCTCCTGCACCGATCGTTGGCGGTATGAACGATCACCGCACGGCCCCCGCCACCGCCGCCACCCCCGTCGGATCCGCTTCGGCCCACGATTCCGGTCACGGTGCGGAGGCCGAGGCGATCCGCCTCTTCCGGGAACGGCTCGGCCTGGCCGGACTGATCGACGTCCACACCCACTTCATGCCCGAGCGGGTCCTGCACAAGGTCTGGAACTACTTCGACACGAACGGACCGCTGATCGGCGACCTGGAGTGGCCCATCACCTACCGGAAGGAGGAGGCGGAACGCACCGCTCTCCTCAGGGAGTTCGGCATTCGGGCCTTCACCTCGATGCTCTACCCGCACAAGCCCGGTATGGCGGCCTGGCTGAACGCGTGGGCCGCCGACTTCGCCGGCCGCACCCCCGACTGCCTGCACACGGCGACCCTCTTCCCCGAGCCCGGCGTCGAGACGTACGTGCGGGCGGCCGTCGAGGCGGGCGCCCGGGTGTTCAAGGCACACGTGCAGGTAGGGGCGTACGACCCGGCCGACGAACTCCTCGAGGGAGCCTGGGGGCTGCTGGCCGAGGCCGGGATTCCCGTCGTGATCCACTGCGGCTCGGGTCCGGCCCCCGGCAAGTACACCGGCCCCGGTCCGGTCGGGCGGGTACTGGCCCGGCACCCGGGGCTGCGGCTGGTCGTCGCGCACATGGGGATGCCGGAGTACGAGGAGTTCACCGGCCTCGCCGAGCGGTACACGGAGGTGCGGCTGGACACCACGATGGCGTTCACGGACTTCACCGAGCGGTTCATGCCCTTCCCGCCCCGGGCCCTGCCCCGGATCGCCGCACTGGGCGACCGGATCCTGCTGGGCTCCGACTTCCCCAACATCCCGTACCCCTACGTGCACCAGCTCCACGCCCTGGAACGGCTGGAACTCGGCGACGAGTGGCTGCGGGCGGTGTGCCACGACAACGCGGCCCGCCTCTTCGGGCTGTGACCGGTACCGTGCCGGCGAGGACGGAGCGCCGGCCAGGCCCGGGTCAGGCCGGCGGCGCCATGGGCGCGGCGGCGACCACGATGCCCGCCTCCTGCCGCTCGCACAGGGTCACCAGCTCGGTCAGGGCGACCGGCCCGTCGCCGTGTTCGGCGTTGTGGTCGATCAGCACCACGGGCTGCTGGAAGCCGTCCCGCTCGGCGGGCACGAAGTCGGTGACGGTCTCCCGGCGCACGAGGACGGCACGTCCGTCGTGCTGGGGATCGCGGGGGAGCCTACCGAGGTGCGCACGCAACGCGGCCGGACGTGCGGCCAGGTCCTCGGCGAGTACGTCCAGGCGGGCGAGCAGGGACACGGAGAGCCGGTTCCCGCTCCGCTCGTACCGGGCCGAGAGATCCTCCGGCAGCAGGTAGAACACCCCGGCCTCGCCCTCGTGGCCCCGGTTCAGCAGCATGCAGGCCATCCGCTCGGCCGGATCGGCGGACGTCCGGTCGAGGTCGAGGATCACCTCCCGCATGTCCGGGTCGAGGAAGGGGATCTCACTGACCCACATGCGGGCGGAGCCGTCCATGCCCGGCATTCAAGCACACCCCCGCACCCGGGCCGAGCGCCCGTTCAATCCCCGATGAACCGCACGGTCTCGGTGATGTCGGCCCGGCCGGTACGCACCCTTGACGCGCCCTCCTCCTCGAAGCCGACCGCGAGTCCGCACAGCAGCACGAGACGGTCGTCGGCACCGACCAGCCGGCTGACCGTCTCGCGGTACATCGTCCACATCACCTGCGGGCAGCTGTGCAGGCCTTCGGCTCTCAGGAGCAGCATGACCGTCTGGAGGTACATCCCGGCGTCCGCCCACTGTCCGGGGCCCATCGCCCGGTCGAGGTAGCAGAACAGCACGAGGGGCGCCCCGAACGCCTGCGTGTTCAACGCGGTGATCCGCACCGGCCGTTGCGGGTCCTCGCGTTCGATGCCGAGTGCCGCGTACCGCAGGGCGGCCGCCTCGGCGAAACGCTCCCGGTACGGCTCGGCCAGCTCGGCCGGGTACATCGGGTACTCCCGCCCGTCGCCCGGGTCGCCCGCCAGCGCCCTGGCGGTGGCTTGCCGCTTCAGGCCGTCCAGGGGCTCGCCGGACACCGCGTACACCTGCCAGGGCTGGAGGTTGCCGCTCGACGGCGCCCGTGCGGCCGCCGCCAGTACCCGTGTCAGCACTTCCCTGGGTACGGGCCGTCCGCTGAACGCCCGTACGGCCCGGCGGCTGTCCACCGCCTCGTACACATCCACGCCGGCTCGGCCTTTCCGGAACGAAGCGACGGGCCCTCGCAACGGGCCCGGAGCTAGGGGAGTTCGACGCTGATGACGTTGCGCAGCATCCCGCGCAGGTGATCCGGCATGTCGATGGTGTCCGGGCTGAGCAGCCACTGGACCTGCAGGCCGTCGAGGTAGGCGACCAGATCCGCCGCCAGGTGCGAGGCGTCCACATGGGAACGCAGCAACCCGCGCCGCGCCAGGTCGTCGACGGCCGACTGCATCTCGCGGCGGGTGCGTTCGTAGCGTGCCGTGAAGTACGGGCGCGCCGGGTGGTCCGCCGCGGTGGCCTCGCTGGACAGCACCGCGAACAGGCTCACGATGACGGGGTTGGCCTGGTTGTGTGCGACGAGCCTGATCATCGCGGCGAAGTAGGCGAGGCCGTCCTGGCTGAGCGCACCCGATTCGAGGAAGTGCTCGCCGTCCTGACGGTCGCGTGTCTCCAGGACCGCCTCCAGGAGCGACTCCTTGGTGGGGAAGTGGTGCAGCAGGCCCGCGCGTGAGACTCCGCAGGCGGCGGCGAGCTGCACCATGCTCGCGTTGCGGTAGCCCACCTGCCCGAACGCGGTGAACGCGGCCTCGATGATCTGGGCACGCCGTCGCTCCCCCTTGGGGTAGTTCCGCGGGGCCGCCGCCGGCCGAGCCGTCTCCCTTGCCATGAACAAGATGCTAACGACCCCTAGAAACCAGCACCCCTGTCGGTATTCTGTTTCCCGGCCGTCCGCCACGAGAGGAGTTCCCCTTGTCGACACCACAGTTGTCGGTTCAGCTCTACTCCGTACGCCAGGCTCTGGAGGCAGACGAGGACGCCGCCCTCGCCCGCCTGGCCGCCCTGGGGCTGACCAACGTCGAGGTCTTCGGCTTCACGCACCGCGCGGACGAACTCGCCGACGCGCTCGCCCGGCACGGCCTGTCCGCGCGGACCGGGCACGCCGGGTTCCTGTCGCCCGACGGCGCGCCGGGGACCGATCTCGACGACACCTTCCGGGCCGCCCGGCGACTGGGCGTGGAGATCCTCTTCGACCCGTTCGTGCCCGCCTCCCGGTGGGCCGACGAGAAGGAGATCGCCCGTACCGCCGACCTCCTGAACGAGGCCGCCGAGCGCGCCGCCGGGCACGGACTCAGGGTCGGCTACCACAACCACTCCCAGGAGTTCGTGCACACCGTCGGCGGTGTCAGCGCCTTCGAACGCTTCGCGGACCTCCTGAACCCGGAAGTCGCCCTGGAGATCGACTTGTTCTGGGCCGCCGCCGGCGGCAACGACGTCGTCGCCCTGCTCGGCCGGCTGGGCTCCCGGGTACGTGCCCTGCACGTGAAGGACGGCCCCGTGATCGACGACCCGTTCACCTCCGGCGCCCCCTTCGACCCCGCCGACACCGGCCAGGTCGCGGCGGGCCAGGGGCAGATCCCGCTGGCCGCCTCGCTCGCCGCGGCCCCGCACGCCGAGTACGCCGTCATCGAGTTCGACCACTACGACGGCGACGTCTTCGAGGGCATCGCGACAGGCATCTCCTACCTGAAGGGCAAGGGCATCGCCTGATGACGGCACACCACCCGGTCGGCGTCGGCGTCATCGGCGCCGGCAACATCAGCGACCAGTACCTGACCAGCCTCACCCGCTACCCCGACCTGCACGTGGCCGCCGTGGGCGACCTCGACACCGCGCGCGCCGAGGCCCAGGCCCGCGCGTACGGGGTCAAGGAGTGGGGAACGGCCGCGGACGTCCTCGCCCACCCGGACGTCGAGATCATCGTCAACCTGACCGTTCCCGCCGTGCACGCCGAGGTGAGCTCCGCGATCCTGGCCGCCGGCAAGCACGTCTGGTCCGAGAAGCCGATCGCCCTGGACCGCGCCGACGCGCGAGCCCTGCTCGACCAGGCCGCCGCGGCCGGTCTGCGGGTCGGAGTCGCCCCCGACACGATCCTCGGCCCCGGCCTCCAGACCGCCCTGCGCGCGATCGCCCGTGGCGCCATCGGCTCCCCGCTGTCCGCGCAGACCGTCATGCAGTACGCGGGACCCGACCTGTGGCACCCGAACCCGGAGTTCCTGTTCGCCAGGGGCGCCGGCCCCCTGTTCGACATGGGGCCCTACTACCTCACCGCGCTGGTCTGCCTGTTCGGTCCGGTCTCCCGGGTCGCCGCGCTCGGCTCGACCGCCCGCACGGTCCGCACCGTACGCAGCGGGGAGCGCTCCGGCACCGAGTTCGCCGTCGCCGTACCCACCCATGTCTCCGCGCTCACCCAGTTCGAGAGCGGTGGCGTCGGCCAGAGTGTCTTCAGCTTCGACTCCCCGCTCACCCGCACCGGGTTCGTGGAGATCACCGGCACCGAGGGCACCCTGGTCCTGCCCGACCCCAACACCTTCGCCGGCGAGGTGAGGATCACGCGCGTGCCACAGCGGGGCCGGGAGGCGGAGTGGGAGACCGTAGCGCCCGTCGGCGTCGAGGGCGGCCGCGGCCTCGGAGTCCTGGACATGGCGCGGGCCGTCCGCGCCGGAACCCCGCACATCGCCGGCGGAGACCTCGGCTACCACGTCCTGGACACCATGGTGTCCATCGACGAGGCCGTCACCTCCGGCGAGACCGTCCGCGTCGCCAGCACGGTGCCCGAGATACCGCTCGTCCCCGAGGACCGCGACCCCTACGGAGCCACCCTCTGACCGGCCCCCGCATGCCGGGGCCGGGGCTCAACTGATCGCCCGGCACGGGTAATTGACGCGGCGGTCGGGCGGCTGCTTCACTGGTCCAGTGGCTGAGCCACTGGACCAACAGGTCGCAGAACCGGTGGACCGCTCGACCAGCGGGCCGCCGACCGCTGAACCACTTACCGAAGCCTGGGAGATCCTCCGTGGCCGTCGAGAGCATTCCGCGCCGAACCGTGGTCGACCTGCTTGAGGCACGGCTGCGTGAGGACATCCTCAGCGGCACCCACGGCCCCGGAACCCTGCTGCCCCCCGAGCGGGAGCTGGCCGCCGGGTACGGGGTCACCCGTACGACGTTGAAGCACGCGCTGACGCGGTTGGAGCAGGCGGGGCTGCTGAGCACCCGGCACGGTATCGGCACCCGCGTCCTGGACTACCTGCGGATCGGGGGCGCCGACCTGCTCCCGATGCTGGCGGCGCAGGACCCCGCGTGGCTGCGGGAGGTCTTCGAGGTACGCCGGCACATCGGCTCCCTGATCGCCGGCCGCGCGGCCGACCGGCGCACGGAACGACAGGCCCGGCGGCTGGAACACCTGCTGCGGCAGGTCGCGGACGGCCCGGACGCCGACGCCGTCCAGCTCGCCGACGTGGAAGTGCACCGCGAACTGGCGCGGGCCACCGGCAACCGGGTCTACCTGCTCCTCACGAACACGCTGTTCAACGCCTATCTTCCGGTACGGGCCGCGCTGCGGGCGCCGTTCGAGGACGCGGCGCGGGCGGCGGACCGCCTCGCGCCGGTGGTGCGGGCCGTGGCCGCCCGGGACGCCGTTGAGGCGCGGCGCGCGGCCGAGACGTATCTGGCCGGCACCGAGAAGATCATGCTCGGTTCACTGAGCAGCCCGCGCGGCCGCCCACCCGCCGACGGCCTCCGGTAGCCGCCCCGGCCGCGACCCGGATGCGCACCGGCTCACGTCGACGCTGAGCGTCCACGGCGATCCCGCCTGCCTGCGGCACGGCCCCGTTCGAGCGGGGATGTCCGTTCATCCCACGCGCACTTTTATGTCATGTCCCGGACAAGCAGTTCCAGGCGGGACCCGACCCCATGACGGCCGCCCGTTCACCCTGGGCGCGGCGGCGACCGACAACACAAGGAGCATGGTGAACAGATCAAGCAGGAGACGCAGCGTCCTCATCGGCGTGATGCTGTCCGCGGTCATCGGCGGCTGCGTCCAGCCGGCGATCGCAGCACCGGTGCGGGACGCGCAGGACCAGTCCGGGACGTTCCGCAAGTCTCCGGTGCTGTCGACCGAACAGGACGTCGCGAAGGCGCTGTCCGCCTCGCTGCGCGACCCGCGCTGGCGCGAGCAGATCCGTGCGGCCGCACTCGGCGGCGCGGACGTGGACCTCCAGGCGCTCGCGAGCAGCACCGCCGCTCCCGAGGGCAGGCACCTCTTCGCCTCCGTGTCCGCCGCGGACCACCGCGTCGCGGCCCTGAAGGGCCTGCCCGCGTCGACCGGCTCGCTGCTGCGCGTCCGGCTGGGCGCGCCGTCCATGCGGTCGCACCTGAAGGCCGGAGTCACCCCCTGGATCGCCGTCCCCGCGACCGACGACGACGCCAAGGCCATCACGGCGTACGACAGTCAGGGCCACGCCCATGCCGTCGACACCGCGCGCGTCCCCGAACGCCCGCTGTACATCCTGGACATCGACGTCACCAAGGCCCACCGGGCCGGCCTGAAGGTGCTGCAGAAGGCCTTCGCCGACAAGGGCCTGACCTCCCTCCCGTCATCGAAGGCCGCGAACAGGGCCGACGCCGCGAGCACGGCGGGCTGGTGGGCGACCAAGGTCACGGCCGTCGAGGTGAACGACGACAAGGAGCCCTGGTTCAAGGGCGCCGCCGAGATGTTCTCGCTGGTGACCGGCTTCGGCCAGGACGGCACGGCGCGCGTCGACTCGGTGGACATGCCCTACCTGGACTACGACGGCACCGTCTACTACCCGAACCAGATCCTGGTCAACTGGTCCACCTACAAGTACAACCTGGCCGACGTCGTCATGATGGAGGACGACGACGGCACCAACTACCGTGCGCTGGCGCAGGCGATCACCACGGCGCTGCTCACCGTGACCGACCAGGGCACCTACATCCCGCTGGTGAACGCGGTCCTGAGCGCGATACCCGACAGCTGGTTCACCGACGACCCCGACTACGTGGAGTCCTGGTACACCCTCGCCCAGAACTCCACGGGCCGGCTCAAGGCGCCTCGGGCAACGGCTGGATGACCGTCGAGCCCTACTTCGTCGAGGAGTTCTAGTCCGCACCCCCAGGCGCGGGCCGGCAGCCGCCCGTCCAGAGAAATGAGCGGCGCGCTCCTCGGGTACGGGGTACGGTGCGCCGGTGTCAGCGATCAAGAAGTTCCAAGTCACCTTCGACTGCGCAGAACCTGAGCGTGTCGCCCGCTTCTGGTGCGAAGTGCTGGGCTACGTCATGCCGTCGCCACCGGAGGGGTTCGCCACCTGGGACGACTACAACCGCAGCCTGCCTCCGGAGAAGCGGGGATCATGGTCCGCCTGCAGTGATCCCTCAGGTGTCGGCCCGCGCCTGTACTTCCAGCGCGTCCCCGAAGGCAAGGCCGTCAAGAACCGGGTGCATCTCGACGTCCGGGTCGGCACCGGACTCGTGGGGGACGAGCGCCTCGCCGTGCTCGAAGCCGAGTGCGCACGACTGGTCGCGCTCGGTGCGACCCACGTGCAGACGCTGTACGCCGACGAGGATAACGAGTCCTGCATCCCGATGCTGGACATCGAGGGCAACGAGTTCTGCATCGACTGAACATTCATCGAGCCCGGGGGAGTGGGACACCACCTCCCCCGGGCCTCTCTGGTCGCGGGTGGGGCGGGGATACCCCGACACCCGCGCCTCGCTGATCAAGAACCTCACGCTCGCCTGGGACATCGCCCTGCCGGACGGAATCCGTCCGGCCGAGGGCTGAGCAGCCGGCCACCTGGCCAGGGGCTCTGCCCGCAGGCGGGCCGGGGGGTCGCCGTACCATCGAAGAGCGATCGACAGGTTCCGCGGCCTGGGCCGCACGCCCGGGCGCTGCCCGTACGACGCGACCGGCAGCGCGGTCCCCGACGGAGTCGGCCCGGGCCGTGACCTGCTATCAGGGACAGGCAAGGATGAGCGAGCAGAGCAACCCCACCGCCACGACGGACGCGACGGACAAGGCGTTCTCACCGGACGGGCCCACGCTGCGCCGCCGCCGTCGGCGGGCGGCAGGACAACTTGCCCTGTGCGTGGTGGTGCTCGTCCCGTGGACCGTCTACCTGGCCGTCTCGTTGCCCGACCGCTTCGAGGCCCGGTACTGGCCCATGGTGTGGGTGGGCTTCGACGTCATGCTGCTCGTGTCGCTGGCGGGCGCCGGGGTGGCCGTCTGGCTGCGGCGGCAGATCCTGGTGCCGATGTCCTTCGTGGCAGCCGCGCTCCTGGTCTGCGACGCCTGGTTCGACGTCTCCCTGAGCTGGGGGCGAGGCGACGTGTGGGGGAGCATAGCCTCGGCCGTGCTGGTGGAACTGCCGCTCGCCGTCCTGCTCGTCATGCGCGCGCGCCGGGTGCTCAAGATCTCGGCTCGGCTGGCCTGGCAGCGACTCGGACTGGCAGGTGAACCTCCACCGCTGTACAAGTTGCCGCTGTTTGTCACTCTGGAGTCCCCAAGCAGCATCCAGTCGGACGTGAAGGAAGCCGAGGATGCCTGACGGCCTCGGGAGGGACCTGGCCGGATCCGTTCCGTGCCGTGCCCGGCCGGCTCCTGTCCGTGCCGTGGCCGGCCGCGCGCCGGGCCCGGTCACGCGCTGGTGGGTGGCGAGCACGCGATGTCGGAGACCGTCGTGATTGTCGGGGAGACCTGACCGGATGCTGAGGCGGTGCGCTCGTCCTGCCCGCGGGCGGCGTGGATCCGCAGCAGTCCTTCGATGCCGCGCAGCAAGGTCTCGCCGGCCATGACGGGGTCGCCCAGGTAGCCGGCGCTCATCGCGCCGTCGCGGAGCATGACGAAGTGCCGCCCGGCGTACTCGGCCTGCACGGCCGTGATCTCGGCGAACAGTCCGGTGACCGTCTGAAGGAACCATGCGCGGTGCTGCACGACGGCCCGGTGGACCGGGTGGCCGGGATCGGGGAATTCCGCCGCCGCGTTGAGGAAGGCGCATCCGCGGTAGCCGGGCGAACGGATCTGCTCGACCAGGGACGCACCGATGCCCCGCAGGACACCGTCGGCCGGTACCTCCGCGTCCGTCAGCGAGCCGATCTGGGCGCGGATCGCCTGGTCGACGCTTGCGATGTAGGCGACGGCCAGGTCTTCCTTGCTGCGGAAGTGGCGGTAGAAGGTGGCGTTGGTGACCTTCGACTCAGCGACCAGACGGTCGACGCCCACCGTGTGGATGCCCTCCGTGTAGAAGAGCTGCCCGGCAGTCCTCAGGAGGCGTTCCCGGGCCTCGGAGACTCGTCTGCCTGTGCCTGTGCCGGCATCCGTCTTTGCCATGCCGCCCATTGTAGGGGGTAGAACGCTCTCTCTTGTTTTCACGGAGGCGCTGTGCCAGGCTGCCTCAAGAGAGAACGTTCTCTCTACTTTGCAGACAATGGAGAACCCCATGGCATCCACCACTGCCTCCGCTGAGTCCGTCGGCGCCCTGCCCGCCCTGCGCCGGCTGTACATCGTCCGCTTCGTCTTCGCCGCCGTGTGGGCCGCGCTCCTGCTGGTGTCCGGGTCCGAGCTCACCGTCGGCGCCAAGCTGCTGCTCTTCGTCTATCCCGCCTTCGACGTGGCCGCGGCCGTCGTCGACGCCAGGTCGGCGCGCGCTGCCGGGCCGGTCAAGGGCCTGTACGCCAACATGGCCGCCAGTGCGCTCGCCGCGGTCGGTGTCGTGGTCGCCGGCACCTCGGGCGTCGCCGACGTACTGCGCGTCTGGGGTGCGTGGGCGGTCGTCTCCGGCCTCATCCAGCTCCTCGTGGGCGTCGCCCGGCGCCCGATGGGCGGCCAGTGGGCCATGATCCTCAGCGGCGGCATCTCCGTCCTCGCCGGCGCGAACTTCATCCGAAGCGCCGCACAGGACGACCCTTCGCTGGCCACCCTCGCCGGCTACGCCACGCTCGGCGGGATCTTCTTCCTCGCCTCGGCGATCCGTCTGTCCCGCTCGATCAGCAGGAGCTGAGGGCCCTGGCGGTCCCGTCGGCGATCGCGGCCCCGAAGGAGACGCCGAGTCCGCTCACCGGGCAGAGGTGACAGTGGCGGATGGGGCTCCTCGGGTGGGCCGGCACGCCCCGCTGCACCCGACGCGGGGCCCGGCACCGCCGCCGGCAGGCCGGAGCAGCGCACACCCGGCACCTCGAAGGCGCGCTCCTGTCGGCCCGGAGCCAAGGCCGCGTCGGCCGTCGTGCGGGCCGTCGGCCGACGCGTGTACGGCCTCAGTACATCTTGCCGGTCCGGGCGTCGTGCCACAGGTCGACGCCGCCTTCGACGGCGTACGTGTCGATCTCGGCCAGTTCCTCGGCGGTGAACTCCAGGTTCTCCAGCGCGGCGACGTTCTGCTCGAGCTGCTCGGTACGGGACGCGCCGATGACCAGCGAGGTGACCCGCCGGTCCCGCAGTGCCCAGGCGAGCGCCATCTGCGCGAGGGTCTGTCCACGGCGCTGGGCGATGGAGTTGAGCGCGCGCAGCCTGTCCAGCATGTCGTCCGAGAGCCAGTCCGCGTCGAACGACGTGCCGGCCGCGGCCCGCGAGCCCTCCGGGATGCCGTCGAGGTAGCGCCCGGTGAGCAGACCTTGCGCGAGCGCGGTGAACCCGATGACGCCGAAGCCCTCCTCCTGCGCCGCGTCGAGCAGCCCGTCCGTCTCGATCCAGCGGTTCACCATGCTGTACGACGGCTGGTGGATGAGGAGAGGCGTCCCCAGTTCCCGCAGGATCGCGGCGGCCTGCCGGGTGCGCTCGGTGTCGTACGAGGAGATGCCGACGTACAGGGCCTTGCCCTGGCGGACGGCGGTGTCCAGCGCGCCCATCGTCTCCTCGAGGGGCGTGCCGGCGTCAAGGCGGTGGGAGTAGAAGATGTCGACGTAGTCGAGGCCCATGCGCCGCAGGGACTGGTCGAGGGAGGCCAGCAGGTACTTCCGGGAGCCGCCGCCCTGGCCGTAGGGGCCGGGCCACATGTCCCAGCCGGCCTTCGTGGAGACGACCAGCTCGTCCCGGTACGGCGCGAGGTCCTGCTTCAGCAGCCGCCCGAAGTTGAGTTCGGCGGAGCCGTAGGGCGGCCCGTAGTTGTTGGCAAGGTCGTGGTGGGTGATTCCCAGGTCGAAGGCGCGCAGGGCGATGTCCCGCTGGCTCTCGAACGACCGGTCGTCGCCGAAGTTGTGCCAGTAGCCCAGGGACAGGACGGGCAGGTCGAGGCCCGAACGCCCGGTGCGCCGGTAGCGCATCGTGCCGTTGTACCGCTCGGGGTCCGCGACGTGGTTCATGGGGGTCTCCGCAGGTGACAGTGGGTTTCGTGCCGTTCGTGGGGTGAACGTGCCTACTGTGCCCCGGCTCGATTTCCGAGTCCAACAGCTCAGGCACATCGCATTCATCGGTGTCACTGCTCAAAGAGCCCCCACGGAGCGAGCCGTGGCCGCCGCCGGGGCCCACGGGAACATCACGGCACCGAACCGGAATACCCGACCTCCGTTTGTGTCTCAGAGTTCATCTCCCAAGTATTGGGGGCCTGTTGTCTACGCGCGTATCTTGGCTGGTCGTACGCCGGGGGGACCCGGTGCGCTCGTGTACCCACGTCACGCCGTCTGTATGAAGGAGACTCCTCCGTGCCGCACCCCTCATCCGAGGCCGCCGCGCCGCGTCCGCAGCGCTCCAGACGCAAGCGCGCCCTGCCCTACGGCATCGCGGGCGCCGTCGTGCTCGCCACGGCCGGTCTGAGCATCAACGCCATGGCCGCCTCGCACGAGGCGCTGATCGCCGAGGTCTACGGAGGCGGCGGCAACTCGGGCGCCACGTACACCAACGACTTCGTCGAGCTGGCCAACGCCGGCAGCGGCTCGGTCGACCTGAGCGGCTACAGCGTCCAGTACCTGCCGGGCACGCCGACCGCCTCCTCCAAGTGGCAGTCGACCCCGCTCACCGGTTCGCTCGCCGGCGGCGGCCGCTACCTGGTCCAGGAAGCCGCGGGCACGGGCGGCACCAAGGCGCTGCCGACGCCCGACGCGACCGGCACGATCAACATGTCCGGCACCAACGGCACCATCGCACTGGTCACCGGCAGCGACCCGCTGACCTGCCTGACCGCCGCCGACTGCCAGGCCGACTCACGGGTCAAGGACCTGGTCGGCTTCGGCACCGCGGTGGTGCACGAGGGCAACGGCGCCGCGGCCGGCGCCGGCAACACCACCTCCGTGGCCCGCGCGGCCACCCTCGCCGACACCGACGACAACGCCGCGGACTTCACCGCGGGCGACCCGTCCCCGCAGAACTCCGGGAGCACCGGCGGCGGCACGACCCCGACCGACCCGGCGAGCACGCCGCCCGCCACCACCCCGCCGGCCACCCCGGCGAAGATCCACGACATCCAGGGCGACGCCCGCGTCTCGCCGCTCAACGGCAAGACCGTCTCCGGTGTCACCGGCATCGTCACGGGCATCCGCTCGTACGGCTCCTCGCGGGGCTACTGGGTCCAGGACCCGAACCCCGACGCCGACCCCCGTACCAGCGAGGGCATCTTCGTCTTCACCGGTTCCACCACGCCCACCGTGCAGGTCGGCGACAGCGTCTCCCTCGACGCCACGGTCCAGGAGTACTACCCGGGCGGCCAGGACACCGGCATCCAGTCCGTCACCGAACTCACCAAGGCCACCGTGAACGTCGTGTCGAGCGGCAACGCCGTGCCGGCCCCGGTCGTCCTCGACGAGCACTCGGTGCCCGAGCAGTTCGCCCCGCAGGCGGGCGGCGCGAGCATCGAGAACCTGCCGCTGCGCCCCGACGAGTACGCCCTCGACACCTACGAGTCGCTGGAGGGCATGAACGTCCGCATCGGCAGCAGCCGGGTGGTCGGCGCGACCGACCCGTACGCGGAGATGTGGGTGACCGTCCAGCCGGACCAGAACCCCACCAAGCGGGGCGGCACCCTCTACACGGGCTACGACGACCCCAACTCGGGCCGGCTGATGGTCCAGTCGCTGATCCCGACCGCCCAGCAGGCGTTCCCCGTGGCGAACGTGGGCGACACACTGGAGGGCACCACCGAAGGCCCGCTCGACTACAACCAGTTCGGCGGCACGTACGCGGTACAGGCCCGCACCATCGGCACCGTCCGCAGCGGCGGCATCAAGCCCGAGGTGACGGCTAAGCAGAGCTCCTCGCAGGTGAGCGTCGCCACGTACAACGTGGAGAACCTCGCGCCGGGCAACGCGCAGTCGAAGTTCGACGCGCTGGCCAAGGGCCTGGTGACGAACCTGCGTTCGCCCGACATCGTCGCCCTGGAGGAGATCCAGGACAACAGCGGCGCCACCGACGACGGCACGGTCGCCGCCGACAAGACGCTCGGCAAGCTGGTCGACGCGATCGTGGCGGCCGGCGGCCCGCGCTACGAGTGGCGGCAGATCGACCCCGTCAACGACAAGGACGGCGGCCAGCCGGGCGGCAACATCCGCCAGGCGTTCCTGTTCAACCCCGACCGCGTGCAGTTCAACGACCGGCCGGGCGGCGACTCCACGACGGCCGTCGGTGTCACCGGTACGGGCGCGGACACACACCTGACCGCGTCGCCGGGCCGGATCGCGCCCACCGACAGCGCGTGGACCGACTCGCGCAAGCCGCTCGCGGGCGAGTTCACCTTCCGCGGCAAGACGCTGTTCGTCGTCGCCAACCACTTCAACAGCAAGGGCGGCGACCAGGCGATCGACAGCCGCTTCCAGCCGCCGGTCCGCAGCTCCGAGGCCCAGCGCAACCGGCAGGCGCTGGTGGAGCGGGAGTTCGTCGAGTCGCTGGAGAAGGCGAACCCCAAGGCGGACCTGGTCGTCCTGGGCGACCTGAACGACTACCAGTTCTCGCCCGCGGCGACCTCGCTCACGGAGAACGGCGAGATCCTCACCGACCTGGTGAACACCCTGCCGGTCAAGGAGCGTTACTCGTACGTCTACGAGGGCAACTCCCAGGTCCTCGACCACATCCTGGTCAGCCCGGGCCTGAAGCACGGCGCCGACTACGACGTGGTGCACATCAACAGCGAGTTCGCCGACCAGACCAGCGACCACGACCCGCAGATCGTCCGCGTGAAGCCGTAACGGCACATCGCGTCACCCGGCCGCAGCCCGGTCGTCCCGCACGGGACGACCGGGCCGCGTCGCGGCGGAGTCCGCGCACTCACGGCTGGCGGCGGTCCGGGCCTCCTCGTGTCACCTTCGCCAGAACAAGTGGTGCGTCACCCCGCTCGGGCTGGGCACGACCTCCAGGTGGAACCGGTCGAGCAGTTCGTCGGGGGATTTCCAGAGCCGTAGCCCCGACCCGAACGTCACCGGCGAGACCACGACATGCAGGGTGTCCACGAGGTCGGCATCGAGGAACTGCCGGACCGTGGTGACCCCGCCGCCCAGTCGGACGTCCTTGCCCCGCGCCGCTTCCCGGGCCCGTTCGAGAACCGTGGCCGGGGTACCGTCGACGAAGTGGAACGTGGTGTCGGAGAGCGTGAACGAGGGACGCTCGTGGTGGGTCATGACGAACACCGGCGTGCGGAACGGGGGCTCCTCGCCCCACCAGCCGCGCCACTCGTGGTCCTGCCAGGGCCCGCGCTGGGGCCCGAACTTGTTGCGGCCCATGATCTCGGCCCCGATGTTGCGCGGGAAGTCCCGCGTGAAGTAGTCGTCCAGGCCCCGGCTCCCCCCGGGATCCGTGCGCATGGGCCAGCTGGCCGTCGCTCCGGCCCAGGAGAACAGCCGTTCCGGACCGTCGAGGCCGAACGGCTTCTCCAGACTCTGATGCTCACCGGCACCGATGCCGTCACTCGAGACCATGAAGTTCATGACTCTCAGCAATTGATCCATCCGCGTCCTCACCGAACCCTCTCGTGTCATCGTGCGGCCCAACGCCCCACACCATGACGTCGAACAGCATGCGGCCGGATCGACAGCGGCCCACGACTTTCTTCCAGGCGGTCGCGAAGCGCGCCCGTCGGCGGGATGTCGGGTCGGGTGCCCTCACCCCCCCCACACCGCTCACCGCGCCGGCCCGTGCGGCTGTCCGAGGGCCAGGTTGCCCGCGGCCGTGCCAGTGGGCTGGCCCACGAGGACGTTTGTCCCGGGCGCACAGGTGTACGCGCAGGACATGACCGACACGAAGCAGGAAACAGAGCGAAAGTACGACGCTCCGTCGGCTGACGACACGACTTGGCTGCCCGACCTCACCGGAGTGGGCGACATCGTGTCCGTCGTGGACCGGGGCACCGAGGATGTGGACGCCGTCTACTACGACACGGCCGACCTGCGCCTGGCCGGTGCCTCGGCCGCGCTCAGGCGAAGGACGGGCGGAGCCGACGCGGGCTGGCATCTGAAACTGCCGCTCTCCGGGGACAGCCGCGAAGAGGTGCGGGCCCCGCTGTCCGACACCCTTCCGGACGCTCTGCGCGACCTGGCCCTTTCCCGTACCCGGGGAGCGGACGTGCTGCCGGTCGTCCGGATCCGTTCCAGGCGCGGCCTGTGGCAGCTCGTCGGTTCCGGGAACGCCGTCCTCGCCGAGCTGACCATCGACGCGGTGCGCGCCGAGTCCCTGCTGGTCACCAACACGACGGCCTCCTGGACCGAGATGGAGGTCGAACTCACGGCGGACACCGACCCGGCGCTTTTGGACGTCGTGGACAAGACGCTGCGCAAGAGCGGCATAAGCCGTGCCGACTCGCCGTCCAAGCTGGCCCGGGCTCTGGAGGAGACGACGGTGGGGGCACCCCGTCTGCGGGGCGGGATCGCCGCCGGGACCGTGGTGCCCGGATCGGCCGGGGAAGCGGTCCTCGACTACGTGGAAGAGCAGGTTCGCACCCTGGTGAGCCTGGACCCCGCGGCACGCCGGGACGTACCCGACTCGGTGCACAAGATGCGCGTCGCATGCCGGCGGCTGCGCAGCGTGCTGCGCTCCTACCGGTCCGTCCTCGACCGCAGGGTCACCGATCCCGTCCGCGAAGAACTCAAGTGGCTGGGCAACGAACTGGGTGCGGAGCGCGACCAGGAAGTGCTCCGGGAGAGGTGGGGTTCGAGGATCGACGCGCTGCCTGCGGAACTGGTCTTCGGTCCCGTCGCCGCACGGCTGCAGGTGTGGGACCTCAACAACAGCTCCGAGGCGCACCAGCGCACCCTCGACGCCCTCAACTCACCCCGTTACCTCGCCCTTCTGGACTCTCTGGCAGCGCTGACGGAACAGCCCCCGCTACGCCGCAAGGCCACCCGGAAGCCGGAGAACGTGATGGCCAAGGCCGTCCTCAAGGAATACGACCGTCTTGCCGGCCGCGTTTCCCGCGCGCTGGAACTCTCGCCGGGGCCGGAACGCGACACCGCCCTCCACGGGGCCCGTAAGGCGGCCAAGAAGACGAGGTATGCCACGGAGCCGGCGCGTGACGCACTCGGTAAACCCGCCAAGCGCCTGGGCAAACGCGTCAAAGCCGTCCAGAAGGTGCTCGGGGACCACCAGGACAGCGTCGTGGCCAGGGACGCCCTGCGCAAGATGACCCTGGCGGCACACGCGGCCGGCGAACCCTCCTTTGTCTGGGGTCTGTTGTACGGACACGAGCAGGCCGAGGCCGCCAGGCTCGAACGAGAGCTGCCGACGGCGTGGGCGGACGTCTCGCGGCGCGATCCGCACCGGACGCTCGGCTAGCGACCGGCAGGCGGCCGTCCGTGCCCGCGGCCCAGGCCCTGGCGGAGCCCCGGGGCGCCCCGCTCTCCCGGGCACCTGCCGGGGCCCAACGGCCGGCTCGTCGGTCTTGCCGCTCCGCGTCAGCCGGTGAGCAACACGTCCCGGACCGCTGTGACGCGCAGCTCCTCCAGCGTGCTCATCTGCCGCTCGGCTCGCGCCAGCAGCCCGTCGAGTTCCCGCTCCTCGAGGCGGCCGTCAGCCTCGGCCAGGGTGCGCAGGGTGCGCCAGCCGAGCTCCTTGCCCTTCACCCCCAGCCGGAGGAATTCAAGTTCAACGACCAGCGTGAGAGGTGAACGCCTGTAGAGGCGCCCGTTGCTCTTGAGACGCCCCAGCCGCTCGGCCACGCCGGACGCCGCGACCTTGTAGCGGCGCTGTGGCACGCCCAGGCTGCGCATGATGCGCAGCAGGGCCTCACGGTCCTCGGCGATCTCGGCCGCGAGGTGCCGCAGTGGTTCCGCGTATGGCGGGTCGCGGTGCGTTCGGGCCATGAACTCGGAGCGTCCGGCTCCGACCGTGGAACCTGCCAGGTGGTCGTTGAGGTAGATCCCCAGCAGGTCCATGCGGACCTTGCGGAGCTGCGGGCGGGTGCCCGGCATCGGTGTCGTCATGCTCGTCCCCTTACTTCTCTTCCTGCTTCTCTTCGCCCACGTGCGGTCGCGTTGTACGAGTACGCGTTGTACGAGTACCCGGACAGCGGGCGACGCCGCCTGACGGTGCGCGCGGAACGGGCGTTGTTCAGTGCCGGCCGACCGAGCCCAGCGCGCAGCACCACGTTCTAATCCGCGGATGTGGGCTCGATCTCGAGGGATCTGGCAGTGACGTCCTCCGCGACCCGCTTGTCGAGTGCCGCCCGCACCAGGCCGGCCGCAAGCGCTGGGTAGTCCTTCTCCTGAGCCAGGCGGGCGACGGCGTCCGGGGATTTCGGGAGACCGAGCCGGGCGGCGCCCTGGAGGGCCTTGGTGTCGAAGTACGGCGCGGCCTCGGGCCAGACGCCCTGTGCCTCCCGCAGGAAGATGTCCGCACCGGCAGGCCCGATGCCAGGTAGCTCGCGCAGCAGGCGTTTGCACTCCCCGACGTCGCCGTCGGCGGCCTGACGGAGCCTGCGCAGGTCGCCGCCGTACCGCTCCAGCAGCCGGTCGGCCACGTCGCCGAGCTGGGTGGCGGTGCGTTCGTCGTAGCGGCGGTAGTGGCCCTTGCCGAGGGCGTCCACGCGCTGCTGCCAGGTGGCTTCCCTCATGCGCTTCGGGTTGCGCATCCCGTCGTCGAACAGGGCACGCGCGGCGTCCGTGGCCACGGACGCCCTGATCCGCGCACTGAGCAGGTGGGCGAGAACCAGCAATTGGTAGAGCGGCTGCGGCGTGTCGCGCAGCTTCACGCCGGCCTCTTCCGCGTAGGTCCGCCCGTGGGCAGTGAGCAGGGCCTTGGCCCTGGCCCGGTCCGTCGCGGTCGGCATGATCGCATCACTCCTTGTCACCCGGTCGGAGCGTCTTCCGCGATTGCGTCGGACGCTCGCCGGGCCGTGGTGTGGGAACGACGACACTCCGCTCGACCTGCCGGCTCGCGACATGGCCGGCCGGTCCGGGTGGCGGGCGCCGAGCAGATCGGCTGAGCGGCGGGCGGAGCGGGAGCGGCTCGAAGCCGTCGGCCGTCGGCGGGCCAAGGTGCGCCGTCAGGTGGGACCGGCCGTGCCAAGTGGGCGAGAGGGCCGATCATCAGCACCCAGATCATCAGCACCCCGCGCGTGCCGGCCTGTACGGTCCCTTCCGCTGCCGCCTTCATGTGATCTCCTGGCACATCACAGCCACTGGCTGCACCAGAACGAGCCGGATCTGCATCCGCCCTGTCCGCCCCCCCGGGCCCGTTCAGCCCGGCTGAGGGGTGAGGCTGACGCCGCCCGAATCGGTTACTGCGCGGTCATCTGCCGGGTGCCCGTCCGGCCGGTGTGAAAACGACGAGCCGCTGCATGGTGCTTCCTGCTTCCTCCTCGGCGCCGAGCACCTCGTACGCGCGAATCATCATGAAATGTCCCGTTAATTCGGGATGGTTGGTGTGTTTCAGGGGCACTCAGCAGGCAGAGAACGTGATCCCTGCATTGACGAGGAGTAGTCATGGCTGAGCAGAGGTCGTCCTCGGCCGTTACCGCGCCCCTGCGCAACGCGGCCTCGGCGGCGCGCCGGGTTCCCGGTGTCGGGGTCATGAGCAGGGCCGCCGAGGAGACACTGGACAAGATCGGTGCCGTGTCGCCCCGAAGTCGCCGGCTGGCCGTGTACGCCGGAGCCGGGGTGCTGGGTGTGGCCGGAGTGGTGGAGTGGCCGGTCGCGTTGACCGGTGCGGCGGTGGCCTGGCTGACCCAGTCCCGGCCCGCACCGAGCGCGGAGACCTCGCACCCGGAGCTGCACGAAGAGGAGACGGAGGGCGCGGGACACGGCGCCTATGTGGCCATGGGCGACTCGGCCGTGGCCGGGCAGCAGATCCCGACTGCTCCGGGGCCCGTGAGGGAGGACGAGATACCCGCCGGCACTGGGACGCAACCCGGTGGGCCGCCGTCACCGCCGGACGAACCGGTCGCACCCGACACCGGCCTGGCGCAGGCACCGGCTGAACAGGCCGCGGCACACGCTGACCAGGCCGCACAGCCCGTGCCACCCGCCGCCGTCCCGGCCACCCCGCCCACCGACCCGCTGACACCGCCCGGCGCCCGGACAGCGCCTCCCGCGAACGAGGCGACCCCTTCCGGGGACGCGGATGCGCCGCCCGCGGACGAAGGGCCGGGGCCGTCGCCCACCGGCCCGACCAGCGCACCGCCCACCAGCTGACGTGAGCCGGGGCTGATACGCGATGACGCTCGGGTTGCCGACCTTGCCGACCTTGCCGTCCGTCGCCGCACGGACCCTGTCCGCGGCACCCCGGGTGCTGGCCAGGGCCGCAGCACCAGGGGTGGGCGCGGTCGCGGGGGCGGCGGCCGGGGCCGCGCGGGCCGGCGTCAGGAGCCTGGACACGGCCACCCGGATGTCGCGGGCCGCGCGCAACGCGCTGCTCGGGTCCGAGCAGCGGTGGCGGTCCGGCGCCCGGGCGCACCTCGCGCTGCGGGCGGCCGACGGGGAGCGGGCTCGGGCCGCGGGTGGCCTGCCCCGGCTCGCCGGACATGTCGCCACGGCACTGTGCGAGCATCCGGACGTCCTGTTCGCCTACTGGGACGACGGGCTCGGCCGTCTGGTGGTGGCCGCGGCCGAGGAGACGGTCGCCGACGAGGTCATGGCACGCGCTGCCGACCTCGCCGCCCGGCACGGTCTCGTCGCGGTCGACGACGACGTAGACGGGGTCACGCACCCTGCCGACACGGCCGGCATCCGGGCGGCGCTGGCCACGCTCACGGCCGACCTGGTCGGTACCGGCATCGGCGTCGCCGCGTACGCCCTGCGGCTGCCCCCGACGCCGCGCGCGGTGACCGCGGTGGTGACGGTGCTGCGGGAGAACCCGCGCTTCCGCGGCCTGCTCCGCGCCCACCTGGGCGCCGACGCCATGGACCTCCTGCTGACCTGCGCGAACGCCGCCGCGCACGGAGCAGGCCAGACGCCGGCCGCGCTGCTGCTCGACGGGGCGCTGCGCGCTTGCCGGCTCGCGGACACGACGGCGCGGGCGGCCGCCTTCGAGCTGTTCCACGACGAACTGTGCCGCCCGAGCCGGCCGAGCATCGGCGACGGCGGCCATCCGCGCCCGGCCCTGCGCACCACCCCCGCCCAGGACTACGCCACGCACGCCTTCGCCGGCAGTGTGCTCGGCGCGGCGGCCACCCTGCTGGTCAAACACGACGTCGCCGAGGCGGCGGAGGCGGTGCTCGCGGGCTCTCCGAAGGCCGCCCGGTACGGGCCGACCGCCTTCGAGGCGGTGCTCAGCGCCGTACTGGCCCGGTCGGGGCTGCTCTTCCGCGATCCGGAGCGGCTGCGGGAGCTGGAGCTGGCCGGCACGATCGTCCTGCACCCCAGTGCGGTGTGCACCGAGGACGGGGAGACCGATCCCTGGACGGAGCCGGTGCTGGACGCGGCCCGGCGCGCCGGACTGCGGGTCGTGCTCGTGGACGACCCGGCGCTGGAGGACTTCACCGGCCTCGCCGACCAGGTGGTGGACGCGCGACGGCCGCTGGACGACGTGGTGTGCTCCCTGCCCGAGGACTCCGGCGCGGTGATCACGGTGGCCCGGCTGTGGTCCGACAGGGGGCACGGGGTGCTGGCCGGGCTGCTCGCCGGCGACATCGCGCTCGCGCTCACCGACTCCGACAGCGCGGTCGTCTGGGGCGCCGACGCCCTCGCCCTGCACGGACTGCCCGACGTGTGGCGGCTACTGACCGCGATACCGGCCGCGCGCCGGGTGGGCCGGCACGCACAGATCCTGGCCCGCTCCGGTGCCGCGCTCTCCGGGCTGCTGGTGGCCGTCGGCGGGTCGCGGAGCGGCCGCGGCAGACTCGCCGCGCTGCCGGGGCTGCGGCATGCGCCGGTGGACGGCGCCGCGGCGACCGCGCTGCTGTCGGGTGCCATGGCGGCCCTGCGGGTGGCGAGGGCCGAGGTCCCGCACCCCAGGGCCCGGGTGCACTGGCACGAACTCGGCCCACGGGAGACCCTGCGGCGGCTGGAGCAGGAGCGGCGGACGGAACCGCCCGAGGAGCGGCAGCAGGAGGCCCGGCCGTCCCGGAACCCGCTGCTCGGGCCGGTGCGGTGGACTCGGCGGATCGCCGCAGCCGTGCGGAGCGAACTGGACGACCCGCTGACACCGGTGCTGGTCGTGGGCTCGGCCGCGTCCGCGATCGTCGGCTCGGCCGTGGACGCGCTGCTGGTGGTCGGCGCCCTCGACCTGAACGCTCTGGTCGGCGCGATCCAGAGGCTGCGGGCCGAGCGGGCCGTGTCCGGGCTGCTCGCCGAGCAGAAGCGGCAGGCCCGGGTGGCCGACTCCCCCGATGAGCCGGACACGCACACCGTGGACGCGGCACGCCTGGCCCCGGGCGATGTCATCGACCTGCACACGGACGACGTGGTGCCGGCCGATGCCCGGGTGCTGTCGGAGGACGGCCTGGAGGTCGACGAGTCCGCGCTGACCGGGGAGTCGGTACCGACGGAGAAGCACACCGCGGCGACCCCCCACGTACCGGTGGCCGACCGGCACTCCATGGTCTTCGAAGGCACGACGGTGGCGGCCGGCCACGCCCGCGCGGTCGTGGTCGACACCGGTGAGCGCACCGAGGCAGCCCGCGCCGTCCATCTGGCCGCGCGCACGCCCCCGGCCGGCGGAGTGCAGGCGCGGTTGCACGAACTCACCGCTCACGCACTGCCGTTGACCCTGGGCGGCGGTGCCGCGGTCACCGGCCTCGCCCTGCTGCGCGGGACCCCGATCCGGGAGGCGGTGAGCGGGGGCGTGGCCGTCGCCGTGGCCGCCGTACCGGAGGGTCTGCCGCTGGTGGCGACGGTGGCCCAGCTGGCCGCCGCCCGACGGCTCAGCCGGGGCGGGGTCCTGGTCCGGGCACCCCGCGCGCTGGAGGCGCTCGGCCGGATGGACACCATCTGTTTCGACAAGACCGGAACACTCACCGAGAACGCCCTGCGCCTGGTGAAGGTGGCCGACACCGAAGGGCGGAGCCACCGGCCCCATGACGAGGCGGCGGCGGACATCCTGCGGGCGGCGGCCCGGGCCTGCCCCCGGGGCGGCGACGGCGACAGCCCGCCGGAACACGCCACGGACGCGGCGGTCCTGGACACGGCCGGACCCGACCCCGCATGGGAGGAATCGGAGGCCCTTCCGTTCGAGGCGGCCCGCGGCTATGCCGCCGCCGTCGGCCGGCCCGGAGACGGACCGCTCCTGCTGGTGGTGAAGGGGGCGCCGGAAACCGTGCTGCCCGCATGCTCCGGCCTCCCCGCACACGCCTCGGAGACGGCACAGGCACTGGCCGCCGGGGGACTGCGCGTCCTGGCCGTCGCCGAGCACCGCCTCGGCGACGCCGAGACCGCTTCGGGTGTCCTCGAACAGCCCCTGGAGCGGCTGGAGTTCATCGGTCTGCTCGGTCTCGCGGACACCCCGCGCGAGACCTCCACGGCCCTGGTGCGCAGCCTGTACGAGGAGGGCGTACGCCCGGTGATGCTCACCGGCGACCATCCGCAGACCGCCCGTTCGATCGCCGCCGAGTTGGGCTGGCCCGAGGACACGGTCGTGGTGACCGGCGACGACCTCGCGGCCGCCGACCGGACGGGCAGGGCCCGGATGCTCCGTGACGCGGGGGTGGTGGCGCGCGTGGCACCGGAGCAGAAACTCCAGGTCGTCGAGGCGCTGCGGGACGCGGGGCGGGTCGTCGGCATGGTCGGCGACGGCGCGAACGACGCGGCGGCGATCCGAGCCGCCGACATCGGCGTGGGCATCAACGCACGGGGCTCCGCGGCCGCCCGCAACGCCGCCGACCTCGTCCTCACCGACGACGACCTGACGGTACTGATCGACGCCGTGTGCGAGGGCAGGGCGCTGTGGCACAGCGTCGCGGACGCGGTCGCCATCCTCATCGGCGGCAACGCGGGCGAGATCGGCTTCGGTGTCCTGGGGACGCTGCTGGCCGGCCGGGCTCCGCTGTCCACCCGCCAGATGCTGCTGGTCAACCTCCTCACCGACCTGTTCCCGGCTATGGCGGTGGCGGTGACGCCTCAGGGGACGCAGGCGCAGCCGGGCCCCGCGGCACCGTCGGCCGTGCTGGGAGCGCCGCTGCTCCGGCAGATCCGGCACCGTGCGATGACGACCAGTGCGGGCGCGCTCATGGCCTGGCTCATCGGCCGGGCCACGCCCGGAACTGCGCGTCGCTCCAGCACGATGGCGCTGGCCGCGGTGGTCGGCACCCAGCTCATCCAGACCCTGCTGGACCGCCGGGGCAGCGGGTTGGTTCGTCTTGCCTCCCTCGGCTCGGCCGCCGTTCTGCTCGCGCTCATCGAGACACCGGGAGTCAGCCGCTTCTTCGGCTGCACCCCATTGGGCCCGGTCGCCCTGGCCGCGGTGACCGCGTCGATCGCCCTGGCCGTCTGGGTCCAGCGCGCCCTGCCCTTCCTGGAGAGGACCGTCGCCGACCTGATGCCGCGGTCGTGAGAGGTCCGACGGCAGGCAGTTCGCGACCGCTACGTTTCGTACTGAGCCAGCGGCCGGCCCGCCGCCCGCACGGCGACCGGCACCACGTCGGACCCCGCTGCCACCCTGATCGACTGACTGCGAGGCGTGCGGTCCGCGCCGCGCCGGCCGTGCACCGTCGGCTCGACTTCCGGTCCGTTCACCTCCGGCCGGACGTTAGCCCTGTTGATCACCGGGAACCCGTGTCGCGGTACCCGGGTGCCTCTCCGCTCGGAGCCCTCGTTGGCTGCCGTGAGCCCCAGCCTGTGGCTTCTGCAGCAGTTCCACGACCACACGCGCATCGAGGACCTCCTCAGCGACGGAACCCCCGGTCCGGAGGCGGCAGCATCCGACCGGGTGCCGACGGCCCTCCGGGCACGGCCTGACCCTCCGCGCCGAACCGGCGGACAGGAACTGGACCGGACAGACGCAGCGGCAGCGGGCACGGACAGGAAGGAAGCCATGATGGACAGGCCCAGGACGCCCAAGCCGGGTGAGCCGGACGAGCACGTCGCGTACCCGCCGCAGGCGTTGCACGACTACGCCTTCCTCGCCGACGGCGAGCGCGGGGCACTGGTCGGCCCGCGCGGGGAGATCTGCTGGCTGTGCGCTCCCCGGTGGCACAGCGGCGCGGTGTTCTCCACCCTCATCGGTGGCTCCGGCCTCTACGCCGTCACACCCAGGGGGCGCTTCGTCCCCGGCGGACACTACGAGGAGGGCTCCCTGATCTGGCGCAGCCGCTGGGTCACCGAGGACGGGATCGTGGAGTGCCGGGAAGCGCTGGCGTTCCCGGGGGAGCGGGACCGACTCGTGCTGCTGCGACGTGTGCGGGCGACCGAGGGAGCGGGCCGGGTCCGGGTGGTGCTGCATCCCGTCGCCGAATACGGCACCCAGCCCCTGCGGGAGGCGCGGCGTGACGACGACGGTGTGTGGACCGCGCGGCTCGGCGACCTGTACCTGCGCTGGACCGGTGGTGGTGACGCCGTACTCTGCGAGGCCGGTCGCACGGGCGCTCGGTTCACTCTCGACCTGGCCCTGGAGGCCGGACAGTGGCACGACCTGGTGTTCGAAGTCGGTGAGTCTCCGCTGTCGGGCGCCCGCCTTCCGGTTCCGTCCGCGGAGTGGTCCCGGACCGAACGCGCCTGGTCGGACACCGTGCCCGCCCTGGACGACACCGTCGCCGTCGGCGACGCACGGCGGTCGTACGCCGTCCTGCGGGGCATGACCAGTGCTGACGGAGGCATGGCCGCCGCGGCCACGACGAGCCTGCCGGAGCGCTCCGAAGAGGGACGCAACTACGACTACCGCTACGCGTGGATCCGCGACCAGTGCTACGCGGGTGAGGCGGTGGCCGCATCCGGACAGCACCCTTTGCTGGACGAGGCGGTTCGCTTCGTCGCCGCCCGACTGCACGAGGACGGGCCGAAGCTGAAACCGGCGTACACGGTGGACGGCGGCCCGGTCCCCGACCAGCGCACGCTCGAACTGCCCGGCTATCCGGGCGGCTTCGACCGGATCGGGAACCACGTCAACCGCCAGTTCCAACTCGACGTGTTCGGCGAGGCATTGCTGCTGTTCGCCGCTGCCGCCCGCCACGACCGGCTCGACCAGGACGCCTCCCGGGCCGCCGAGACGGCGGTGGCCGCCATCGCGGCCCGCTGGAACGAACCGGACGCCGGCCTTTGGGAGCTGGGTGACCGCGCCTGGACCCACAGCCGTCTGATCTGCGCGGCGGGACTGCGGCGCATCACCCACGCGATGCCGCACGCCGCCCGTAAGGGCGACTGGACCGGGCTGGCCGACGCGATTCTCGCGCACACCACGGCGCGCGCGGTGCACTTTGACGGACACTGGCAACGCTCCCCGGACGACGTCCGACCGGACGCCGCCCTGCTGCTTCCCCCAGTACGCGGGCTGCTCCCGCCCGACGACCCGCGCACCCGTGCCACCCTCCGCGCCTACACGGAGAACCTCACCCACGACCACTACGCCTACCGCTTCCGGCACGGCGACCGCCCGCTGGAGGAGGCGGAAGGCGCCTTCCTGCTCTGCGGCTTCGTGACGGCACTGGCCGAACACCAGCAGGGGCAGGAGGTCGAGGCTCACCGCTGGTTCGAGCGCAACCGGGACGCCTGCGGGGCTGCAGGCCTGTACTCCGAGGAGTACGACATCGCCCAACGGCAGTTGCGGGGCAATCTGCCGCAGGCTTTCGTCCACGCTCTCATGCTCGAAACCGCGGCCACCCTCGCCCATGACCCGGCTGTCTGAGGTTCTGCCCGGCCGGCGGAGTGCCGAGACGGCGGGACGAGCAGACAAGCGCCTCGTCGCCGCACGGCTTTCCAGGGCTGTCAGCGCAGCATGCTGACCGCGCGGGCGATCACGAGGAGCGACGTCAGGAGGGCGGCGACGCTCTCCACGCTCATCAGGAACTTGGCGCGTGAGGAGAGCGGCATGGTGTCCGTGGGGCTGAAAGCGGTGGAGTTGGTCACCGACACGTACAGGTAGTCCATCAGCGTGGGCACCCAGTCAGAGGTCTTGCTGGAGCCGTCGGAGATCTCCTGGACGGCGCCGTCGTTCTCGTCCTGTGAGAACCGGAAGTCGGCCAACGGCATTTCCTCACGGGGCGCTTGGGTCCGGCTGACCGGGCCGCCGCGGTCCAGCTCCCAGAAGGCAAGACCGAAGACGATGACGTTGGTGAGCCAGATCTGCAACGAGGCCACCAGCAGTTCCCTGCCGTCCTTCACTCCGGCGGACACCAGGTCGTGGATCAGGGTCCCCAGCGCGAGGAGGTTGCTCGCCGCGATCACCGCCACCAGCGTCAGCGAGAGCACGCGGAACGCTCGCGTCTGCCGGGTCAGCCGTCGTGGATTGATCGCCACGAGGGGTATGAGCAGGACCCCTTCCAGGGCGGGCAGAACGTAGCGGGGGGCGATCAGGAGCCGTTGCGGCAGAAACAGGTACAGCGCGATGGCGATGAGCGTCGCTGCCACCCCTGGCAGCCGGGCCTCTCCCCGGCGTTCGTGCCGCGGATGTCTGAACCGGGCTTCTTCGCGGCTTCGTGGCATGATCCGTCCTCTGCTCCGTCCTCACCTGGGCATGGAAATCGGCTCGTCCGCATCACGGTGCGCCTCGGAGGGGCCTCCCTCCGTTCGCCCTCGGACACGGGACCGGCGTGGGAGTTCTCAGGGGCGGTCCAGGGTGCCCCCGCTGGTGGGGGCGGAGGTGTGGCGGTGGCCGCCGGGGCGCGGGGCACGGTGGGCGTCACGGATGCTGTCGCGGGCGGCCGCGGCGACCGCCTCGGGCGTGATGCCGAACTCCGAGTACAGGCGCTCGTAGTCGGCGGAGGCGCCGTAGTGCTCCAGGCTGACGATCCGTCCGGCGTCGCCGACGACATCCCGCCAGCCCTGGCCCACGGCGGCCTCGACGCTGACCCGGGCCCGCACGGCGGGCGGGAGGACTTCGTCCTGGTAGGCGGGGGGCTGGGCGGCGAACCATTCCCGGCAGGGCATCGACACGACCCGCACCGCGAGGCCGTCGGTCTCCAGCAGCGTGCGGGCAGCCAGGGCGATGTGCACCTCCGAGCCGGTCGCCACAAGGATGACATCCGGGGTCGTACCGCCCCCGGCGGTGTCGGCGAGGACGTAGCCGCCGCGGGCCGCGTTCCGGGCGGGGGCGTGCGCGCCGCTGCCGCGGTCCAGTACGGGTACGTTCTGCCGTGTCAGGACCAGTGCGGCGGGACGGTCCCGGTGTTCGAGCACGGTGCGCCAGCAGGCGGCGGTCTCGTTCGCGTCGGCGGGGCGGACCACGTCCAGGCCCGGGACGGCTCGCAGGGCGGCCAGGTGTTCCACCGGCTGGTGGGTGGGGCCGTCCTCGCCCAGGCCGATCGAGTCGTGGGTCCACACGTAGGTGGTGGGCAGTTTCATCAGGGCGGCCAGGCGTACGGCAGGCCGCATGTAGTCCGAGAAGGTCAGGAACGTGCCGCCGTAGGGGCGGGTCAGACTCTGCAGGGCGATGCCGTTGAGGATCGCGCCCATGGCGTGCTCTCGGACACCGAAGTGCAGAGTGCGACCGTAGGGGCCGCCCTTCCAGTCGTTGGTCTGGCGCCCGGCGGGCACGAAGGACGGCGCGCCGTCCATGGTGGTGTTGTTGCTCCCGGCCAGATCGGCCGAGCCGCCCCACAACTCCGGCAGGACCGGGGCGAGCGCGCTGAGCACCTTGCCCGACGCGGCACGCGTGGCCATCCCCTTGGGGTCGGCGGCGAACTCTGGCAGGGCTTCGGTCCAGCCGTCGGGAAGCCGCTGCGCCTGGAGGCGGTCCAGCAGCGCGGCACGGTCGGGGTTGGCCGTCCGCCAGGCCGCGAACGCCTCGTCCCACTCGGCGTGGGCCTGCCGCCCGCGCTCCGCGGCCTCGCGGGTGCGCGCGAGCACAGCGTCTTCCACGGCGAAGTGCTGCTCGGGGTCGAAGCCCAGCAGCCGCTTGGTCGCGGCGACCTCGTCCTCGCCGAGCGCGGAGCCGTGTGCCTTGCCGGTGTTCTGCTTGGTGGGGGAGGGCCAGCCGATCAGAGTGCGCAGCATGATCAGTGAGGGTCGGCCGTCTTCGTCCTGTGCGGCGCGGATGGCGGCCAGCAGGGCGTCGACGTCCTCGACGTAGCTGCCGGTGCGCGTCCAGTCGACGGTCTGCACGTGCCAGCCGTAGGCGGCGAAGCGGGCGGGGACGTCCTCGCTGAAGGCGACGTCGGTGTCGTCCTCGATCGAAATGTGGTTGGAGTCGTAGAAGACGACGAGGTTGCCCAGTTCCTGGTGGCCGGCGAGGGAGGCGGCCTCGCCGGTGACCCCTTCCATCATGTCGCCGTCGGAGGCGACGACGTAGACGTGGTGGTCGAAGGGGCTGCTGCCCGGCTCGGCGTCGGGGTCGAGCAGACCGCGTTCGCGCCGGGCCGCCATCGCCATGCCGACCGCGCCGGCCAGCCCCTGGCCCAGCGGGCCCGTGGTGATCTCGACGCCTCGGGTGTGACGGTGTTCGGGGTGGCCAGGGGTGGCCGAGCCCCACGTGCGGTACGCCTCCAGGTCCGGCAGCTGCAGGCCGTAGCCGGTCAGGTAGAGCTGGATGTAGAGGGTAAGGCTGGAGTGCCCGCAGGAGAGCACGAACCGGTCGCGGCCCAGCCACTGGTCGTCGCCCGGGTCGTGCCGCATGACGTTCTGGAACAGCAGGTGCGCCAGTGGGGCGAGGCTCATGGCCGTGCCGGGATGGCCGTTGCCGGCCTTCTGCACCGCGTCGGCCGCCAGCACCCGGACGGTGTCCACCGCACGTACGTCCGTCGCGTCCCACCCCGTGCGCTCCGCCAGGGGCATCGTCACGGACCGGTCGGATAGCGTCGCACGGCCGGACTGCTCACTTGTCATTCCCATGCTCCTCGGACATACCGGTGGTTGCTTCTGCCGTTCATGGGCCGATCGGAGCCGGGGCCCACCTTCGCGTCTGTCCGGCACCTCCCGCGGTACGCGGGCGTGTGCCTTCCCCGGTGGAATATGAAAAGCCGATCGGCACGCACGCCCCGGCTACCCCTGGCAGCGCGTCCGACTCATCCGAAGCGAAGCGTGTCTGTACGCCGATCTGCTCGCCCCTGCACCGGAATGCGACGAGGGGACCGAGGAGGCGGGTACTCGCACTCGAGTCGCCGCATCGCGGCGCCGCCAGGCTCCAGGGGACGCCTCGACAAGATCCCGTCACGGACTCCCAGGCGTGGCCGGGGAATTGACGGGCATACGGCGGTTCGGAGGTTGATAACCATGGTTCCCCTGCTTCTCGTTCTCCTGCTGGCCCTGCTTCTCTTCGGTGCGGGTTTCGCGCTGAAGATTCTCTGGTGGGTCGCGATCGTGGTGCTTGTTCTGTGGCTCGTCGGTTTCGTCGCACGCCCGAAGGGCGGAAGTGGCCGCTGGTACCGCTGGTAGTTGACGGGTGAAAAGGCTTCTCGGGCGAGGCGTCGGCCAGAGCTGCGAATTCTGGCTTGAACAGGGGGCGTGCCACCCGGGAGGGCGGGCACTCGCAACCGAGGCGGGTGATGAATCCGCCGTGTATGGCGTACGGAAAAGGAGGATCGGCGGGAAATCCCTGTCGTCTTCCGTGTACCGGAGGAGTTGTCTTTCGCGTGACTGAGAATGTGTGGAGTTACAAGCCGACCGCGGGTCGTCTGGCGGGAGCCGACCTCACCGGCTACAAGGTCGAGGCCACGGACGGCAGCATCGGCAAGGTCGACAAGCACTCCGACGAGGTCGACGACGCCTACCTGGTGGTCGACACCGGTGTCTGGATCTTCGGCAAGGAGGTCATGCTGCCGGCGAGCACGGTCGAGAGCATCGACCCGGGCGAGAAGAAGATATTCGTCGGCCTCACCAAGCAACAGATCAAGGACGCCCCGGAGTTCGACCGGGAGAAGCATCTCGGCGACCAGGGCTACCGGGACGAACTGGGCACGTACTACGGCGCGGGCGGTGCCCCGTTCGGCGGCCCGTTCGGCGGCCCGCAGGTGTGACCCGGCGCCCACTCTGAGCGCCACGGCCCCGGGACCCTTTGACGAGTCCCGGGGCTCTCGTGTGCGGGGTACAGGTTCACCGCCCCCTGCCCCTTCGGGCCGGTCCGGCCCTCGAACGGCGGGACCGGCCGGTTCCGGCCGCGGCGGGGGATGGCCGGGCAGACCGGGGCACCGCGGCCGTGCCGGTGCCCCGCTTGTCCCCAGGCACCCGTCGGCACCCGTCGGCCGACCGCGTTCGATACCCCCAGATCCGCTCGGCCGACGGCTCAGTCGGCCGGGTGGCCTGGGGTGATGTCATGGGTATGGTGCAGCGTCAGCAGGGGAGCCCGGGTGCCCGCGAGACGTTCCGCTGCCTCTGGAGCGAGCAGGAAGCCGACGTGGTCGCCGCCGTCGACCCGGTTCTCCACGCGGCCGACGAACCAGGCCGGGGCCTCGTCGAGGATCAGTGATCCGCCCGGTCCTCGATGCCACGGGACCCGGGTGAACTTGTCGGTGCGGTCACCGGTCTCGCCGCCGAAGAGCTGGGCCAGTCGGTGCTGGTCGGTGCGGAGGAGGTGGACCGCCAGACGGTCGGCACGCTCGGCCACCCGGTACGTGCGGTTGGCCCTGGACAGCCAGACCATGAACCGGGCGGGCTCGATCGAGCACTGCGAAGCGAACCCGACCAGGCAGCCGGCTGCTTCCTCGCCCGCCTGCGCCGTCACGACGTACATCGGATAGTCGAGCAGGTCGGTGAAGGGATCAAGAACGGTCACGACACTCGGCTTCCTTCTGAGGAAAACGGTTCTGGTACGCGTTCCCCAGTGTGGACGCGCCGACCGGGTGTGCCCTGCAAGGTTCGCCCGTAAGGCGCCCCTCGACTGAGACGCGCCACGGGTGCGTCCGGCGACCTGCGCGGGTCGCGCGCTGCGAGGTGTACGTTGCCCGCGGGAGCGGCTGTCCTGGACGTGGGAGCCGGCGCCGGAGCCCTGTGCCGGATCCGGGAAACTGCACCGCGCCGCGACCGAGGCTGTCCACTCGGCCCCGTGGGCGTACCGCCCGCCAGGGCCGGTGAATGTACGGGCGGGGCGCCGTGATTACGATGCCCCGTGAACCGTTCCCCTTCCCCCGGCCGGACAGCGCGATGAACACCGCCGAGACCTTCCCCCTCGGCGCCGCGACCACGCTTGCCGAACTCGCCCGGGACCCGCACCCGCGCCTGGCACTGCTCCGCGCGCACGAGCCGGTGTCATGGCTGCCCGAGCTGAACGGCTGGCTGGTCACCCGCCGCGACCTCGGGCTGGACGTGATGAGGGACTCCGCCACCTTCACCGTCGACGACCCCCGCTTCACCACCGCTCAGGTCGTCGGTCCGAGCATGCTGTCCCTGGACGGTGCCGCGCACGCCCGCCACCGTGAGCCCTTCGCGGCCCCCTTCCGGCCGCGAAGGGTGCACGACAACTTCGCCGCGTTCATAGAACGGGAGACCGACCGCCTCATCACCGCACTGGAACCCGGGGGCGCCGCCGAACTGCGCCGCGCCTTCGCCGGACCGCTCGCGGTGGCCGTCGTCACCGACGCCCTCGGGCTGGTCGGGACGACCACCGACACGGTGCTCTCCTGGTATGACGCCATCGTACGGTCGGTCTCGGACATCACCGAGGGCCTGACGGCGGGCCCGGCGGGTCCCGCCGCCTACGCGCAGCTGCGGGCCGCCGTCGAGGCAACCGTCGCCGACCCGCACGCCTCCTCGCTCCTCGTCTCCGCCGCCGGGCAACTGGACGTGCCCGAAGTGGCCTCCAACGCGGCGGTGCTGATGTTCGGCGGCATCGAGACGACCGAGGCGATGATCACCAACGCCCTGCTCCACCTGCTGCAGAACCCCGACCAACTCGCTTTGGTGCAGGCCGATTCCGGCCTGCTGGACGGAGCCGTCGAGGAATCCCTGCGGCTGGAGCCCGGCGCGGCCGTGGTGGACCGCTACGCCACCCGCGACACCGTGCTCGGCCCGGCCGCCATCCGCCGCGGCGACCTCGTCAGCGTCTCTCTGACCGGCGCCAACCGCGATCCGGCCGTCTTCACCGAACCGGACCGGTTCGACATCCGCCGCGCCGAAGCCCGCCTTCAACTGGCCTTCGCCCACGGCCCGCACCACTGCCTCGCCGCCCACCTGGCACGCCTGGAAACCCGCATCGCCCTGCAACGCCTGCTCGAACGCCTCCCCGGACTCCGCCTCGACCCGCAGCGCCCGGCCTCTCCGCACGGCCTGGTCTTCCGGAAACCGGCCGCCCTCCACGTGCGCTGGGAGGTTCCGGCCTGAGGACCCTCGACGGCCGCCTCACCCCTCTGCCTCGGCGACAGCGGGACGGACCTGCCGGCGTGCTGCGGACGCTCTGCGACGCCGTGCGAGCCTTGGCACGATGTGCATCCCCACGGCGGCCGCATGGCGGCCCAGAGGTGCGGGAGAGGCCTTAGGCTGACTGCGGAGGTGCCAAGTGGGCGAGGCGCAGCGGCAGTTGGACGAGGTGCGGGAGTCCACGACCGTTGTCGTGGTCGGCGCGGGTCCGGCCGGGCTGACCGTTGCCGCTCTGCTGCGCCGGAGCGGCGTGGACTGTGTCGTCCTGGAGAGCCGCAGCCGCGAGCACGTGGCGCAGCGGCAGCGGGCCGGCATCGTGGAAGCCCGCGCCGTGCGGATGTTCGAGTCCTGGGGCCTGGCCGACCTGGTGCTGGACGGACCGCCGCACGACGGCATCCTGGAGTTCCGGGTGGACGGTGTGCGCCACCTCGTCGACGACAGCGGCGGCGGAGAGGGCCCCGGGGCGCGTCTGTGCCCTCAGCAGGTTCTCGTGCACCGGCTCACCGCCGCCCACCTCGCCGACGGCGGTGACCTGCGCTTCGGGGCGGCCGACGTCAGCCTGCACGACCTGACGGGGGAGCGCCCGGTTGTGCGCTACCGCTCCGCCGACGGCACCCCGCACGCGATCACCTGCGCGTTCGTCGCCGGCTGCGACGGTGACCACGGCGTCACCCGCAGCGCCGTCCCCGGCGGCCACCTCACCGCCCACACCTTCGACCACGGCATCGGCTGGCTCACCGTCCTCGCCGACGCCCCGCCCCCCGCCCATCCCCTGCTCGCCGTCAGCGCGCAGGGCTTCGCCGCCCACTTCCCCCGCGGGCCGCACAGCAGCCGCTACTACCTCCAGTGCCCGCCCGGCGACCTCCCCGGCGCGTGGCCCGACCACCGGGTCTGGGACGCGCTGCGCAGCCGGCTCGGCGACCCCGGCCTGGCCGCGGGCCCGGTCACCGACCGCGAAACCTTCCGGCTGCGCAGTCTCGTGACCGACCCCATGCAGTACGGCCGGCTGTTCCTCGTCGGAGACGCCGCCCACATCCTGTCCCCCATGGGCGGCAAGGGCATGAACCTCGCCCTGTACGACGCCGACCTCTTCGCCCGCGCCGTCCGCGACCACGTCCGCGACGGGGACGACACCTCGCTGCGCACCTACTCCGAGCGCTGCCTGCGGCGCGTCTGGAGCGACCAGGAGTTCTCCCACTGGCTGACCCGGACGGTCCACGACGCCGGCGACAGCGCCCACTGCGGTCCCTTCCTGCACCGTCTGGCCCGTGCCCGCCTCGACAGGCTCTTCACCTCCCCGGCGGCCGTACGGGCCTTCGCGGAGCTGATGGCCGGCCTGGACCCGGCCCAGGAGCGCTCCGCCTCCACCGGCCGCTGACCGCCACACGGCGGCCGTATGCGCCGTTTACCCGATTCGTCCCACCGGGTCAAGTCACGACCCCTCGGAACGTGACCGTGCGGCCTCCGCAGGGCCTACTTGAAGTGCGGGCCTCACCGGAAAGAAATCCGGAACACAAATGAGGCAGCACGGTGGGACGGAAATCCGCACCGGAATTTCAGGGGTCGGCAGAAAACCCCGCGTACCGACAGGAGAAAACCCATGAACCGTATTTTTCGCACCAGCAGCACAACCCGTTCCGGGCGTCGGCGCTTCGGCCTCGCGGCGCTCGCGGCCTCGGCCGCCGTGATCACCGGGGGCGTCGTCCTGCCGGCGTCCGCCGCGATGGCCGCACCGATGCCGGCCGCCCCTGTCGTGAGCTTCGTCCACGGTGGCGGCGCCGGCGGCGACGGAGGTGCGGGCGGCGGCGGCCTCATCGGTGGCGGCGGGGGCTCCGGCGGCTCCGGCGGCGGCAGCGTCCTGGGCACCGGCGGTGACGGAGGCAGGGGCGGCAACGGCGGCGCCGGCATCCTGTCCGGCGGTGGTGGGGGCGGCGGTGGTGGGGGCGGCGACGGCGTCATAGGGGGCAACGGCGGCTCCGGCGGCAACGGCGGCACCGGCCTGTTCGGCGGCAGCGCGGGCTCCGGCGGCTCCGGCGGCGACGGCATCCTCAAGGGCGGCAACGGAGGCAAGGGCGGCAACGGAGGCTTCGGGATCTTCCAGGGCGGCTCCGGCGGCAAGGGCGGCGCGGGCGGCCTCGGCGTCCTCTTCGGCGGCCTGGGCGGCGCCGGTGGCTCCGGCGGCGGCAGCCTCTTCTGACCGTCCCGCCACGGTGGGGGCGCAGGCCGCACGGCCCGCCCCCCCACCCACCACCGGCCCCAACCTTGACCAAGGAACACGGAGAACCCTCATGTCCAGAAACCGCTGGCAGCGCCCGTTCGTCCTGGCGATGGCCACGGTGGCCCTCGCCACCGGCACCGCATGCGCCGCCCAGGCCGCGCCGGGCATCACCCCGGGCACCAGCCGCACCGCCCCGGCCGCCCCCTCGTCCCACTGCGGCCAGGGCGGAGAAGGCGGCAAGGGTGGTGCGCCCGGCCGGCCCGGAGAGCCCGGCAAGCCCGGCCACCCCGGCTGCCTCGAGCTCGGCGACCTGCCCGACAAACCGAAGTCGGACCTCACCGGCCTGGACAGGGCACGGATCGTCCTCGCCGTGGAGTCCGGGCAGACGAAGAAGGCCGACGTCGTCAAGAAGTACAAGATCTCCGAGAAGGAGTTCGACACCTGGGACAGGCAGCTCCGCGGCGGGGACTGGACCGCGCTGCTCGGCCTGGATTCTCTCTTCGGGTCCTGAGTGAAATCCGCGGCGGGGGGGGGGGGGGGGGGGGGGGGGGGGGGAGGGGGGGGGGGGGGGGAGGAGGGGGGGGGGGGGGGGGGGGGGGGGGGGGGGGGGGGTA